>NZ_JARETC010000006.1:0-258940 GCF_029077345.1 Arthrobacter sp. NQ4 | reverse complement strand
CCCCAGCGTTCGCCGGAGGCCTGCAGGGACCGGGCCAAAGTGCCCAGGATCCGGGTCCCGGAAGCACCCAGCGGGTGGCCCATGGCAATCGCCCCGCCGTGCCGGTTCACGATCGAGTGGTCGACGCCCCAGGCGTTGATGCAGGCCAGGGACTGCGCGGCGAAGGCTTCGTTAAGTTCGACAGCGCCCACCTGCTCCCAGCCGATCCCCGCCTTTTCGAGGGCCTTGTTCGCCGCCTCGACCGGGGCGTAGCCAAAGTACTGCGGATCATTGGCGTGCGCGCCACGCCCGGCGATACGCGCCAGCGGGTCCAGGCCCAGCAGCCCGGCGGCCGCCTCGGACCCGATCCAAGCCGCGGAGGCGCCGTCGGACAACGGGGATGCGTTCCCCGCGGTGACCGTGCCGTTCTCTGCCCGGAACACGGTCTTGAGGCCCGCGAGCTTCTCCGCGGAGGAGCCGGGGCGCACCCCTTCGTCCCGGACCAGGTCCGTGCCGGGGACCGGGGTGACCAGGTTGTCGTAGAAGCCCTCGTCCCAGGCGGCGGCGGACAGGTTGTGCGAGGCGGCGGCGAACTCATCCTGCGCCTCGCGGCTCACACCGTACTTTTCGCGGAGCCGCTCGGTGGCCTCGCCCAGGGAGATGGTCCACTCCTTCGGCATCGCCTTGTTCACCAGGCGCCAGCCCAGCGTGGTGGACGCCAGGGTCATGTCCCCGGCCGGGTACGGCTTCTCCGTCTTGGGCAGCACCCAGGGCGCGCGGGACATCGACTCGGCGCCACCGACGAGCATCAGGTCGGCGTCACCGGCATTGATCTGGCGGGAGGCAATAATGGCGGCATCCAGGGAGGAACCGCAGAGCCGGTTCACCGTGGTGCCCGGGATGGAAACCGGGAGCCCGGCCAGCAGCGTGCCCATCCGGGCGATGTTGCGGTTCTCCTCACCGGCACCGTTGGCGTTGCCGAACACCACCTCATCGATCCGCTCGACGTCGAGGGACGGCGCCCGCTTGACGGATTCCTTGATCACGTGCGCAGCAAGGTCGTCCGGGCGGACGGCGGCGAGGCCGGAGCCGAACTTTCCAAAGGGGGTGCGCACAGCGTCGTACACAAAAGCCTGGTTCATCGGGGTTGTCTCTTTTCGCTGTCATGGTGGAGAAGACAAAATGTCGGCGGTGGGCCGTTTCGGCCGGGCCTGGAAGGTCAGCTCCGGAAGGGCGCTCTATTTGCCGGGGGCCGTTGGCAGTTCGAGCATCGTTTGCAGGTATTTGGCTTGTGCTGCCGGGGAGGCTAGGAAGGATACGAAGGACTGCGCTTCCACTGGTGTAGTGGAGTCGGCGCTTACTGCCGCAGAGAATTCTGTGTAGTGCTGGAACTCGGGGGGCAGTGGACCGACGATGTGGGCTTGGGGTACGAACAGCAGTTCGCTGAGCTGCTGGATTGCTATATCCGCGGTGCCGTCCACGACGGCTTCGGCGACGTAACCCTTTTTGACGATGGTGGCGTGGGAGCCGACTTCTTCGCTGAGGCCCAGGACTTCCAGCAGTGTCGCGAAGTAGGCTCCGCTGGCTCCGATACCGGAGTAGGCTACCGACCTGGCGCCGCGGATGGTCTTGATGAAGGATTCGGCCGTCGAGATGTCAGGAGCTGAAGTGCCGCCGTTGACGGCGACACCGATGCCGGCGCGAGCCACAGGTGTCAGGGTACTGGCATCGATTACGGGCCCCAACGACGCGAACGAGCCGCTTACCGCGATCATCGCATCGAACGGTTCACGGGCTTCTATGCGTCCAAGCAGCTGGCCTGTTGGCTCAAAGACAGCCTTAACGTCGACTGATGTTGCCTGTTGGAACAGATCGATGACTTCATCGAGGGCCTTTTTGACGGCCGGAGAGCTAAAGACTTTCACTAGGGGTTCGTTTCTTTCTCGTGGTGCTTCTCAGTGATGGGAAGGTGCCGAATTACCCCGGATTCTTATTAGCTTGTCGGCCGTTGAGGCGCCTGAAACTGAGACAACGGGACGGCGAATCCGGGGGCAGCCGGGGATTCAGGAAGGAGATCCTGCATCATCACCATGTGGCGTTCCCCGTATACGATGTCGATGATCCATGCGACGCCGAGCTCGGGTGCAGCTTCCACGACTGTTCCGTGGAGGCGCTGCTTCCTGTCAGCCCATGCGACGACGTCGCCTTCGCTGACAGTCCAGGCCCATTTACCGGTTGCCATGGGTCTCCTTGATCCTGGGCTGCCTATAGCGGCAGTATTCGCCGGCGGGGACGGGCAGCCTGAAGCGATAGAACTGAATAACGTAGCGATTTGCGATTGGGGGTTCGCATCGGCGATGCGAACCCCCAATGTGGAGTGCTAGAGCTCGACGACGCTCACAGTTTTGCCGGTGACGGCGGATTCTGCTGCCGCGTTCGCCAGGATCAGGGCGGAAACCCCGTCGGCGAAACTCGGTGAGGTGGTTGCCCCGCTCCGGATGGAGTGCGCGAATGCATCCAGCTCTGCGTAGTAGGCCTGCGGGTAGCGTTCGAGGAAGAAGGGGTAGTAGGCGTCAGCTTCTTCTGTACCTTTGGCACCGGATTTGCGGACGGTGGTGGGCGCGACGTTGGCCGCCGAGAGCATGCCGTCCGGCCCGAATGCTTCCAGCCTCTGGTCGTAGCCGAAAGCGCAGTGACGGGAGTTGGTAATGGTGATGAGCTCGCCTTCGCTGCCGCGCAGAGTCACTACGGCGGAATCGAAGTCGTTAAGCTCTTCGATGTCTTTGCTGAAGACGTTGGACGCCACTGCGGAGACTTCGACGATGTTCGGGATAAAGGAACGGGCCATGTCCAGGTCGTGGATCGTCATGTCCCTGAAGATGCCGCCTGATCCGGCGATGTAGTCCCGTGGCGCTGGCTCGGGGTCGCGGCTGGTGATGGTGAGCTGTTCCAGCTTGCCGATTTCTCCGGCTTCCACCCTGGCGCGGACAGCAGCGAAGGAGGGATCGAAGCGCCGGTTGAACCCGAGCATGATGGGGACAGTGGAGTCTTTGATCTGTTCGCGGCACGCGAGGACGGTGTCGATATCCAGATCGATGGGCTTTTCGCAGAGCACGGCAAGGCCTCGGGCTACCGAGCGGGAAATAAGGTCCACGTGAGTGCTGGTGGGCGAGCCGATGATGACCCCGTCCAGACTGGTGTCTGCGAAGACTTCTTCGGGGTCCTGCACAGCGAGTGCACCGGTGCTTTCCGCCAGACGGCGTGCCCCGTCGATGAAGGGGTCAGCGATCAGGACGAGATCGATGTTCGGGTGTGCTGCGATGTTGCGTGCATGTACCTGCCCGATGCGGCCGGAGCCGAAAAGGGCCAGACGCAGGCGCTTGTCGTTGGACATGGTGTGGCCTTTCAGAAAGTTGGAGTCGGTTTTACACCGATGCGTGTTCAGAGCCGGTCCGTACTGGGCCGGCCTCGTGCGCGGTGCTGGTCAGCGGGCGTTTACGGTACTGGGGAAGCAGTTCATGGCGGTCTCATAGGCTCGTTTGAGGCCCTCCGCTACGGGGAGGCTGCGGTGTTCGGCGGAGATAATCTCCACACCCCAGGGGCCCTTGTATCCGGCATCCAGTGTTCGTCGGATGAACCTGCGAGTGTCGAAGTCCCCTTCGCCGCAGTAGGCGCGGTTGTTGATGGTGTCTTCGAAGAGGCTGCCGACGACGTCCTTGTGTCCGTCATCGATTTCCACGGCGAAAACCCTGTCCATGGGTACGACGTCCCAGAGGTCGTCATGTGAGAGTCCTGACCTGTGGGTGTGCCAGATATCGATCATCAGACCCGCGGCCGGGCTGTCGGAGTGTGTGACGACCTTGACCGCTTCCTGGGTTGTGCGCAGGTGGGAGAAAGGCGTGGCCTCCAGTGCCAGCCGCATACCGGATTCGGCAGCTTCGTCCGCCAAATCAGCGAAGGCGCTGGCCATCGTCGACAGCGGAAGAGGGTTGTCTGTCTCGCCGGCTCCGACCTTGATGTGCCGCGCGCCCAGGGCCTTCGCGGCTTCAAACAATTCGGCGCGCTGGATGTCGGATTCGGCGCGCTCGGCACCGGTGGTCCACCAGCCGTTCAGGAACTCCACCTCGACGATGTCGATTCCTGCCTCGCGGATGATCCGGGAGAGTTCGGCGTAGCCGATGGTTCGGCGGGCCTGCAGCAGGTCGTGGTGCACCAAACCGATGCCGGACCATCCGGTCTGGGCGATCAGTTCGATGCGCTCCTCGATCGGGATGGGGCTGGTCTCGTCCGGGAGGCCGGGGGCGGTGTCCCCTGCACTCACCCAGCAGGTGGCAATTAGCTGTGGAGTCACGGTTTCCTCGTTCTGGGAGTTCATGCGCTCTCGACCTCGACGGATGCTCCCTGCTCCTTCTCGGAGCGGTAGCATGCCTCAACGATCCGGGCGACGGCAAGGGCATCAGCGACGGGCGCGACGACCGGCGCGCCTGTGCGGATGCTGTCGACCCAGCCGCGCATCTCAGGGTGAAAGTTGCTGATGTTTTCCAGTTCCGGAAGTTCCGAGAACTTATTGAGTTCGGTCCGGGCGAAGGGCGGGGTGAAGTAGCTCTGGGTCCATTCGGTCCATCCGGCCCGCCACCCGGCGCGGTCCTGGTCCACGTACACGCGGAGTTTCTGGGGCAGTATGCCGATTTCGAGCATGCCGCCCGTCCCGTAGACGGAGACCCTGGAGCTTTCGAACCACTCAAGGTGGTCGTGTCCGTCAAAGCTGAAGGTCACCGACATGTCCGGGTAGTTCAGCAGGACGGCGGCAGAGTCCTCGCGGCTCTTCTCATCCGAGAGGCGGCCGGACTTGTGGACGCGCGCGTTGACCGAGTCGGGGGCGCCGAACATGTGGACCAGGGAGTCAAGCATGTGGCATCCGATGATCCAGAGGGCGCCGCCCATGTCCGCGGGTTGGTTCAGGTGCGCGGTCAGGTGTTCACCGACGAGGGCGGCGCCGCGGGCGGATACCGAGACGACTTCACCGATGACGCCGTCCGCGATTAGCTTCTTGGCCTCGGCGATGGACTGTGCGAGGCGCACGTTGTAACCGACCTGCACAACGAGGCCGGGGGCGGCTTTGGCTTCGGCCTCGGCCAACCGCTCGAGGTCCTCGACGGTGCCTCCGCCGGGCTTTTCGACGACGACGGATTTGCCGGCGGCGAGGGCCCGGAGCGCGTGGGGAACCATGTCCTTGCTCTTGGAGTGGACCATGATCGCGTTGATGCGCTCATCCTGGAGCAGCGAATCGATGTCGCGCGGCTCCATATCGTACTTATCGGTGAAGTATTTCAGCCGGGAATCCTCGTCAGCGGCTGCGAGTACCTCAACGCCCTCGATTTCACGCAGGGCGCGAACCCGGGCAGAAGCGTGCGGGTGTGTGATTCCTAAGAGTCCTACGACGATCGGTTCCAACGCTTGTCTCCTTCGACTGAGCACCCAGGTTGGTGCGATTTCGGTGGTGTGCGTGCAGGTTCGGTAAGCGATGTCTGTCACGCCGAGAAATTGAGTTTCAGTGTCACCTAGTGGACACCCTGTCCGGAAGCATGTCACGGACGGGGCGGCGGGTCAAGCTATGACATGTGACACGTCTGCATCCGCTTTGGCTACAGCCGGCGCCCCAAGGTACTCGGACAACGCGCGGGCCCCCGCGAGGACGAGATCGACGATAGGTTCAGCGCCCACCGGCCGGGACAGCATGCCCTCGCGAAGGCCACTGACAGACAAGGAGGCGGCTACCCCACCGCGATGGTCAAAGACAGGGGCTCCGATGGCCGCGATTCCCGGGGTCACATTGTTATCGCTGATCACAAAGCCCTGGCCCCGGATCTGCTCCAGGCCTGAATAGAACTCGGATCGGGTTCTGACATCACGCCAGGGCTCTCCGCTGTTGGCAACAATTGCTGCGTAATCGTCCCAGGACGAGCGGTCCTCGAACGCGAGCAAGGCCCGGGGTGCCGCGCCGACATGCAGTGGAAGGGACTCGCCGAGTTTCAGGACCCTGCTGTTGACCCTTATCCCATCGATACGCTCGATGCAGACAGCCCGCGTAGCGCTGCGGATGCACAAGAAGGTCGTCTCCCCCGTCTTTGCATGGATTTCGCGCAGGACAGGAGCCGCTGCGCGACGAATATCCAAGCGCTGGGTAAGTTCGCTGGAGAGGGACAGCAGCTTGCTTCCGATGCGGTACGCCCCGCGGTGTCCGATCTGTTCCACCCAGCCGGCTTCCGCCAGGGTGGCCAACATTCGATAGACCGAACTCGGGGGTTCCTCAAGAAGTTCCGTCAGCCGGGTAGAGGTGGCAATCCGTTCCTCGGCGAGAGCGTTCATCAATGCGCTGGCTTTGGCGATTACTGCGGGCGCGCGCGGCGAGTCCCGTTCAGAGCCTTCGGGAGGATCCAGACGCGAAGCGTCCCGCGTGTCGTTGGGGTCTTCCTGCGCCATGGAGGCCGCGATGGTCTTGGCGGCGGCATTGAGTATCCGATGAGCTCTCTCTTCCTGCCCCTGGACATTAGCGCGAAGGCCGGCGACGGACATGGCCCCAAGCAGAGTGCCGTCCCGGCGGAACACAGGAACGGCGATTGAGGCAACGCCCTCGATGACCTCGCTGTCCTCAACGCTCCATCCGCGGCGGGCCGTGCGGTCCACTCTTTCCCGCAACTGTTCGCCGGACAGCGGTGTCTGTGAAGCGATGCTCGGGTATGGCCCCGAGGCCAGCACGGACTCGCGGAATTCGGGTGACCCAAACGCAAGCAGCGCCTGCGGTGCGGCGCCAGCGTGCAGAGGGAGGGTGCGACCCGGCGCAAGGCCGAGCAGGTCAACGTCCGCCCCTTGGATCTGATCCAGGCAAACAGCGCCGTACTCCCGCAGCACGCAGAAAAACGCGCTCATGCCAAGCTGCCCGCGGACCCACCGCAGCTGCGACCGCAGCTCTGAGCGGTCCACAAGGGCGTCCGCCGCAGCGTCACCAAGCTTGAGAATTCCAGTCCCCAGCTCAAGTTTGCCGTCACCGCCCGACCGTACGAGTTTCTCCTGCTCCAGGGCTGCGACGATCCGATAAACGGTCGGCCGGGGCTCGGACACTACTTTGGCCAGTTCCGCCGGTGTTGATTGGCCGATTCGAGCCAGTTCGTCTATGACCTGGCTGGCCTTCATCAACAGCTGAATGGTGTTCACCAACCGCCTCTTTTCTTGCCCCTCCCGGGACAGTTAGCACTCGCGTCATCGCTCGCGCGGATGCGCCGCGCCTGACTCCTTCAAGTCAAGGATGTTCGCTGCCCTCAAGCCTTTCCGGAAAGGCTTTCAACTGGCCCGTCGAAATGTAATTTAGAACACCACTAGCTTCAATAGCTGGTACTGTGCGAACATGATGTCCATTGTACGGCACTAAGTGCTCGCAATCACATCCCCAATTCAGGCTCGGCGAAGGCCGAAGCAGATCAGACGCTTCAAGCGTCACGCGGCTCTCCAAAGGAGGAGAACGGTGTTTAAGAAGATTTTCTTGTTCGCAGCAACAGCAGTCACATCACTGGTACTTGCTGGTTGCGCGGGTGGAGGTGCCGGTGGAGGCGCCGCCGCCGGCAGTGCTCCCAAGGCAGCCAGCGACACCCGAATCGGCGTATCCCTGCCCAGCCAGGACGAAGAGCGGTGGATCACCGATGGCAAGGCCATCAAGGATGGCCTTGAAAAGGCCGGATACCAGGTGGACCTCCAGTACGCCAACAACGACATCCCCACCCAGCAGCGGCAGGTGGACCAGATGATGACCAAAGGTGCCAACCTGTTGATCCTGGCTCCGCTCGACGGAACGGCACTGGCCCCGCAACTGCAGCAGGCGGCAAGCTCGAAGATCCCGATCGTTTCCTACGACCGGTTCG
This sequence comes from Arthrobacter sp. NQ4, assembly GCF_029077345.1. Lineage (NCBI taxonomy): Bacteria > Bacillati > Actinomycetota > Actinomycetes > Micrococcales > Micrococcaceae > Arthrobacter > Arthrobacter sp. NQ4. The sequence continues at coordinate 251,045 of NZ_JARETC010000006.1, read as the reverse complement.
TTCGAAACAGCCCCAACGTCAACGTCTACGTCACCTTCGACAACTTCAAGGTCGGGGCTCAGCAGGCCACATCGCTCCTCATTGGGCTGGGCGTGCTCAACAAGGACGGTACCGAAGGATCCGCAAAGGGCCCCTTTAACATCGAGCTCTTCGGCGGATCGCTCGATGACAACAACGCAACCTTCGTCTTCAACGGCGGCATGTCTGTGCTGCAGAAGTACATCGACAACGGCACGCTCGTGGTGAAGTCGGGGCAGAACAAGCTCTCCCAGGTGGCAACCGAAAACTGGTCGCAACAAAAGGCGCAGGAGCGCATGGATAACCTCCTAACCGCCGGCTACAACGGCGGCGGCGCCAAGCTGGACGGTGTCCTCACCCCCAACGACAACATCGCACGCGGCGTCATCACCGCCCTTCGCAACGCCGGATACGGCCCGACACTTTCGTCACAGCCCAAGCCCATGCCTGTCACCACCGGCCAGGACGCCGAGGTTGCCTCCATCAAGTCCATCAACGACGGCGTCCAGTTCTCCACGGTGTTCAAGGACACCCGCGCCCTGGCCGCCCAGGCAGTGAAAGCCTCTCAGGACCTGTTGGCTGGAAAAGACCCTGAGATCAACGACACCAAGTCCTACGACAACGGGTCCAAGATCGTCCCCTCGTTCCTGGTCCCGATCCAGCCGATCTACAAGGACAACACCAAGTCCGCCCTGATCGATTCCGGCTACTACACCGCTGAACAGGTTGCAGCCGGCCGCCTTAAGTAAGTGCCCCCGGGAGGGGCACCCAGTGCCCCTCCCGGCCCTTTCTCCCTACAAGACTGATAGGACGGCGGGCCAATGGCCGACCACATCCTGGAAATGCAATCCATCACTAAGACCTTCCCCGGCGTTAAAGCGCTGTCCGGCGTTTCGCTGGCTGTGGAACGCGGAGAGGTCCACGCCATCTGCGGCGAGAACGGTGCAGGCAAGTCCACCCTCATGAAAGTCCTCTCCGGCGTCTACCCCGCCGGGAGCTACGGGGGCGACATCCTGTTCAAGGGGCAGACGTGTTCTTTTTCCGGCATCCGAGATTCAGAACATGCCGGCATCGTGATCATCCATCAGGAACTGGCCCTCGTGCCTGACCTGTCGATCGCCGAGAACATCTTTCTGGGCAACGAGCGCCGCGGAGCCTCAGGACTGATCGACTGGCACAAGACGAACGCCGAGGCCGCCGAACTCCTCGCGTCCGTCGGTCTGCGGGAAGAGCCCACCACCCCCGTCGGACAGCTTGGCGTTGGCAAGCAGCAGCTGGTCGAAATCGCTAAGGCACTGTCCAAGGAAGTGCAGCTTCTTATCCTCGACGAGCCGACCGCTGCGCTCAACGACAATGACTCCGCCCACCTGCTTGACCTGGTCCGCGCGCTTCGCGATCGTGGCATCACCTCGATCATCATTTCTCACAAACTCAATGAGATTGAAGCGATTGCGGACCACACCACCGTCATCCGGGATGGAAAGACTGTGGAAACCCTGGACATGGCAGATCCCGACGTGGACGTCGACCGCATTATCCGCGGCATGGTAGGCCGGGACCTCGAAGCGTTCTACCCCGACCGCGTTTCAAACCCGGGCGAGGTCGTTCTTCGGGTGGAGGACTGGACAGTCAAGCACCCCACCCAGGACCGCCTGGTCGTCGATGGGGCGAGCTTCGAAGTCCGCGCCGGAGAGGTCATCGGCATCGCCGGCCTCATGGGCGCCGGACGCACCGAGTTGATGATGAGTCTGTTTGGCCGCTCCTACGGCAAGTACGTATCAGGCAAAGTCTTCATGCACGGCAAGGAGATCCACACCCGATCCGTCGCCGCAGCCATCGAGGCCCGGATCGCCTACGCCACCGAAGACCGCAAAGCCTTCGGCCTGAACCTCATCGACGACATCGCCCGCAACGTCTCAGCCGCAGCACTGGGAAAACTGGCGAGCTGGGGCTTCGTTAACCATCACGAAGAAGCGCGCGCTGCCGAGTTCGCGATGAAATCGATGAACATCAAGGCCCCCAACGTGAAATCGATCGTCGGCAAACTCTCCGGCGGGAACCAGCAGAAAGTCGTGCTCTCGAAGTGGTTGCTCACGGACCCTGAGGTACTGATCCTGGACGAACCCACCCGCGGCATTGATGTCGGCGCGAAATACGAAATCTACACACTCATCAACAGCTTCGTGGACGCCGGAAAGGCAGTCGTGGTCATCTCCTCGGACCTGCTCGAACTGCTCGGCACCTGCGACCGCATCTACGCGCTTTCTGCAGGCCGGATCACCGGCCAGCTACCAAAGGCCGAAGCCTCCGAGGAACGCCTCATGACACTCATGACCAAAGAGAAGGAACTCACAGCATGACCGTGACGGCCCCCCGGGGATCCCAAAGGAAAGATGCGCCGGCCGCAGCAGCGGTCGTCAATACCGGAACCAGCGAAATCCGGGAGCTGTTCACCCGTAACCTGCGCACCAGCGGGATCTACATCGCGCTCGTGGCAATCGTGGCCCTGTTCGCCGCGCTCACCGGCGGCGCCTCGCTGGGCCCGGGAAACATCACCAACATCGTCCTGCAATACTCCTACATCCTGATCCTGGCGATCGGCATGGTCATCGTGATCATCGCAGGGCACATCGATCTGTCGGTGGGTTCGGTCGTAGCTCTGACCGGCGCCGTTTCGGCGACCGTCGTGATCCAGCACGGCCAACCGTGGTGGGTCGGCGTCGTCGCCGCCCTCGCCACGGGTCTGGCCATTGGAGCCTGGCACGGCTACTGGGTCGCCTACGTCGGCATCCCGGCGTTCATCGTCACCCTCGCAGGCATGCTCCTCTTCCGCGGCCTAACCCTGGTCGTACTGAACAACGTCTCCCTCTCCCCCTTCCCCGCTGACTACGGCCAAATCGCTTCCGGCTTCCTCAACGGCCTCCTGGGAGGCGCCGGATACGACATCTTCACCCTCCTCATCTTCGCCATAGCCGTGATCGGCTACGCCTTCAACCAGTACCGGACCCGCAAAACCCTGATCGGCTACAACCAGGTCGTCCCATCATTTCCGTTGTTCATCGCCAAAATCCTCGTCATCGCCATCGCAGTCATGGTCTTCGCCTGGCAGCTGGCCATCGCCCGCGGCATGCCGGTCGTGCTGATCATGCTTGCCATCCTCATCATGGTCTACAGCGTCATCATGCAGCGAAGCGTCTTCGGCCGTCAGGTCTACGCCATCGGCGGCAACCGCGTCGCCGCAGCCCTGTCCGGCGTCAAGGTCCGCAGCGTCAACTTCTGGATCTTCGTGAACATGGGCTTCCTGTCCGCCGTGGCCGGCATCGTCTACTCCTCCCGCTCTAACGGCGCACAGCCAGGAGCCGGCAACATGTTCGAACTCGACGCCATCGCTGCAGCGTTCATCGGCGGCGCGGCCGTTACCGGCGGCGTCGGCAAAGTCGTCGGCGCCATGGCCGGCGGTCTCATCATGGCCGTGATGAGCAACGGCATGCAGCTCATGGGTATCGACCAGTCGGTTCAGTCCGTCGTCAAGGGCCTGGTCCTGATGCTCGCCGTCGCGTTCGACATCTTCAACAAGCGCCGCGCCGGCTCACGCTAACCCTTCCTCGAAAACCACCGGTGAACACCCCCGTTCACCAAAGAAGTTCCCACTAAGGAGAATCACCCGATGACCCACCAGTTTGTGTACGAAGCCCTCCCCATGCGGGTGCGTTTCGGCGTCAATTCCCTGGCAACCCTGCCCGAGGAACTCGACCAGATCGGGCTCAAGCGAGTCCTGGTCCTTTGCTCCCCGGAACAGGAAGACACCGGCCACCGGGTGGCCCAGGCACTCGGTGACCGCTGCGTCGGGGTGCTCCCCGAAGCTGTCATGCACGTCCCGAACGAGGTAGCCCAGCGCGCCAGCGACGAAGCCGCCAGGGTCGGTGCGGACGGCTGCGTAGCCGTCGGCGGCGGCTCGGCCATCGGGCTCGGCAAGGCAATCGCACTCAAACATGGACTGCCCATCGTTGCCGTACCCACCACCTACGCAGGATCAGAAATGACCCCCGTGTGGGGGCTGACGACCGACGGGCGTAAAGAAACAGGCAAGGATCCCCGGGTCCTGCCCCGCAGCGTCGTTTACGACCCCGAACTGACAGCTACCCTGCCTGCCGGCATGTCGGTGACCAGCGGCATCAATGCCATCGCCCACGCTGTGGAGGCCCTCTACGCTCCTGATGCCACACCGATCATCTCGTTGATGGCTGAGGAAGGCGTCCGGGCACTCGCAGCCGCGCTGCCGGCCATCGTAGCCAACAGCTCTGACCCTGAAGCCCGAAGCAATGCCCTCTACGGCTCCTGGCTTTGTGGCGCCTGCCTTGGCGCCACCACGATGTCCCTGCACCACAAGCTGTGCCACGCACTGGGCGGTACCCTCAACCTGCCGCACGCCCAGACCCACACGGTCGTTCTCCCCCACGCTCTGGCCTTCAACCAACCGGCAGCCCCCGATGCTACCGCCGCCTTGTCCCGCGCCCTTGGTGGGGCTGCAGACCCCGCCGAGAGACTGTGGCAGATCGCCGGAGAACTCGGTGCTCCCCGCACCCTTGCTGAGCTGGGCATGAAGGAAGAAGACATCGACCGCATCGCCGAAGAAGTGACCAGCCGGTCCTACGGCAACCCCCGCCCGATCACCTTCGATGATGTCCGCGGCATTCTGCATGCAGCATGGGCAGGCAAGCCGCCGAGCGCTAACCCCACCTTCTAATCCACCGGATAAGAAGGCAGGATCACGGACCCTCGGTAGTGAACCAGCCAGTCACTATCGGAGGGTCCGTGCGGCCCCCGGCAAACCACCCGCCCAATCGCAAACTTGCAGAAACACTAGGAGGTAGACCTTGGTCACCAAAAGGACCATTGCCCCAGGAATAGCCGTATCCCCATTGGCCCTCGGCACGAATGTCTTTGGATGGACCGCAGACACCGAAACATCGCATGCCGTCCTCGACGGTTATGTAAACGGTGGTGGCAATTTCCTGGACACCGCTGATTCGTACTCCTTTTGGGCCGAAGGTAACTCCGGAGGAGAGTCAGAGACAATCATCGGGAAATGGTTGGCGGGACGGTCCGACCGCGACGACCTGGTCATTGCCACCAAGGTAAGCCACCACCCGCAGTTCGCCGGTTTGGCCCCGGAGACGATCCGAGCTGCCATCGACGCCTCCCTGACCCGGCTCGACATCGATGTCATCGACATCTACTACGCCCACTTCGACGACCCGAGCACGCCCCTCGTAGAGAGCATCGCGGCGATGTCGGAGCTGGTAGACCAAGGCAAGGTCCGTTGCGTCGGCATATCGAATTACACGGCGGAGCGGATCGAAGACTGGCTGAACATCACGGCCGACGAAGGCTTCCATGCCCCCATGGTGATTGAACCCCAATACAACCTCGTCGAACGCGGCATAGAAGCCGACATCCTGCCCTTGGCGCGCACCCACGGTCTGGCCGTCGTGCCTTACTACTCCCTGGCGCACGGATTCCTGACCGGCAAATACACCGGCGAGGAAGACATCGAAAGCCCCCGCGCCTCCGATGCGCAGAAGTACCTGACCCCCCAGGGCCGGAAGGTCATTGAAGCGGTGCGTGCCGTTGCCGGAGAACACGCCACCGAGCCGGCATCCGTCGCGCTGGCCTGGCTTGCCGCCCAGGAAGGAGTGGCCGCCCCCATCGCCAGCGCACGCACCACCGTCCAGCTCTCCACCCTTCTCGACTCACTGCATCTGCAGTTGAGTGACAAGGAGCTGCAGCTGCTCGACGAGGCATCGCAAACCTAAGCCCCGGACCGCATACTCGACATCACAACAACAACGAGGAAACCACAATGACCCAGCAAACCCGTGTCCCAGAAACCGAAAGCACCCCCGGCTCCGGGCAGGTGTCCGCGGCCCAGCAAAACGTCGAGGAACAACTGGTCCGCAACGTGCTGCGCTCATTCGAAGACTGCCAGGACCCCCGGTTGAAGCAGCTGATGCAGTCCCTCGTAACCCACCTGCATGCCTTCATCCGTGATGTCAGGCTCACAGAGGAAGAGTGGAACAAAGCCATCGAGTTCCTTACGGCCGCCGGCCACATAACCGACGACCGGCGACAAGAGTTCATTCTGCTCTCAGACGTCTTCGGAGCATCGATGCAGACCATCAACGTCAACAACGAAGCCTACGGTGACGCCACCGAAGCCACAGTCTTCGGACCCTTCTTCGTCGAAGATGCCCCCCGGATTGAAAACGGCGGAGACATCGCCGGCGCAGCCCCGGGGGAACCCTGCTGGGTCGAAGGAACGGTCAAGGACACCGACGGAAACCCCGTCCCCAACGCCCGCATCGAGGTATGGGAAGCCGACGAAGACGGTTTCTACGACGTCCAGTACAGCGACCAGCGCGTCTCCGGCCGCGCCCACCTCTACAGCGACGAAGACGGAAACTACCGCTTCTGGGGACTGACCCCGACCCCCTACCCCATTCCGCATGACGGGCCGGTCGGAAAGATGCTTGAAGCTGTCGGCCGCTCCCCCATGCGCGCATCACACCTTCACTTCATGGTCACCAAACCCGGACTTCGGACCCTGGTTACCCACATCTTTGTCCGCGGCGATGAGCTTTTGAAATACGACACCGTCTTCGGCGTCAAGGAGTCCTTGATCAAAGACTTCGTACAGCAGGACCCGGGTACTCCCACTCCCGACGGTCGCGAACTCGGGGGACATGCCTGGGCACGGACCCGCTTTGACATCGTCCTGCCGCCGGCAGCGGACTAGGTTCGCACCACTCTGCCTGGTGGTTCATCCACCAGGTGTCGCGTTCAAATGCCGCCGACTCCGCAAGGAGACAGCAGCCGAATGCCCGGGAACAAGCACCCCTGCTCCCAGCCCGGTTCCCGGGCGTTCAGGCCAGATCCCCCAACTTAGGCCGGCTCCACTCCATCCGCACCGGCACCGGTAGGCGTAACGCCCAAGACGCCACAAGGATCTTCGTCCTTTTTCGGCGTAGGAAGCTGGTCCTCGGTTGGCGGGATCACCGATTCAGAATCTGGTTTTCCAATGCGGACGGCAACCGAACGGTGGACAACGGCGTACCCAAACGCGACCATCATTTTCATCTGACTGCACTCTAAAGGAGCGCTGACATGGCACATCTCGACACAATCCCTCAACGCGGCACCAGGCATTTGCCGCCACTGGAAAAGGGGAGCTACAACAAACGTCTCGGGATGGTAGCCGTCATCGCGACCTTCGGCGGCCTTCTCTTTGGCTATGACACCGGTGTGCTCAACGGAGCGCTTTCTTTCATAAGCAGCTACTTCAACATCACTCCCTGGGAAGAAGGATTGGTCACTTTCGTCCTGCTCATCGGCGCTGCAACCGGCGCCTTCCTCGGCGGACGAATTTCCGACCGATACGGCCGCCGGGGCTTCATCATTGCCCTCGCGGTCCTCTTCTTCATCGGAACCTCCGGCTCTGTATTTTCACTGCGTTTTGACGTACTGCTTGCCTTCAGGTTCGTCCTGGGCCTGGCAGTTGGTGGTGCATCCGTGACGGTACCCGTGTACCTGGCCGAGGTGGCACCCTTCGAAAAACGAGGCAGCCTGGTTTCGCGTAACGAGCTCATGATCGTCACCGGCCAATTCCTGGCTTTCCTGATCAACGCAATCATCGGCAACACGTTCGGCAGTAACCCTGATGTATGGCGTTACATGCTTTCAGTGGCGGCCATACCTGCATTCGTGCTCTTCTTCGGAATGCTTAGGATGCCGGAAAGCCCCCGCTGGCTGGTCTCTCAGGGGCGGGACGCCGAAGCCCACGAAGTTCTTCGAACCATGCGCTCCCCTGAGCGTGCGGCCGCTGAAATGGCGGAAGTCCATGAACTCGCTGAAGAGGAGCGACTTGAGCGACTCGGCTCCTGGAAAGAGGTCCTCACAACGCCGTGGACCCGACGCCTGCTCTTTATCGGCTTCGGCATCGGTATCTTCCAACAGCTCACGGGCATCAACTCGATGATGTACTACGGCACTCAAGTCCTGGAACAGGCAGGGTTTGACCGAAATGCCGCCCTCAGCTTCAATGTTCTCAACGGCGTCGCATCTGTCCTGCCCATGCTCGTTGCCCTCTACATCATCAACCGCGTCAGCCGCCGCAGCATGATGATCACGGGATTCATTGGAACAACCACAGCCCACATCGGCGTCGGGCTGGTGGGCATCCTCGTGCCCCAGGACAGCCTGATCCGCCCCTGGATCCTTCTAGCGTTCATCCTCATGTTCATCGCCATGATGCAGGCAACAATCGGGCCGCTGGCCTGGCTCATGATTTCTGAAATCTTCCCCCTCCGCATGCGTGGACTCATGATCGGCGCGTCTGTTCTGGTGCTTTGGTTGACGAACGCTGCAGTTGCCCTAGTCTTCCCGCCGCTCGTAGCAGTGATGGGATTCGGAACCTTCCTCGTGTTCGCAGTGATTGGATTCGTTGCCATCGCCTTCACCGTCAAATACCTACCCGAGACACAAGGCCGCAGCCTCGAAGAGTTCGAAGAAACCTTCAGATCCGGGACTTTGAGCAACCCGAAGTAGATGGCGAAGGCGTTAAGCGATCCGGACCACTCGACGTCCCGTTCCACGTCCGTTCTTGAGCTGGCGGCCGCCATCCTCAACTCCGTTCCGCACCCGCGACACGGTGTTGGCCTGGCTTGACGCCAACGCTATCTGGCGCCGTCCGGAACTGTTTTCCGTGGTTTTGGCGTGTTGCCCTAGCCGTTGCAGCCCTGCTCTTAACAGGTGGTGCCATCTACGCATTGGGAAGCAGGACGCCGGTATCGACACCGCCATAGCGACACCGCCGCGACAGCCTATGTGTTCAGCGACCTCTCATGGCGGTCCACATCACATATAGTGGACAGGATGTTCGCGCACTACCATCGGCGAGTGTCGCCACCATGGAACAGTGCTCGTCCCACCGCAGTTTTCCACTTGGTGCGAAGCAGAATGATGTTCGTTTGCGGCTCTCCCGATTCACACCGCCTGTTAGTGCTTGGTTGTTCGATCGAGAGGTGCAAACATGCCACAATCGGCAAACCTGATTCAGCTGGTCCTTAAGGCCACACAATTGGTGGATAAAGCATCCGTTCTCGGCCCCTCGACCCCGGCAGATCTGGCAAAAGCTATCGATGAACCGCGGCCCTCGGTGTATAGGATCATCGGATCACTGGAAGAGTCTGGAATCCTCCGCCGTGCACCTGGCGGACTCGTTGAATTGGGCACGGGGATCTTGCGGTTGGCGGACGCGGCAACCGACGCTCTCCTCGATCATGAAGCCCTTATCAAGTTGCTCGAGGGGATCCAGTCTTCGCTTGGTCTAACTGCTGCATTCTGGATACCACGCAACGGCACAGCCGTCTGCTTGGAGCAGGTAGATTCCACTGAAGTTGATCTCCACGAGCTTTCATCCGGCCGGATCCTGCCCCTTCACACTAGTGCCGCATCACATGTCCTCCTGGCATGGCAATCCCCGGAAATACTCGAAGAGGTCCTCGCCCAAGCCCCCTACAAAAAATTGGCGTCAAGGACGCCCGTTGACGCCGAGACACTCCGCCAACTGGTCGCAGATACCAAACGCGAGGGCTGGAGGATGGAATCCAACGAGATTGTCGATGGGATCGCAGCCGTGGGATTTCCCGTATTCAATGCGGACGGCAGCATCTTCGGCGCGCTGACGGCGGCGGGCCTGGTGGACCACGTAGTCAAGCTGCAGGAAGAAGCCAAGACCGTGCTCGCAGCCGCCGCGCAGACCCTGACCGATCTTATGAAAGACTTCAGGGTGGTCCCAAGCGCCAATGAGCAGTCTGATGCGCCAGAGTCGAAGGAATCGGTTCTGACGAAGGCCAGCTCGCTGATGGACGCGTTGGCTCGCGAACGAGTGGCAACCTCGGCCAGACTGGCCAGCCTCACAGGCGAACACATCAGCTCGGTCTACCGCATGCTGGGAACCCTTGTTGAGGCAGGCTGGATAGAACAGATCGGCCACCGCGGTTCCTATCGCGTCGGCAGTAAGATGATTTCCTTGGCGGGAAGTCTCCTAAGCCAACTAGACTTGCGCCGGGCTGCGATACCCGTCCTTCGCGAAATCCACAATGAAACCGGGGAGACAGTACTCCTGTGCATCAGGAGCGGTACCCGGGCCGTGTGCATCGAGCGCATAGACGGTAGGCGAGTGAACAGTCGCCGGTTGGCCCTTGGAAGCTCTTTGCCGTTACATATCGGTGCCGCCCCGCGCGCACTGTTGGCTTTCGACACTCCCCCATCCTGGGAGGAATATGCTGCGCTCCTGAGCCAAAGCGCGGAATTTAGTTTGGGCGCTCGATCCCGAACGGAGTTCTATGGAAAGCTCAAAGAAATCCGCGATGCCGGCTTCGCCTTGAGCGACGACGAAGTAACCACCGGGATGGCAGCCGTCGGTGCCCCAATCTTTGATCACCGTGGCCATGTCATCGCCTCCCTCTCGGTCAGCGGCCTCCGAGACGCCATACTCCATCAACCGGAATCCTCTCCCGGCATCATCGAATTGGCCTGCGATGGAGCACGACAGCTTTCAAGATATTTTGGCGCACCGGATGACTGCATTCAATCGGTCAACCTAACCCGCTGAAAGCCAAAGCTGATTGGATTTTGGCAGATCAAACGAGCACCCGAACTTCAGGCCCGCGCCGGGCAGGCAACAGTGTTCACACCCTCTTTGGCGGGCCCGGAGCAGTCCAAAGGCATTACGAGGCAGTCCGCGACGAAAAGCGTGGACATTGTCCCCAGAACCGCAAGCCCACCGTGAGCACGCCCTCGTCCATACCAACAGCCGGCCGCCCGGCGGGAGGGCTTGGAGTTTCGGGTGTATGTGTCTGTGGCTGGAGCGTCTGCGGTGGATCAGGGCAGTGCTTAGACGGCTGCCTTGGAGTCGGCATCGATGGGGAACATCTGGCCGGAGATGGTGCGGGCGTGCGGGCCTGCGAGGAACAGGATCAGGGCGGCGATGTCGTCCGGGTTGATGAACTTCTTCACGGACTGGTTGGCCATGGCGGAGTCGATTTCTTCCTGGACGGTGCGGCCGGAGACGGAAGCGCGGCCTTCGAAGACGCTCATGATGCGGGGACCGTCCACGGCACCCGGGTGGATGGTGTTCGAGGTGATGCCGAACGGGCCCAGTTCCATCGCCAGGGTTTTGGCGAAGCCGACCACGCCCCACTTCGTGGTGGAGTAGGCAACTCTGTTCGGATAGCCGAAGCGACCGGCCAGAGAGGACATGGTCACGATGGACGCGGCGTCGGATTCCTTCAGGAGCGGGATGGCCTGCTGGGTGACGTTGAACGTCCCCTGAAGGTTCACGTTGACGACGGCGGCGAACGCGCCGGCGTCGTATTCCTCCACCGGAGCGGTGGGGCCAGCAATGCCGGCGTTGTTGACCAGCACGTCCAGCCCGCCGAGTTCTTTGACGACATCAGCGAAAAGGGAGGCGACGGCGTCAGGATTGCTGACGTCTGTCACGGATCCGGTGACGCTCTCGAATTCGCCAGTGACGGCCCTAACGGCGTCGGCGTCGATGTCGGCGATGTGGACCTGGGCGCCAGCGGATGCGAAGGCCTTGGCGGTGGCCAGGCCGATTCCGTTGGCTCCGGCAGTAATAAGTACGCGTTGTGACATTGCTGTTTCCTTGTCGGTGGTTGCGGCAGGTTCAGGCTGCGCCCAGGCCAAGCAGCCGGATGGCGTTCTCGCGCATGATCAGCGGCCGGACATCCGGCTTGATGGCCAGCTTCTCAAAATCGGCGATCCAGCGGTCCGGTGGGATCATCGGGTAGTCGGAGCCGAACAGGACTTTGGTCCGCAGAAGTGAGTTGGCGTACTGCACCAGCTGCGGCGGGAAGTACTTCGGGGACCATCCCGAGAGGTCGATGTAAACGTTGGTGTGCCGCGCCGCGACGGCCAGTGCCTCGTCCTGCCAGGGAAACGACGGGTGGGCCATGATGATCTTCAGGTCCGGGAAATCCACGGCCACGTCATCGAGCACAATCGGGTTGGAGTATTTCAACCGGATTCCGCCCGAGCCTGGCATTCCGGACCCGATTCCGCTCTGTCCCGTGTGGAACAGCGCGGGAACCCCGAGTTCCTGGATGGCCTCGTAAAGGGGGTAGGCCACTTGATCGTTCGGGAAGAATCCTTGCAGGTTGGGGTGGAATTTGAAGCCTTTGACTCCATATTCCTCAACGAGGATTTTCGCTTCCCGGACGCCGTTTTCCCCGCGGGCCGGGTTGATGCTGGCGAAGGGAATGAGGACGTCCGGGTGCGCTGCGGCCTGGCGGGCGATCTCACGGTTGGAGATGGGTGGGTGCCCGGTCTGTGATTCGTGGTCTACGGTGAAGACGACGGCGGCCATGTTGCGTTCGCGGTAATGCGCGGCCACGCTGTCGACGTTCACCGGTTCGTGTGAGGTGCCGAAGTGCTTGCGGGCGGCTTCGCGGAAGTCCTCAGGCATGTCGGTGTGACCGTGGCCGTCGGCTTCGATATGGACGTGCATGTCGATGGCGACGAGGTCGGAAATATTCATGGGATTTGCGTTTCTGGTGGTAGTCATGCGGCGAATGCTTCCTTGATGAGCCGTACTGTCTCGCCGACATCATTGGGCTTCACCAGCACGCCTGGGTCCAGGGCATCGCCCAGCACGGCGCCCTGGATGATGCGCTTGAGTGGGATTTCGAGCCGCTTTCCTGAGGGGTTGCGTGGGATGCTGGGGACGAAGACGACGTCGTCGGGAACGTGGCGGGGCGACAGTTCCGTCCGCAGGGCACGGCGGACAGCGGACTCCAGTTGTGCCGTATCGGCACCTTCCTGGGCTTCAACGAGCAGCGCGAGACGGCCCATTCCCCCGGCGGGATCCTCAAAGTGCAGCACCATGCTGTCGTTGACCTGTGGCAGGCCATCGAGCACTGCGTAGAACTCTGCCGTGCCCAGGCGCACGCCGCCCCGGTTGAGGGTGGCGTCGGACCTGCCGGAAATCACCCAGGTGCCACGTTCGGTCTCGATGAGCCAGTCGCCGTGTCGCCAGACCCCCGGGTACGCGCTGAAATAGCTGTCGGTGTACCGTTCGTTATCCTTGTCCCCCCAGAAGAACACCGGCATGGATGGCATGGGTTTGGTGGCCACGAGCTCGCCCGCCGTGCCGTGCAACGGCTGTCCGTCCCGGTCCCAGGATTCCACAGCCACGCCGAGTGGCCGGCAGGACATTTCGCCGGCGTAGACACCGGTCAGTGGGCTGGCGCCCAGGAACGCGGCGCAGATATCAGTACCCCCGGAGGTGGGTGCAAGCACAAGGTCCGGGCTGACGTCGTCATACACCCACCCCGCAACGTCCGCTGCGAGCGGCGAGCCGGAGCACTGGATCTCGCGGAGGCGGCTGAGGTCCCAGGTCTTGCCGGGCGTGAGCCCGGCGTGGGCGCAGGCCGCGAGGTAGGCGGACCCCGTACCGAGGTACGTGGCCTCGGTTTCAGCCAGCACGGCCCACTGGGACCATTCGCCATCGAGCGAGGGCCAGTTGGGATCCCCGTCCATGAGGACGACGGCGGCGCCGGTCAGCAGGGTGGAGATTCCGAGAGTCCACACCATCCAGCCCGTGGTGGTGAACCAGAACGCGGTGTCCTTGGGGCCCATGTCAAAGTGCAGCCCCATGGCCTTGAAATGCTCCAGCAGGAGGCCGCCGTGCGAGTGCACGATGGCCTTGGGCTTGCCCGTGGTTCCGGAGGAGAACAGGACGGTCAGCGGGTGGGAAAACGGCACGGCCTCGAAGCGGACGTCGGCGTTCTCACGGGTGAAGTCAGCGTAGGCAATGGTATTGGCCGGAAGTGCGCAGTCCGGATCCAGGTATGGCAGCAGCACCACCTGGGTGTCCGGCAGCTCCATCCGGACCCGCAGCAGGTCGTCCGCCCGCGACAGGTCTTTCTTGCCCCAGCGGTAGCCGTCGATAGCTATGATCAGTTTCGGTTCAAGCTGGCTGATGCGGTCCACCACTGATTTGGGGCCCATTTCGGGCGGAACGGAGCACCAGATGGCGCCGAGGGCGGTTGTGGCCAGGTAGGCGGCCAGGGTCTGCGGGATGTTGGGCAAGTATCCGGCCACGCGGTCCCCTGTCACGATGCCTTGCCGAATCAGGCCCTGTTGGATGCGTCCGATCTCCGCCAGGAGCCGTCTGCCCGTCCAATCGGAACTGCCGGCGGTCTGGCTCCGGGCCTTGACCATGACGTCGTCCTGGCGGCCCCGGACAGCACGGACAATGTGTTCGGTGTAGTTAATGGTGGCACCTGGGAACCAATCCGCACCCGGCATCCTGCGGTCGCCCAAAACTGCCTCGTACGGCGTATGGGAGATGATTTCGAAGTGGTCCCAAACTTCGGCCCAGAATTCTTCGAGGTTGTCCACGGACCACTGCCAGGCATCCTCATAGGAGGCGAAAGTCCGCCCTGTCTTCCGCTCGACGTCGGCCAGGAAGCGTCCCATCCGGGATGCGGACCATTCCTCGCGCTGGGGGGCGGCCCGCAGGAGGGTGCCGGTTTCAACTGAACGCATTCGTTTTCCTTCTGAGTCTTGACGAGGAGAGTGTGGGTTCCGCTTAGGCGGCAGGTGTGCTGGGGGCCAGGGTGGTGTCCGCGACTGCCGGAGGCTGTGTCCGCTTCAGTGATACGCCCAGCGACACAATGCACAGGGCGGAGGCCGCGAGCGGGATGGCGAAGAGGAAAAAGATCCGTTCCGGCTGCCAGCCGCCTGAGATCAGGTAGCCCACGAGGATGGGGGCAATGATGGATACCAGGCGACCCAGGCCGATCATCCAGCCGATGCCGGTGGCCCGTGCTTTGGCGGTATATACCTCAGGTGCTACGGCGTAAAAGCCTGCGATCCCCGCGGTGGTGAGGATGCCCAGGAAGAGGGCGACGACGACGGCGACGCTGATTTGGGTGAAGACCAGACCGAAGAGCAGGTATGCGGCCGCGGCCAGGCCAAGTGCCCAGACGAGCAGGGGGCGGCTACGGTACTTGATGGCAAGGCCGCTGAAGATGAAGCAGCCCAGGATGCCGCCGGCGTTGGCGATTACGCCGATAGTCACGCCGAGGGAGTCACTTCCCGAGGCTGCCGCAACGATCTTCGGGGTCCAGGTGTTGGCGAAGTAGTAGGCCGCCACCAGGCAGGCATAGCCGATCCAGAGTGCCAGTGTGCGGAAGCGCGTGGGACGGCTCAGAATCTCTGCCACGGCTCCCTGCTCCCGGACGGCTGCCGGGAGAGCGGGCAGCGCTGCCAAAGCCGGCCGGCCGATCTTGGCGAGGATGCCGTTGACCTTCAGCAGCGCGTTCCCCGGGCGGCGGACGAGGAGGTAGTCAAGGGACTCCGGCAGGAAACGCCAGGAAGTGAGGAGCATCATAACCGTCAGTGCCGCGCCGACAATAAAGACCGAGTGCCAGCCAAAAACGGGGATCATGGGACCTGCCACGAGACCGCCCACGGTGGCGCCGATCGGGTAGCCGGCCGCGTAAATGCCGATGATGGTGCCGCGGCGCTTGTCCGAGGAGTATTCAGAGACGAGCACGTTCAGGTTTGCCATCATGCCGCCTACGCCAAGGCCGGTGATGATCCGGAACGCCATCAGTTGGATGGGGTCACCGGCGAAAATGGAGAGCACCATGCCGATGCTGATGATGACCAGCGAGATCAGCGCCAGTTTCCGGCGGCCGATCTTGTCCGCGAGCGGAGTCAGGAAGATGGAGCCGGCGGCCATCCCGAACAGGCTGGCGCTGAGGAGGAAGCCAAGCGTCACGGGGTCCAGCCCCCACGCTTTCGACAGGCTGGGCGCGGCGTAGGCCATCACGGCCACGTCGAATCCGTCAATGAGGATCAGGGTCAAGGCAATCGCAACTGCCATCACCTGGAAACGGGTCATCCGCGACTGGCGGATTTGGGTCAAGACGTCCATGTCTTCTTCCTTGGTGCCTAAAGATGAGGGTATGCAGTGAGCGTAGTCACGCGCGTAGGAGAGAGTCCACAAGAATGTCAGAGATTTCGATCAGCAGAATTATGGGCCGCAAGCGTGGCGCCAGGCATTTGCAGCATTGTAGTTATAGCCGGGGCGAGTTTGAGTGCTAGCCAAGCGCTAAGTCGAGTGTCAGTATTCTCCTATGCAAAATTCCGAAAGCCCCTCCAGGCTCGAATCCGTTGACCGCGCACTCCAACTGCTGATGCTCCTGCGCGGGGGTGAATCCATCAGCGTCAAGGCCGCCGGAGAACGCCTGGGTGTCGCGCCATCCACGGCGCACCGGCTTCTGGGCGCGCTGGTCGCGCGGGACTTTGCCGTCCAGGACCGGGAGCGGCGGTACCGCGCAGGTCCGCAGTTGACCCCTCATGGCGAAGCCAATTTCTCGGTAAACCAGTTGCGGCAGGTCGGCCGGCCGGCCCTGCAGAAACTTTATGCCGATATTAACGACACCGTGCAGCTCATGGTTCTGACAGGGCCTCACATCCGCTTCATTGACGGCATCGAGTCTGAGTCGGCCCTCCACGTCAAAGCCAGGATGGGCGATCTCATGCCGGCCTACTGCTCAGCAGGCGGCAAGGCAATCCTGGCCGAACTCGGAAATATTGAGCTCGAGAAGATCTACCGGGGCGGCCTGACCCCCTGGCCCACCGCCAGGATTCACGCCCTGCCAGCCCTCAAGCGCCAGCTGGCAGCAGTGCGCAAGGCAGGCTACGCAACAAATTTTGAGGAAACGGAGCAGGGCGTCAGCGGCCTTGGCGTATGCGTCAGGGACTCGACGGGCAAGCCCATCGCGGCCTACACAACAGCCATCCCCACCGCACGATTCCAGAAATCGATGGTTGCCGATCACGTGCAGGCGCTCCAGGAGGCGGCATCGATGACGGAAAAGGGCCTCCTGAGAGCAGCAAACATTAGGGCCTAGATTGCGCAGAGCGGAATCTCTTCCCATTCCGTTGCGGACACCGGGATGCCTTCCTACGCTGAACCAAGTGGCACAGCCCACATTCGGGCCTGATCAACGAGGACAGGCGTTACAGAAGGACATTCCGCACATGGACATCGACCTGGAAGAACTCGCGGCTGTTATCGAGCAGCTGGACAAGACCGAGTTCACGGATTTTTTGTACGAAAAGGGCGAACTGCGGCTGCATGTGCGCAGGGGCGGACACATTCCGGACGGCGCAATCCAGTCGCCTGCATCCGCCGTCGCCGCTGCGGCACCACCGGTGGCCGGTGAGCCGGCACCAGACGCAGGCGCGCCAAAACCCCCGGCGCCGGCACCCGTCGTCGTAAATTCCCCTGCCCCCAATGGCCACTCCCCTGCCATCAGCCCTGATGCGCTTCCGGCCGGTCACATCCTCGTGACCGCACCGATGCTCGGCACATACTATGGGGCTCCCAAGCCCGGCGAGCCCGCTTTCGTCCAGGTGGGCGATGCCGTGTCCGCCGATGCCGTGCTGTGCATCGTCGAGGTCATGAAGCTTATGAACTCCGTGACCGCCGGCGCGGCCGGCGAGGTGGCTGCCGTTTTCGTGAAGGACGGAGACCTGGTGGAGTTCGAGCAGCCGCTGTTCGCCATCCGGGCCACGTCATGAACCACCGGATCTTCGTTGCCAACCGCGGCGAGATCGCGGTCCGCATCATTGAGGCCTGCGACCGGCTGGGCTACGACACTGTTCTCGGCGTCTCCAAGGCGGACAAGGACACCCTGGCCGCTAAACGGGCCGGCCGGGTCGTGACCATCGGTGGGCCAAGGCCTGCCGACAGCTACCTCAACATGAACGCCGTGATCCAGGCTGCCCTGTCCACCGGCTGCACGGCGGTCCACCCGGGCTACGGATTCCTCTCCGAACGTCCGGCCTTCGCCGAACTGTGCGCTGCAAACGGCCTGACCTTTATTGGTCCGTCGCCCGAGGCGCTGCGGGCACTCGGTGACAAGCTGACAGCCCGGCAGCTTGCCGAGTCGGTGGACGTTCCCGTCTCTGCGGGCGGCACCGCGCAAACGGCCGAGGAAGTGCGGCAGCTGGCCGAACGCATCGGCTACCCGATTCTCATCAAGGCAGCCCATGGCGGCGGCGGCCGTGGCATGAAGCTCGTGGAAAGTACTGCGGAACTGGCCGAGGCCTGGCAATTGGCATCCTCCGAGGCGGAAGCGTCCTTCGGGGACGGCACGGTGTTCCTGGAGCGGTTTGTCCAGGATGCCAAGCACGTGGAGGTCCAGATCCTCGGGGACCGCCACGGCCACCGCGTCCACCTCGGCGAACGGGAATGTTCGGTGCAATACCGCTATCAGAAGGTGGTGGAGGAAGCACCCTGCACAGCCCTCCCGGGACCAACCCGCGCGCTGCTGTACCAGAGCGCTCTGCGCATCGCCGAAGCCCTGGACTATGTGGGCCTGGGCACCGTGGAGTTCCTTTACGACGTGCACCGTGATTCGCTCGCCTTCCTGGAGGTGAACCCGCGGGTGCAGGTGGAGCACCCTGTCACCGAGGCGATCACCGGCGTCGACCTTGTCCGCGAACAACTCCTGGCGGCGCTTGGCGAGCCACTTTCCTTTACCCAGGCAGAGGTCACCCTGACCGGCAACGCCATCGAATGCCGCATCACAGCGCAGGACCCGGAGAACGACCTGCAGCCTTCGCCGGGAACCGTCACCCGGTGGCGTCCTTCGGCCGCCGGCGGACTCAGGCTCGATACGCACATCTACGAGGGCTACCGCTTCCCGCCGTTCTACGACGCGTTGATGGCCAAGCAGGTTGCGTGGGCGCCGGACCGTGCCGCCGCCATCGAACGGATGGAGCAGGCCCTCGCAGCGTTCGAGATCGAAGGTGTCACCACCTCGCTGCCGCTGCTGCGCCGGATCCTGGCCCATCCGGTTTTCCGGGACAACACGGTGACCACCCACTGGCTGAACGAACTCATGATGGAAAAGGTGAATTCATGACCGAGGTCAAACTTGTCGATGTCTCCCTCCGGGACGGCAACCAAAGCATTTGGGGTGCCACCGGAGTCACCACCCGCATGGTCCGGGGCGTCGCTCCGCTGCTGGACCAGGTGGGATACCACGCCATCGAGCTGGCCTCCAGCACCTTGATGGCCACGGCCGTGCGGTATCACCAGGAGGACCCGTGGGAGCGGCTGCGGGCCGCCCGCGACCTGATGCCCAACACACAGCTCGGCTTCCTCACCACGGGGAAAAGGTTCATCACGTTCCACCGCACCCCGGACGCCGTCTTCGAACTTGCCTTCCGCCTGCTGGCCCGCAACGGCGTCAAACGGCTTTGGGTGATCGATCCGATGCATGACATGGAGGGCGCGAAACGGACAGCCGAAATGGCCAAGCGGGTGGGGTTCGAGGAGGTGATCGGCGGTATCTGTTACACCACCAGTCCCGTCCACACGGACGAGTACTTCGCAATGAAGGCCAAGGAACTCGACGACTGCAACGCCATCGACAGCGTCTATTTGAAGGACCCGGCAGGGCTGCTGACACCGGACCGGGTGAAGAGCCTGGTTCCGCTGCTGCGGTCCAGCCTCAACACCACCCCTCTCAACGAGATCCACTCGCACAGCACCACGGGCCTGTCCCCCATCACCGTCCTGGACGCGGCGGACCTCGGCATCGAGACCATCCATTGCGCCCTGCCGCCCCTGGCCAACGGAAGTTCGCACCCGGAAGCCCAGCGGCTGGTCCATAACCTGCGGGCCCGCGGCCATAACGTCACCGTGGACCTGGAGGCCATGGCTAACGCGTCCGCCTACCTGCAACGCCAGGGGCGGATCAAGAACCTTCCCGCCGGCAGCCCCAATGAGTACGACGAAGCCTACTACCGGCACACCATTCCCGGCGGGGTGCAGTCCACCACCCGCCGGCAGCTCGGAGAAATCCGGCGCGCCGACCTGTTTGACCAGGTGATCGAGGAGTCCGTGCAGGTCCGTGAAGACCTGGGCTGGCCGATCGTGATGACCCCGTTTGCGCAGTACATCGTCACCCAGGCCACCCTCAACGTTATTACGGGTGAGCGGTACAAGCAGATCTCCGATGAGGTCATCGACCTGCTCCGCGGTGACTTTGGACCGTTGCCCGGCGCCGTGAACCCCGAACTGATGGACAGGGCCATGGCCACCAAACGCGGACAACAGCCTATGAACGACGGCGGCGACGTCACCATCGCGGACCTGCGACGTCGCTTCGGAGCCACGATCAGCGACGAGGAACTGCTGCTCCGGGCGGTCATGCCCGCGGAGCAGGTGGACACCATGTACGCCGCGAAGAAGGATTCGGCCACCTCAACGCTGCAGCGGTTGCTCGCAGCAGTGGATGACCGGCCCTCCACCTCCGTATCCGTCAGCGACGGCACCACGAAATTTTCCATTCAACGCGGGCCCTCCAACAAAGTTGGTACCGCAGTCGACAGTGCCGCACAGGGGGCTACAGCATGAATGATCCGATACGGAATTCGCGCGGCTGGGTTCTGGATGTCGATGGTTGCCTGATGCGCACAAAGCGTGCCGGTGGTGCCGGCGGGGAAGCCATGCCGGGGGCCGCGGAGCTGGTGGCAGCGCTCTACGCTGCCGGACACGCCGTCGTCGTTTGTACCAATGCCTCGGAGAAGACCCCGGCCGAATACGCCGCACACCTCCGGTCACGGGGAATCGGAATCCGGGACGAGGATTTCGCCACCGCCGGCAGCGCGGCCGCCGGGTACATTGCCCACCGGCATCCGGGGGCCAGGGTGCTGGCGCTCGGCGCGGAGGGTCTGACCGCCCCGCTGCGCAGCCTGGGCGTGAGCCTCGCCGGTCCCGGGGATCCTGACGTCGCCGACGTCGTGGTCGTCGGGGCAGCGAACGGGTACAGCACGGAACTGATTAACGCGGCCAGCCTGGCCGTCGACGCCGGCGCCCCGCTCTACACCACTGTGGACGTGCCGTGGTTCCATGGTGGCCTTGGCAAATCCGTGTGCGTCTCGGCAGCCATCGCCAATGCCGTCGGCTGGGCTGCCGGAGCCGTGCCCAAGGTGCTGGGAAAACCCTCCGCCGCCCTGGGCGAAACCCTGCTGCGCCGGCTTGGCCTCCCGTCCGCGGAGGTCACCGTGGTGGGCGATGCCACCGTCGAAATCGACCTCGCCCGGTCCATGGGCGCCAACAGCGCCCTGGTCCTATCCGGCGCAACCTCTCCCGGGCTGCTTGCCGCGCTCGAAGGAGCTGCCAGGCCGGATCTCGCCTTGGCGGACGTCGCCGAACTGCTTGAATTCCTCACACCCTCCCTTTCACTGTCGCAAGGAGCCAGATCATGACCGAAACCACCCCGGGCAGCGCAGCCCGCTTCCCCTTCTTCAACGAGTCCACCACGCC
This sequence comes from Arthrobacter sp. NQ4, assembly GCF_029077345.1. Taxonomy (NCBI): domain Bacteria; kingdom Bacillati; phylum Actinomycetota; class Actinomycetes; order Micrococcales; family Micrococcaceae; genus Arthrobacter; species Arthrobacter sp. NQ4. The sequence continues at coordinate 229,585 of NZ_JARETC010000006.1, read as the reverse complement.
GGAAGGAGGTGAGGGCTGGGAGTCGATGTACCCCTATTACCTCGTCCCCAGCGAGGAAACTACTGAACACGAGAATGCCCAGTTCTGGTTCGCCGACACCATGCACTGGTCGCGCGGCTGCCACCCGTTCGACAGCATCGGCGCCGAGGCCGTGTACCTGGGCGTGGGAACGTTCAGCACCCGCATCTTCGCGCTGCCCGTGTCGCTGGGACTGGACGTCCGGGTTGTCAACGGGCATGTCTACATCTCGCCGCTGGGCGTGGAGGACCCCGCCCGGATCCGGGAGCGCGTGGCCATCTTCCAGGAACGCGCCGGCTACTACTACGCCAACTGGGACGAGCTGTACGGAAAGTGGAAGACCAAGATGGAAGGCGCCATCGATTCCCTTCGCACCATCGAATTCCCCCGGCTCACCGAATACGACCCCGCCGAGGTGGTCTCGGAAGCACGCGGCCGGTCCTCGGCCATGGCCGTCATCGAGAATTACCACCGGCTGATCGATGAATTCTTCTCCATCTGGCAGTACCACTTCGAATTCCTGAACCTGGGCTACGGCGGCTACATCACCTTCTTCCAGTTCTGCAAGCAGGCCTTCCCGCTCATCAGCGAGCAGTCCATCTCCCGCATGGTGGCCGGCGTCGATGTCCTCGCCTTCCGCCCGGACGACGAACTGCGCAAGCTCGCGGCGCTCTCCCACGAACTCGGCCTGAACAGCATCATCACCGGGGACACCGGCCCCGACGCCATCCTCGCCGCGCTGGCCGAATCCACCAACGGCCGGACCTGGCTGGCGGCGTTCGAAGAGGCCAAGGACCCCTGGTTCAACTACTTCGCCGAGTACGGGTTCACCCATGACCAGGAAACCTGGGCCAGCGACCTCTCCATCCCGCTGCAGGGCATCTCACGGTACGCGCTCAAGATTGCCAACGGCGAAGACATCTCCCGGCCCATCGAGCGGCTCCGCGAAGAGCGGGACGAGATCGTGGACGAATACCGGGCCCTCCTCACCGGCGATGAAGCACGACAGTTCGACGAACTGCTCGGACTGGCCCGAAAGGTCTTCCCCTACATCGAGGAACACAACATCTACGTAGAGCACTGGTCCCACAAAGTCTTTTGGGAAAAAGCGTGGGACCTGGCGCGCTTCCTGGTCGATGCCGGCTTCCTCGACACCGCCGAAGACATGTTCTACCTGAACCGTTTCGAGCTGGACACCGCTCTCTTTGACGTGGTGGACTCATGGGCCATCGGCGTTCCTGCCCGCGGCAAGAAGCGCTGGCAGGCAGAAATCGCCCGCCGCCGGCCCATCGTCGCAGCGCTCCAGGCAGCCAGCGCCCCGCCCGCCTACGGCATCCCGCCGCAGCAGGTCACGGACCCGTTTGCCGTGATGAACTACGGTGTCACCACCGAACGCGTGCAGGACTGGCTCGGCGCCTCCGACGGCGCCACGGACAAGCTCAACGGCATCCCGGGGTCCCTCGGCATCGTCGAAGGCACCGTTAGGGTCCTGCGTTCCGAAAAGGACCTTCCGCTCCTGCAGACCGGCGAAATCCTGGTGGCTCCGATTACCGCGCCGTCGTGGGCAGCGGCCTTCGCCGTAGCCACCGGCGTCATCACCGACATTGGAGGCATGATGTGCCACGCCGCCATTGTCTGCCGCGAGTATGGCATACCTGCCGTGGTCGGCACTGGCTTCGCCACCGCCCGCCTGACCACCGGCCAAAGGGTAAGGATCGACGGCAAGGCGGGCACCGTCGTCGTACTTGAACCCGCCCCCGAAACCGTTCACGCCACCGACACCGCTGCAGTGGTCAGCTAGGAGCTTGACTGTGTATATCCACGAATTCACCGACCCCGCCTGCCAGGACGTCAGGGAAGTGGGCGGCAAGGCCGCCGGCCTCGCCCAGATGACGGCCGAAGGGCTGCCCGTGGCACCCGGCTTCGCCGTGACCGCTGCGGCCTACCGGGCCTACCTTGAGGCGGATGGACTGAAGGAGTTCACCCGACGCGTGCTGGACGGGCTGGGCAGCGGGCGGGACCAGGCAGCGTTCGACGACGCCGCGCACCGCATCAGCCAACGGTTCGCCGACGTGCCCATCCCAGCAGAGGTGGCAGACGCAGTGCGCGGGGCTTACACGAAGCTGTGCACCGAAACAGGGGTGGAGAACATCGCGGTGGCCGTGCGCTCCAGCGCAACGGCTGAGGATTCCGTGGGCGCCAGTTTGCGGGCGAGTTCGAAACCTGGGTGGACATCGTGGGTGCGGACGAGGTCCTGAAGTACGTGCATGAGTGCTACGTCAGCGTCTTTGCCGGGCGGGTCCTGTCCTACCTCTCCGAGAAGGACATCGATCCCCACGCCATCGAGATGGCTGTGGTGATCCAGAAGACCGTGCGGGCACGCGCGGCAGGCGTGATGTTCACCCTCAGCCCCACCAGCGGTGACCGCTCCAAAATCGTGCTGGAAGCCAGCTGGGGCCTGGGGCTGTCGGTGGTCGGTGGTGAGGTGACACCTGACCGGTTCGTGGTGGACAAGGTGGGTCTGGGCATTGCCGACCGGTCACTGGGTAACAAGATCATCGAATACCGCAGCGGAGACGCGCCGGTGGACGTTCCTGCTGAACGCCGGAACATCCTGTGCCTGCAGGACGACGAAGTAGTTGCCCTGGCCACGCTCGGCAAGAAGCTCGAACGGATCCATCAGGCACCCCAGGACATCGAGTTTGCCGTGGACGAAGAACTCCCCGAGGGCAGTAACTTGATCCTGCTTCAGTGCCGTCCAGAGACAGTGTGGTCCAACGCAGACCGGAAGCCGGCTTTCGACGCGACGGCGGGCATGATGTCCTGGATTACCGGCAGCATCTCCGGCACGGCCACCCCGCCTGCACACGCGCACGGAGCCTCACACCAACACTAAGAAATGTGGTCATTGGACCATTTACCAACGGCAGGGGACGCCCGCACCACAGTGCGGCAGCCCCTGCCGTTCGCACTACCGCTGAAGGCTAGTCCGAGCTGCCCGCGCTCTGCCCGCGCCAACTCCACCGTGGATGCCGGGCACGTCGAAAAGTGCGGACATTGTCCATACCCCCCTTCGGGGGCCATCAAGGACTACCGGGGGACCAGATGCCTGGAAATCTCTGCGGCAGAGTCCAGCAAGTCGATATAGCCCGCGCCGGCTCCGACGACGAGGTCGGAGCCTTCATCCGTGGTGAAGCCATGCGGTAACCGTTAGCCCAGAGCAGCAGCACCATGAGCGTCCACGCCGTCCGCTTGTCCCCGTCAATGAGTGGAGCGTTAGAGGGCGAAGATTTCCTTTGCAACTGTGATAGCTGACATGGCTTTGGGCCATCCGGCGTAGAAGGCGAGATGGATGATTGCCTCTTTGAGTTCAGTTTCGGTTAGTCCGTTCGCCCGTGCTCTGATTAGGTGTCCGCGGAGCTGGTCAGTGCTGCCGCTGGTGATCAGACTGGCGACGGTGACGAGGCTGCGGTCCCGGGGTAAAAGTTCGGTTCGTTCCCAGACATCGCCGAAGAGGACGTTGTCCGTGAGGTCAACGAGTTTCGGGGCGAAGTCGCCAATGAGTTGCTGGGCCCTGGTCTGGTGTGAGTCGCTCATGATGGTCCTTTGGGAGTTGGTGTGATGGTGCAGATTCTGCTGGCCCGGCGTGCCGCCGCTACTGTGCCGGGAGGAGTCCGGTGCCGCGCGCCCAGGATTGGATGGCGGTTCCTGCGGTGCGGACTTCTTCGCCTTTGACAGCGAGGCCTTTCCCGATCGTCGCGCCGGGGCAGGACCGACTGTAGTCACGGACGGTGTTGCCCAGGCCGCTCATGGCGTGGGTGGTGACGGGATGGACGGTTTTACCGGTGAAGTCGTAGTTTTCAGTGAAGGTGGTCATGATCATTGGTGCCCTGACGTTCCAGATGCCGCTGGCTAGGATGACGGTGTCGTACTGGTCGATGACGGGCAGCTGGTTGCCGATCCCGGGGCGGGCGTCCTGATTTTGTTCGCGGAAGTTTCTGGCGACGGTGGCGTCGTAGCTGTTGGGGTAGGGGTCGGCCGCCTCGATGCGATGCACGTCGCACGGGATCAGGCCGCTGATCAGGCCGGCGAGGACGGCGGTGTTGCCGACATCGAGGCTGGTGCGGCCGCCGTAGTAGTAGTTCTCGCCGGCCCTGGAAAAGTAAGCGAGCAGAACGTGTTGGCCGTCCTGGCCTGATGTTGCTGTTTTTGGGGACGGTGTTGTGTCTGCTGGGGGCACTGTGCGGGTTCCTTGGGGTGTGCAGGCTGCTGTTGCGGCCGTGATGAGGGCGCCGGTCAGGCCGGCGGCCGCCGCTTGAAGGGCGGACCGCCGACTGGCGTCTAACTCGCTGGTGACCAATGGGCGTGCCTTGGTGTTAGCTGTAGCGCCGGTTGCCGAGCCAGCTGACCATGGCGGGGTCACGGTGGTCGAAAAAGAGGCTGGTGCCGGTGTCCAGTGTCGTGATCTGCTTCATCTGGTCTTCGGTAAGGGTGAAGCCGAAGACGTCCAGGTTCTGGGCCATGCGCCCGGGCCGGACAGACTTGGGGATCACGACGATGTCGCGCTGGATGAGCCAGCGGAGCACGACCTGGGCGACGGACTTGCCGTGTTCGTCGGCGATGGCGCTGAGGGTCGGGTCGGTGAAGAGGTTGTTCTTGCCTTCGGCGAATGGTCCCCAGGATTCGATTTGCACGCCGCGTTCGCGCATGAGTTCCTGGTCGGCGGCGCGTTGGTGGAATGGGTGGGTTTCGATCTGGTTCACGGCCGGGACGATTTCGTTGTGGTCGATGAGGTCAACGAGCCGGTCTGGGTGGAAGTTTGAGACGCCTATGGCCCGGGTGAGGCCTTCCTTGTTCAGGTCTTGCATGGCGCGCCATTCGCTGTAGTAGTCACCGAGTGGCTGGTGGATCAGGTAGAGATCGAGGTAGTCCAGGCCGAGCCGGTTCAGGGAGTTCTGGAAGGACTGCTTGGTGTCGTCCTGGACGTTGCCGGTGGGTGCGTGCTGGATCCAGAGCTTGGTGGTGATGAACAGTTCCTCGCGGTTGATGCCGCTGGCTTTGACCGCGGCACCGACGGCCTGTTCGTTGCCGTAGGACGCGGCGGTGTCCAGGTGCCGGTAGCCGGTTTCGAGGGCTGCTTCGACGGCGGCCTGGGTTTCTTCTTCGGGGATCTGGAAGACACCGAAGCCGAGGATGGGCATCTTGATGCCGTTGTTGAGCGTGACGTTCTTCATGGGTTGTTCCTTAGCGTTGTTCTGCTGTTGTTTGTGGGTGGGTTTTGGACTGGGCGGCCTGGTAGTCCTGGTCACTGACGGGTTCGAGCCACGTTGCGGTGTGGCCGTCGTCGTGCTCGACCAGGGCCAGATGGCACAGGCGGGAGTCCGGGGTTGCGCCGTGCCAATGTTCTTCTCCGGGAGGGGTGTGGACGGTTTCTCCGGCGTGCATCAGGATGACTGTCCCGTCCCGGGTGGCGACCAGTCCTGTTCCGTCGGTGCAGTGCAGTGTTTGGCCCAGTGGGTGGGAGTGCCAGTGGGTCCGTGCCCCGGGGGCGAACCGGACCATCGCGAATCCGAGCCGGGAAGGGCTTTCAGCTGAGTGCAGTGGGTTCAGGTACACGTCGCCGGTGAACTTTTCGTCCGGTCCTTTACTCGTGGGTCCCGGAACTGCGAGGCGCATGCCTGCTCCTTTCGTTGCTGTTGGGTCTGGTCAGGTGGTTGCGTGCCGCCGGCGTTGGAATGCCAGAGACGCGACTACGAGAACGATGAGGACCACGGCGGTGGCGCCGAGGCTGGCGCGCAGCCCGGTGATGAACTCGCCGCTGGCAATCACCGCGCCGAAGATGGCCACCCCGAGGGAGCCGCCGACTTGCCGGGCGGTATTGACTACGCCGCTGGCGGTGCCGGCCCGTTCGGCGGGTACGCTGTCCATGACCTGGGCGATGATGGACGGGACGGTGAAGGAACCGCCGACCCCGACCGGGACCATAAGCGCTGAGACGAGCAGGACCGGTGCGTCTGCTGGCAGCAGGCACAGTCCGGCCAGGCCGCCGGCCATGATCAGTTGGCCTGCGGCGATCATAGCTACGTGCCCGTACTTGGCCATGAGACGGGCGATCCAGGGGTTCAGGATGGCGACAAGGGCCGTCATCGGAAGGAAGAGCAGCCCGGTTTCCAGGGCAGAAGCGCCGCGCTCCTGCTGGAAGTAGAGGCTTTGAACGAACACGATGCCATAGAAACCGGCCATCGTGACCACAGCAATGGTCAGTGCGGTGGAGACGGCACGGGAGCGGAACAGATCCAGCGGAATCATCGGATGCCACCCCCGGGCCTGGGCGATGATGAACGCGGTGATGGCCACGACGGCGACGGCGAACATGAGAATGATGGCAGGACTTCCGTACCCGGCCTCGGCGCCTTCGATGATGCCGTAGGTCAGGGCTGCCAGTCCGACGACGGCGCTGATCTGTCCGGTCCAGTCGAACGGTTCCGGCCGGCGGGGTGATACCGCGACGCGGGAAAGGATGCCGAGCGAGACGGCTCCGACGGGCAGGTTGACGAAGAAGATCAGCCGCCAGTCGAGCTGCGTGAGAAGCCCGCCCAGCACCGGTCCCGCGGCAGCCGCGACGGAACCGCCCAGCCCCCAGTAAACAATGGCCCGGCCACGGGCTGCAGCGTCGTGGTAAGCCTCCCGGATCAGGGCCAGGGACGCCGGCGTGATCATCGCCGCGCCGATGCCCTGCAAAATACGGGCCCCGACCAAGGCCGGGAGCGAGGGGCTCATCGCGCAGGCACCGGAAGCAACAACGAAGAGGATCATGCCCAGCCCGTAAGCGCGCCGCGCCCCGGCCCGGTCGGAGAACGTCCCGGCGAACAGCTGGAGGGCGGAAAACATCAGGGTGTAGCCGGTCACGACCCACTGCAGACCCGACAGACCACCGCCGAGGTGGTTGTGGATCGCGGGCAGGGCAACGTTGACGATCTGGGCATCCAGGGCGACAACGAAGAACCCCAGCATCGCCACGGCCAGGGATGTCCTGGGCCGGGCATCCACTGCCGGGCTGCTGGCGGTAGACACGGACATGGTGTCCTTTCGAAATTCTGGAACGGTCTGATTCCAGAAAACCAGCCGCTTCCTGCGCGCGGGAGTGTCTGTTGTGCGGTGTACTGGCAGTTCCTGTTAGACCACCGCGGCCCGCCGTAGCCTAGAACCCATGGACACCACCAACGACGTCCGCGAGTTCCTCATGAGCCGCCGGGCGCGCATTACCCCGACCCAGGCGGGGCTGCCCGCCTACGGAGGAACCAGGAGGGTCGCCGGGCTCAAACGCGAGGAAGTCGCCATGCTCACCGGCGTCAGTACCGAGTACTACGCCCGCCTCGAACGAGGCAACCTCCGGGGAGTGTCGGACTCCGTTCTTGACTCCCTCGCCCGGGCACTACAGCTGGACGAGGCAGAACGCGCCCACCTGTTCGACCTGGCCAAAGCCGCCGCACCAGCCCCCGTATCCGGACCACGGCGGGCACGGGCTGAGGTGCGTCCCAGCATCGAAAGAGTCCTGGCCGGAATGACCGGGACACCGGCCTACGTCCGGAACGCCCGCACCGACGTGGTCGCTGCCAACAACTTATGCTTCGCCCTCTACACCGGCATCCTCAGCCCCGAGACCCTTCCGGTGAACCTCGCACGGTTCATGTTCTTGGACCCGCGCTCCAGGGACTTCTTTGTTGAATGGGATACTCTCGCCAATGACTTCGCCGCCGCCATGCGCACCGAATCCGGCAGTAACCCGCGCGACCGTGCGCTCAACAGCCTTATCGGTGACCTGGCCGCGGGCAGCACTGAATTCTCCACCCGGTGGGCGCGACATAATGTCCGCTTTCACCGGACCGCACGAAAGACCATGCGCAACCCACTCGTTGGAGAGATTGAACTTACCGGAGACGCGCTGGAACTCCCCGGCGAAGGGCTGACACTGATCGCATACTCAGCCGAGCCCGGCAGCCACGCCCAGGACCAGCTCGACTTCCTTGCCAGCTGGGCCGCGAGCAACAACGCCAAGATTGAACAATTACCCGTCAACCCATCGTCGGCTTGATCGCCCATGACATGTACCGATCAAAGAATGCCGCCATTTATCGGCAAACTCCACAGACCGGAGCCATGTGTCTCATAACCCAGGGTGCCTCAAATCGTAAGCGTTTCGAGGCAGAGGGGCGGCAGGCGAGAGCTAGCCTGACTGCCGCCGGCACCCGCAGAGGGCATCCGAAGACGACGTGTTGGGCCCCACCTGACATCGGGCCCAAGTTCACTCGGCCTTCGATAAAGCAGACGTAGGTGTGGACACTATCCACACCCTCTTTGGCAGGACAAACCTGTGGGCGCGACTCTTGTGGGCACGCACTAAGACCCCCTCACCAGGGGTGCTCTTCAGTGAAATCGCAGAGGTCATGTCGCTGCCGCTCCCGCGGCCAAGGAATAGGTGTGGTCCACCCTGTGCCCGCTCGACAGAAACCGGAACAAGGAACTGAATTACGAACGCAAGCTTTGTACACACGTCAAAGGAAAATCGCCCCTGATGGGGCAGCACCATGTGCTGTGAATCGCAGCGGTAACCGGCGGTATTTTTACAGCGCTATTTGTCACCATGCGGGCCGCAAGAGGACCCCTCGCCGGACGTCAATGGCGGCCGCTGACCGAGTCGTTCATCCTCTTGCTGAGGGCAAACAGGAAAGCCCGTCACCACTTGGTAGTTTCGACGTAGTCAATCCGTCTTCCCTGTCTAATTTCCTCAGCTTCGGCGCTGCGGGTTTCCGTCCCGCCGCCCCTACGCCGGCCCGAGACTGCTTCATCCTGCGCTTGGCCTGTTCCAGCTCGCCGCAGCGGAGGAGCTTGTACCGCTGGGTATCCGCGTTTCCCCCCGCTACATCGAGGTGATAGCCGCCGGTGGAGGCGGGCGCTCCGGTCAGCGCAGCGATCCGTGTCAGGTCAGCCTATGGAGAGCAAAATACGAACGGCTGACGGGCATCAAGCCCGAATGGGATCCGGAGAACATGTTCCGCTGCAACGCCAACATCCGCCACGGGACCCAGGCCACGTGACCGTGGGCGCGGACCACGACAGTGGTCTTCTTCCTGACAACGCCTGGAATTCTTCTTTGAGAGCCAGGAAGCGTGGCATGGCCCCAGCCCCTTATGCAGATTGCCGGATCGCAGGTTTTGCCCGCCGCCCTAACGGGCAGGGTGGACGTAAGTCTTGTATTCCTGGAACTCCTCGAGGGCTCGAGGTCCTCTAAGGCGGCCCAGGCCGCTTTGCTTGAACCCGCCCTCCTCGAACTGGTCGGCCATGACAACCCAAGAGTTGGTCCACACGGTTCCGGCCAGGAGACGTCGGGCCACCCTAAGGGGCCGATCGACGTCCCTACTCCAGATCGCCGCGGAGAGCCCATAGCGGGTGCCATTGGCCAATGCAACGGCCTCATCCTCGCTGCCGAAGACCTCAAACGTCGCCACGGGGCCAAAGACCTCCTCTTGGACGAGTTCGCTCTCCACGCGGTCGACCTCGAGGAGACTCGGGCGGTACAAGGCGCTGCCGTCGGCGACGACGCCACCACGAACCAATGGCTTCGCCCCCGCATCGATGGCCCTGCGTACGAACCCGTCGACACGGCGAGCACTGGCCCCGTCGATCAGGGGGCCCATGTCACTGGCTGGATCGTCGCCGGGACCCACCACCACGGCCTCGAGGGCCGCGGTGAGCCGTTCCCGAAGCTTGCCGCTGACGCCGCGCTGCGCGAGGACCCGGCTCCCCGTCATGCAGAACTGCCCGGAAAAGACCGTCACGCCCTTCGTCAGGACAGGCACGGCAGCATCCAGGTCGGCGTCGTCAAATACGATCATGGGTGTCTTCCCGCCGAGCTCGAGCAAGACCCGCTTGAGCGAGGGCGCAGCGCCCGCCATGATCTCACGGCCCACGCGCGTGCTTCCGGTGTACGAGAGCGCGCCGACGAGCGGCGACGCGACAAGCTCCCGTGCGAGCAGGTCCCCGGACTCGGTCAGCGAGCTGAGGACACCCGGTGGGAGACCGGGCGTCTCGGCATAGATCTCGTGGAGGATGCCATTCACTAGCCCGGTTTGCGAGGGCATCTTCACCACCGCGGTGCAGCCGGCAGACAGCGCCGGGGCAAATGAACGGACCGAGAGGATGACCGGCGAATTCCAAGGGACGATGACCCCTGCAACACCGACCGGTTCAGGCATCGAGGTCACGTGAACGCCTGCGCGGACCTCTGCCGCGCGTCCGGTCGAGGTTAGGGCCAGCGCCGCGCAGTAGCGGAGCGTCGCGGGCGCCCCTCCCACCTCGCCGCGGGCCTCCCCGACGAGCTTTCCGTTTTCCCGCGAAAGCATCTTCGTTAGCTCCGGGCTGCGACCCTCAATACGGTCCGCGAGCTGACTGAGCACTTTGTGCCGGAGTTGCCTGTCAGATGCCCAGTCGGTCTCGTCAAACGTCCTGCGGGCGCCCGAAAGCGCGGCCTGTATCTGCGCCGCGTCGGCTTCGGTGTACGTTCCCAGAACGGACCCGTCCGCCGGCGACCGCGACACGCTCCCCTCGGAGCCGACGATGAGTTCACCGTCGACGAAGTTCCCCGCTTCTGCCCCGCGCGTCCCGATGGTCATGCCCGTCTCCTCACGGTGTGGCGCACCTGCACGCCGGGGCCCGCCTACGCTGCAGGCACGCGCAACCGGGAAACTGGTCGGTAATGCCAAGAGGACTTGCAGATCGGGGGTGGTTAGAAAGCGATGCTACTGATACACCAACCTCACCACCAGCCCTGCCGTCCAGCCCCAGCCCGGAGCGGCAAACACCCCCTACACACGGCCGGGACTCGCCACGGGTTCAACGCCAGGACGGACCAAATGAAGGTTCTCTCACCAGCGTCCGCCGCCCGCGCAGGCATCAGACGACGAGGAGTGCCCGCACTCCGCTCCAAACCCGACGCTAGTCCTGAAAAATTCAAGGGTTACGAGACGTCAGCTACCGTCATATCTCTCTGGCTCGTTAGACGCGGGCGTGAAAGCTACCTCAAACTTGGCGTTTCCTCGCCGCTGCTTCAGGGCGCTCCTGTCATTTCGGGATTGCATGAGTCGAATCTATTTCCGGGCAGTTCGTCATTGTCACGGTTTCTCGGCCGGAGGAGACTTGAGCCGACGGCCACCATCGAGGGCCGCCCGCGGGGCCACCCGGCTGCGGGGCCTCACAGAACCTTGTAGCGGCCTGGTGGATCAATGAGTTCTGTGACACCGCTCGAAAAGGCCGCTCAGTTGTCGCGCCATCTCCTGCCCTTGGTGGCTATCGCACTAATTGGCTGTCTCGGCGGGTGCGAGTACCAATCTAACGACGCTTCCCTCCCGTCTACCAGTTCTCCGATCACAGAGGCCCGCACGGTCCCGCCGCTGCCAGCGCGTGGCGATATCGACGCCGGCACATACCTCGTCCCCGTCGCCGGATACAAGGAGCCTTTCAAAATCACCGTGCCAGACGGCTGGCTTGCTCTCGACGGCCACAGCCTGGGCAAGGACGACCCGGATCACCCGGCTGAATGGGCCGTCTCCCTGACTCTTTCGCCCGCGTACTACGTGGCGATGGATGCATGCACCTGGAGGGGCGCCCTTGCCGATTTCGGTCCGTCGGCCAAGGCCTTCGTTGATGCGATGGCGGCGCAGTCGTCTACGGCAAGCACCCCGCCCGTCAAGGTCATGGTAGGCACTTACTCCGGCTTCGAGTTCGACCACTCCGTCGAGGGCAACGTGGACATCACAGCCTGCAACGGCGGCAAGTTATGCATCCACTCAGAAGATAGACAAGACTGCTCACGCTGGTACTCAACCCAGAATGAACACGAAACCTACCGGGTGGTCGACCTGAACGGCAAGCGGGCTGTCGTCGCGGTGGGCCACATCGACGAATCGATCAATCCGGAGCTGATGAGAGAGGCACGCGCCGTCTTCGACTCGATCGTGTTCTAGTCCGACAAGTGACCAGCTGAACCGATAAGCGATCCCGCCCTCGGGCGCCGGCTCCTTCTCTGAACCCCCTCTGCATGTCTCATAACCGAAGCGCGGCGAATTCGGGGAACGTCCTCGGTGGTGATGGTGAAGATGTCGCCAACAGCGAGGGCGTGCGGGCCGTCAACGAAGCGGCCCAGGCGGATCTTGGGACCTTGCAGGTCGGCCATGATGGCCACTGCCTTGCCCAGATCGGAGGCCGCCTTGCGGACATTTTCGTAGGTGTTGTCGTGCACGGTGTAGTCGTTCTGCATGATAACCGGGCGACGTCAACGCCGGCTTCCAGCACGGCGAGGGTGTTTTCGTAGCTGGCAATTGCAGGGCCGAACGTAGCCACAATTCTTGCGCGTCTCATATACCTACCAAATGGTTCATTTGTACGGAATTGATGTTGAGCCAGAAGCTGCTTTGGCCTGCGGTGCCTCTAAAGCCGTCCCTGATGCCCGACGGTTGAAGTTGCATGGGGTGGGGATCATCGCCCGGGACTCCCACAAAAAGGCATCCGCCCGTGACCGCAGGGCGGGTGCTTTGGGTTTCCCGCGCTACGTGAAGCTGAGCTGCAGGAGGTTTGTTCCTATGTCTTTGCCGATTTTTTGCAGCAGGGAGGCGGAGAGTTGGGGGTCTTTGGATGAGTCCTGGTCGGTGTACTCGGCCAGGGTGAATACCTGGGTCAGGTGCATGTCCGGCCACCGTTCCTTGGGGAGCAGGGAGCGTCCGGCGACGGCGATGATGGGCCGGCTTCCTGAGCGCCGGGCCACGGCGGCGGGTAGTTTTCCGGCGAGGGTTTGTTCGTCGATGCTGCCTTCGCCGGTGATTACGACGTCGCAGGTGTCTTTGCGGGCGTTGAAGTCCAGCAGGTCGAGGAAGTAGTCAGCCCCGGAGACCTGTTTGGCGCTCAGCAGCAGGCAGGCGTAGCCGATGCCTCCGGCGCTTCCCGCACCTTCGTGTGCTGCCAATCCCTCCGCGTCCGGGAATCCTGCTTCTGCCATCTTCGTCACAAAGTGGCCCAGGCTTTCGTCGAGGAATGTCACGTCCTGTGCTGCCGCGCCTTTTTGGGGCCCGAAGACCGCTGGTGACCCGTTGGGGCCGCGGAGGGGGTTATGGACATCGCTGGCGACGATCAGTTCTGTGCCGGCCAGCTGCGGCAATACGGTTCGGCGGACGTAATCTATTTGTCCCAGCACTGATCCGCTGCCCTCGAGCTGGTGACCTTGCCCGTCGTAGAAGGCGAAGCCGAGAGCCGACAGCAGTCCCATGCCACCATCGGTGCTGGCGCTGCCGCCCAAAGCCAGGACAATCCTTGCAGGGTTGAGGCTGAGCGCGAACAGGACCGCGTCGCCGAACCCACGACTGGAGGATTTCAACACCTCCAATTTGCCGCCCGGTAACAGAGCGAGGCCGCAGGTATTGGCTACTTCTACCACCGCTGTTGTGCCGTCGAAGGCGATGCTGGTCTGAACGGGAGCTCCGGTCGGACCAGCGACGATGTGGCTGTGCCGAGTGAAACCCGCGGCGACGGCGGCGTCGACGCTGCCGTCGCCGCCGTCGGCCAGGGGCAGCAGTTCGCACTGGATCGCTCCAGTTTTACCGGCTTTGTCAGCCGCGGAGCGAAGCCCCGCTGCCAGGGCATGTGCAACCTCGTTGGCGGTGAGACTGCCCTTGAACTTGTCGGGGGCGATGAGTGTTCGCACGGTTTTCAGGGCGGTAGTGCTGGTCATGTCAGGCTTTTTCCAAGTAGGCGGGGCGGGCTTCAGCGGACTGGGCTGGGTCGACGTCGGCTAGGTGCTGGGGTGCCGGGGCCGCTGAGTCATAGTGGTTGGGCGAGTGGTGGCCGTATCGGACGAGGTCATCATCGATAGCTGCAACGTCATCGGCATGGGCCGGGTCTTCGCTAGGCATCGGTTCAACGGCTTCGCCGGCGAAGACACGACGTACGCGGTCGGCGTCCAGGGTGCGGTCCCACCAGGCGATGAACAGGGTGGCCACCGCGTTGCCGGTGAAGTTGACCAGGGCGCGGCATTCGGACATGAACTTGTCGATGCCGAAGATGAGCATGATGCCGGCCGCGGGGATGGTGCCGATGGTGGCCAGGGTGGCGGTCAGGGCGATGAAGCCGCCGCCGGCCACGCCTGCTGCACCCTTGGAGGTCAGGAGCATGACGGCGAGCAGGCCCAGCTGCTGGCCGAGGGTCAGATGGGTGTTGGTGGCCTGGGCGATGTAAAGGGCGGCCAGGGACAGGTAGATGGCGGCACCGTCGAGGTTGAAGCTGTAGCCGGTGGGGACCACCAGGCCGACGGTTTCTTTTTTGACGCCGGCGTGCTCGAGCTTGCGCATCAAGCCAGGCAGAGCGGGCTCTGCCGTGGAGGTGCCCAGGATCAGCATGTATTCCTCTTTGAGGTGCCGGATCATTGTGAAGATGTTCAGTTTCAGGAAGGCCATGACCGAACCGAGGACCACCACCACGAACAGGATCGACGTGGCATAAAACAGTGCGATCAGCCCGCCCATGCTGGTCAGGGACGAGACGCCGTACTTGCCCACCGCGAAAGCCATCGCTCCGAACGCGCCCAGCGGGGCGGCCTTCATGATGAAGCTCAGGATCTTGAACATGACCCCGGTGAGCCGCTGCACGCCATCCAGGACGGGGGCGCCGACCTTGCCCATGGCGTTCAGGGCGATGCCGAAGACGACGGCGATGAAGATGATCTGCAGGATGTCCCCTGCAACAAAGGGCTGCACGACGCTGGTGGGGATGATGTGGGTGATGAATTCCCACCATTCCTGGTGCTGGCCGGCGTCGATCAGCTTCGCAGCCGCATCTGAGGTCTTGATGGCGCCGGGGTCGGCGTTCACGCCTTCGCCCAGGCGGAAAACGTTGATGGCCACCAGCCCAAAGGCGAGGGCGCAGATGGTACCGATCTGGAAATAGGTCAGCGCCTTCAGCCCGGTCATGCCGACCTTCTTCAGGTCCGCGACGCTGGCGATGCCGCCCACGATCGTGAGGAACACGATGGGGCCGATGAGCATCTTCATCGCGTTCACGAAGGTAGTGCCGATGGGTTCCATGGCGATACCGGTGGCCGGGGCGAGCCAGCCGACCAGGATGCCGATAACAATGGCTGTCAGTACCCAGAAATAGAGCTGGCGGTACCAGCGCGGTTTGGTGGCCGGTGTCGCGTGGCCGGCGGTGGGGATGTGGTCCATGATTCCTACCTCATTGTGGAATGTCGCTGGAGGATGTTCTGAAGAAAGATTGGCGCGGGACGGGCGGTACGGCTCACCGCCCGCCCCGTGCTGCATCCGCTAACGGATGACGGCGCCGGAGAGTACTGCCTGCCTAGACGGCTGCCGGGGCGAGCGTCAAGGCCTTGATGATGGCTTCGGTGACGTCCTCGGTGGTGGCGTCGCCTCCAACGTCGCGGGTGAGGTGGCCGGAGCCGGTGGCGGTTTCGATGGCGGCCTCGACGCGGCGGGCCTCCTCGTGCAGACCGAAGTGGTCCAGCATCAGGGCGGCTGAAGCGATGGCGCCGATGGGGTTGCTGATGCCCTGGCCGGCGATGTCCGGAGCCGATCCGTGGACAGGTTCGAACATGGACGGGAAGCGGCGCTCCGGGTTCAGGTTGGCGCTGGCGGCCAGGCCCAGGCTTCCGGCGAGGGCGGAGCCGAGGTCGGAGAGGATGTCGGCGTTCAGGTTGGAGGCCACGACGACAGAGAGGTCTTCGGGCTTGAGGATGAACTTGGCGCTCATGGCGTCCACCAGGACGCTTTCGGTCTGCACGTCCGGGTAGTCCTTTGCCACCCGGTTGAAGACTTCGTCCCAGAGGACCATGCCGTACTGCTGGGCGTTGGACTTGGTGACCGAGGAGACCTTCTTCACGGTCCGCGTGCGGGCCAGGTCGAACGCGAAGCGCATGATGCGTTCGCAGCCCTTGTCGGTGAACAGTGCGGTCTGCAGGGCCACCTCGTTGCCAGGGCCCCGGCCGCTGAGATTGCGGCCACCCAGGCCGGCGTATTCACCCTCACTGTTTTCGCGGACCACGACCCAGTCGAGTTCGGTGTTATCGGCCCTGCGCAGCGGGGACTGCACGCCGGGGAGGAACTTCACCGGGCGGATGTTGGCCCACTGGTCGAAGTTCTGCGTGATGTTCAGGCGCAGGCCCCAGAGGCTGATGTGGTCCGGAACGTTTTCCCAGCCAACCGCACCGAAGTAGATTGCGTCGAAGTCTTTCAGGGCATCAAGGCCCTTGGGGTCCATCATCTGCCCGGTCTTCGCGTAGTACTCTGAGCCCCAGGGGAACTCGGTCCAGTCGAAGGCGAACTTGCCGCTGGAGTTTTCGGCCAGGGCGTCCAGGACGCGGCGGCCTGCGGCAACAACTTCCTTGCCCACGCCGTCTGCAGGGATCGAAGCAATGTTGAACTTCTGGGTGGTGCTCATGGTGATGTGTCTCCTCGTTGAGTATTGGGTGCTTGCCCGTTAGCAGGCTCACACCGTTCCTTCCTCTTCAAGTAGACGGGCGTCAACCAACCCGCGTCCAAGACCAAGATTCAATCCGCTAAATAGGATCGGCCTATGAATGCTGATGAGGCGCCTCTTCTGGACTTGATACATGCAGCTCGGCAATTTTAAGGAAAGCCCTTGCGGCTGGGGTGAGGTCCTGTTTGCGGCTCAGGATTGCCACGTCGAGCTGGGACACCGGCTCGATGAGAAGGGTGCGAAGCCCGGACCTGTGCGCGAGCGGGGCCCAGGACGATGGCATAACGGCGTGCCCGACGCCAGCCAATACCAACGGCAGGATAGAGGTCCGGTGCGCCACCTCAACGACGATCTCCAAATCGACGCCGCCGGCTAGAGCATCATCGACAAGCCAGCGCATCAAAGACCCACGCTGACTCGCGATCAACCGGTGCCCTGCCAGATCTTCCCGTTGGATAGCAGTTCCAGGCCGAAAGGTATCGGCCTGCGGATTCACAATCAGGATCAGCGGCTGACGCTCCAGCTCCAGCACCTGGACTCCAGGGACCCGGATGGGGTTCGGTGACCCAGCGAGTCCAACCTCAGTGCTGCCGCTGCGGACCGATTCGATGACTTCCTCCGGAGTGAATGCGGCTACCACGTTCAGTCGAACCGACGGGTGCGAACGGGTGAATCCGGCGATCATGGATGTCAATGGTTCGATCCCAGGGGACGGCATCGTAATAATGTCCAGCCGGCCGCTCCGGATACCTCGAAGAGCCTGAACCGCGGATTGAGCCGCGTCCAAATCACGCATCACTAACCTGGCTGGACCCACAAGTTCCTGCCCCGCTTCGCTGAGAACAGCCCGCCGACCGATTCTATGGAACAGCGGAACCCCCAAATCTTTCTCCAAACTTGCAATCGTCTGCGAAAGGGACGGTTGCGCAATCAGCAGATGTTCCGCGGCCCGATTAAAACCATCGTGATCCACAACCGCCAGAAAGTACTTTAATTTCCGGGTATCCACTCAAACTCCTCAACCAGTCCGGGGCCCTGCAAGCGGCTAGGGAGCGGCCTGGCCCGTGCTGCAGGGAACCACTAATAGCCTAGGCCTATCAGCTTCATTGCAAGTAGGTCTTGGACGCCCAGCAGGAACAGCGGCTCTAATGGGAGCGACGACGCCATTCTGATCGCAGTCGACGTCCGGGCTCACGTCACCGGCCCGACCCAGAACGGTCGGCTACATCCTCCGCTTCACCTGATCCACTCACCATCGCCAGCAAACCCCGGAGGTGCAACCCCCATGGACCCTGCCCAGCCCGCCACGTCCTACCCTGTGGACCGGCACTCGCCCGGCAAGGAGATTACGACTGGCGTGACTTGGCTCCGGGAGACGCCGTCGTACTTCTAGCTTCAGACCGGCGGAATGCCAGGATCTCCGGGACAGTGGACGACCTATCCACCGACGGATCCCTCCTATGGCTAGTTCAAGACAATGGCACCGGACGGCGGCTCTTCCGCCGCCCCGAAGGGCAGTTCGCGCGGTCTTTGATAAAGCAGACATAAGTGTGGACACTGTCCACACCCCCTTTGGCAGGACAAACCTCAGAGCGCGACTCTCGCTGGCATGCCCTAAGACCGCCGCCCAAGGCGCTTTTAGCGAGTTCGCTGAAGTCATGTCGTTCCCGCTCCCCTGGGCCATGAATGAGTGTTGGACAACCACGCCCAACCAGACAGAACCGGAACGAGGAACCATAAAACCCACTTCAGCAGGCGGAAGGCCCACCGGCCAGGGACTTGAACCCGCTACCCCACACACCTGAATAGGCCACCGCGGCAGCCAGGCCACAGCCCGCGACCCAACCCGTCAGACGACGCGACCGCAAGCTTTGTCAACACGTCAAAGCAAAATCGCCCCTGACGAGGGGAATACGTTGTGCCCGAGGTGGGACTCGAACTACATTCGTGGCCCTGCAAACACTGCGAACCCGCGAAAACATGCGGAATCCGGACCGGTCCGAAGGCTCTACGCGGCAGTTCGAGACCAAAAGTGCGGACATTGTCCACACCCGTTTTCGGAGATGGCAAAGTATTGCCGGGGCAGCAGATGCCGTGAACTTGGGCGGCAGAGTCCAGCAAGTCAATAGTTCCCGCGGCGACTCCGCCGACACCAGTTCCGGGTAAGCCTCGGCATCCTCCTTGACAGTCGTCGCCGGCCTGGCCAACGCTCGGCCAACAAACGGACATCATCCTCATGGAAGTCGTACCGATCGACTACTTGAAGGGCATGCTCGAGGTCCCGGCATGCCGTCACGCGTCCTCATGGCGCCTGAGCAGATCAGACCCGTCCACTCAACTGCGGTCAGTCGAGCAATGCTACGCCGAACTCCGCGACGACGGCGCGCAGTTCCCTGAGGTAGCGCTGCGCTTGGTCGGTGAGCGGAATCGCGGCGTGGCCGATCCAGCCGATCTCGATGCGTTCGTCAACCTCGAGCGGGATGGCGACGATCTCCGGGTCGAGCTGCCCGCTGATGATGCCCGTCGAGATCGTGTAACCGTGGAGCCCGATCATGAGGTTGAAGATTGTTGCACGGTCGGAGACCCGGATCTCCTGCTTACTGGACAAGGTGGAGAGAATCTCCTCGGCAAAGTAAAAAGAGTTGTTCGCACCTTGGTCGAAGGTCAGCCGCGGCAAGGCGGCAAGATCGTCCAGAGTCGCCCGCTCTTTCGAGGCGAGAGGATTGTTCCGCGCAACGAAGATGTGTGGATCGGCGAGGAACAGCGGAGAGAACGCGAGCCCGGATTCGCGGAGCAGCTTGTCGATGACCTTCCGGTTGAAATCGTTCCGGTAGAGGATGCCTATCTCGCTGCGGAGTGTCCGGACATCCTCGATGATGTCCCAGGTGCGGGACTCGCGGAGCGAGAACTCGTATTCGGCCACCTCAGTGGCCTTGACCATCCGGACGAAGGCGTCCACCGCGAACGAGTAGTGCTGCGTTGACACCCCGAGCAGACGTCGTGTCGGTGGCCTGCCAAGATAGCGCTGCTCGAGGAGGGCGAACTGCTCGACCACCTGCCTCGCGTAGCCGAGGAACTCTACCCCGTCGGCGGTGAGGGTGACCCCGCGGGCGGAGCGAACCAGGAGTGCACGGCCCACCCGTGCCTCAAGGTCCTTCATGGCAGCGGACATGGTCGGCTGCGCGACGTAGAGAAGATCGGCCGCGGCGGAGATCGACCCCTCAGCGGCAACTTCTATGAAGTAGCGCAGCTGCTGCAGGGTCAGTCCGGTCGAAATTTGGGCCATAGGACAAGCCTATATGAATGCATAGTAACACCTAGTTACTTGATACCCCCTGAAAGGCTGCACTATGGACACGTCCCCTTCCGAAAGGCCGTCTCCGGCCCATCTTCAACGATTGGCAGCGCATGGCCGACGATTTCACCTTCAGCATTACCACCACCCGCTTCGACGAGGACTACTCCCCGTCGGAAGGCTCCCGGATCACGACGAACTTCGCCAACCTGGCACGTGGCGAGCACCGCCAGGAGAACCTCCGCAACGCCTTGACCATGATTCGGCGTCGTTTCAACGATCTCGCAGACTGGGACAACCCGGACCGGGACCGCTACACGCTCGAGCTTGAAATCGTTTCCGTGCAGCTACAGCTCACCGCGGACTGTACGGATCAGCAGTTCCCGCTGTTCGAGGTTCTCGATATCCAGATCGTCGACCTGCTGAACGGGGTCCGCCACCAAGGGATCGTGGGGAACAACTTCTCCTCCTACGTCCGGGACTTCGACTTCAGCGTCGTACTGCCAGCGGCAGCAGCTGACTCAGGCAAGCCCACCGTACCCGAGGACTTCGGCGACCTTCACGGCAAGCTGTTCCAGCACTTCCTCGATTCCCCGGAATGCCGGGAACGCTTCCCGCAAGCGCCAGTGGTCTGCATCAGCGTCTCCACGAGCAAGACGTACCGGCGAACCGGAAACCATCACCCGGTCCTGGGCGTCGAGTACCAGCAGGACGAGTTCTCGCTGACGGACGCGTACTTCGCAAAGATGGGGCTGCGGGTCCGCTACTTCATGCCCCGCGGCAGCGTGGCTCCCCTCGCCTTCTATTTCCGGGGCGACCTGCTCAACGACTACTCCAACCTGCAGCTCATCGGCACGATCAGCACCATGGAGACGTTCCAGAAGATCTACCGCCCGGAGGTCTACAACGCGAACTCCGCCGCCGCCGTCGTCTACCAGCCGAGCCTGGGCGAGCAGGATTTCTCGCGGACCCAGATCGCTTACGACCGCGTCGAGCGCGGTCAGCTCGCGGTCACGCAGGCGAAGTACACGGAGGAACACTTCATCACGCCCCACAAGGATCTGTTGGACCAGTGGACCGCCAACTACCCCGCTCTCGTCAACTGACCCACGGAGAATCGTCAATCATGAACACACTTTTGCCCACCACCCTTGTCGGTAGCCTGCCGAAACCATCGTGGCTCGCACAGCCGGAGACTCTTTGGTCCCCGTGGAAGCTGGAGGGAGATGCGCTGCTCGAGGGCAAACAGGACGCGCTGCGCATCGCCATCCACGAGCAGACCCGGCGCGGCATCGACATCGTCAGCGACGGCGAGCAAACCCGCCAGCACTTCGTCACGACCTTCATCGAGAATCTCAGCGGGGTCGACTTTGAACAACGCAAAACCGTGCGCATCCGCGACCGCTACGACGCGAGCGTACCGACCGTCGTCGGACCGGTGCGCCGCGAACGGCCGGTATTCGTCGAAGACGCAAAATTCCTCCGCTCAACTACCGACAAGCCGATCAAATGGACCCTTCCAGGCCCGATGACGATGGTGGATACGCTCTACGATGACCACTACAAGAGCCGCGAGAAGCTCGCTTGGGAGTTCGCCACAATCCTGAACCAGGAGGCAAAGGAACTCGAGGCGGCCGGCGTTGACATCATCCAGTTCGACGAGCCCGCGTTCAATGTCTTCCTCGATGAGGTCAAGGACTGGGGCGTGGCTGCGCTTGAGAGAGCGGCAGAAGGACTGCGCGCGGAGACCGCCGTGCACATCTGCTACGGCTACGGGATCAAGGCCAACAATGATTGGAAGGCGACGCTCGGCTCACAGTGGCGGCAGTACGAGGAAACGTTCCCGCTGCTCCAGAGCTCCAGCATCGACATCATCTCGCTGGAATCGCAGAACTCCCACGTGCCCATGGACCTCATCGAGCTCCTCCGCGGCAAGAAAGTCATGCTCGGGGCAATCGACGTCGCAAGCGAGACCATCGAGACCCCGGAGGAGGTCGCCGACACCCTCCGCAAGGCCCTGCAGTTCGTCGATGCGGAGAAGCTCATCCCCAGCTCGAACTGCGGCATGGCACCGTTCCCCCGGGATGTCGCACTGGCCAAGCTGAGTGCTCTCAGCGCAGGGACGACCATCGTTCGCGAAGAACTGGCCCGCTCCGCGTTCGGGGCCTGATAACGGTGTTTCACGCCTACCCTGCAGACACGTGGCTCGAGGCTCCGAAGCAAAGCTTCCCGTCTTCCCTCTCGGCCGACGAATTCAAAGCACTGTTCCGTGGGCACCCGGGAGGTGTCGCCGTCGTCACGGCCGATGCCGGCGAAGGGCCTGTGGCGCTGACGGTATCGTCGGTCGTGTCGGTGAGTGCGGACCCTCCGTTGCTGATCTTCTCGGTCTCGGCACTGTCTTCTTCGTCCGAGGTGCTGTCGCGCGCCGAGACCGTCGTCGTGCACCTGCTGGACGCGCACGACGTCGACCTGGCCAAGTTGGGAGCGACCCCCGGTGCCGACCGCTTTGACCAGACGCACCGCTGGTCGGCCCTTGCAACCGGCGAAGCGGTGTATGACGATGTCCGCGCTTGGGTGCGCTGCGCCGTCATCGATCGCATGGAGGTGGGGACTTCCACCATCATCGCCGTTCACGCCCTGGAGTCCCGTGTAATGCGTGACGTCCAAGCGGGCGAACCCGCCGACGCTCTGGTCTACCACAACCGTTCATGGCACCGCCTGGGCGAGCATTCCAAGCTTGAAGGCTGAGCGCCGCGCCAACAATGCGAGGCAGGAAGCAGAACGGCTCACGACGGCGGAAGTATAACTGCCGCCATTCGCGCTTCGTGGTTGGCGGCATGGACGCACAGACGGCCAACGACCACGTCCTTGACGAGGGCCTGATTGACGATGACCAATAAGCATGTCCGAGGGGTGTCGTAGAGACCACCCCTCACGATGAAGGATTCCATAAACCATGACATCAGCCATAGCCAGCTCAGGTACTAAAACCACCTCTACTCGGCAAGAAAATGCGTCTCCGGAAAAGTTCCGACTGATGCTCATGATGGCCCTCACGCTCGTTACAGGTGTGGTTGACGCCGTCGGCTACCTTGGACTTGATCGCGTCTTCACCGGAAACATGACCGGCAACGTGGTAATTCTTGCGATGGCGTTGGCCGGGGCCGCGAACCTGCCAACTTTGGGCCCACTGGTAGCACTTGGCGCCTTTCTCCTCGGCGCTGCGGTCGCCGGATTTACGCTCCAGTCAAGCCCGAAAGGCTGGAACCGCAGGGTCACGCTCCTTCTCACAGCGGGTTGTATCGCGTTGACGGGAACCGCTGCCATCTCTCTCATCGTGGAAGACGTCGGCCACCAGTCCATTCGTGTCATTGTTGCCGCCCTTATCGCCATGCACATGGGCTCCCAGGCCCTGATTGCGCGGCATTTGGGCGTACGAGACATGACCACAGTGGTCATTACTTCCACCATGACCTCCCTCGCCGGAGAGTCACTTGTGGGCAAGCAACGGCCCCGGTTACTCAACCGACGGCTGGGCGCTGTCCTCGCTATGTTCGCCGGGGCCGCCATCGGAGTACTCCTGCTGCAGATCCATCTCAGCGTCCCGATCGGCCTCGGCATCGCCATCACCGCCGCTGTGACGGTCCTGGGGAGTCGCCGCTGGCATTGATGCGGTACATCCCACCGGCCGTGCCTGCGCCGCCGACAAGCCTCCGGGAGGCCAACCTTGGCTCAACCAGAAGCAAATCCGATAAGGGCGCGAATCCGAGGGCACTACACCCTAATCGGACATCAGTCTGACCGTCCGACGGCGTCAGGTTAGAGTCGGATTACGGCCCCTTGGACACCGACTCCCAGCAGCGATATATCTCAAGCTGACCCTCCCACCTGCCTCGGGGAAGAGCGGCACACCGCCGAGTCCAACAGTCTTTCATCTGACGGCCCTGCGCTAAGTCACGGCAAGCAGGACTGCGAGAACTCGAACTCCCGGCCGGCGCCGGGCAGAGCATCAAATCAGACGTAAGTGTGGACAGTGTCCACACTTACTTGGCTGGACAAAGCGATGAACGCAAGGTGCTTTTTGGGTCGTCGAAACCTCGCATCGGAGGCCGCGAATCAAACGCGCTGCGGTCATGTCGTCGTCTCTCCCCCGGCCCATGAATAGGTGTAGGCCACCCAGGGGCCCACCCGACAAGACCGGAAGCGAGGAACCGTATGACCCCATCAAACAGCACGCGGAGGGCCCATCAGCCAGGGTCCTGGACCCGCCACCCACACACCTGCATACCCCCCGCGGCGGCCAGGCTACAGCCCGCGACCCAACCCGTCAGGCGACGCGACCGCATGCTTTGTCAACACGTCAAAGCAAAATCGCCCCTGACGAGGCGATCTGTTGTGCCCGAGGTGGGACTCGAACTACATTCCAGCCCCTGCAAACACTGGGAACCCGGGGAAACATGCGGAATCCGAAGTAGTCCGAACGCTCTACGAGGCAGTTCGAGACGAAAAGTGTGGACATTGTCCACACCCCCTTCTACCCCCTATCCGAACAGCTATGCCGGCTAACTTCGAGCGCACCGATATCCCCGATAGCAGGGAACCAGGTCGCTACGTTCTACCGCCTTCCGCCTTCTACTTCTTGAGGGATTAAAGTCGCTCTTGACTACGAAGGAGCAGCGCATGGGCTACACCCACTACTTCCACGGCCTGACCGCCACGCCCGAAGTCGTCGCCGAAGCCACGAAAATCATCGAAGCTTCCGGTGTCACAATCTGCGGACCCCGGGGTGAAGGGCTGCCGCTCCTCAGCGAAACCCACGGGATCAAGCTGAACGGCTTCGCCGCAGCAGGCGAAGCCTACGAAACTTTCTCCCTCCCTGGCGCAAACGCTGCCGGCCGCGGAAACCATGCTTGGTTCTGCAAAACCGAGAACAAACCCTACGACCTTGTCGTCACCGCAATCCTCACCGCCGCCGCCCTCCGCCACCCGGGGATACTGCACAGCGACGGCCACTGGGAGAGCTGGACTGCAGGCCTCGCCCTCTACCAAGCGGCCGTCCGTCCCCTCTCCCTGGACCAGAAGATCGCACTCGAACTCGACATCGAAGCCATGCGCCCAGAACATCGCTGACGCCACAAACCCCCAGCCGCGCCGCTCCCTTTGTCGTTCCTAAAGGTCCGGGAACTGCTTGCAGCTCCGCCATCGTGGAGTAGTCATGCTGTTTGATCTGCCTTGTCCGATGGATAAGTGGAAGCTGTATCGCTGCTTGTCATTCTGATATGTCCCATGATCGCTGGGCGGTTCCTCCGCGCAACCAGGGCGCTACCGCGCCGACCCCGAAACCGAAAACTTCTCCATAGTCGCAGTGGAACCAGTCCCTGCGGGTGAAGTTTTCGCCCCCGGCGCCGGTTCCCCAAGTTGCACTCCGGCCCCTCGACCCAGCGGATGGTCCCCTACCAGAACGACGCCCACCACCAACAACCGGAGAGACAAGGCCATCCAAGGGCCAAGGAGAACAGGGATCATGGAAAAGCTCACCATCAAGACACCCCCGGATGTCCTCAGCTTCATCGGACACACACTGGGCTTCTGGCCGAAGGAAAGCCTGGTCTGCATCACCCTAAACGAGAACAGCGTTGGCGCGACCCTGCGGATTGACCTTCCCCGGCAACCAGGTCAGGAACTCCCCTACGCACACACCGTCGCCCACTACCTCACCAGCGACACCACGGCCACGTCCCTCCTCTTCGCCATCTACACCAGCGAACCCTGCCAATCCGGACAGCCGAAACCCCACGCCGCGACCATCGCAGCCCTCACCGGAGTCCTCGCAGAACAAGGCATCACCATCCGCGACGGGCTCTTCGTCGGCGACGACACCTTCTCCCCCTATGACGGCGAACCCGGCCACGAACTCGCCCTACCCGTCAGCTCAACCCAAACCAGCGCAATCAATGCCGAATTCATCTACCGCGGCAGCGCCGTCCAACCCACCGACCAGGTCACCCTCCCCGCCACCAGAGAGGCACTCGCCAATGCAGCCGCCGTCGAACACCACATGGACACCATCCGATCCGTGCCGGCCACTACTGCAACAACGCAAGCTCGGAAGCTCTGGGCCGGCATGCTGGACACGGCATCCTTCCCCAGCGACGACGACTCTCATGCCCTGGTAGCCAACCTTCAGTTCCCGGCCATCCGCGACCGCCTCATTGCCGACATCCCGGACTTGGAAGAGCCAATGCAGCACATCCTCTTCGCGCAAACGGACGGCGCTCCGAAGTGGTCGCGTATCGAGTGGGCACAGCAACTGCTCCTGCATGCCTACACCCGCACCAGCCCACAACACGCAGCACCCGTCCTGACCACCATCGGCTACATCAACTGGTGGGAAGGCCGAGGAAGCAAAGCACACCAATTCCTCCAACTCGCCCTCGACACCGACCCCGCCTACCGCCTCGCCCGCCTCAGTGACCAGATGATCGGCTCCGGCCTCGTCGCGGGCTGGAACATGAACAAAGAAACCGCCTACAAAGCACTGCCCTTCGATTAGCGAACACTCAGGCTAGGGAGTCTGACCCCACAGGACTGGTTCGACACTGTGCCCGCACGACCTCTGCAGCTTTACGAAACGTCGGTATCGGCGTTCCCGGCAGGCGGTCATCAGATGAGGAAACGCGCGTTTGTTCGACGATTTTGCTTCATCCGCGTGGCATGTGTGCGCAGGGGACGCACCCAGCTAACGGCAGCATCAGAGGTTGGTCTAGCGCTCGAGACACTATGGATATGATTTTATTGCCGACTTCACGATTTTCCGTCGGCGTGGACTTCAAATGAAGCTGGGGACTAAATCAGTGAGCGACAGCGACGCAATCATCTCGGGACTGGAATCTGCGTTTTCCGAGAATCGAGCGACTCTAATTGTTGGAACAGGGCTTTCCATGTCCTGTTCCAGTAACGCGAATGGCGCAAACTGGGTGGGGTTCCTGCGCCAAAGCATTGACTGGGCGATTGAACATACACAGGCAGGCTCAACGTGGAAAACAACAGTCGAAATGGTCTTGTCCTCCGCGTTAGAGGAAGGCGATACGAATATGCTCATCTCTGCCGCCAGCTTGATCGCCAACAAGATCGGTGAACTTGGAGCGCAGGGCAAGCACAATTGGCTTACAGCTACGATTGGAGCCCTGCCCCTAGTCGACTCGAGTTGGGCGCGTGCCCTGGACAAACTGCGGTGCCCGATCCTGACGACAAACTATGACACTCTCATAGAGCAGGCAACCGGTCGGTCAACCGCGTCTTGGACTAGTACCTCAAACATGCAAAAGGTTCTCGCCCGGACATCCAATGATGTAGGCCACCTGCATGGAGTCTGGAGTGAAAGCGACTCCGTAGTTTTGTCCGAGGCGGATTACACTCGCGTTCTTCACTCAGCTCCTTTACAAGCACTTCAACAAGCGGCCTCCTCGGTTACCTCTTTGGTATATGTGGGCGTCGGCGACGGATTGGACGACCCCAACTTTTCCCAACTTCTTGGATGGCACCGGCAGACATTTGGGGCTTCCGATGTTCCGCACTTTCGGCTCTGCAGGGACTCGGAGCTTGAGGGCCTAAAGCGAGTTCATGGCTCTGACCACATCACACCCGTGAGCTACGGTTCCTCCTGGGAGGATCTGCCGGGCTTCTTGGAGCAGTTTCATGAGGATGACTCCGCTGTGCTCCTTCGACGAAATCACGTAGAGCTCGCGCGAGACATTCTCACGGCTCGTGTTCGCGATCTATCGATCGTGTGCGAGAAACTCGACGACCTGGATGAGCGTTCTCTCAGCCAATTGGTGGCGCCGCCCGTATTGTTGCCGCTCTCGAATGAGCAATTCCAAGCGTCCAAGGAATCGCAGACCGAAGAAAGCTCGTCTTCAGAACAGCTGGAGCGATGTGATCCGCGCGAAGTTGCCGCCACTCAGGGCATAACCATTGTTGCCGGCCCAGAAGGTTCTGGCCGTACCACCGCGCTGTATTGGTTATTGGAAGAGGCTTCCAGAACGGCACTGGGGTCAGCTCCCGTTCTCGTAGAATTTTCCGAATTGAGCCGCGGAGGAAAGCCACTAACAAACGCACTACGAAACCGAGTACGAGAGACCGGAGCCGTCTTGAGTAAGGGAGCGCCGCTGCCTAAACTCATTGTCGGCATCGACGACGTGCATCCCTTCTCATCCCGCATTGTCGAGCAGACGATACAAGAACTAGTTGGCATGTCCGAGTCGGGAATGCCCGTCTTCCTGAGTTGCAAGGAAGGGTTTGAAGGCGAACTTGCCAAACTCTTGGGGAGCGCAGGCTTGCAGCACGTTGTGCGTTACGTTGGTGAACTTTCCAGGGCGGACATTCGCGATTTAGTCAGTCTTGCTAAACCGTCACGCTCTCGGGCTATTGAAGACAACGTCGTCAGCATACTCAAACAGCAGCACCTTCCTCGCACTCCATTCACGGTCTCACTGCTAATATCTGTTCTTACGGCAGGGCACATCGTTGCACCCAATAGCTCCCACACAACTTTATTAGATCTATATCTGAACCAGCTTATAGGTCGAGGAGATATTGCCGAGGACTCTCGGTGGGGCATGGATTCCGACCTCCGATCAGCTGTTCTTTCTGATCTTGCTGAATTTTTCATACGGAGTGAAGCAGGGTCGCTCGCGGAAGCAGATGTGGTCAGTCGAATAAGTAGCTACTTCGCCGACCGCGGGATTCCAGAATCTGCCAGCGACCTGCTCCACAATTTGCGACGGCGTAAGGTACTTTCTCACGAAACAGGCCGCATATTCTTCTCTCACAGCAGCTATTTGTTTATATTCGCTGCAAAGGCGGCCACCAAAGATAAGTCATTTCGCGACTACCTATTGTCCGACCCACTCCTCTTCGCACCCGTCCTGAAGCATTATCCTTCGCTTGACAGGTCCGACATAGACCTCCTAACAAGCCTGAGTAAGTTTTTCGCAATTATGGATGTCGGAGTGATGAACTCCCGCTCAATTCATGAGCCCGTCAAAGCTATCGAGGCTCCAGAAGATATTGAGGAAAGATTACAAGGGATCGAAAACGCTTTTGAAGCGGGCGAGCTTTCGGATGAAGACGACGAACACGCGGTTGAAGCTCCCGACGATCTTGAGGCATTTCCTCGCCAGCGGAACGAAGGCTCGCCTCTCACTCTGCCCGACGATCTGCCCGATTTTCATCGCTACTCGACGGCCTTGGATGTCGTTTCAACTGCCCTCAGAGATTCGATTCTAATAGCTGATCCTTCTCTTAAGCGTGAGGTGCTGGTCCAGGTACTCCAAGGTTGGGCAAAGCTCGGGTCACTTTTTGCAGACTCGGCAGAACTCGTTGAGGCAGTCAGAAAGACTATTGAGAAGGTAGCTGCATCGTTTGGGGCATCTGAGGAGCGGCGGGAACGATTCGTAAACGTGATGACTGGATACTCGCCCGTCATGATAATCCACGGGGGCATGGCCAGCTCACTTAGCACTACACGCCTTGTGCCCGCCCTCGCGGAAGCGATATCAGACCCAGATTTTGCCAATGATCCCGACGCTGCTTTGGGCGCTTCGGTTTTTCTTTTGGACGTGCAGCCACAGGGGTGGGTCAAGCAACTCGAATATGTATCAAGCAAATACAAGGATACTAAGGTTATGGCGAGAGCATTCAAGCTTCTGTGTATGGTCAGCTACTCAATCGGTTCACATTCGCCCGATGACCAGTCACGATTGCGTCGCTATATTTCTGATTTAGAAAGCCGTCTGTTTACCTTTAAGAAGGAACAACTCCGACAGAGCTTCAGGGCTTCTTTTGAACAGAATGTGCTGAAGCGCAGGCAGCCGGGTGCCATAGGCAAATGATGTCCTAGCGTTCGTAAGCCACCGAGACGAGTCCGTCATCAACGCCCACCGACGCTAGACGCCGTGTGGGCCCCCCACGAGTGTGCTCTAGGGCGAAGCCACTGGCAACTCCCCTAGTTGACGGAAGGTACACTATCGGCTCTTTTAGAGATGGCGGGGGAGAGCCTCGAAAGGGGCTGTATTCCTGCTTTTGTCGTTGCGTCTTTGCACGCTGGGCGATTCAAGGCGGCATCCCAGACGGCTCCAGTTCACCGCCAGATCTTCCGTCGAATTAGCATCGCCAGACTGACCGTGGAGAAACTAGCCTAACTAGCCGCCCGTGGCCCGTCATCGCCGAAAACGCAAATGGCGGTCCTGTGGCTGCTTCGTGGGTATTGGGGTCCCAGACCGCATCTCGGTCACCTCCAACCTCGCACTCGCCCGCAATGCCCGCCCGGCGTGGGCAGGTGCCACGGGACAGCACGCCGCCTATTAGCCTGACGCGCACAAGACGATCCACGGATCGCCCTAATTGCAGCTGCCAGCATCAGAGGACTGACTCCGCCCTTACATTTGGGACGCCGCGGGCCACTGTCGGCAATCACCCATGCCGCCGCGGTGGTACCGACTTGTCCTACACAACTCGGATGCGACTGGAAGCTCCCCGCGTCTACCTGCAGACTCAACCGCGATCGGCTAGGACTTCAAGCGTTTGTGATCCAGAGTCATTGAATTCCCGAATACCCATTCGGCGGCCACGACCGTGGCCAGGACCCCAACCTCGGCAAGTTCTTGTTCGGACGCCTGGAAAATGTCCCGGTCCAGTATGGCGAAATCGGCGAACATGCCAATCTCCAGCGTGCCACGTTGGCCCTCCTCATGGACCAGCCAGGCACTGTCTGCCGTCAGACTGTGCAGCGCCTGGGCGACGGTGAGCTTCTGAGCTTCACCCAAGACTTCTCCACCACTGGTACGCCGGCTGACGGCGGTCCACAAAGTTCGTAGTGAGTCCATTGGGGTGATGGGGCAGTCAGAGTGCAAACCGAAATGCAGGCCAGCGTGGACAGCTTCCCCCAGCGGTTCCATGCGGTTCGCCCGCTCCTTGCCGAGGAAGACGTCCCGGTGACGGTCGCCCCAATAGTAAATATGGTTGGCAAACACTGAAGCGACACCGCCAGCATCGACCAGGGCATTGATATCTTTTTCGGATGCCATTTGTAGGTGCTCCACACGGTGTCGGGAATCCTCCCGTCCTCCGGATTCCCTCACAGCCTTAATGGCCGCGATCACCGTGCGTATGGCCAGATCGCCGTTCGCATGGACGGCGCATTGCCCTCCCAACTTGTCGACTTTGGAAATGAGAGCGACAAGGTCCTCAAGTGAAAACAGGAGGTCTCCGCAGCTTTCCTTGGCGCAGGAGTAGGGCTGGCTGAGCGCAGCGGATAAACCTTGGATGGACCCGTCCGACCAATATTTGACCCCTCGGAGGGTGAAGTTTCCAACGGTGTAGGGGAACCCTTCCGGGTGAAGGGCTATGAATTGGTCAATGAGGTCCCCGCGTAAGTAGCCCTCGACCCGCACGGGGAGTCCCCCCGTGGACCCCAGGCGTTCCCACGTTTCGAGTTCCGCATACCCGGCCACCAGCCCGATCCCTAGGTCATGGATTGTGGTCATTCCCCGGCGCGCGGCCGTTGTTAGCGCCACATGCGCTGCGTCCGAGAGCTCCTTTTCGGAAGGCTGGGGAATGCAGTCAAGCACACGGCTGACGGCACCGATCTCCCACATCAGGCCGGTCAGCCGACCACGTGCATCTTTGATGAATCTGCCTTCATCCGGGTCAGGGCTGCCGTCCTCGACGCCTGCGAGTTCGAGCGCTTTTGTGTTCGCGACCAGGAAGTGCCCGGAGATGTGCGAGATGACGATCGGAATGTCGACGCTGACTTGGTCGAGCTCGTCACGGGTGGGATGGCGGTTTTCGTGGAGCAGCGTATCGTCGTAGCCCCATCCCCTGACCCAGCCGTTGGGAGTATCGCCGTTCTTCAGGCGTTCCCGCAGCCTGTCAACGATCTCGCCAATGCTTTTGTTAAGGGGGCTGCGGCAATCGACCCAGTTCTTTGTCAGGCCAAAGAAGATCGGGTGGACATGGGACTCCACAAGGCCGGGGACAATGGTGCGCTCCCCGATGTTGATTACGTCTGCTTCGGGTAGTCCCATGAGCACCTCCTGAAAGGTGCCCAGGGCGATAATACGTCCTTGCGCTATGCCGAGCGCTTCGACGGGAGCGGAATGGGCCATAGTGCGGATGGTCCCGCCGGTCAGTATCAGCTCATTCATGCTCAGATCCTCTCCTTAGCAAGTTCGGGGTCCTGGTCAGGGATGCCGACCGTGTCCCGAACAGGGGACGCAGCCTTGGTACGGGTCCAGATCGCTTCACTACGCTCCGCCTTCGGCCAGAGCAGCCGGCCGAGGCCAACGATCACGATATTAAGGCCGAGAGCAGGCACGCCAAGGCTCAGCCCGCCGAGGTCTACGCCCAGCACATACAGTGAAACGGCGGTGGCCACGCCGCCGACGAGGCCGGCTGCCATGACCCCGGCGCGGACCCGGGATCCGAATATCAGGAGCAGCACCGGGATTATGAGCTGTGTAAAGCCATAGTACGAAGTGTTAATGAGTGCACCCATGAGGTTGGGAACTACAAGGGTGAGAACGATGGAAACCAGCAGGTAGACCGCGATGATGACCCGTACGAAGGATTTCTGGCGTCGTTCCGGGACGCCAACCAGTACGTTTCGCGATACCAGGGTGCCGATGCACAGTGCCGAGGCCGCGAGCACGACGATGGCGCACAGTGCCGCACCGCCGGCAACAACGCCGACCAGCCACTCGGGTAGCAGATTGCGGGCCACTTCGATGAATGCCAAATTGGTCTGGGCGCCGGTGAGGCCGGGAACCGTGGAGATCGCGTAGTAAGCGACGATAAGAAGAAACGGGTACATCAGCATGTACAGCGGCATGAAGATCTGGGTGCGCCGGACCGTTCGGCCCGACTTTGAACTCATGATCGCCTGGATAATGAACGGGAACATGTAGAAGCCCACCGCTTGGAAGATCAGCGTTGAAACGGTGTGAAGCAGCGGACGGCCATGCTCGATCACGGTGTGGCTGGAGACGTCGTCGGCACGGGCGACGATATCAGTGACGGATGAGTTCTGACTCAGGACGAAGACTGCGACAATCACGATCGCGAAGATGAGGGCAAAGTCCTTAACGAAGCTGACGTACGCCGGAGCCTTGATGCCCGACAGCAAAGCGAAAACCAGGGCGATGCTTACGCCAATGAGGACCGTGGCCAAGGGTGTGAAGCCGAGCCCCAGTCCGTTCAGGGCGACGGTAAGTCCGGTCAGCTGCAGTTGCGCCCAGGGCACGAGGAAGACAACACACAGCAGGGCCGCGGTCAGTTCCAAGGGACGTGATTTGAAGTGTCCGCGGAAGACGTCTGGCAGGGTGACGGCGTTGTAGCGGCGTCCCGCTTTGAAAAGCAGCGGTAGAAGGAAGTAGCCGATGGGGTAGCCCAAAAGGATGTACCCCATGAACCAGACGGCGAATCCGGCCCCTTCCGCATACACACCCCCGGGAAACCCGATGACGGTGCCGATGGAATAGACCTCACCTACTACAAGAATGAACAGGAGGATGGCGCCGAAACTGCGTCCGCCGACGAGGAAGTCCTCAGTTGTCTTCACTCCCCTGCGTGAGTAGACGCCCAGCGCCACGGCTGCGAGGAGGACGAGGGCGAAGGTGATAACAGCGGTCATGGGGTCACCGCCCGGGGGGCGGAGTCTTCATCGTAGGCCTCATGCTTGTCCCAGATATTCCAGGCAAGGGCCATGAGACCAGCGGTCGTGGGAAACAGGGCAACCATAAAGACGAAGATCGCCGGTATGCCTACGACTCGCACGTCGGAGGGGCCGAGCGCTACGACCCCTCCGACCAGGAGCGCGAACGGCAGCACCAAGGCCACCAGCACGCTTTTGAGATTCGGTTTCACTGCAACTCCTTTGTTGGGAACTCGAGTCAAGTATCTGCAACCGAACTGGACTGATCAATATCCAGTTTTTAACACCTAGAGCGGTCCAGATTCTGGAGCGCATCGCGTGTCATAGTGGAGCTGTGGAAGCAATCAGGATTAGGGCTGCAACGGCAGGCAGCCCTTCGTCGCCCGTTGTTTTAGTTCCGGCAACCCAGGGTGCGTCCCTGGCCATGCGCGTGCGACAAGCTGTCGAACAGCTCATCGTGCGCGGCACTTGGCGCCCGGGTGAGCGTGTGCCCTCGAGCCGGCAGCTGGCGGAAGATCTCGGCCTCTCCCGCACCACCGTCCAGTCCGCATACCAGACGCTAGTGGACGAGGGTTATCTTCTGACGTCGGACCGGCGCGGCGTTTACGTCAGCTCTCTCCTGCCATCCACGGCGCATCCTGAGCGGCAATCCAACTCGATGGACGCTGTCAGGGAGAAATGGGAAAACTCCGTCGACTGGGAACGGGTGGCACATCGGTCCCGGACCGGACCGTGGCCCGAGCTGCACCGGGAACGCCGCTGGCATGCGTTTGATTACCCCTTCGTCACGGGCCAGCATGACAGCTCGTTCTTTCCACGCGAGGCGTGGCTGCGGGCACTCAAACGTGCGCTGGGTCCGGAGCACCGCCACGCCAGCCTGGACGACGTCATCTGCGACGACAGCCGGCTCGTAGAGGTCCTGTGCAGCCGTGTCCTTCCCGGGCGGGGCCTATCGGTTTCCCCCGAAAACGTGCTTATCACCCTGGGCAGCCAGCAGGGTCTGCAGCTGCTGGCTGCGGCCACCATCCGCTGGGGAGACCGGGTGGCCGTCGAGAATCCCGGCTACATCGATGCCCGCCACGTCTTCCATCGGGCCGGAGGGACGATCGTTGACGTTCCCGTGGATGAAAACGGACTGGTCCCACAGAATGAATACTCAGGTGCACGACTGCTCTACGTCACACCGAGCCATCAACACCCCACCAATGTGACCCTGTCCGTCGACCGGCGGCTCCAACTCATCCAGCAGGCCCAGGAACAGGATTTCCTGATCATCGAGGACGATTACGACTCCGAGCTCCGCTACCGCGGGCAACCAAGCCCGGCCATGGCAGCACTGGACCCCTCAGGCCGGACCATTTACATCGGAACAATGTCCAAGGTTCTGGCCCCCGGCCTGCGTATCGGCTATGTTGTCGGCCCGAAGGCTTTACTCAATGAGCTCCGCAACAACCGCCGATACACCCATCGGCAGCCCCCTGGCCACCTGCAGCGGGCTGTCGCACTCCTCTTCGAGAGCGGCGACTTCCACCGTGCGCAGCGGCGATACAAAAATGATCTGGCCCACCGCTGGCAGACGGCGCACGACGCGGCGGAAAAGCTGTTCTCGGAGCAGCAGGTATTGCCGCCGGGCGGCACCAGCCTGTGGATCCGTACCGACCCGGCACGCTCGGCGAACGCTCTCGTTTCAACGGCACGCGAGCATGGAATCCTGATCGATCCAGGATCGATGTACTTTTCCAACCCGAACCTCGATGTTCCGTCCATCCGGGTTGGATTTGGAGCGATACCTTTGGAACGCATCGCAGGCGGAATGGAACGACTGGCCTCATTGGCGAACAACGAGAGCACGCACCCCTTGAAGGAGCTGCCTGCAAGGCTGACCCAGCGGATCAAATGAGACGGCCAGAACAGCAGCACCATTTTATGAATTGTCGGGACAGGCAGCCGTCCAAGAATGGATCCGGCTAGTTGGGCAGTAGGAGCAGCACGACTGATGATCTGACTTCGGTTTCTGTGCTCGCTTTGTGTGGCACGGTTGAGCTTCGAACTGCGTTTTACGGCTGGCCAGGGATTCGGGACCAACGGGGCATTTCACAACTCCGCTGCTATCGGTAGGGAAGGAATCTTCCGGGTCAGCGGATTTCAAGGGCCACGGGTTTCCTCGTTGTTGCGGCGAAGCTGCAAGATGGATTTCCCATTGCCGAAATTGGGTTGGAACGGCCGATGGAAGCCCCTCGGCCGTTCCAACCTTTGCTGGGCTTTGGACTGCCGGGGCTTATCCCTTGGGGGTCACCTGGAGCCGGTCGAAGGAAACCTGCTTGTCGTCCGTATCCAAGACGACCACGTCGTCGCGGCCGTTCTGGACATCTGCGGGCAGGATGAACTCCACCGTGTTGTCCGTAGTGGGAAAGATCCAGCCGACCCGGTAGCTGTGCTTGTTAAGGTAGACGTAGTACCACTGCCCGTAGTCGAGGCCCTTGAGGACCACCTTCTGGCCGTTGCGGTACTTGTCCAAGGTGCCCAGGTCGAACGGCGGCGTCTGGTCCTCGAAGTCTTGCACGGTCAGGGCCGGCACGGTGTCGGGCTGGGCGGGCTGCAGGTTGAGCTGGATGGCGCCGCCGGCCACCGAGGTCGTGACGTGCCGGGATCCGTTGTCCGCGGCGGCCTCGAAGCTGACGGGTGCCAGCTTTCCGGCGGCGATGTCGGCAGCGGTGAGCACATGGTCCCGGGTGGCGGTCACGCTGCTGCCGGCGGCGAGGAGGGGTTCGCTGATGCCGGCGTCCGGGGCTGCGACTCCGGTCAGGGCCACGTTACCGGCGTTGCCCAGGGTGTAGGTGTAGGTGACGGTGTCGCCCCTGGAGGCGTATCTGTCGCCATCGTTGTCGGTCCATTGCGCCGCGACGGTGCCTTCGAGCCTGGCATCGCGGACCTTCAGGTCCACCTCGCCGCCGTTCACGGCGTAGGTCCTGGTGGTCTGTCCAGCGGCGCTGACCTCCCACGAGGTTTCCGGGACGAAAAAGCCTTGTGCGGCTTCCTCGGCCGTGACGGTGTGGCGGGGTGTGGCGCAGCTGTAGGACTGGCCGGCGGACAGGACGCTGTACCGGCAGTTCCCGGGGCCGTCCGGCACGAGGGGGCTGAAGTTGCCGGCGGTGGGCACCACCTTCTCCACCAGGGGGCTGGTGTTGGAGACATCGAATTTATAGGGGAAAGCCTCCCCCGCGCTGTACGGCTGAACGGCCAGGTCCCGGCCGGCGTCGTTGCGGCTGCCGGTAATGGTGGCGGCCACCAGGCCGTCGCGCAGTGCCACGGCCGCACCGGTGAAGGAGACCGTCTTGGTGAGGGTCGGCGCCGCGTTGGCCGTGATGCTGAAGGTTGCCTGCGGCACGAAGTAGCCGCGGGTAACGTCCTCGGCCGTCACCGTGTGCCTGGCCGTGGTACAGGTGTAGCTGGCACCGGCAGCCAGGTTGTTGTACCGGCAGTTGGGGGCCGACGGCGGCAGGAATCCGGCGTCGAACGTGCCGGAGACGGGCACGGAGTTGGCGGTGACGTTGGCTGTGCTCTTGATGTTGAAGGTGTAGCTGAGGACGTCGCCGGCCTGGTACGGGCTGGCCGCGACGTCACGGTCCGGCGCGGAGCCGGTGATGGTGAGGCCCACCTGCGGTGCCACGGGGACGGTGGCCGTGAAGGTGGCCTGCGAGACCCGGCCGTCCGCCGTCGTGAACGCTGCGTTGAGGTTCTGCGGGCCACTGGCATTGGCGGGTGCCGTGAGGTCAACGTTCACGGTGGCGGAGGCGCCGGGTGCGACGTCGGGCACGGGCACCGTGGTGGCGGACCAGCCGCTGGGGGTGTAGACGGTGGCATTCGCGCCGGAGAGCGTGGCGGCTTCCTGGTTGGTGACGGTGACGGCCACCGGCTTGGTGGTCCCGGGTGCGGTGGTGACGGCGGGAACGGCCAGGGGCGCGCAGGCGTAGTTCAGCCAGGCGTCGTCGAAGGCGGCGAAGGGCATGTTGTCCGTGTAGTTGCCTTCGTACAGGACGCCGAACGTGCCGTCGTCCAGCCGGCTCACTGTGGAGTAGGCGGAGAAGCCGGAGCGGATGGTGCGCAGGCCCGGCCAGGTGGCGCCGTCGTCGCAGGACACCCGGGCGGAGACGTTCTCGCGCGCGGTCTTGGAGTTGGCGTTGGTGAAGATCAGTTTCTTCGCGTCTGCCGAGCCCTCCGGGGCGTGGGGAAACATCCGTGCAATGGAACCGTTGTTGGCTGGGTCCGGCAGTTCGGTGTCCTGCGTTACCGGCCCGTAGGTGGCGCCGCCGTCGGTGGAGACCGCCACCTTCCGGTAGCCCTGGTTGGCGTTGTCCCGGGAGTTGAGCAGGACCCGCCCGTCGGAAAGTTCCACGGTCTTGTTCTCGTCCATCCGGTCGCCCACGTTGGCGCCCTTGTGCCAGGTGGCGCCGTGGTCGTCGGAGTAGACGCTGTAGGCCTGGATGCGGTTGCTGCCGTCAGCCTGG
This sequence comes from Arthrobacter sp. NQ4, assembly GCF_029077345.1. Lineage (NCBI taxonomy): Bacteria > Bacillati > Actinomycetota > Actinomycetes > Micrococcales > Micrococcaceae > Arthrobacter > Arthrobacter sp. NQ4. Next base: position 191,517 of record NZ_JARETC010000006.1, on the reverse strand, counting down.
CGGACGTCGCCGGCGTACTGCTGGATCAGGCGGCCCTTGTAGGGACCGTACTTGAGCTGGATCCCTTCCCCGGAGGAGGCGAAGTTGGAGCGGACATCCCCCGCCACGGGACTGGTCTTGCTGGTGCCCGGCTTGGTGACCTCGGTGATCAGGCGGGGCTGGCTCCAGGTGGCGCCGCCGTCGGACGATTCAATGACCGCGGAGGAAATGACGTTCCTGTCGGCATCATCATTTCCGAACTGGCTGCCGCCGAAGCCCTGGTCCTTGGAGTAGACGAAGAACGCGAAGACCTTCCCGGCCTCGGCATCGTAAATGTAGGACGGATCGCTGTAGCCGTATTTCGGGCCGGTGGCGTCGGCCACGTGCCCGGCGGCGATGACCTGCACGGGTCCCCAGGTCCGACCGCCATCGGTGCTGCGGCGCTGCACGATCGAGTTGGGGTTGGGGGCGTCGGCCGCGCTGCCTGGCCTGCCGTCCCATGCGGCGAGGACCACACCATTGCCCAGGTATGCCAGGGCGGGGATCCGGTAGAAGAAATTGGCGGCGGTTCGGTCCGCTGCAAGGTTGGTCTCCTGGAAACTGCCCGGCGGCGCGGTCGGGCTCGTGGACGGGATGGGGGCCGCCTGGGCCGGCAGCCCGGTTCCAGCCAGCAGGGCCAGGACCAGGGCGCCTGTGCCCGTTGCCTGTCCCACTGATCTTTTCCTGGTTCTCTTGGTGCTGATTCGCAAACCCATGCCCTTTCTGGACGCCGCAGTGCGGCTCGAGTGGAGGTGAACGCCGCCGCGGATGCCCGCACTGTGATTCTTGCTACATACGACGTCCTACGACCATAGGGCACAGTCATCAGGAAAGCTAGACTTAAGATGTGACGTCCTACCTACCACCCTCGTTCGCCCCTGTACGCCCCACCGTTGAGCATGTGCTGGCCACTCGCGGCCGGGGAGGCTACCGGCAATACCGCATTCCGGCGCTCGCCGTCACCGCGAAGGGGACACTCCTTGCCGCGTATGACGGCAGGCCGAACCTTGACGACCTGCCCAGCCCCATCGACCTGCTGGTCCGGCGCAGCACGGACAACGGAGCCAGCTGGGGCTCCCAGGAGGTGGTTCGGCGCGGGACCGGTTTGGAAGGTTTCGGCGATCCCAGCCTGCTGGTGGACGCCGAAACAGGCCGCATCTTCCTGTTCCATGCCGCCGGCACCCGCGCCGGGTTCTTCGAGTCGACCACGGGAATAGCCGCGGATGACGAGTCCGTCCAGCACTGCGACCTCAGTTGGTCAGATGACGACGGAGTGACCTGGCGGCACCGGCGCCTCACCGCAGAACTGAAGGGCAGCACCCCCGCAGGTGGGGACATCACCGGGATGTTCGCCGCGGCCGGGCAAGGGATCCAGGTCCACGCCGGCCCCTTCCGCGGCCGCCTGGTCCAGCAGTTCGTGCTGCTGTGCGGCGGTACCATCATGGCCGCCTCGGCGTACAGCGACGACCACGGGGACAGCTGGAGGTTCGGGGAGCTCATCGGCGCCGAGACCCATGGCGCCGCACCGAACGAGAACAAGGTGGCGGCCCTGGCCGACGGGAACCTGCTCCTGCACAGCCGGGCGACGCCTCGCCGGCTGGCTGCCGCCTCCAGCGACGGCGGCCAGAGCTGGAGCGCTTTGGTTCCCGTTGAGGACCTTCCAGACCCGAGCGACAACGGATCGCTCACCCGCTTTGACGGGTTGCCGGCGGTGAAGGGCCTCGCCACACCGCCCACGGACGGGTGGCTGGTGGCCACCAACAACCAGGACCCCGCCCTCCGGCGGAACACGGTCCTCAGCCTCTCCACCGACAACGGCAAGACCTGGCGCGCCGGGCTGGTCCTGTGCGCGGGCAGTTCCGCCTATTCCACGGCCACCCGGCTGCCGGACGGCAACATCGGCGTACTGTACGAGCGCCAGGGATACCGGGAGATCGTGTTTGTCTCGGTTCCACCGGGGCAGTTGACGGAACAGCTTGCCGCAGTCCCCGTCCAGGCAGGCACAGAGCCGGAGCGCGGCCTCGCGTTCGACATGGAACTCCGCTCCGTCACGCCGGGCCTGCCGTCCGAATGGCAGAACGTGGGCGAGTTCCATGTCATGGCAGAAGACGGGGGCGACTGGGGGCCGGCATCGAAGGAGATCGGCCAGGGCTACTCAGCCGGGCAGGTCCAGGTTCTGGGCACCCGGGAGGCGCAGGACCTCAACTACGGTCCTATCGTCCCGGGCTACAGGGCGGGCGACATCCTGGCGTTCACCGGCAGGGCGAGGAACGACGGCAGCACAGCAGTCACGCAGGTCCGGCTCGCCGGGCCCGGGGCCGAGGCTTTTCCCGCCACCGATCTGCCACCGGGCGGGGAGGCGCTCTACTTCACCCCCTCGTACACGGTCACGGCCGCGGACGTGGAACGTGGGGGCATCCTGGAAATCACTTATTCGGTGGAGGGGCGGAGCGCGGGCTCGATGGTGCGGCTGTCGCGGATCTTCCGGTTCGACGTCGGCACCGGTGACGTCACCGTGGTTGATTCCCCTCCACCAGGGTGCACATCTGCCTGATGCGGTCCACTCGTTGCATGGCGGTAAGCCCAACGGGCGGCAGGCCGATCTTGAAACCGAGTACGGGCACGGGGCCGGCGGCGGCGAGGCAGCGTGCCATGTGGCCGCGGTCCAGGAGCGAAGAGGGCGGCGCGCCGTTCACCTCCACCGGCGGAAGGTGTGCATCGATCCAGGGGTAGCCGAACTCCGTTTCCACGGGCGAGCAGCCGGAGAATATGACGCCTGCCAGGACGCCTGCCGCACGGGCCTGGGCGATGTGCTCTTCAGCGGTGCGGGCGTTCCGGGTTTCGATGACCGAGCGCGCCCAATTGATGACCAGTCCGACCGGGCCCGCAGCATCGCTTTGGAGGGAGTGAAGCACGTCCACCTCCTCAGCGAAGGCGAGGAATCCCTTCTCCGGCCTGCTGCCGGCCCGGGGAGCGTCGCAGTGCTCCACGAGCACCCTGGTGGAACCCCAGTCCCAGTCCAGGACCTCCTTGAGGGACTCCCTGAACATCGGCCCGGACGCTCCGGGATGTGGGGCTGAGTGCAGCTCCACGGCCTCCACAACATGCCCCTCATCCTCGAGCTTCACTACGAACTCCCGGACTCCGGCCGCGAATTCGAGGGCTTCCCGTCTGCCGGCCGTGTCCGGAGAGGCCAGGCCGAACGTTGGCGACCCACCCAGCCTCTGCATGGTTCCCGGTATCGCCGTGACCACCGCGGACCAGCCCCGCGGCGCCCCTGCCGGCCATCCCCCGCCACCGTAGGGACCATAGGGGAGCTCCACCCCGCGGATCGAGGGAAGCGCTCCGAGGCCCTGGTAGAACTGCTCCCGCAGTTCACTTGGCTGGGCGGCATAGGCACCGACGATCAAAGACATTGGAACTCCATTCGAAAAAGAGGTACTTGGCAGACGCACGCCACCTGCGGTGTTTTTGTCCACTTGACGCTCGCTGTGATCGCACTTACAGTTTTCACTACGAGCTAGGACATCCTACATCCGATAAACATCTTCTGAACGGTGAGGCATATGAACAACATCAAGAACCTGCCGCTGGTCAATGACGCCAGCCGCCGGAACTTCCTGAAGCTCGGCGGGGCCATGGGCCTTGCTGCAGCCTTCGCCAGCTCCCTGTCCGCCTGTGGGGGACCCGCGGCCACCACCACCGGCGCAGCTGAGAACACCTCCCCCATCAACAAGGACCTCACTATCGAGGCCGGCATCTCCTACGCCCTCTCCACAGGTTTCGACCCCATCTCCTCCTCCGGCGCCACCCCCATGGCCGCTAACCTGCACATCTTCGAGGGCCTGATCGAGCTGCATCCGGCAACCCGCGAGCCCTACAACGCCCTGGCAGCTGCCGACCCCAAGATGGTCAATGAAACCACCTACCAGGTGACCGTCAGGGATGGAGCCATGTTCCATGACGGCACGCCCGTCACGGCCGAGGACGTGGTTTTCTCCTTCACCCGGGTGATGGACCCTGCGAACAAGTCGCTGTTCTCGCAGTTCATCCCGTTCATCAAGGAGGTCAAGGCACTGGACGCCAAGACCGTTGAGTTCACCCTCAAGTACGCCTTCCCCGGCTTCGGACCGCGCATCTCCGTAGTAAAGGTAGTACCGAAGGCGCTCACCAACTTCCCGGCCGGCTCTGACCAGCTGAAGTCCTTCGATGCCAAGCCTGTTGGCACCGGCCCCTACAAGCTGATCTCGGCCGTCAAGGACGACAAGATCATCTTCGAGGCCAACCAGGCCTACAACGGACCTATGCCGGCACTGGCCAAGGGCATGACCTGGCTCCTTCTATCGGACGCCGCCGCCCGGGTCACCGCCATGCAGTCCGGCCGCGTCCAGGCCATCGAAGACGTCCCCTACCTGGATATGCAGGGGCTTAAGTCCGCTGCCACCGTTGAATCCGTGCAGTCCTTCGGCTTGCTGTTCCTGATGTTCAACTGCAACGCTGCCCCCTTCAACAACAAGCTGGTGCGCCAGGCCCTGCACTACGGCCTGGACAAGGACTCCATTATCAAGAAGGCCCTGTTCGGCAACGCAAAGCCAGCCAGTTCGTACTTCCAGGAAGGCCACCCGGACTACGTCAAGGCCAAGAACGTCTACACCTACGATCCCAACAAGGCAGCCGACCTCCTCCAGCAGGCCGGCGTGACCAACCTCGAGTTTGAACTCCTCACCACGGACACTGCCTGGGTCAAGGACGTGGCACCGCTGATGCTCGAGTCCTGGAACAAGATCCCGGGCGTGAAGGTAACGCTGAAGAACCTCCAGTCCGGCGCCTTGTACACGGACCGGGTGGGCAAGGGTGACTACACCGTGGTTGCCGCTCCGGGTGATCCTTCCGTCTTCGGTAATGACGCGGACCTGCTGCTGAGCTGGTTCTACGCCGGTGACACCTGGATGAAGAACCGTGCCTTCTGGGGCGACACCCCGGAACGGGCACAGCTGGTGGACCTCATGTCCAAGGCAGGCCAGGCCACGAAGGATGAGGCGAAGAAGCTGACCGGCGAGATCGTCAACCTCGTTTCCGAGGAAGTCCCCCTCTACCCGTTGTTCCACCGCCAGCTGCCCAGCGCCTGGGATGCCAAGAAGCTCAGCGGCTTCAAGCCCCTTCCCACCACCGGAGTGTCCTTCGTTGGTGTGGGCCGCACCGCCTAGCCACACCAACCGGAGACTACATTGACCACGATTTTGCGCCTCCTGGGCCGCAGGCTGGCAGCCCTGCCGCTGATGGTCCTGGGCATCACCTTGCTCGTGTTCCTCGTGCTGCAGGCCGCACCCGGCGACCAAGCGAGCAGCGCCCTGGGCGAAGGGGCCAGCGAAGAAGCCAAAGAGCAGTACCGCCAGGCCAACGGCTTGAACGATCCCCTGCTGCTGCAGTACTTCCGCTTCCTCGGAAAGCTCCTCCAGTTCGACCTGGGAGTCACCACTCCCCCGGCCAAATCCGTGGCCACCATGATCGGCTCAGCGTTCCCCCTGACGCTGCAGCTGACCTTTCTGGGCGTCATCATCGCAGTCGTGGTCTCCCTGGTCTTCGGCATCATCGGCGCACTGTACCGGGACAAGTGGCAGGACCAGCTGGTGCGGGTTTTCTCCATCGCCGCAGTGGCGACGCCGTCATTCTGGCTGGGCATCCTGCTGATCCAATGGTTCGCGCTGGGCCCGGCACCGATGTTCCCGTCTGGCGGAATCGCCACCCCCGAGTCCGGCTTTGGCGGCTGGCTCAATTCCATGGCCCTGCCCGCACTGGCACTCGGCATCCCGGTCTCAGCTTCCCTTATCAGGGTGGTGCGCACCTCCATGGTGGAGGAGCTGGACCGGGACTACGTGCGGACAGCCATCGGCAACGGTGTCCCCTACCGTGAAGTGGTCTCCAAGAACGTGCTCCGCAACGCGCTGGTTACCCCGGTAACCGTCCTTGGACTGCGGATCGGCTACCTGCTGGGCGGCGCCGTCGTCATTGAAATGATCTTCGCGCTGCCCGGCATGGGCCAGCTGATCCTCAACGGCATCACCAACCTGGACGTGAACCTGGTGCAGGGCGTGGTCCTCACCATCTCCGTCACCTTCGTCCTGGTGAACATCGCCGTGGACCTTCTCTACCTGCTCATCAACCCCCGAATCAGGACCGTGTGACCCATGCGCAGCAAACTCGCTGAACGTCTGAGCGCCCCCGGGCTCCGCTTCAAGGCCCTGCCGTGGGGCTCCCGGCTGGCCCTCGCCTTCCTGGTGGTCATCGCCGTCGCCGCCGTCTTCGCTCCGGTCCTGGCACCGCACGACCCGCTCGAAACCTTCATCCCCGCCACCCCGCCCGGAGCCGAGCACTTCTTCGGCACCGACCGCCTGGGCCGGGACATCTTTTCCCGCCTGCTGTACGGATCGCAGTCATCCCTGATGATCGGCCTCGGCGCGGTAGGGCTGGCAGTGCTGGCCGGCGCCCTGCTGGGGTCGCTGGCCGCCACGTCCAGCAAGGCCGTCAACGAACTCCTCATGCGCGTCATGGACATCCTGATGGCCTTCCCCGGCATCGCCCTGGCCGCGGTGCTGCTGGCAGCCTTCGGCAACTCGGTGCCCACCATCATCGTCGCCATCGCCATCATCTACACCCCGCAACTGGCCCGGGTGGTCCGCGCCAACGTGCTGTCCCAGTACGGCGAGGATTACGTCCGCGCCGAGCGGGTCATCGGCGCCGGCCGGTTCTACATCCTGGCCAAGCACATCGTGCGCAACACCGCTGCCCCCGTTCTAGTATTTGCCACGGTGATGGTGGCGGACGCCATCATCCTTGAGGCCTCGCTCTCCTTCCTGGGTGCCGGGGTGCAGGACCCCGCGCCGTCGTGGGGCAACGTGATCTCCTACGGCCGCAATCTGGTCCTCTCCGGCGGCTGGTGGGCCACCACGTTCGCCGGCCTCACCATCCTGTTGACCGTCCTGGCGCTGAACATCCTCGCAGAGGGCCTTACCGACGCCATGGTCAACCCGAAACTCCGCCGGGCCCCGGCGGTAAAGGACGACGACGGTGCTGCCGCCTCCGTGGCCGGCGCCGCCGTCACCGGCTCCGCGGTGGACACGGAAGTGGCCACCTCGGTTGCCCAGCCGTCGGTCGTGGAACAGCACGAACTCGACGGCGTCCTGCCGGCCTCCGGAACAACCCCCACCGAGGGCCGGCAGGACACATCAGCCTTACTCACCGACGCCAGGACCGCCACGGCCAACCCGCATGCCCTGCTGGACCGCGAGCTGGAACTGCTCGCCGCCGTCGAAGCGAACCGCACCGACCGCCTCCCCCAGGTCCCCGCGGACGCCCGGACGGTGCTGGAGGTCGAAAACCTTTCCATCCGCTTCCCCGGCCGCTTCGGTGAGACAGCCATCGTGGACAACGTCTCCTTCACCGTCCGCGAAGGCGAAACCATGGGCCTGGTGGGCGAATCCGGCTGCGGAAAGTCCATCACCTCGCTGGCCGTCATGGGCCTGCTGCCCAAGACCGCACGGATCACCGGTTCCATCCGCTTCGACGGGAAGGAACTACTGGACCCGGATAGCGGCCACAGCAACATGAAGGCCTACCAAGGCCTCCGCGGCGAGCAAATCGCCATGGTCTACCAGGACGCGCTCAGCTCGCTGAACCCGTCCATGAAGATCAAGGACCAGATGCTCCAGCTGACCCGCCGCGGCGGCCGGAAGACGCCGGCCGAGCTGCTGGAAATGGTCAAGCTGGACCCGGCCCGGACCCTTGCCAGCTACCCGCACGAGCTCTCCGGCGGCCAGCGCCAGCGCGTCCTCATCGCCATGGCGCTCTCCCGCTCACCCAAGATCGTGGTGGCGGACGAGCCCACCACCGCCCTGGACGTCACCGTGCAGAAACAAGTGGTGGATCTGCTCAACGAACTGCGGGAGCAGCTGGGCTTCGCCATGGTGTTCGTCAGCCACGACCTCGCCCTCGTGGCATCCCTGGCCCACCGGATCACTGTGATGTACGCAGGCCAGGTAGTTGAGTCCGCCCAGGCCTCCGAACTGCTGCAGAACCCAAAGCACGAATACACCCGCGGCCTGCTGGGCGCCGTGCTCTCCATCGAAGCGGACGCAGCGCGCCTGCACCAGATCCCGGGGACCGTGCCGTCGCCGCAGGATTTTGCCCCCGGTGACCGGTTCGCGCCGCGGTCCCTGCGCGCTGACGCCGATCCCAACCAGCGGCTGGTCCTTACCGCAGTGGGCGCCGGGGCGGACCACTACTGGGCCAGCCACCTTAAGGAGGACGCCAAGTGAGCGAATCCACCGGCAAGCCGGTCATCGAACTCAAGGACGTGAAAGTCCACCACCGGGCCAGGACCGGCGGCCTGTTCCGGCCAAACATCGTCAAGGCGGTCAACGGCGTGGACTTCACCATCAGCCGCGGCGAAACCGTGGGCATCGTGGGTGAATCGGGCTGCGGCAAATCCACCCTCGCCTCCGTCCTGGTCGGCCTGCAGGCGCCAACATCCGGCCAGGTGCTGTTCCACGGCAAGCCCGCCATCAAGCGCAACGCTGCCATGCGCAAGGAGTTCGGCCGCGCCGTATCGGTGGTCTTCCAGGACCCCGCCACGGCCTTGAACCCGCGCATGACCATCCAGGACATCCTCACGGACCCGCTCCAGGTTCATGGGATCGGCAACGCCGCTTCCCGCGCTGCCAAGGTTCGTGAACTCCTTGCGCTGGTGGGCCTGCCCGCCTCCGCAGCGGAAGTCACGCCGTCGCAGGTTTCCGGCGGCCAGCGCCAGCGCGTTGCCATCGCCCGGGCCCTTGCGCTGGACCCTGACATCATCGTCGCCGACGAGCCAACCTCCGCCCTGGACGTTTCCGTCCGCGCCCAGGTCCTGAACCTGCTTTCCGACCTGAAGACCCAGCTGAACCTCGGCATGGTGTTCATCTCCCACGACATCCAGACCGTCCGCTACGTCTCGGACCGCATTTGCGTCATGTACTTCGGCGAAATCGTGGAGGAAGGACCGGCTGCCCAAGTGTTCGAAAACCCCCGGAACGACTACACCCGGAAGCTCCTCGGCGCCGCCCCCAGCCTGCTGCACACCTAAACCACCCGTCCCACTTTCTTCCCAACCAGTTATCGGAGTATTCCTTTGTCTTCCCAGTTCTCTGGCGTCATCCCGCCCGTTGTCACCCCCCGCCACGCAGACGGCACCATCGACACCGCCTCGCTGCGGAACCTCACCAAGCACCTGCTCGACGGCGGCGTGTCCGGTCTTTTCGTCCTGGGTTCCTCCGGCGAAGTGCCGTACATGACCAACGCCGAACGCTCGCTGGTGGTCAGCACCATCGCCGACGCGAACGCCGGAGCGGTGCCGCTGATTGTCGGGGCCAACGAACAGACCACCCACCGCGTCATTGACGAAGCGCGGAAGGTCATCGACCTGGGGGCGGACGCCATCGTGGTCACCTCGATGTACTACGCCATCGGCAACGCAGACGAAACCGAAACGCATTTCCGGAACATCCACGCCGCCGTCGACGTGCCGGTCTTCGCCTACGACGTTCCCGTCCGTACCCACTACAAGCTCCCCACCGACCTGCTGGTCCGCCTGGGCCGGGACGGTGTGATTGCCGGCGTCAAGGACTCCTCCGGCGACGACGTCTCCTTCCGCCAGCTCCTGCTCGCCGCCAAGGACATCGACAACTTCGACATCTTCACCGGACACGAAGTAGTGGTGGACGGTGCACTCCTTGGCGGCGCACAGGGCGTGGTACCGGGCCTGGGCAACGTGGACCCCCGCGGCTACCGCAACCTCGTAGATGCTGCCAGCGCCGGCGACTGGGTTAAAGCCGCGGCCGAACAGGACCGCCTGGCCGACCTCTTCGACATCGTCTATACCCCCAATGGACGCGTTTCCGGCGGAGCAGCCGGGTTGGGTGCCTTCAAGACCGCGCTGCAGATTATGGGGGTCATCGAGTCCAACACCATGAGCGTGCCGATGCAGGCCTTGAACGAAGAAGAGACGACGGCCATCAAGGTCATCCTCGAACGCAACGGGCTGGTCTAGGCCCACGTGTATGCCATTGGTGTTGACCTTGGCGGAACCAAGACGGCTGCCGGGGTTGTTTCTCCGGACGGGCAGGTGCTTTTCTCGGAAACCATCCCCACCCTGAACCGCGACGGCGGCGAGGCCATCCTCGATGCCACGGCAGGCCTTGTTGCCGTGCTGATCCGGCGGGCGGCCGACGCCGGCATCAGCGCCCGGTGCGTAGGCGTCGGTTCCGCCGGGGTCATCGACGCCGGGCGCGGCGTAGTGGTCTCTGCCACGGACGCCATCACGGGCTGGGCCGGGACGGCACTCACCGCAGGCTTGGCTGCAAGGCTGGGCTTGCCGGCGTCGTCCGTCCTGGCGGTGAACGACGTACACGCCCACGCGCTCGGCGAGGCGTGGACCGGAGCCGCCGCGGGCGCCTCCAGCTCACTGCTGGTGGCATTCGGCACCGGCGTCGGCGGAAGCTACGTCCTGAATGGCAAGCCTGCGCTCGGATACCGACATGCCGGCGGCCACGTGGGGCACTTCGCCTCCCCGTACGCCTACGACGGCGGCGCGCCCCTCCCCTGCGTGTGCGGCCGCTCCGGGCACGTGGAGGCCATCGCGTCCGGTCCTGCCATCCTGGAGTCCTATGTCCGCCGGACCGGGCAGTCGTCCACGCCGGACGCCCGGGCTGTCTTTGCGTTGGCAGAAGCCGACGATGCCACCGCCGCCGAAACCATCCGTATGGCCGCTGCCGCTGCCGGGCAGGCTGTCGGTGGCCTCGCCAACATCCTGGACCCGGAGGTGGTGCTGGTGTCCGGCGGGCTGGCCGACGCCGGGGACCGCTGGTGGACGCCCATGGAGGCAGCACTCCGCGCCGAGCTCCTTCCGGCCCTGTCCGGTCTTCCGGTCCGGGCCGCCGCCTTAGGCAATGCGGCCGCCATTACCGGCGCCGCCCGATTCGCCTTTGAATCCGCCGTTCACCAACCCGCCCAAACGTCCCAAAGGGTCTGACCATGCTCCTGACATCCGAAGCCCTCGAATCCCTGAGGGGCCGGCTCATCGTGTCCTGCCAGGCGTACCCGGGCGAGCCCATGCGCGATCCCCGCACCACCGCTCAAGTGGCGGCATCCGCGGTCGTCGGGGGCGCCGCGGCCGTCCGGGTCCAGGGCCTGGCGGACATCCAGCACACTCGTGCCGCGGTGGAAGTCCCGGTCATCGGGCTCTGGAAAGACGGACACGAAGGCGTTTTCATCACTCCCACCCTCCAGCACGCACTGGCGGTAGCCAACGCCGGCGCACACATCGTGGCAATCGACGGGACCCGGCGGGCCCGCCCTGACGGCCTCACCCTCGCCGAAACCGTAAAGGGAATCCACACAAATTCCCACGCACTAGTCATGGCCGACTGCGGCTCACTTGAAGACGCCGCTGACGCAGCCACAGCCGGCGCAGACCTGATCGGAACCACGCTGGCCGGCTACACCGGCGAACGGCCCAAAACCCACGGCCCCGACCTGGAACTTCTCGAGCAGATAGCGGCAACAGGCTTCGGTGTTCCGCTCATCGCCGAGGGACGGCTGCACACCCCTACCCAGGCCCGCCAGGCACTGGACGCCGGCGCCTACGCAGTGGTGGTGGGAACGGCCATCACCCACCCCGCCACCATCACCGGCTGGTTCACGGACGCCCTAAAGTGATTACCCAGGCACAGTCACCGTTCCTCCTTTCCGGCACCATAATCAGCGACGGGCTCGTTCTTGAGGACGGGGTTGTCGCCGTTTCCGGGAAACGCATCACCTACGCCGGGCCGCGGGCCGGCTTCGACCCCGGCACGATTCCAAAGTTTGAGGAGGTGCAGCTGCCGCCCGGCAGCATGCTCCTTCCCGGCATGGTCGATCTGCACTGCCACGGTGCGGCAGGAGGTGACTTCCCGGGCGGTGATCCGGCATCGGCCCGTTCTGCGGTGGACTTCCTGCACGCAAGCGGCACCACCACCCTCCTGGCCAGTCTGGTCACTGGGCCACGCGAGGACCTGCTTGGGGCCGCGGCAGCCCTACGAGTCCTCGCAGATGAGGGACTGATCGTAGGCATCCACGCCGAAGGCCCCTTCCTGTCCCATGCCCGCTGCGGGGCCCAAGACCCGCGGTTCCTCCTCGAACCGGACCTCCAGCTGCTCCGTGACCTTGCCGCCAGGTCCGGAGGCCACCTGCGGACCATGACCTGCGCACCCGAACTTCCCGGCGCCCAGGCCCTGGTACGAACATTGGTGGAACTCGGCGTCATCCCATCCCTTGGCCACACAGATGCGAGTGCCCGGACAACCTCGGATTCACTGTCACAAGCAGCCGACCTGCTCCGCTCATCCCCACGTGAAGCCGGCGCCCGGCCCACCGTCACCCACTTGTTCAATGGGATGCCGCCGCTGCACCACCGCCAGCCCGGGCCCGTTGCCGCGTGCCTGCACCTGGCAGCAGCGGGCACCGTGGCGGTGGAACTTGTGGCCGATGGCGTACACCTGGACCCGGAAACCGTCCAGATGGTCTTCGGCTTGGTTGGCAGCGCGAACATCATTCTGGTGACCGACTCGATGGCTGCCACTGGCCTGCCCGATGGCGACTACGACCTCGGGCCCGCACGGGTCGTCGTCACCAGTGGTGAGGCCCGGCTTCGCAGTAACGGTTCACTCGCCGGCGGTACAGCTACCCTGTTGGAAGTTGTACGGAGGACGATTGCCGGCGGCGTGGCCCCGGAGGCCGCCGTGCTGTCGGCCACCGCCGTCCCTGCCACACTCCTCGGCCTCAACGACGAGGTCGGAAGCCTCCGTTCCGGGTTGCTGGCCGACATCGTGGCCGTGGACCGTGACTTCCGCCCCGTCAAAGTGTTCCGCCGCGGCCTTCCGCTATCGCGGCCGGCCCTGGGGATGTCTGACGCTTTGTCACTCTCCCCGTAAGAGAAAGACCCCGGCAGCTCAGCCGCCGGGGCAGTATGTCCTCTGGATCAGGGGCTGGGCGTAGCGATCTGCACGCGCACCTGCGCGTTGCACGCACCCAAGTGCATAGCTGCAGCTTGGTCTGCCACCACGGTCACGTGCGGGTGGAGCTGCAGCACGGACCCGGGGCAGTCGGGCGAAACCGGACCGGACAGCGCCGCGGCCAGAACCTCGGCCTTGTCGGCCCCACGGACCACCATCAACAGCTGCCGGGCTTCCAGGATTGTTCCCAGCCCTTGGGTGATGCATCTGGTGGGGACGTCCTCAAGGGAGCGAAAGTACCGTGCATTGGCCTGCCGGGTTCGGTCCGCCAAGACCTCCACCCGTGTCCGCGAATCCAGCTCCGAGCCGGGCTCATTGAAGGCGATATGGCCGTTATGGCCTATCCCCAACAGCTGCACGTCAATGCCCCCCGCCTCCCGGATCGCTGCATCGTAATTGACTGCCGCCTGATGTGGGTCGGCGGCACCGCCATCAGGGACGGCAACACGAGCAGGGTCCAAGCCCAGTTGCTCGGTCACCTCACGCCGGACTACTTCCGCATAGCTTTGCGGATGCCCTGCCCGGAGGCCGACGTATTCATCCAGGGCGAAGGCCCGTACCTGTGACATGTCCAGGCCATGGGCGGCCAACGCCTTATAGACCGGGATGGGTGAGCTGCCGGTTGCGATACCGAGGACTGCATTGGGTTTGCTGCGCACGACGGCGGCGAGGATACCGGCGGCAATGACTCCTGTCGCGGGCGCGTCAGGGACGACATAAATTTCCATGGCAAAATGGCGCTCTCTAGTTGGTGGGGGCATCGGGCCGTTCTGCGGCAGACGCTGGAAACGAAAAAGGCGCGGACCGATCCACACGCCGATTCGGGACGACAGAGGTGTTTTTCTTCTACCCCGGTGTCGTGAGGCTAGGAGGACGCGACGTCTTTGAGCTTCCGGCGGATCCCGTCGAAGTGGCGCTGGAGACGTTCCGAAGCCAGAGCTTTATCCCTTTTTGCGACGGCGTCGTAAATGTCCCAATGAATCTGAACTTGTTCCTCAAGGTTGACCGGGCCTGAGCCCAGCGCCTCATGGATTTGGCGGTACACCTGCCAAAACACGTCCATCAGGTTGATCAGCAGGTCGTTGTTCAGGGGTGCGTAGAGACGGCGGTGAAACTCCGCATCATGCTGGGCAAGGGGTTCACTCTGCCCCGCCGCGGCCTCCATCGCCTCCATGGTGGCCCGAAGATCAGCAAGGTGTTCGTCCGTCAAAAGATCAATGGCCGATCCGATCAGGCCCGATTCCAGGGCCTGACGCACATCAATCAACTCCCGCGCCTCCTCGCCCTTATGGCGGAGTGAAAGGCGGCCCCGGAATGTCAGTCCCGATACCAAGGCGCTGAAGTTGTTCGGCGCAACAAACATGCCGAAACCGTGTCGGATCTCAATGACGCCCAGGGCCTGCAGGACCTTCAATGACTCGCGCACCGTATTACGGCCTACGCCCAGTTCAGCGGACAGTTCGCTCTCGGTCGGAAGCGCATCGCCAACGTCCAAGCCACGCTCCAGGATGAGATCCATGATCCTTGTCTGCAAAGCCTGGGAGCGGATCTGCGCGCTGAACCTTGCCGACGATACCGAGGCGGGTGTTAATGTCACGTCATCTCCTTCGACCACACTGCGGCGGCGGCCATTCGTTACACTGATGATACAGGAGATGGGACGTCCTCTGTCCTCTTTCCGCTGAGTTATTCCCAGATCTTACAGTCCGCCGCTTCCGGAGGCGGGAGTACAAGCCCCAGACGATGGAGTTTCCGTATGCCGACCATTGATATGCCGCTGGAACAACTGCGCAGCTACACGTCCTCAACAACCGAGCCGGAGGACTTCGACGCGTTCTGGGACGACACACTGACCGAAGCCAGGGCCCTCCCTTTGCAACCCGTCGTCACGCCCGTCGAAAATCTGCTGTCGGTCATCGACAGCTTCGACGTCTCCTTTACTGGTTATGGAGGAGCACGCATCCGGGGCTGGCTACACGTCCCTGCGCACCGGCCGCGGGACCAGCAGCTGCCCGCAGTGGTCCAGTACATTGGCTACTCCGGCGGCAGAGGCCTGGTGCAGCAGGACACTAAGTGGGCGCAGGCAGGCTATGCCCACTTCATAATGGACACGCGAGGGCAAGGCTACGGCGGGATTACAGGTGATACCCCGGACCCCCACCCTTCCGCCGGAGGAATTGCCTACCCCGGCCTCATGACGCGGGGGCTCGGCTCAAAGGAGGACTACTACTACCGCAGGCTGTACGTGGACGCCTTCCGGGCAATCGAAACCGTCCAAGGCCTGCCCGAAGTAGAAGCGAGCAGCATCGTTCTGGCGGGGATCAGCCAAGGCGGGGGGCTCGCCCTCGCAGCGGCGGGGCTTGCAGCCGGAAGGCTTGATGGGATTCGGGCGGTGCTGGCAGATGTACCCTTCCTCCAAGACTTTCCACGCGGGATCAGCCTTGCGCAGCGCGGCCCCTACCCCGAGATCGCAACATTCCTCGCCCGCCACCGCGACCGTCCCAAGCAAACGTTCGAGGTCCTCAACTACTTCGACGGAGTCCACCTCGCCAGCAGGTCCATCGCACCGGCCTTGTACTCGGTAGCGCTGCTCGACGATGTCTGCCCGCCATCCACAATTTTTGCCTCTTTCAACAGCTACGGAGCGGGAATCGTCTCGAAGTTAGCAAAAAGGCCAGCCAAATCCATTGACGTCTATCCCTTTAACAGCCATGAGGGTGGTCAAGAGCACCATTGGGTGCGTCAGCTTGGATACCTAAACGACACGCTCAAGGCCAACCACTAGGGTCCAGTTGCCAGGATTCTCATTGAGACAGGAGTCGCAGCAGTTGTTGGGCGTTTCCGACGCTGAGAACAGTGACCGTTTGATCTGGCCAACCACGCATTCCTCGGCAAGCTGCGCATGAAGTCCTGCATAGCTGGAGGGCCTGCGTGGCCGGCCGAGGGCGGGGGCGACGTCCTCACTCCTTCCCACCATGACATCTTGCCAGTGCCACGGGGGGGGTGGGCAGCACGGCATTGCCTCGGAACGGTGATCGGTTCCGAGGCAATGCGTGGACCTGTGGCCAGGTGCTGGTTGAGATCCTGTGATGCTCAATCAGCGACAGGTAGCAACCCCCTGGACGGGTTGTCCGCAGCTTTTTGGGAATCCACCCGGAATACCCGAAGCTGCAACGCCAATGTTGAGTAGTAGCCCACCAGCGTCACCAGCTCGAAGACCATGCGCTGGCCGAGTTCATCCTCCGCCTCATACCAAGCACAATCGCCAAGGTCTCCGTCGAGCAGTGCCAGGACGGTGCGGCCAACCAGCAATTCCACTCCGTCGAACGGCGTCAGGTCTTCGCGCCGGATAGCATCCAACTCGGCCCAGCTGAATCCGAGGGCCCCGGCTACGGCCTCGTGCGACTCCCGCTCAAAGGTTGAATGATGGCGGGCCGCGACGAGGAGAATCGCGAGTTCCCTCGCCCGGGCGGGCAGTTCGGTTTCGTAGCGCAGTGCGGCACCAAGCCCTTGGAGCGCCATTCCGACCGATGGTGACAACAGGAAGTCGCCGAACGGCCCGTTGAGACGTCCCTGGTTATCCGTTAGGGCGAAGTGCTGCGGGCCTTGCGCCCGGGCGCCCCGCGTGATGGCTTCGTAGAGATTCTTCTGGTCCGGCTCCATTTGGTCCGGCCGCAGGCTATCCGTGCGTCGCAGCATCTTAGGCATTCACTCCCTGGATGGGGCCGCCAACCCGGTCCTCCATGTCTGCACCCAAGTGAACTCCTGTACGGTCGCGGACCAGGAGGGTGGCGATGATGGATACCACCACCATCACTTCCAGGTAAACCGTCACGGCGCCGGTGGACCCCGTGGCTTGCACCAAGGCCTGAGCGATGGTGGGAGCGAACGCACCGCCAACGATGGCGCCCAATGCATAGGCGATGGAAACCCCGGAAAATCGCACCGTCGCAGGGAAGATTTCCGTGTAGTGCGCCGACAAGGGGCCGATGACCATTCCCAGGCCAACAGTCACCAGGGTCAGTCCGGCGAAGAGGCCTACGGTCGAGGCCGTGTTTACCAGCGGGAAAAGGACAAGTAGTGCGGCAGCAAGCAGGAGCCAGCCGAGGAGCAACGTCTTACGACGTCCGAGCTTGTCAGAGAGCGCCCCGCCAACGAGGGTGAAAACCAGCCAGGAAACGGCGGACGCAGTGACCACCCAGAGGACCTCACCGGGATTCAGACCAACCGGGCCCGCAGGATCGGTGGCATACCGCTGGATGTAACCGCCGGTAGTCATGTAGCCGGCAGCCTGGCTTGCGGACGGAATCAAGGCTGCCAGCAGGACCAAGCGCCAGTGATTCCTGAAGAGCTCAACAATCGGCGCACGGGCTTCCTTCTTGCGTTCAGCCATTTCGCTGAACACCGGGCTCTCGTCCACCCGACGTCGAATGTAGTAGCCGACGACGATCAGCACCACGGAAAGGACGAAAGGTACGCGCCAGCCCCACTCGAGGAAAGCCTCACCTGGCGCGATCAGGGTCATAGTGGCCAGCATGCCCGACGCCAGCAGCAGCCCAAGGGGGGTTCCGATCTGCGGTGACGCGCCGAAGAGTCCGCGCCGGCGAGTTGGGGCGTGCTCAACGGCCAGGAGTGCGGCGCCTCCCCACTCGCCTCCCGCCGAGATGCCCTGCAGGATCCTCAACAGGACCAGCAATATTGGAGCGATCAATCCTATGGAATCGAAGGTCGGCAACAAGCCAATCAGTGCGGTCGAAGCACCCATCAAGACCAGTGTAGCCATCAAGACAACGCGGCGGCCGTAACGGTCACCGAAGTGCCCGGCGAGGAAAGCACCGAGCGGTCGGAATAAGAAGCTGATGCCAACCGTCAGGAATGCCAGAAGCGGCGCGGCGGCTTCTCCGGCGGGTTCGAAGTAGACCTTAGCGAAGATCAGGCCGGCGGCGGTGGCGTAAAGGAAGAAGTCGTACCACTCGATGGTGGTGCCGGCGACGGTCGCGAAGACCACGCGTCGGCGCTCCCGAGAGCTGCTGCGCAACTCTGGGCTGCGGGTAGACGTTGGTTCTGTCATTTCATGTCCTTTCCCAAGTCACATCTTTGTAGAGGGAAAACGAAAGTTTTGCAGAGCAGAACATGTTCTGCTTCGGGGAATGACCACACGCTACTTGAAGTGTGAGCTGAAGCACAAGCCACACCGTTAGCTCAAAAAAAATAGGTTGCGATCACGGAACTGAAACTGTTAGCGTCCTCGTAACATCCGTACAGCAGAACACGTTCCACTTGCTGGAACATCAAACATTCTATTCACGCAGAGGTGAAGTACCAATGTCTTGGGGCGCAATTTCCGAAATGGGGCCGGTATCAATCCGGACCTCCAACCTTGAACAGTCCGTCTTCGACGCCACGCAGATTCTTGGACTGCGCGAAAACAAGCGAGCCGATGGCGTCTCCTACTTGGCCGCCGCAGACGTGCACCATGAACTGACGTATGTCGAGTCCGATGTCGACGGCTTAGAAGCCTTGGGACTTATCGCCGCGAACGGTGACGCGCTCAGGGATATACGACGGCGGGTAGAGGACGAGGGCTTCCTGGTCGTCTCCGAGAAGCCCACCGGAGAAGGCGTAGAAGACGGCTTCACGTTCATCGGTCCGGAAGGCTTCGCCTTCGAAATTTCCCTGGGCGTTCAGAAGGCCGGCATCGCCCCCAAGGGTTTCGGTCCCAACCGTTACGGCCACTTCAACTTCCATCCGCAGGACCATTACGGGATGGTGGAATTCCTGACCAAGGTCCTGGACTTCCGGGTTTCAGATGTGATCGGCAGCGGCGGTTCAAGGGGCTACTTCCTCCGCTGCAACACCGAGCACCATGGCATCGCCGTCCTGCAGGGACGCGGCACTTTCCACCACCACGCATGGGAGGTCCAGGGCGTCAGCGACCTCACCAAAGCCGGGGACCGTCTACACGCCCTGGGCCGTGAGTTGCTGTGGGGTCCCGTCCGGCACGGCGCGGGCAACAACATTGCCTGCTACTACAAGGAGCACTCCGGAAACGTGGTGGAGCTCTACACCGACATCGAACAGATTTATGACGACAACCGCGAACCTGTGGTGTGGGAAGACGGCGAAGTCTGGTGGAACCAGTGGAACGACTACCTCCCCGAAGGTTTCCGCGCCCTGGGATTGGCCCCGACCCCGTCCAAGTACCGCCAAAACACCCTGCTGGTGGGAGGACGCTAAGCCATGAAGTTCGTTCGATTCACTCGCGAAGGCGAACTGCCTCGCGTGGGCGTCGTTGTTGACGACACCTACCGGGTCATCGAAGGCCACAATGACCTGCTCGGCCTGATTCAACAGGGCGAAGAAGCCCTGCGGAAGGCGGGCGAACAAGCAGTGCAGGCCGGCCCCGTCGTCGATCCTTCAACGGTCCGCAACCTCTCCCCCATAGCCACGCCACCCACGTTCCGCGACTTCTATGCCTTCGAACAGCACGTCAAGGCCGGCCGGGAATCGCGCGGCCTTGAGATGAACCCGCTCTGGTACAAGATCCCGGTGTTCTACTTCTCCAACCCCTACAACTTCAAGGGCGAAGGCGAAATCCCCATGACCCCGGGCTCGGAGCGCTTCGACTTCGAGCTCGAGGTTGCCGCCGTCCTCGGCAAGGGCGGGCAGGACCTCACGGCCGAGGAGGGCGAAGACGCTGTCATCGGCTACAGCATCCTGTGCGACTGGAGCGGCCGCGACATCCAGCATGAAGAAATGCTCCTGTCGATGGGCCCCGTGAAGGGCAAGGACACCGCCACTTCGCTCGGCCCATGGCTGGTCACCAAGGATGAACTGGAGCCGTACCGGACGGCAACGGGCTTTGACCGCGCCATGTCTCTCAAGCTCAACGGCGTCGAATACTCCCGGGCCAATTGGGCTGACGTCCACTACTCATTCGGAGAGATGGTTTCCTACGCCAGCCGCGGCACCGAAGTCCGCCCGGGCGATGTCTTCGGCTCAGGCACCTGCGGGACGGGCTGCATCCTTGAACTGAGCCGCACCCACGGCGAAGGCGAATTTCCGTGGCTGCAGGCGGGCGACGAGGTGCTGATCGAAATCGAGGGCCTCGGGACCCAGCGCACCACAATGGCCAAGACCCCGGAACCGGCGTCCTTCCGCCGCCAGGGACTGGAGTAGGAGATGGAAGCAACCACGAACTATGACGTCGCGATCGTCGGTTATGGCCCGGTTGGCCAGACTTTGGCCACGCTGCTGGGACGTCAGGGATGGTCGGTGGTAGTCCTGGACAAGCAAGCCGGCCTGTATCCCCTCCCCCGCGCTTGCCACCTTGACCATGAGGCGATGCGGATCCTGCAGGCGATGGGGATCTCCAAGGAGATCAATGACGCAATCGTTCCGGCTCGCGAATACCTGCTGCTCCGCGCCGACCTCAGCGTCCTGTCCAACCTGCCACGTGGCTGGGAAACTCCAAGCGGCTGGGAATCCTCGTACCACTTCTACCAGCCGGACATCGAGGGCATCTTCGATGCGACGGCCAGGTCGACCCCGGGCGTGACCGTTCGCCAAGCCACCAACGTGCGGACCATTTCCGAGCTCGGTGACAGGGTTGAGGTAAAGGTCGACGGCGGCACGGAACCTATCCTTGCGCGTTTCGTTGTGGGGGCGGACGGTGCCAACAGCCTGGTCCGTGAGCAGGCGGGGATAGCGAGGGATGACCTCGGATTTCAAGCGACCTGGGTGGTTATAGACGTCGAAATGGAAGCGGGTGCCACTGCCCCCGGGGTTCCGGACACCGGTCAGGTTCTTGATCCTGCGCAGCCCTCGCACATGGCCTGGCTGGGCGGCGACCACTACCGCTGGGAGTTCATGATCGTCGATGACGCCGATCCCGTGGAAGCAGCCAAGCCGGAGAACGTCTGGCCCAAGCTGCGTCGATGGATCACTCCGGAGACAGCCACTCTCCTCCGGTCCACCACGTACACGTTCCAGTCCTTGGTGGCCTCGATTTTCAACCGGGGCCGCGTATTGCTGGCCGGCGACGCTGCGCACCTGATGCCGCCGTTCATGGGCCAAGGGATGATCAGCGGGATGCGGGATGCCATGACGCTGTCCTGGATGCTCAACAAGGTGCTAAAGGGGACCGCTCCGGTTGAATTCCTGGACGCCTACACCGACAGCCGGCGGCCCCACGTAACGGAGTACATCGCCGAATCTGTCCGTGTGGGCCAGATGGTCTGCGAGACGAATCCGGCCAAGGCAGCCGAACGCGACCGCAAGCTGGAGGCGCAAACCGAGGCCAATCCGCCGTTTCAGCCCCAACTCGGGGCCGGTTTCGTGGACGGCCCCTTGGGCGGTCGACTGGCCGTCCAACCGCGCATTGCCGGTGACCGGGACGTCCTTTTGGACGATCTCCTCGGTTCCTCACTGACGCTGCTGACGGTTCAGCCGAACGTGCTGGACGGTCTGTCTGCCACCGCGGAGAGTCACTTGGAACTGCTGGACGTCTCTGTGGCCGCCATCAGTGCGGGGCCGGGTGACGCCACCCCGGGAAGCTTTGTTGAGCAAGGAAGCCGCTTCGCGGATTGGTTGGGTGCCGCTGACGCCGACTGGGTGCTGGTCCGGCCGGACGCCTACGTGTTCGACGCCGGCAAGGGCGCGGGGGCTTTGGAGGAGTCCATTGACAAGCTTCGGGCGTACATATGCCGGGAGGCGCGGATGTTGGCCCGAGATAAAGAGGCCGCCATGCTGGTGGGAGGTTCTGTCCATGCGTAGTGCCGGCGCATCCCAAGGTCTGTCTATGCTGGCTACAGACCACCCGCATACGAAGAGGCTGAGCCCCATGAATGTCACCGTCCCCGAGGAGTCCTCGACGGATCCGGCCTACCGGTACCCCATTGAGTCCGTCGAGAATGCCGCCCGCACACTCCTCATGCTGCGTTCAAGGTCCAGCATTCGCATCGTTGACGTGGCTGAGGAACTTGGCGCGGCACGATCAACAGCGCACCGAATGGTGTCCACCCTGGCCCAAGCCGGATTGCTGGAACGCCACCCGACCGACAAGTCGTTCGTTGCGGGTCCGGCGCTGATGCAACTGGCGCAGGCGCTGACGAACAAGGGCGACATCCGCACCGAGATCGAGCCAACCCTTGCCTGGTTGGCCAGGCAGACGGGGGAAACGGCCCACTATCTGGTCCTCAAGGAAGACCAGGCGTTGTTCCTTGCATGCGTGGAAAGCCCGCACATCATCCGCGCCGTCTCCCGGGTGGGGCACCGCCTTCCGGCCCACATCACCTCGGCTGGAAAATGCCTCTTGGCGGCCCTTCCTCCAGAAGAGGTGGATCGGATGTTCTCAGGGGATCGGAGCTGGACTACCGGCACCGATCTGGCGATCCACGACCGCGACCACTTGCTTGCCGAACTCGCCCAAATTTCCAACCGCGGGTGGGCCTTGAACAACGAGGAAAGCGAACCGGGGGTCATCGGCGTCAGTGCTGTTGTCCGTGATGACAAAGGGGAAGTCCTCGGCGCAGTAACTGTATCCGGGCCCGCGGAGCGCATGAGACCACGTATTACGGAAATCGTCGCGGCGGTCCGCACCGCAACGGACGATTTCCGCCTTCACAGGGGCTGACAGTACTCCTCTTAGTTCCCGAGTAACCGCGCGGATAACGCGCTATTTCCTGACCAAGACAACGTCGTCATTACCCGCGCCGTTAAGGCGCGCAGGAGGAAACTCATGAATGCTTTGACCTCGCCCGCGACCACCGCCAACCGGACCTCGCCCGTCCGCTTCAGAGACCTCTACGCCAGGGACGCCTATGCCCAGGTGACGGAGACCGACCAGGAGCTATGGACCTTCGTTGAAGGTGCGGAACTGCCGGTCCTCTTGGTCGCGCTGGCCGCGGCGTTGAAGGACATGTCGCTGCTGGAGCCGGACCTCTCCCCACCGTTGCCACCCATGGGCGCCACGACGGAACGCCACGGAGGCCTGAACGAGGACGAGATCGCCCGCGGACGGCAGATTGCCTTCGAAGGACTGCGCCGCCTGCGCGATGAAGACATCCGGACCGTAGCCGAACTAACCGCGGAGCAGACGGACTACATCCTGGACTGGTTCACCGGCGGACGCACCAGCTCGGATCCGGGCTGGGCGGGAGAAATGCAGCATGAATTACTCATCAGCCCCAAAAGGAACGGGTCGGCCAACTGGTCTTTCGAGGAGCTTTCCCATGGGCGAACCTTTGAGACGCTGATTGTGGGCGCCGGTGTCTCCGGCATCGCTGCAGCATACAGACTCAAGGAAGCCGGACTCCCCTATACCTGGATTGAATCCTCCCACCGGATTGGAGGAACGTGGTGGAAGAACCACTACCCCGGAGTCCGGCTGGACACCCCAACCTACGGATACAGCTTCTCCTTTGCGCAGCGCGATGACTGGCCGCATCAGTTCGCCAAGGGCGAGGAAGTCCTCGACTACCTGGAAGCGGTGGTGGACCGCGCAGAACTTGCGGATGAACTGGAACTCCACACGTGGCTGGAGAAAGCGGAATTCGACGAGGTGACCAGGACCTGGACAGCCACCACCGCATCCGCAGACGGGACCCGGCAAACCCGCCGCTTCAACGCCATCATCACCTGCGTAGGCCAGCTCGATCATCCCCACATCCCGACGTGGCCCGGGCAGGAGCACTTCACGGGCGCGCAGATGCACTCCCAGGAGTGGGACCACTCCGTGGACCTGCGCGGCAAGAAGGTGGCAGTCATTGGCACCGGTGCCAGTGCTTATCAGATCATCCCGGCAATCGTTGACCAGGTGGAGAGCCTGCACGTCTTCCAACGCAGCGCTCCTTGGATGCTGCCCGCCGAGAGCTACCATGAGCCGATGTCGGACACCGCCAATTGGCTGCATGCCAAGGTGCCCCATTACGGCAAGTGGTTCCGCCTCTGGGTCACTGCCCTTGGCATCGAAGGGCGCATCAACATCGCTGAAGCCGAGGAAGGGTGGGACAAGGCTCCCCTGAGCGTCAGCCCCAGGAACGAGGCCTTCAGGCAGGAGGTCATCCGCCGCATGGAGCTCCAGTACGAGGGCCGTCCGGACCTGCTCGACAAAGCAATCCCCAACTACCCGCCGTCGGCCAAGCGCATGCTCCGCGACAACGGCGTCTGGGCCGCCGCGCTCATGGCACCCGTCACCACGGTGGTGTCCGACGGGCTGGAGTCGTTCACCCCGACCGGACTGGTAACGGACGCGGGCGAATACATCGACGCAGATGTGGTGATTTACGCAACCGGGTTCCGGCCCTCCGATTATTTGGATCCCATTGAGATTGTTGGACGTGGCGGCCTGGAAATCCACGACTACTGGCAGGGAGACGCAAAGGGATTCGCAGGCATCACCGTGCCCAATTTCCCCAACCTGTTCATGATGCTGGGACCCAACACCACAGGAGTGGCCGCGGGCGGCCTGCACATCATGATGGAGCGCGCCGCCGAGTACGCGGTCGAGGCAATCCACCAGCTCCTCCTGCGGGACAAGGCTGCGCTCGACCTAAAACAGGAAGCACTTGACCGGCACATCGAGTGGGTGGACGCCGAGAACCGCCGCATGACGTGGGGGCAGCCCTATGTGACCAACTGGTACAAGAACCGCTTTAACAGGGTCTCCCAGGTGTGGCCTTTCAAAACCACCGAATATTGGCGGATCACTGACAGGATTGAGGCCGACGCCTACGAGTTCCTGCGATGACAAGCCGGACCGGTTCAGCTGACGGTTCACTTCCTTATCCTGCCCAACCGTGGAGCCGTCCTTTACCATTCATCGTCTAGGGTCTGTACGGATTCGCAATCATGGAAGTGGATCATTTTGCGCTCGTTCATGTCGGTTCTGATCCAGATGACGAGGCCGTCGGCTGTTCCTGTTTCCACTACGCCCACCAGCTTCCGGCCCCCGCGTAGCCGGAGAGCAATGGCAGCTCCGGTGCGGATGTTGGTCCAGGCCAGCAGTGGATGCATAGCCTTGGATCCGGAAGTGTTTCCCGTGGTACCGGGGATGCTGACCTTAGCGGGAGGCATCGATTGCTCCTTCGAGACTCCGCGTCATGCCTGATCTTTTTCTTGGCTCAGGCCGAATGGGACGTCGGGTGACAGGGTCACGGTGAAGTGGTGAAGTTCATGACGGGTTATAAGAACCCCCATTCCCCCCTTTGTCCGTGGGTCAGAATGAGCGGCTGCGACTGCGGCGTCGAGCTTTTCATTCAGCCCAGCTTTTTCCTGAACTTCAATGTCCGCAATTTTGTGCATCGGGGGTTGTCTCCTATCTGGGTAGGGGTTCTACGGCCGAGGGTGAGGGCGGCGCGCTGTCGATGTGATACTCGCGCCCACCGGGCCCCTGGCCTTCCGCGCCAGCGCGGCGCGTATCCGAAACGGTCGTAAAACCTCTGGGATGAAGAAAAGTACTGGGAATCCATGGGCAACCGACTGCCTCCTGGACTCGCGCCGTAAACGAATTCACGCTGTACAAGTTCCCTCAGCCAGTGCCAAGCAAGCCAGCGACGTTACGCAAGGAACTCGTGATCGTCGGCCTTGACCGTCTCCGTCGCTTCCCAGTACTCAACACTGGTGTAAGGCCATACTTGCGACACGCGGCCGTGCGAGTTCTGATACCAACTGCGCACGTAAGGCTGCCCCCAAGCCATCCGGCGGTTTCCGGCGTCGACCCATTCCACAAAGCGCTCCAGAGCTGCCGGCGTGACGTCGATCGCGGAGGCGCCACGCTGCAGGACCTCGTGGACCGCCTTCAGGGAGAACTCAACGGCCCGCTCGATCATGAAATGCAGGCTTCCCGCCACCACTCCTCCAACGTTCGGGCCATAGATCAGGAAAAAGTTCGGGAAATTGGGCACAGTGACACCGTTGTAGGCCCTGGCATCACCCTTCCAGAAGTCGTGGATTTCCACGCCCTCGCGGCCAACAACCTCCACCTCGTCAAGGTAGTCCGAGGGCTTGAACCCGGTGGCGAAAACCACGATGTCCACCTCGTGTTCAACGCCGTCCTTGTCTACGATCCCGTTCTCGGAGAACCGTTCAATCCCGGCGGTGATCACCGTGGTGCGCTCGGACTTGAGGGCCCCAGCCCACACACCGTTGTCTCGCAGCATCCGCTTGGCACCGGGCGGGTAATTGGGAATGGCGTTCTCCAGCAGTTCAGGGCGGTCTGCGAACTGCTCCTTGAGGCACTCGATCAGCACCTCCCGGACTTCCTGGTTTTTTGCCGAGACACTTAAGGGGGCGCCCTGCCAGCCGTCCTCGGCAGTCACTGTGTGCATGCGACCCGGGATGCCCTGAAGAGTCACCCACAGGCGGTACCACTGGGCGTAGTGGGGCACCTTGCGCCGCAACCAGTCAAAGGTGCCGCTGACAGTGTCGTGATAATTCGGTGCCGGCAGCATCCACGGCGCGCTGCGCTGGAACAGCACCAGCCCGGAAACGTCATCGGCCAGCGCGGGCACAATCTGGTAGGCGCTGGCGCCCGTGCCGATGACCGCCACGCGCTTGCCGCGGTAGTCGACGTCGTGCGACCAATCCTGGGAGTGCATGGTCACCCCGCGGTATTGATCGGCTCCCGGGAAGTCGGGGATGTTCGGCCGGTCCAATTGCCCCAGGGCGCTTACGACGGCGGCAAAGGTGCGCACCTGCTCCTGCCCGCCATGGCGGGTGGTCGCCTTCCATATGCGGGATTCTTCGTCCCACAGCAAGCGGACAAGACGGGTGTTGAACTCGATGGATTCCACCAGGCCCGCACGCTCGGCCACATCCCGGACGTAGTCCAGGACGTCACCGCCTTCGGCGAACTGGTGGGGCCAGTCCCCCCGCTGGGCGAAGGAATACGAATAGCCGAACGTGGGCGTATCGAGGCGCACACCGGGGTAGGTGTTCTTAACCCAGGTGCCACCCAGGGTGGGTGCATCCTCCACCACGGTGTAGGGCACGCCCGCCTGGGAATAGCGGTAGGCTGCTGCGATCCCGGCGATACCTGCACCGATGATCAGGACGGGAAAGTCACGGCCATCAGCCACCTCCTCAAACTGCCAGCCAGGGGCCCCGCCCTTGTCCGGGGCGAGATCGAGCTCATGCTTCAGCGACGGGTGCCAGTGTTCGCGGCCACCTGTGAGGAAGCCGAGGAGGTCCGAGACGGTGTTGCCCTCCAGCAGGTCCACGCTGGTGACTGCCTTGTCACGTAGCTGCCGCAGGCCCTCCAAGGCAAGGGCCTTGGCCCGCTCCTGCTGCTCCGCGGACATGCCACCGTGCGGATGGGGCTGTGTGTCCACCAACGTCAGGGGCGGCTGCAAGTCGCTGGTGAGGAACGAGGTATCGCCCAGCGCCGCCGCGATGGCGGTTAGCAGGACGGGGAGTTCCGCCTGCGCAATGATCTTTTCCAGTTCGCCGTCGTCCTCGACAATAGGCTCCGCGTTTGCCTCCCAGTAGAGGTCGTCAAACCGCGTCGTTCCAGACCTCGTTCCCTGCATGCTGGGCATTCTTTCCTCCTTGGTTGTTCAGCGCGGCGTGAGCGGGTCGACATACGACCGCAGTTTGTTGATGACAGCCTGCTCACTGTGCTCTGTGAACACGGCGGCGACGTAGCGGTCCGGTCGAACCACGACTGTGTGAGGTTTCGTCAGCCCCGGTAATGCGAGGACCCGTCCGCTATCAATCAGGAGTGGCTCGTTGCCATTTCCGGGTGATGCGGGGGGATGTCCCCCCAATCGAAGCCGGCGGGCACCGAGCAAGGACCAGAACTGGTTTCCCACAACTGCTCGGGTGCTTCCGGCTTCGAGGGTGATGAGTGCCCAGCCGCTACCCAGGTGAGAATCCAGCGGGGCTGTGAAGCCGTCCATGTCGGCTACTGAAGGCTGACTCAGGGCAAGGCCCACCCAGGCCGCTACTCGGCGATCAATGTCGCGACCGGCTTTGATCGCCACGCCGTTGCGGTAGTCCGGCGGAGTAATGAACCGCATGGACCCCAAGTACCGGTGGACAGCGGGAATCAGGCTGACCGTACGGAAAGCAATATCCCGGAGATTGGTCCGGACCCCCCCGACTGCCATGACCACCGCGCCGGTCCTGCGCGAGACCTTGACCATCTTGGCCGCGTGGGTGCGACGTTCGGACTCGTAAGTAGACAGGAGGCGGTCGGTGCCCACACCGCGGAGCACCTCCAGCAGCTTCCAGCTCAGGTTCAGGGCGTCCCGCAGGCCTGCGTTCAGTCCTTGTCCGGAGAAGGGCGGCATTAGGTGTGCCGCATCCCCGATCAGGAAGGCGCGGCCCGAACGGTACGTGCGAGCCAGTCGCTGGTGCGCTACATAGACCACGGCACGCCGGACGTCTTCGGTGCGGAGCTCCGGGTGGAAGGGCCTGGACAGCTCCAGGATCTTTTCCGGGGACGTCATTTCGTCTGCGTCTTCGTGATCGAAAAGCATGAACTCAAGCCGCAGGCGGCCCTTGATTCCAGGAACGAGGACGTAGGGACGGGTCCCGTTGCCATGGAACTCTGCGAAGGGTTCTCGTGCCCCGGGGACGTTGAGCAAGTCCACCACGATCCATCGTTCCTGCTGGGTGGAACCTACCAGGTCGATGCCCAGGCTCTCGCGGACAAAGCTGCGACCACCATCTGCCCCAACAAGCCAGGAGGCCGTCACGGTGCCGGCGCCGGCGTCGGATTCGAATCCGAGGCACACGCCGTCGGATTTCCGGTTGATGGAAGTTACCTGGGCACCGGCGAGGAACTCGATCCCTTGGTGGTTCCGGGCCTTGTTCCACAGCAGTTCTTCGAGCACGGGCTGGTCGAACTGCGACTTCGCAGGATGCCCGATGCGGGAGGGAACAGGCGTGGACGAAGCAAGTGGCCTGTCATTCAGCCCGAAGTAGCGGCTGCCGGTTCCCAGCAGCGATTCCGCCTTCAGCGCGTCCGCGAGGCCCAATCGGTCCATCGTCCGGAAGGTCTCGTCAGCGATGCTGATGGCCCGCGGCAGATCCATCGGCGCCGTGGCGGTTTCGAGCAGCACAACGCGTGCACCGCCGTCGGCAAGCAACAGGGCCGCCGTCAGTCCAACGGGACCGGCCCCCACGACCGCAACTTCGAAGTCCTCCATGGTGCTACCTCCACGCATCCTTAAGCAACGAGGACGTTGCGAAGGGTGCCGAGCTTGCCGACCTCGACTTCAACCACGTCTCCGGGGACCAGGAAGGTGGGCGGCTCCATGAACAGCCCCACACCGCCGGGCGTACCGGTGACGATGACGTCGCCGGGAGCCAGCGGGGTGAACGCGGTGACGTATTCGATGATGGCGGGGATGTCGAAGATGAGGTCAGCGACGGCGGCACGCTGCCGCACCTCACCGTTGACCCGGGTTTCCACCACGAGTTCGGTGACGTCGCCGACTTCCTCGGCGGACATGAAGTATGGGCCGAACGCTCCGCTGAGCGGGAAGTTCTTGCCAGGGGTCCACTGGCCCGTGTGGCGCTGCCAGTCCCGGGCGCTGAAGTCGTTGAACGCTGCGTAGCCGGCAATGTAGTTCCAAGCCTCTTCCGGCTTGACATGGTCTGCGTGCGCTCCGATCACCAGGGCAACCTCGCCCTCGTAGTCGTACATGGAGCTTTCGGCGGGGATCGGCAGGTCTGCGCCGTGGGCAGCCAGGGTATCTGAGAAACGTGCGAAGACGGTGGGCTTGCCGACCGAGTCGCGTCCGGTTTCTTCTTGGTGGCTCCTGTAGTTGACGCCGATGCAGATCACCTTCCCGGGGGTGGACAGAAGAGGCAGGAATGTGGTCCCTTCCACCGGCTGCGTCCGCGCGTTGTCTGATGCCAAGGGGGCGGACAGCAAGCCTTCCACGATCGCCGTTTGCAGGGACGGGCTGAGGTTGGCGCCGCTGGGCCCAAGGTCCAGAAGCTCTCCATCGGCTTCAAGGCCCCACGTGGCCTGACCGTCGTGATTGAGGTAACTCGCGTAGCGCATATTTGTCCTTTCTGCGGCCGGGTCGTTCATCGCGGCCGTACCTGTATTTGTGAATCAAGTTCGATAATGCATTATTAAACCATGAATGTATAGCGAGGGTAAGTGCGTATGCACTTTTACTGCACCAAGTGCTGCTCCAGGCCCCCGGGCTTCTTGATTGCGGAGGGGAAGAACTCCGCTGTGGGGCGCACTTGCGGGCAGTGTGGAGGAATACGGCCTCCCTCTTGCCATTGAGCCGGCCAGCCGTCCCGGGACACATTGAAGCCTCCATCCAGCCTCCCGAGGCGGGCTCCCGAGGAAGTAGGGGCAGCCCGGTCCGGTTCTACTTCACTGCGATGGGAAAGGCTCCGTGGAAACGGAAGTCTTCGCCGTTGCAGACGCCCCACCGGTCTAACCACGTCCGGTCGCCCTGGTCCCATTCGATGGGAGGACGGTTAACCTCATGAATGTGCTCCAGATCGGTGTACAACTCCACCCCCTGCCATTCGGCTCAACGTAATAAACGCGATGTGATGCCCGGCGCCGTGCCGCACCGGGCCCCAGATCAGCCTGCGGTCGTGCGACAGCCCGTCGCCCAGCCATCCAAGACCCGCGACAAACTGCGCCTGCCAGGCGTGGTGGTGCAGGGAACCACGACCATTGATGAGGGCAATGCCATGATGGTCCGGTTGGCCACCGCAGGAAGTATGCAAAATCCTGGCCGATGACGTCCGAAACCCTGAAGCCGAAGAACGCCACCCGGGAAGTCCTTAAAAAGCCTTTCTTTCAGGTGCCAGCCCTTAGACGGAGCGCGACGCGCCACCATCCACGCGGATGTTCTGGCCTGTGATGTAGCTTGATTCCCGGCTGGCGAGGAAACGGACTACGCTGGCTACCTCGTCGGTACCTGCAGCCCTGCGAAGTGGTATGCGGGTCGTCCACTCAGGCGGCACGGCATCGGGGTCTTCCTTGGTGAAGCCAGGCAGGACGTTGTTCATCCGGATCCCGGACGGCCCGTACTCGTCGGAATACAGCTTGGTAAAGGAACCCAGGGCGGCACGAAAAGTCCCGGAGACCGGGTAGTTAGGGTTCGGTTCATAGGGTGAACTGGTGGAGACGTTGACAATCGATCCCCCGCCGGCAGCAAGCAAATGGGGGGTTACGATTCTCGCGATCCGGATGACGTTCAAAAGGTACAGCTCGTAACCTTCGGTCCATTCGTCATCGCTGATCTCCAGCACCGGCTTCCTGGCAGCGTGGCCGGAGCTGTTGATGACGACGTCGATACGCCCGAATGCGGACAGCGCCAGCTCCGTGATCGCCTCAAGATCCGCGACGGAGCGGTTGGAACCTTCCAGACCCACCCCGCCCAGTCTGTGGGCCAGTTCCATGGCACTTCCCGACGGGGACATGCCAGCAACCCGGAATCCGTCCGCCGCCAAGGCCCGGATAGCTGCGCCCGCGATCCCGCGTCCGCCTCCAACTATCAGTGCGACGCGGTCCTGGCTTTTCATGCCCGCTCCCCCATGGCACCCAGCTCAGCGTAGTGCTGCACGAGTTTTTCCATGGCCAGGGCAGAAAGCTCTGCTGCCTCGGCGAAGTCAATCTGGTCCCCGGCCGACGCCGAAATGTAGAACCCGTCTGTCAGAGCGCGGCCGAGCATGACCACCTTGCGGGCGAGATCCGGCTTGACGTCCAGCGCTTCCTGCGGGATGCCGGGCGTCACTGCCTCAACCATGAGTTCATACATCTCCTCACGGACTTCCAAGTACTTCTGGCGTGCCGCGTTGCCCGCCAACCGCTTCTCAAGCGCGAAGAGCAGGCCGATAATCCAGAACGCTTCCTGCGCATTGGCAGGATCGGCGGAGTTCGCCGCGGAACCTGCGATACTCGTGCGGAGAATGGCCCTGTTTTCCGGGCCGCGGTGGCGCGTCTTCCAGTGCTCGAAGCAGTAGTCGATCAGGGCGGCGAACAAGCCTTCCTTGTTCTCAAAATGCCAGTACACCGAGCCGATCGGCAGTCCGGCCACGCGGGCCACCTCTGCCATAGTCGTTCCCTCGTAGCCCACCTTCACGGCCAGCTGCAGCACGGCTTCCAGGATGGCACGTTCGTT
Organism: Arthrobacter sp. NQ4; assembly: GCF_029077345.1. NCBI lineage: Bacteria > Bacillati > Actinomycetota > Actinomycetes > Micrococcales > Micrococcaceae > Arthrobacter > Arthrobacter sp. NQ4. The sequence continues at coordinate 159,311 of NZ_JARETC010000006.1, read as the reverse complement.
CTCCGGGGTGGACTGGTGGACCCGGCGCCGCTTGCCTGCCTCCGGCCTGTCTCCTCCGTTGCTCCTTGCCTCGGCGTCTGCCCGCGGGCTCATGCGTGCAACCCATCCCGGGCGGACATCCGTTCGCCGCCCGGGTTGGTCTTGGCGAACTGAACCTCCTCGTACACCTGGTGGCGAAGTTCGCCGAAGCGGTGCAGGGACCGTGTGTCAGCTTGGCTGCGGACATCGGAAAGGTCTATGTGGATGTCAGCCTGGACAATAGTGGGCGAGCTGGACAACACCAGGACGCGTTCAGCCAGGTAGACGGACTCGTCAATGTCATGGGTCACGAAGAGGATGGTCATGTCCAACCGCTTCCAGACTTCACGGACCAGGTCCTCCAGCTCTCCGCGGGTTTGCGCGTCGACGGCCGCGAAGGGCTCGTCCATGAGCAGGACGCTCGGGTTGGAAGCCACGGCACGGGCGATCGCCACGCGCTGCTGCATGCCGCCGGAGAGCTGCCACGGGTAGCTCTTGGCAGCGTGGGACAGGGTGACTGCCTCAAGCGCATCCTTGACCCGGTCCTTACGCTCAGCCTTGGGCACGCCGGAGGTCTTGAGCGGCAGCTCGACGTTGTCCTCGACGCTCAACCAAGGGAAGAGGCTGCGGCTGTATTCCTGGAAGACCACGGCCATGCCCTCGGCGGGCCCGGAGACGCGCTTGCCGTCCAGGACCACTTCACCGGATGTTGGATCCAGGAGCCCGGCAATGCATTTGAGCAGCGTCGTCTTTCCGGAACCGGAGGGCCCGACCAGGCAGGCGAACTCGCCGGCGTGGAGATCAAATGTCAGTGACCGTACGGCCTCCACCTCGTTCCGTGTGCCTGCACTATATACCTTGCGCACCTGCTGGACACTGAGCCGGATATCCGACTTGCTAGCCGTCATTGGAGGCCTCCTTCAGACCGTAGTACCATCCCAGAACCCGCTTCTGGATTGCCTGGAATACCACCGAAAGCAGCACTCCTATGATCCCCAGGAGAAATATTCCGCTCCACATTTCGGGGATCGCGATGCGGTTCTGGAAGTTGATAATGGAGTAGCCAATACCGTCGGTCGACGCGAACATTTCCGAGACGACCAAGAGGATAAGCCCCACCGCAAGGCTATGCCGGATACCGGCCATGATGAGCGGCGAAGCGCCGGGAAGCACCAGGTAGCGTATGCGGTCGAAGCCGCGCAGCCGGTAGACGAGCGCCGTGTTCTTCAGCACTTCGTCTAGGGACCGCACGCCTTCGATCGTATTGAGCAGGATAGGCCAGAGGCAGCCCAGGACGATCACCGTGATCTTCATCGTGTCATTGATGCCGATGAGCAGGAGCAGCACCGGGATGAGGATGGTTGAAGGCACTGCCCGGATGAATTCCAGCAGGGGTTCCAGGAACCAGCGCAAGCTGCGTGAGAGCCCGATGGCGATCCCCAGCGCGACCCCGAGTATCAGGGAGACGGCAAGGCTGATGAGCAGCCGGCCCATGCTGGGCACGACGTCGGTGAAGAACTTCTCGCTGAACCACACGTTGATGAACGTGGTAGCCAGTTTGTCCGGCTTGGGAACGAAGAAGTTGGCTCCCTGGGCTGTGAACGCCCACCAGATGGCAATGAGGACTGTCGGCAGGCCGAACCACATGCCGAGGCGCTTGAGGACGATCATGCCGCCACCTCCGAACGGACCGAGCTGTGCCAGAACAGCACCTTGCGCTCGATGAAGCGGAAAATAAGGTTCACCAGGATGCCCAGGAGGCCGGATGTCAGGATCAGTGCGATCATCGCCGCCGGGTTGTCGTTCAACTGGGCCTGCGCCACTGCCCGGCCTATTCCGGGCGTACCGACGATGAGTTCGGAACTGATCGCAAGGATCAGGGCAACCGTGGCAGCAAGGCGGATGCCGGTCATCAGGTACGGCAGGAGCGTGGGCAATACCAGGTGCCGAACCCGCTGAAGCCACGTCATCCGCAGCGTGCGAACGGTGTCGTCGGCCACCTTGTCAATGTCCGTGATGCCGTACATGGCCTGGATCAGGACAATCCAAAAACAGCCGTAAACCACAATCAGGAGTTCGGCGCCGATCCGCGGTCCAAAGAACAGTGCGGCCAAGGGAATCAGGCCTACAGCAGGAATGGGACGCAGGAACTCGACCGTGGTGTGGGTTGCAGCGCGCAGGAAGCGGCTCGAACCGATGAGCAAGCCCACTGCGAGGCCGCCCAGCGTGGCGATGGTCAGGCCAAGGAACCAGGCCCACATCGTCTGGCCCACGGTGAGCCAGAACTGGGTGAAGGTGAAGTTTTTAAGGAGGGTAGGAATGACCACCGATGGTGGTGGCAGGTGGTGCTGGCTGACTGGGCCAAAGGCGGAGAAGAGTTCCCAGGCGATGAGTGCCGCCAGGATGCCGGCGACGCCCAGGACGTAGGGTCCCACAGCAATCCACCGGTCAGCACGACGCACTCTGTGTTCCCGCGCAGGCGGGGCACTCACAGCCACGCTCCTCAGCGTTGGACTTTGCGTTTCCACGGTTTTGTTCTGCTCTCATTTGTGCGATCAGTGGCTGGCGGGGGCCGCAGGGGGGAGCGGCCCCCGCCAGCGGCTTTATGGTTTCCAGATCACCTTGGCCACATCGGGCGTGGTGTTCACGATGCCGTACTTGACGAGCAGATCCGCAAACAACTGGATTGTCTCCTGTGAGACATCCGGGTTGTAGAGCGAGAGTTGGGCCTTCTTCGAAGCCGCGGGATCGGTGCCCAGGGCCGCCGGCATGGCGTCGCGGATCAGATCATTGTTTTGGGTCAGGAAAGGCAGGGCTTCCTTCATGGCTTCCGTGAACCGCTTGACCTTGTCCGGATCGCTTTGCACCAGTTTGCCGCTGGAGATGGAGACCAGTTCGTTGGCGCCAAGGCCGGTGTCGTGGATGAAGTCGCTGACGACACGGCCGCCCTTGGACACTACCTGCTGGATGAAGGGAGAGCCTGCCATACCGGCGTCGATCTGGCCGGCTTCGATCTGGGCTGCAACTTCCGGGAAGGACAACTGGACGAAGGTCACCTTCTTCGGGTCGCCGCCGTCCTTGGCAATGGCTTCACGGATGCCGATCTCGCCGATGCCACCCAGCGCGTTGACGGAAACCTTTTTACCTTCAAGGTCCCGGGCAGATTTGATGGTGGATGAGGCACCCACTACCACGGCGGTGGAGTCTTCAACGATTTTGGGGTCATTCTGGGTGACACCTTCAACGATGCGGACATCGAGCCCCTGGGTGGTGGCCGTCAACGCCGTCACAGGGCTTGCCAGCATGAAGTCCAGGTCACCGGTCGCCAGCGCAGGCAGCTGTGCCGCACTGCTGCCTGCGCCCACTACCAGCTGCAAATCGATTCCATGCTTTTCGAAGAAGCCTCTGTCCTTGGCAACCTGGAAGGCTGCCACGGTGTTGGACGGGAAGATGCCGTAGGTGACCTTGGTGAGCGCTCCGGAGCTGCTGTCCGCAGCAGCGGGGGCGCTGCCGTCGACAGATCCGGATGCGCAGCCGCTGAGCGCCAGTGCCAAGGCTACGGCGCCGACGGCCGCTGCGCGGGTTTTGTTGATATTCATCGATTCGCTCTCCCTTGAGTGATTGCTGCGCGGGCCTTTGCCTGCCGTCTTCAGCGACGAGTTGCAGCAACAGTATTTTGCTAATTAAGCCTTTGCCAACAGGTTATGCATTCTTAAATATGTTATGCGTTCTGAGGCGTAAGTGTGACGTCAGCCACGCTGAAGACCTCGTCCAGAACACCGCTGAGCTCTTGCGCGAGACACTCCGCAGCCACCACGTGGTCCGGACGCACAACGATCGCCGAGAAGGGCCTCTCGTCGAACCAGGACTTCAGGACGCCGCTTTCGTCACCAACAACGCGAACGCCGGGTGCAGCAGCAACTTTGGCCCACGGCAACTGCGTGGCCGGCACTGCATGGACCAGAACGCCGCCAAGCCGTCCGAGCTTCTCTGCCGCGACCTCACTCACGAACGCCATGGGATCGTTGTTCCAGACCACCACACGCCAGCCTTGGCCGGTGGCATCGTCCAGCAGGACCGACTTACCGTCCTCGCTGCGGACTGTGGGCTGAGGGAACAGGGTTCCCACCGTCCGCGGAGCGTCTTCCCGGTCGGGCAAGGACTTCCACGTCGGGAGCTTCGACGGAACCACAACGCCGTGATCGTACTTCGGCATAGGCTTATAGCCTTGGCTGTTCAGGCGTGCGCGGGCCCTGGGGAGCCGGTCCACCACGGCGGCAGCCATATCGCGGACAGCCGTGCGGAGCCTGTTGTGGTCTGTGACCAGGTTCGCCATGTTCAGCGACAACGCCACCATGGCCTTCACGTGCTCCCGGCGCTCGTCTTCGTAGGAATCAAGCAACCGGTCACTTGCTTTCCCCTGGACGACGGCCGCGAGTTTCCAGCCCAGATTCAAGGCATCCCGGATTCCGGAGTTCCACCCTTGACCAGCCACCACAGGCATAACGTGTGCAGCGTCGCCGGCCAGAAGGAAGCGGCCTACGCGGAACTTCTCTGCGACCCGGGCGTGATGGGCATAGACCCGACGGCGGATGATATCCAGGCTCGCGGGATCGGGCACGTGGGGGGCAAGCAGGGCGAAGACGAACTCATCATCTTCGGCCAACTCTTCCGATTCCCCTTCAAACAGCGTGAACTCCCAGCGCCGGATGCCGTGGGGCAGGCTAAGGGTTGCGTAGCCGCGGCTTGGGTCTCCACCGAATACCGCGTGCGGTGTGCCGATGGGATCGTTCGCGACGTCGATCACGAGTCCGCGCGTCGATCGGGTTTCGCCTTCGAACTTGAGCCCCAGGTGCTGACGGGTCAGCGAGCGGCCACCGTCGCAACCCACGACGTAGCTGCCCGTAATCCGCTCCGCACCGGTGGGCGTGCTGACCGTGGCGGTGACGCCGTCGGAATCCGATGCGAAAGCCTCCACCCGGCAACCGAAACGCACCTCCACATGGGGGTACCGCGCCAGCCCCTCGAGTAGGGCCTTATCAACGAGTGGCTGGATAAAGCCGTTACGTCGGGGCCAACCGAACTCACGGGTGGTGGGGTTGATCTCTGCGAGGATCTTGCGGTCGCCGTTGATGATGCGGATCTTCTGGTCGGGGACCGTGTGCGGAAGCACCTTGTCCACCAGCCCAATGGTCTGCATCGTCCGGAGCGCTTCGTCGTCAATGCCCACGGCGCGGGGGTAGTCGATGAGCTCGTCGCGGCCTTCGAAGACCACCGTACTCACGCCAAACTGGCCAAGGAGGTTGGCCAAGGTCAATCCGACCGGACCGGCTCCGATGATAATAACGTCCCTGCGGTCGCTCATTTTGTGCCCCTCAGGGTCTTGATGGATTCTTGGGCCGCACGGCTAAGGAATACAAGGTCAATGCCGAGGCCGACATAGTCGACGAGGTCCCGGTCAAGAAGGTCGGCGGCATAGGTACCGGAGCCCGAATAGATGCCCAAGGTCACGCCGTGTTCCCTCGTCAAAGCTGCCAAGTCGATGATGGCTTCCCGGACAGGTCCGTCCTCCCAGTCTCCCCTGCCGGGAAGACCGAAGGATACGGCCAGGTCCGCCGGTCCGATGTAGATGGAGTCCAGGCCGGGAGTCGTGACAATCTCTTCCGCGTTCTTCAGGCCCGCCACTGTTTCAATCTGGGCGATGGTAGACACTGCAACGTTGCCCGCTTCGGTGTAGGACTCTCCCTTATAGAGGGCAGGCCTGCTGGGACCGAGACTACGGTTGCCCACGCCGGGGTACTTGGTGACCTCCACCAGCATTCGCGCTTGCTCGCCCGACTCGATGGTGGGGGCGATGATTCCGCGTGCGCCGCTGTCGAGTAGGCGAAGGATGGGGGCCGGATCCAGGCTTCCCACCCGCGCATAGGCGTAGGCGGAATCCCGCGGTGCGGCCCGCAGCATGGCGCAGGCTGCTTCGAGTCCCACTTCGCCGTGCTGCAGGTCGACCACCACGCCGTCGTAACCGGCAGCCAACGCCCACTCCGTGACGGCGAGGGAAGGGATGGCCTGGTGCAACAGTGCCGGCGGCCGACCGCCGCGGCTCTCCCACTTCATTTGACGGCGCTTTCCGTCAGGCGCTTGGCGTGCGCGGCAGCGTTCATGCCGCCGAAGATGGGGTCGATCTCGCGGCGCGCGATCTTCCACTCGCCATCCACCTCGCGGTAAACCTCCCGGAATTCACCTACGCTGGCGGGCATCAGCGGATTCTCCGAAGAGTCGCGGAACGTCAGGTACTGCGTCCAGCCATGGAGTTCGTCGCCTACCCATTCCAAACGGATACCGCCGATGAGGTGGCGGCCCACCACTCCCGTGACCTTGGCACGACGTTCGCCCCAGGCCTTGATGGCCTCCCGCCCGTCCATGTCTCCAAGGGGGCCGGTGGAAACTGCGTCTTCGGTGTAGAGCTCCCACGTCGTGTCAGCTTTGCCGTGGTCGAGTCGCCACAGAAGTTCCGCGACGAGCGCCTCGATGGCCACCCGGGTTTCAACGGTTATCTTACGCATCGACGGCCTCCGTCAGGTGTGCGACGACGTCTCCGAACCCGTGGGAGTACCTAGCCGTGTACGTGACGTTGGGATCCCAGTCCACGATCAGGCCGATGGATCCGGAGAGCAGGATCTCTCCCGCGCGAAGGGGTTTGCCGATCCTCAATGAGGTTTCCGCCAACCACTGGACTGCGTTGATGGGATCACCCATGACGTTGCCTCCGACGCCGCGCGTCAGTTCCTCGTTGCCGCGGTAGAGGACCATCTCCACTTGTTTGAGGTCGACTTCGCCGTAGGGGATGCGGACAGATCCGGTAACGATTCCCTCGCACGCGGCGTTATCGGCGATCGTGTCCACGATGCCCATCTTGTAGCTGTGATAGCGGTTATCCACCAGTTCCATTGCAGGGGTGACGTAATCGATGGCGGCTTCCACAGATGCCAAGTCGGTGTCCAGGATGTCCGACTTGAGGATGAAAGCCAGTTCGGCTTCGATTTTGGGGTGGAAGTACGCTGACGACGGCCGCTCAACAGGGGATTCGAAGACCATGTCGTCGAGGATGATGCCGTAGTCCGGCTCGTCCACGCCGGCACGCTCCTGAACCACAGGGTTGGTCAGCCCAACCTTTCGGCCAACACGACGGCGGCCTTCCACGGCTTCGCGCTGCTGGGTGACGAGCTCGGAGATGCGGTAGGCGGCGTCCTTGTCCTTCTCCGGCAGTCGGTGGCGAACAAATTCGATAGGGGTGCGCGTGATGCGCGCCTTGTAGAGATCGTCCGCGATCTCCGTAATGATGTCCGGCATCTTCATCACGCCTTTCTGCTGAGGAAGTCGAGTGCTTTTGCGTTGAATGTCGCGGGATCCTCCCACTGCGGCCAATGGGCGGCGTTGCGGATCAGCGTGAATTCGCCGTCCGGAATTGCGGCCGCCAAGGTCTCGCCCGTCGCCACGCCGCCGGTCGGCTCATGGTCCGTCCAGACGAGCAGGGCTGGAACCGGGATGGCAGCGTAGTCTTCCTTGGTCACCTGGTTCCGGGCACGGATGTCCGGAACCTGGAGCGCCATGATGTGCTCCATGGAGGTGATGAAGCCCGGCCGGCCGTAGACAGCGCGCCGTACTTCCACCAGTTCGTCCGTGATCTGTTCGGGATTGTGGATGACCACCTGGAGCCGCGCTTTGACGTTCTCGTAGGTGGGGTCCTCCACGGCCCTGCGGCTGATTGGGCTGACCCGATCCATGGACATAGGGCCCACCATGCGGCCGCCGGGAGCGCTGAGGACAATGGTGTGCAGGCGCTCGGGGTGGTGCGCGGCGAACTTGATGGCGATCCACCCGCCCAGGGACTCCCCCAGGAGGTGAACCTTGTCCAAGCCGAGCACGTCCAGGAGTTCCAGGAGATGTGCCTCGTAGTCCGGGATTTCCAGGTCGGCATCAGCCAACGTGGAAAAGCCATGCCCGGGGTAGTCGTAACCGATGACCCTGTACTTCTTCGCCAGTGCACGAATGTTGTGCGTCCACGCTTCGATGTGCCCGCTGGTGCCGTTGAGCAGGACCACGGTTTGCTCGCCGGCGCCCACCGTGAGAACCCGTGTCCGCCACGGACCTGCCTGAACATACTCGAGGGTGTGGGGAAGATCGGCAATCTCCCCCCACATTGTTTTGCGGGTCATGAGTCTTGGGGAATGGCAGCGGTGATGCCGAAGCCGGCACCCCAGGTCTTGACGGGCCAGTAGCGGTCAACAACCATGCGGTAGTCCCCCGCCGTCGACAATGCGCTGAACGCGGCGATCCACGAACGCATCTCGTGGGCGGCGCTTCCGCCTTCGGCGATGAATTCGTCGTTGTCCCAGCTGTCTACGTCACTCAGGGAGCCCGAACGGAACACCTTCATCAACTTCTGGTCCCATTCCTCATTAAGGGGAGCGCTGGATGCGCGTCCTTCGGCAATTGCCTGAATGCCCTGTATGATCTTCCCTTCCCTGGCCGCCCGGTCCTCCTTCGACGGCGAGTAGGACACCAGCCGCTGCTGGACCGGCTCCGGCGAACCGTCGTACTCGGGAATCGGCGGGTTGTGCGAAAGTCCGCCGGATGCCACCAATAGGACTCGCTTATCCAACTGCTGGGCAGCACGGCCCAAGGCCTCGCCCATCAAGCGGATGCGCGCCATGGGGGTCAGGGGCTTGCCGATCGCATTCACGAAGACGGGAACAAAAGGACGGGTGAAACCTGCACCGAAGAGGAATTCCAGGGGCTGCATGACGCCGTGGTCAACCTCCAGTCGCTCGGAGCGGGCGATGTCGATCCCCTGGGCGATGGTCAGTGCGTGCAGTTGCCGTGCTGTAACGGAATCGACGGGAAGCGGCCCCTCCCCCGTGCCGTAATCACCGACTCCCACGGCCTGCGCACCAATGGCGAACGGCGGCATCATCGAGTACAGGACGCCGTTGAAGTGATCCGGGCCGAAAATGACGGTGACGTCCGGGTCGAAGTCCGCAACGAATGGGCGGACTTCTCCCAGGGCCTCATTAATTTCGGCGAAGATCGTTCCGCCCGGATCGACGTTTCCAAATGATGGCGCGTGTGACAACGCGGCAAGTGCAAGCGACATTGCTTTCCCTCTCAGTGATCCCGACCACACCCCGGTCGTTCCCTAGAGTCTAGATTCTAGATTCGACATTCCGCAAGACCCGTTTGCAGGTTTATTCCTTGCGCCCGAAGTTGTTGGTAATTGTTGGCCCATCTTTCTGACGGCACATCGGAAAGACGCCGGTGGGGTGCAGGATCGACTTCTTTCCCACGAATTTAGGACTGTCTATCTTCGTTGCACTCCGCGAACTACTGTTCGCCCCCCGCAGCGCATCGGGATTGCACGGGCCCTTTTCGGGGCGAAGGTTTGCGCATTGATGAGCTGAAGGCGGCATGGGACCGTGCCCACAGCAGCGAGGGCTGCTCGCCGAACAAGGCGGGAGAAAGGCGTGGTGACAGTCATGGTCACCCACGACCACGACATGTTCGATTGATGCAATAGATTGCCGTAGAAGATGTTCGATGGCGGCCTGGCGGGAGCCTTGCAGGCACGCAATCCACACCTACGGGATCACCGCATTGCCCAGGATCAACCCCGGAAACACCAGGCTGTAATTGGCTGCGACAGGGAAACCGGGCACCTTCACATCGGTCTTGCCACCAGCGGCGCCGCCACCGTAGCGGAGCACCGCGCCGCCCAACAGAGGGCACTGCTGGATGGCCGCGCACGATCTTCTCTACGCAACCACCGAGGCCTGAACCAACCATTTCGCGCATCCCCAAGAAGGTCATCGAGGGGATGAACGAGCGGCAGGACTGGATCTACACGGTGGCATCTATCGAGGTGATCCATGTCAAGGTCCCTGACGGGCAGGTCACCACTCGGCGGTGGCCTCACCAACCGAGGAGTTACATTTCGTCCATAATACATTATCCTGTCTTTAAGTATTCTCCTCGCCCTTCTGGGTGCTGGTGATTCATGTGGCGGTAACTCGGCGGCGTCTCGGGAGGACCAGGAGGAACAATGGGCAGCGACGGTACGGCCCTGGGCATCAGGGTTCCCTCTGGCGCCGCATTGGAAATTCCCCCGGATCACAGGGTAATTGCCGCCGTCATCCAATGGCGTGGCAGAATTGCCCTGTTTAGAAGAAGCCGCCGCCCGAGTCACGACAGCGGCCTTTGGCACTGCATTACCGGATTTCTGGAAGCTGGGGCGACACCCGAACAGCAGGCTCTTGACGAACTCTTCGAAGAAGCGGGGCTGCGGGTCGAAGACCTACAGGCGCTCTACCAAGGACAGGACCTCGTTGTCACCGACGGGTTTGGAGCCCCCTGGCTCATTCATACTTTCACCGCCTTAACCACCCAAAGGCGGCTGACAATTAATTGGGAGCATGACTCCTACCGTTGGACCGATCCGCGCAAGGCAAAGCGCTTTAGTAATCGCGTTAGCTGGCTGGACAGCGTGCTCGATGCAACTGTCAGGGCGCCCCAACAGTCCCGACTCCTCACTACGGAACCAGCTCTTAGGGTCGAAGCTACCGCATCGAGTAAGTGAATGACCGGCACCCAGTTGGTGCACACTCCGAGTAAGTTTGGGGAATCCCACGACGCAAAGCTCTATTCCGGGGCGCAGTCCGCCTAGTGCCGGGGCCGCTCCAGTAAGAACTGTTAATGTGGTAGCCGGCCCGACCGCTGGTTTGCACCCGAGTTGGCGGTTCTGCGGAGTGCCCCCGGCGATCGGTTGGCTCGACCCTCTTGGTCTGTCGGGTAAAGTCGAAGGTCCGGTCATGTCAAGCTGAGTGTTCACGGCAGCGAAGACTTGGTCTTTCGGGCTGTCCTAGTTTGTCTCGGGAACTCTCCCTTGAAGTTTGTATGTTCCTATGCTCATCCAACCCCGGGCTCCTGGGCCGAACCCTTGACACCGGCGCCTTCAAGGAATGACGCTTGGATGGTGGTCGTCGTGAAAGTTGATGACATCATGTCCGTTGCGCGCAGGCAGAACTGGCTTTTGACGGAGGGCTCCTTTATCTGCCCGGCCGTTTGTTGAGGGCTGGAACCCTCGATGACCATGCCAGGTGGTGCGCTCGGGTCCAGTCGGTCGGGAGGCTCCTTGCCGCCGGACTTGTTAAGGGCTCTGATTCATTCCGATTCGGCCGGAAATAAGCTGTCGCCTCAGCTGCTCAATGAGCTGAAGATGCTGGCACGCACCCCCTACCTGCTGGTGGCGTGCAACTATGGTGGGACACTTTCTCCCGACGAGGGGACCTCTAAAGTGTCCCTGCAGATGGGCAATGCTTCTATTGCCCTGCGCGCCCTGGCGTCGCTGCCCAACACACACGCGGCGGTGATTTCAGGCCGCTCCTTGCGAGATTTGGCCGCCGTGTCCCGGCTGCCGGCCGAGGTGCACCTCGTAGGGTCGCACGGTGCCGAATTCGACATGGATTTTGTCTACGACCAGCCCGTGACCACAACGCCGATCCTTCAAGAAGTTACCGACGCCCTTGCGGAAGTAGTTAGAGCCGAAGAGGACTTTAGGATCGAGAGGATCCATCGGAAACCAGCAGGGGTATCAGTGCGGCTTATCGGGAAACCTGCGGACGTCGCCGCCCGGGTGACTGCAAAAGCGGAACGGATTGCCCGGGACCGCGGCATGTATTTCATCGTGGACGGCTCCGTCTTGGATTTGTCCCTGGTGGCGCCAGGCAAAGGCCAGGCCCTTGAACGCCTGCGATCGCAGCTGGGCATTAGCGCGGCGCTCTACGCCGGGGACGGCCCCAGTGACGAGGAGGCCCTCGCCACACTGCGAGGTCCGGACTTGGGCCTGCGGGTCGGGCCAGGGCCCGGGGACGAACACCGATTGCCGGATCCGGATGCCTTCGCGATGGTTCTGGCCGTGCTGTTCGAATTGCGGCGGGCCTGGCTTTTCGGTGAGGAGGCCGTTGGCCTGGAGCGCCATTCACTGTTGGGGAACGGTTCCTCGACCGCACTGGTAACCCCGGACGCGAAGATCTGTTGGATGACCCACCCGCTGCCGGATTCCGGGTCCCTGTTCGCGCACATTCTTGGCGGCGAAGCGGCCGGGCATTTCAGCGTTGAGCCCGTGCCGGCATCACGGGTGCTGGGGCAACGCTATGTGGACAGCACGATGATCGTCGAGACGCGATGGGCGGATCTCACCATTACGGACTATCTGGAGCCCTCTCCGGATGGTCTCACGAGCTTGGTACGCGTGCTTACTGGCACGGGAGCGGCCAGGATCGTTTTCGCGCCACGACCGGACTACACGAATGCCCCCTTTACCATGGAGGTCCGCGGTACTGACTTGCACGTGCTTGGCACCGCCGATCCTATAGTCCTGCACGCGCCTGGGGTGAGTTTCACGGTCAGAACCGATGACCGTCATGCCACGGCCACTGCCGACGTGGACTTACGCAACGGGCCGGTTGTCCTGAACCTCCGCTGCGGGGACACGGGGACTTTCGTCCTTGATGCCGCAGGCGAGCCAGCGCGCCGTGCCGGTGTTGGGGCCGATTCCCGGGCTTGGGTGCGCAAGCTGAAGCTCCCTGCGGTCAAACCCTCGCTGGTTAAGCGTTCCGCGCTGGTGCTTCGAGCCATGGTGCACGAGCCGACCGGTGGAGTGTTGGCTGCGCCAACTACCTCGTTGCCTGAGGGAATCGGTGGAATCCGAAATTGGGACTACCGGTACTGCTGGCTGCGTGACGGTTCCATGACGGTGAAAGCACTCGTGGATCTTGGTTCCCTCGAGGAGGCCGACGGGTTTCTGCGGTGGCTGGCCCGCATTTTGGACCAAGCCCCAGGCCCCGAGTGGCTACACCCGCTCTACTCGGTAACTGGGAAATCGATGGCCAGCGAGGCAACCATTGAGAGCCTGCCTGGCTATGCCGGGTCGCGCCCTGTACGGATCGGCAACGCTGCGGACCACCAGGTGCAACTGGACGTTTTTGGCCCAATTGCAGAGTTGATCCACAGGCTCAGTGAATACCGTGGTCTTTTGACCGAGTTCCAGTGGCAACTGCTGGAGCAAATGGCCGCCGCGGTCCTGGCCCGCTGGCGCGAACCAGACCACGGAATCTGGGAAGCTCGACGCCCACCGCGCCACCATGTATATACCAAGGTAATGTGCTGGGTTACCTTGGACCGGGCTGTACGTACGGCCGAACGACACGGACGGGTTCCTAATCCCCTTTGGCGCACCACCGCTGATGCCATCCGAAGCGAAGTCCTCGAGCGAGGCTGGAACAAGGAATCCGGGTCGTACACCATTGCCTATGACAGCCCCGACTTGGACGCGGCAGTCCTTCACATCGGCCTTTCTGGCCTGCTACCGGTAACTGATGAACGGTTCCTGAAAACCGTTGAGGCCGTGGAACGTGTGCTGCGGGTAGGACCCACCGTCTTTCGGTACCGCTATGACGACGGACTGCCCGGGTTGGAGGGTGGCTTCCACATCTGCACGACCTGGCTAATCGAGGCCTACCTCGCAGTAGACCGCGCGGATGATGCCGAAGTACTGTTCGACCAACTTGTAAGTCTCATGGGCCCCACCGGGCTGCTGCCCGAAGAATATGACCCTACAACCGAAACCCACCTGGGCAACCACCCCCAGGCATACTCGCACTTGGGCCTGATCCGTTGCGCCCAATTACTAGACCGGCACCAAAGCAAGGATAGTTGAACCCGCTCACCCCCGTTAGCGCCTCCGGACGAACATCCGACTCGTACACCTAACTGGAGACAGGTGAAGTTGTGAACTCACAGCTAGTTTTCCCGGGAACTACATGGCGCCTGCAAACTCTTCTCTGTCAGGCCTCGAGGTCTGCTTCATACCAGCCCAGCCAGGCAGAAGAGGTCAATTTGGTTGTGGGTGCTGCCAGTTCAGCTTCCCACAGGGCGAGGTCCTGCTTGTCTTTGAGGTGGGAGAGCAGTCTCAGGTAATGTGCCAGAACAATCATCGCTATTTCCCTTTCAAGTGGACTTCAGCGGCCGATCCAGATCCGCATCGGCGATGCGGCGGGGGTTCGGCAGCGGGACATTAGGCAGAATCAGATTTCATGGCTGTTCCACCCGGTTTTGCGGCCACACGAAATCGTCGAGCCGTGGATGGGCCCGGAGGGCGTAACCACGTACATGCAGGTGTAGACGCTAGGCGGGAGGGGCCGGACGGGAACTTGTCGGTGGCTCTCTAGGACAGGCGTCCTGACAAGGGGACGCCCGAATCGACTGCCGCGTCCGGGGCCTCCGCTCCGACCTCGCGATACCGCCGGGGCCATACCCCTTGCTTTCCGGGCGCCAGAATGCCCTTGGGATCCAACGCATCCTTTAGTGTCTCCTGGAGGCGGCGGATGGCGTTGTTGTTGTAGTCGAAGCCGTCTGCGATGACATCCATGTAGTCGACGTGGCTGCGGTAGGGCGCGTACCCGTGGCTGCGGGCGGCGGCAAGCAGCGCTGAGTAGAGAGCCCTGGCGCGGGCCAGCTGTTCCTGGTTGTCGTTTTCAAAGAAGATCATGGTCACGTGCACCATGTGGCGCGGGTAGAGGTGGTAGCCGATGTACAGGTCGAAGCCGAACTGGCGGTAAAGCTCTTTGGCTTCCCGGTAGAACGCCCACACTTCCTCCCCTCGAGCGGGAATGATTGGGGCTGCGTCGATATGGCCGCCGTTTTCGGCCGCCCATGCCACCGTGGACAAGGGCTTCAGGGTGGGCACGCCGGCCATTTGCGTGCGGTCCATGTCCACAATATCTTCGTAGGCGACCTGCACGCCATCCGCACCTTCATAAAGCCTGGCTTTGACCGTAAACCCTTCAAGCCCAGCGAAGCGTTCCCGAATGATCTCAAGCCTACGTTGGGCGAGTCCCTTGTCGCCGTAGATCGCGAACTTTGCGTTCCACTGGCCAATGCCCATCTCTTGGCGCATTTCCTCCAGGCGGTCGTCCGGTATGGACCCCTCCCCCTGGTACCAGCGTGACCGCGGACCGTTCATGGTGGCTGCCCGAACCACGTTGCCGCAGAGGGCGTTGTTCTGGATGACGTCCTCGCGCCGGAGCTGGGTAAGGATGTCCACCAGCTTTGGCATGTCCTCCTCGCGCTCCACCACAACGTCGCCGTTGATGTACACGTCCGGCCAGGGCATGAGCCAAAGACCAATCTTGGTCACTATGCCGAGATTGGATTGGGTGAAGATACCGTCCAGAGTGGGGCCAAATCCGCCTTTAAAGATGGGCCCAAGTTCCGTGCCGTCCATGGCCCACATTCCTGTACGCACCAGCTCACCGTCCGGCAGGACCACCTCCATGCCACAAATGGACTGCACATGGTCCCCCATCGGCGTCATGCCGTAGCCCCGGTCCAGCGCATTTCCCATAATGGAGCCCCAGCCGAGGGCAGGAACGGACATCCACAGCTTCAAACCCTTCTCCTGGATGTGTTCGAAGAGATCAAAGAACGTGACGCCGGGCTCAATGACAGCATAATTCAAGTGATCATTGACCTCGAGGATGTTGTTAAGGCGGCTCAAATCCAACGCCACCATGCCACGGGTGCGCGGTTCCGGCCCACCGTACCCGAGGTTCTTACCCTTGGAGAAGGACCACAGCGGAACGCCCGTGCTGTTGGCGAGACGGACCAGCGCCTGGACCTCTTCCACACTGCCGGGACGAACGCCCGGCCACTTCGCCCGCCCGGAGTTCAGGGGGTAGGGATCGATGTAGCCCTCCTGAGGCGTGGGGCGGACAACATTGCCTTTGCCGACAATGGCTTCCGCCTCGTCGAGGAATGCGGCTTGGGCATCCATAAGGTCACATCACTTTCGGTGAAGGTGCCGCGGGTGCGGCAACGAATTGGGGCGCGCCTCGGTCTGAAGCGTTTCTTTCATCATGGCAAGCAGAATTCTTCAAGTAAATGCCATGTTTCTGCTTATGCTCATCAGTAGAATTGACAATATGAATATCAGCCTTAACCCGGCGATCACGCTGCGCCAAGTCCTGCACTTTGTGGTCGCCGCGGAAACCGGGACCATGAGCGAGGCGGCCCGCAGACTGCACATGGCACCGTCAGCCATCTCCATGTCCATCGCCGAACTCGAGCGAATTGTCGGGGCGCAGTTGTGCATCAAGCGCAAGTCCAAGGGGCTAACACTTACCTCCACCGGCATCGTGGTGTTCAGGCAGGCGCGCCAACTACTTGACCTCGCCGACGACATAACGTCCTTGTCGAAGAGGGACCGTACAGACATCCGCGGCCCGTTGATCGTGGGGTGCTTCATGTCGCTGGCGCCCACCATCATTCCCCAGATGCTGGCCGACTTTGCGGATCAATGCCCGCACGTGGAGGTCGACTTCATCGAGGGGTATCACGAGGACCTTCAGGAACGCCTGCTCAACGGCTCCATCGACGCTGCCTTCGTCTATGACATGGACATTTCCCCTGCCCTGAAGACGGCGCCGTTGCTCTCGGTGGAACCCTATATCCTGCTCCCACAGGATCATCCCCTGCGCGAGGCCGAGGTGGTTTCGCTTCGGGATCTGGCCGCCAGCCCACTCATTTTCTTCGACGCCCCGCCCATCTCTACCCGCATCCTGGACATGTACCGCGACGCCGGGCTTACTCCGAACATCCGGCACCGCTCACGCAGCTATGCCACGGTCAGATCCCTCGTTGCTACGGGCCGCGGGGTCGCGGTTCTCTTCCAGCGGCCCATGCTCGACGCGCCCTATGAGGAACTGAAAGTTGTCCTGAAGCGTGCTGTCGCACCCCGCGTAGACACCCGCCCACCAGCCACCGTTTCGCTGGCCTGGACGCGGAGCGGGCGGTTGAACGCCCGTGCCCAAGCATGGGTGGATGTGGCCGTCGAACGATTTGGCTCCGCGGGCACGGCGCCGAGCGGCACTGGACTGGCGGGGGTGGTGGTTTAAGCCGAAGGGCGGGACAGCCCGAGGTTGTCGCGTAGAGTGCTGCCCTCGTACTCAGTGCGGAAGTAGCCACGATCCTGCAGCTCCGGCACCAGCTTGTCGCAGATCAGCTTGAAGCCTCCGGGGTTGAAGGGAGCGTTGAGGTTGAAACCGTCACAGGCCTTCGATTCGAACCAGTCCACCATGCGGTCGGCAACTTGCGAGGGGGTGCCGGCCATCCACTGATGTCCGGTGGAACGGGCAAGATCCACGATCAGCTCGCGCAAGGTCATGCCCATGTCTACGCTCTTCTTCCGGTAGATCTGGTAGCGGCTCCCCAGCCTGAGGTCGTCGGAAAACCACTCGGCCGGGATCTTTTCATCGAACTCCAACTCCGACAGATCCATCTTCAGGTCAGCACCCACCTGCTTGCGGCCGTTACCGAGGTGCACGTAGCTGGCCAACTCGTCGGCAAGGTCCTGCGCCTCCTTCTCCGTGTCGCCGAGAATGGGCAGGATGCCCGGAATGATTTTGACGTCGTCGGGGTTCCGACCCTTTTCCGCCACCATGTTCTTGAACTTGGTGTAAAACTCGATGGACGGTTCCTTGAACGGCTGGGCGGTGTAAATCCCGTCCGCCACTGAGGAGCCCAGGTCCATGCCGGGCCCTGAGGATCCGGCCTGGACCAGCACGGGACGCCCCTGCGGCGACCGCGGCATGTTGATGGGCCCTTCGACTTGAAAGTACTCGCCCTTATGCCGGATGGGATTAAGTTTGCTACGGTCCACGTACTCGCCGGATTCCCTGTCCACGATGATGGCGTCATCGGACCAGCTGTCCCAAAGACGCTGCACCACGTCCACGAACTCTGTGGCCCTCCGGTAACGTACCGCCGGGTCCGGAACGTCCTCCACCCCATAATTGCTGAAGCCGTCCGAGGACGTCACGATGTTCCAGCCGGCCCTGCCATTGGACATGTGGTCAAGGCCGCACAGCTGCCGGGCCAGGTTGTACGGCTCACAGAAGGACGTGGACATGGTGCCGATCAGGCCGATGTTCTTTGTCCTGGCCGCCAAGGCTGCGAGCACGGTCATGGGTTCATAGAACCCGTTCATCTTAATGTCACCCCGCATCACCGTGTTGGCGTGCACGATGTCGCCGAAAAAGACGGCGTCAAGCTTTGCGGCCTCGGCCATGGCTGTGAGGTCTGCCACGAAGTCCAGGTTGCCCAGCTCTTCTGCCCGGCTTCCTTCCATCCGCCAGCTGTCCTTGTGATAACCCGCAGGCAACATAAAGGTAGTAAGCACCATGTGATTCTTAGGCTTCATTGCTTGGTTCCTTTCGTCATGCGCCGATCCAGCGCCTCTCTGACTCCAGCTTGGGGGACACCCCATAGTTTCGTAAAGGTAGAAGTTTTCACTCAATAGGTTCAACTAAACTGACAATAGTGGCCAAGAGACCTACTACGGAGACTGGGCTTCACTAACGAACGCTGTTTAGACCGCGTCGAGTTGCACGCGAGAACCTTCACGCGTTAGGCGCACTGCGGCTAGCCCTGCCGCCAGGATGACGATCCAAAACACCGCTACCAGCCACACGCCGCCGCCTGCTGCAAGAACGAGGCCTGTGGCGATCATGGGCGTAAAGCCCGCCCCGATCATCGAGGCTCCCTGGTAGGAAAGGGACGCTCCTGTATAGCGGACCCCGGTGGGGAACTGCTCTGAGATGTATGCGCCGATGGGACCCGCCAGCGCCCCCTGCACCAGCCCGTTGCCCACCACCACTGCTACCGCAAAGCCCCACAAGGTCCCGTTCGTGAGCAGCATGATCAGGGGGAAGGCGAGGACGATGGCTCCAATGCCCGCGCCAGTGAGGACCGCGCGTCGCCCAATCCGGTCACTGAGGCGGGCGCTGTAGAAGCAAACGGCCACCGTCACCACGGCGGCGATTCCTTTCCAGTTCAGGACCCCGGATCGGTCCACGCCACTTCCAACAGCCATGGAGACTCCCCACACGGTCAGCAGTCCCTGGCAGGCATAAAATCCGAGCGTTGCCACGAGTGTGACCACGACGAGACGCGGATACTTGCGGAGTACCTCAAGCAGGGGCGGGTGCTTGACCTTTGTGGCTTCGGCCTCGAGCTGCTGGAAGACCGGCGTCTCTGTCACCCGAAGACGAATGATCATGCCGATCAGGATCAGGAGGGCGCTGAGGAGAAAGGGTATCCGCCAGCCCCATACCAGGAACTGGTCCCCGGTCAGGGCGGAAACGGCGGAAACCACGAGCGTGGCCAGCAGTCCGCCGGCGGGTCCGCCGGCGTTGGCGAATGCTGCCGCGAGGCCGCGCTTTTTCCTGGGCGCGTGTTCCAGTGCCATCAAGGTGGCACCGCCCCACTCCCCACCAACTGAAATGCCCTGGATGACGCGCAGAAGGACCAGTGCGATCGGCGCCGCAGCGCCGACCTGCGCCGGGGCGGGCAGAAACCCGATTAGAACGGTCGCACCGCCCATCATGAGCATCGACAGCACCAGCATCTTTTTCCGGCCAATGCGATCACCGAAGTGTCCGAAGACGATGCCGCCAAGAGGCCGGGCGACATATCCGGCTGCAAGGGTCGCGAAGGAGGCAAACAGGGAGAGGCCGGGGCCGAGGTTGGCGAAGAAGACCCGGTCAAACACCAGGGATGCCGCGGTCGCGTACAGGATGAAGTCGTAGTACTCGATTATGCTGCCAATGAGACTGGAGCCCAGGATGCGGCGCATGTCTTTGGTGTTCAGCGACTCAACCGGGGACTGGTTGCTGCTCGATGACAGGTCGGCCGGTTTCTGGCTTCTCTCGTGAGCGGTTTTCGGTTTCAACATGATCTCTTTTCGAAAGCTGTCAGAGTTGGGTGACCGACGATGACATTGCTCTATCGCGAAGCAACCCCTCCATGCGCTCTTTCAAGCATGACGGAGATCACAGCAGATGACCAATGCATAAAGCATAACCGTGGTCAAAGTATTTAATCCCGGCTGACTGGTGGCCAAGATGGAGGGCCGCGCCCGCGGCCCCTACCTCCGTTGAGGTGTGGCCTACCTGTGGAGGCTACTGAGGAAGCGGGAATCTACGGGGGCAAGTCCGAACTTGCGGAATTCCATGGGGCGGTAGGGGCTCCACATGTTGTACCAATTTTCGTCCTCGCCCCAGACCACGGGAGGGCGGGAGTCGTCGTAAATCTGCTCTAGATCCGTATAAAGCTCTACGACGGCTCCCGAGGTCTCCACGTAGTAGGCAGCTATGTTGTGGCCTGCACCGTGCCGCACCGGGCCCCAGATGAGTTCACGACCCAGCTTGTTCAGCCGGTCACCAAGTTTTCCGAGATCTGCGATGCTCTGCGTCTGCCAGGCGTGGTGGTGCAGAGTTCCCTCGCCACGGACCAGCGCTATGCCGTGATGGTCAGGGTTGCACCGCATGAAGTAGGCAAAGTCGTCACCGATGACATCAGAAAGACGGAAATCCAGCACCCTGTGCAGGAAACGCATCATACCGCCGACGTCACGGGGGTGGAAGTTGAAGTGCCCGTACCGATCTGGACCGAAGGACTGCTGGAGGGCGCTGTTTTCCTGCATGCCTACATAGATCTCGAAAACGACCCCCTCGGGTCCTATAAAGGAAAACCCGTCCTCGATGCCAGCACCGCGGGGCTTATTGCTAAGGATCGTCAGGTTCTCGTTCTCCACGCGCCGCCGGATTTCCCGCAGCGCGTTGCCGTCGGCCGCGACGAGGCCGAAACCATCAACCCCGTTGACCTCAGACTCGACATAGACCAGTTCGTGGTGCACGTTAGCGGCCGCGAGATAGACGGCATCAGCGGTCCGTTCCGTTTCACGCAGTCCAAGGATCTGAGTCGCATCAAATACCGAGTTAGCCAGGTCCGTCGTCTGAATGCTTACGTGCCCCATAGCGCTTATCAATCCCCAAGACATCCTTGTCTCCTTACTCCTTGGGCGGCTTGGCGGACATGTGACCGCCGCTACATGCCAGTAAACAGTATCGCAGCAAGAATCGATTATCCACTGATAAGGCAAAATAACGCCCGTTCTGCAGCTTTATTTGACTTATCCATCCGTCTTGGCCATCATTCGTATACGATTTCATACCTGATGAGGAGAAGGCTTTGGAGCAGGTCAACGGCGACACCCTGGCAGCAGCACGCAAGGTGATCGCAGTGCACATCAACTACCCAAGCCGGGCCGCCCAGCGCGGCCGCACCCCGGCGCAGCCGTCCTACTTCCTCAAGCCTTCCAGCTCGCTGGCACTGGGCGGAAGCCCCGTTGAGCGGCCCGCCGGTTGCGAACTGCTCGGCTACGAAGGGGAGATTGCCCTGGTGATCGGCAAGGCCGCCCGCCGTGTTTCCATCGAGGATGCCTGGAACCATGTCGCTGCCGTTACCGCCAGCAACGACCTCGGCGTGTACGACCTCCGCTACGCGGACAAGGGCTCCAACCTTCGGTCCAAGGGCGGCGACGGGTTCACCCCCCTGGGACCGGCACTGATCCCGGCAGACGCCGTCGACCCCGCCAAACTGCGGATCCGCACCTGGCACAACGGGGACCTGGTCCAGGACGACACCACCGGGGACCTGCTCTTCCCCTTCGCCCGCCTGGTCGCCGACCTGTCCCAGCTGCTCACCCTGGAAGAGGGCGACATCATCCTCACCGGCACCCCCGCCGGCGCATCGGTCGCGAAGCCCGGCGACGTGCTGGAAGTGGAAGTGGAGACGATCGACGGCGGCCTCACCACCGGGCGGCTGGTCACCACCGTTGAGGAAGGCACGACGGCGTTCGCCGACTTTGGTGCCCGGCCCAAGGTCGACGTCCTCCAGCGGGAAGAAGCCTACGGCTCCCGCGAAGCAGCAGGGCTTTCCGCCGTCGCGCCTGCCCTCACTCCGGAGCTGAAAGCCAAGCTGGAGTCCGTCGCCACCGCCACCCTGTCCTCCCAGATGCGCAAACGCGGCCTTAACAACGTCAGCATCGACGGACTGCAGGCCACCCGCCCGGACCGCCGCGTGGTGGGACTGGCCCGCACTCTCCGCTACGTCCCCAACCGCGAGGACCTGTTCAAGACCCACGGCGGCGGCTTCAACGCCCAAAAGAAGGCCATCGACTCCGTGAACGAAGGCGAAATCCTGGTCATGGAAGCCCGCGGCGAAAAGGGAACCGGCACCGTGGGCGACATCCTGGCCCTCCGCGCCCAGGTCCGCGGTGCCGCTGCCATCATCACCGACGGCGGCGTCCGCGACTACTCCGCCGTGGCGGACCTGGAGATGCCCACCTACTTCGCCAACCCACATCCGGCTGTGCTGGGGCGCCGCCACATCCCGTGGGACACGGACATCACCATCGCCTGCGGCGGCGCCACCGTCCAGCCCGGCGACATCATCGTGGCCGACTCCGACGGCATCCTGGTGATCCCGCCGGCCATCGCCGAAGAACTGGTGGCGGACTGCATCCAGCAGGAAAAGGAAGAAACCTTCATCTTCGAGATGGTCAAGCAAGGCAACAGCGTGGACGGCCTCTACCCCATGAACAAGGAGTGGCAGGAACGGTACAAGGAATGGGCTGGAAAGAACGATGACTGATACAGCCGTAACAGAGGCGGCCGCAACCCCCGGGAGCAAGTCGGAGCAGGCCTACCAGGCCGTCAAGGCCCGGATCGTGGAAGGCACCTACACCCCCGGGTACCGGCTGGTCCTCGGCTCCATCGCCAAGGACCTCGGTTTCAGCGTGGTCCCCGTCCGCGAAGCCATCCGCCGGCTCGAGGCCGAGGGCCTGGTGACATTCGAACGCAACGTAGGCGCCACCGTCGCCGGGATCGACCCCACCGAATACCTCTACACCATGCAAACGCTGAGCATCGTCGAAGGCGCCGCCACCGCCCTGTCCGCCCCGCTGATCGACGCCGCGGCCATCGCCCGCGCCCGCGCCGTGAACCAGGACATGCGCGACTGCCTGGACCACTTCGATCCGGTCCGCTTCACCCAGCTCAACCAGGACTTCCACTCCGTCCTGTTCGAACACTGCCCCAACCCGCACATCCTGGACCTGGTGCACCGCGGCTGGAACCGGCTCGCCTCCCTCCGGTCCTCGACCTTCCGCTTCGTCCCTGGCCGCGCCCGCGACTCCGTGGACGAACACGAAAACCTGCTCAGGCTCATCGAAACCGGAGCCGACGCAGAGCAGATCGAAAAAGCCGCCAGGCTCCACCGCTCCGCCACCCTGGACGCCTACCTCGCCCAAACCCCCTAGCACCCAGACACCAGATAGGACCTCAACGATGACGACCTCGGTAGAAACCAGCAAACACCACATCCCGGCAAACCTGCCCACGCATCTGCAGCACTTCATCGATGGCGAGTTTGTCGATTCGGCATCCGGTAAGGCGTTCGACGTGCAGGAGCCCGTCTCCAACGAAAACTACGCAACGGTCGCCGCTGCCCAGCCAGAAGATGTTGACCGCGCCGTCGCCGCCGCCAAGCGGGCCTTCAAAGAAGGCCCTTGGTCGAAGATGCTGCCCCGGGAACGCTCGCGGGTGCTGCACAAGATCGCCGACATCGTCGAATCCCGCGACGACGAGCTGGCCCTCCTCGAAAGTTACGACTCCGGCCTGCCCATCACCCAGGCCAAGGGCCAGGCCCTGCGCGCCGCCGAGAACTTCCGCTTCTTCGCAGACCTCATTGTTGGCCAGGAAGACAATGCCTTCAAGGTCCCCGGCCGCCAGATCAACTACGTTAACCGCAAGCCGATCGGCGTGGCCGCCCTGATCACGCCATGGAACGTCCCGTTCATGCAGGAATCCTGGAAACTCGCCCCCGCAATCGCCACCGGCAACACCGTTGTCATGAAGCCTGCCAGCTACACCCCGCTCTCCGCCGTGCTGTGGCCCGAAATCTTCCGCGAAGCAGGCCTGCCCGACGGCGTCTTCAACCTGATCTTCGGCTCCGGCAGCGTCGCCGGCGACTACCTCGTCAAGCACCCCGACGTGCCGATTGTCTCCTTCACCGGCGACAGCTCCACGGGCGCAACCATCTCCACCGCAGCCGCCCCACAGTTCAAAAGCCTCTCGCTCGAACTCGGCGGCAAAAGCCCTGCCGTCGTCTTCGCCGATGCCGACATCGAGGCAGCCCTCGACGCCACCGTCTTCGGCGTGTTCAGCCTCAACGGCGAACGCTGCACCGCCGGCAGCCGAGTGCTGGTCCAGCGCGACATCTACGATGACTTCGTCGCCCGCTTCGCGGAACGCGCCAAGAACATCGTGATCGGTCACCCAAGCGACCCCAAGACCGAGGTCGGCTCACTCGTGCACCCCAACCACTTCGACAAGGTCATGAGCTACATCGAGATTGGCAAGACCGAAGGCCGGCTCCTGGCCGGCGGCGGACGCGCCGAAGGCTTCCCCGCCGGCAACTACGTCGCGCCCACGGTGTTTGCCGACGTCGCCCCTGACGCCCGGATCTTCCAGGAGGAAATCTTCGGACCTGTCGTCGCCATCACCCCCTTCGACACCGACGAAGAAGCGCTCGAACTCGCCAACAACACTAAGTATGGTCTCGCGGCCTACGTCTGGACCACGAACCTGAAGCGTGGCCACAACTTCGCCCACGGTATCGAGTCCGGCATGGTCTGGCTGAACTCGAACAACGTCCGCGACCTGCGCACCCCGTTCGGCGGAGTCAAGGCCTCCGGCCTGGGCCGCGAGGGCGGCTACCGCTCCATCGACTTCTACACCACCCAGCAGTCGGTACAGATCACCCTCAACGAGGCCCACTCCCCCAAGTTCGGCGCCTAGCCCCTACCAGCCCAACTAGCTCGCATTTGTTGTCGTTTTGGGCCTCCATAACGGCATCTACTGCCAGTCAGTTGGGGAAAACACCTTTCAAAGAAGAGAGAATTCAATGACCAACTTCGTTCCCACCCCCACCGTCCCGGCACCGGACATCGTGCGCTGCGCCTACATGGAAATCGTGGTCACCGACCTCGCCAAGTCCCGTGAGTTCTACGTGGACGTCCTGGGCCTGCACGTCACCGAAGAAGACGAGAACGCCATCTACCTGCGCTCCCTGGAGGAGTTCATCCACCACAACCTGGTGCTGCGTAAGGGACCGGTCGCCGCCGTCGCCGCCTTCGCCTACCGGGTGAAGTCCCCCGCCGAGGTGGACGCCGCCGAGGCCTACTACAAGGAACTCGGCTGCCGGGTGGAGCGCCGCAAGGACGGCTTCACCAAGGGCATCGGCGACTCCGTCCGCGTGGAGGACCCGCTGGGCTTCCCCTACGAGTTCTTCTACGAGGTGGAACACGTGGAACGCCTCACCCAGCGCTACGACCTCTACTCCGCAGGCGAACTGGTCCGCCTTGACCACTTCAACCAGGTCACCCCCGACGTCCCCAAGGGCCGCAAGTACCTGGAGGACCTCGGCTTCCGGGTCTCCGAGGACATCAAGGACTCCGACGGCGTTACGTACGCCGCATGGATGCACCGCAAGCAGACCGTGCACGACACCGCCCTGACCGGCGGCAACGGCCCGCGCATGCACCACGTCGCGTTCGCCACCCACGAGAAGCACAACATCATCCAGATCTGCGACAAGATGGGCGCCCTGCGCATCAGCGACCGG
Organism: Arthrobacter sp. NQ4; assembly: GCF_029077345.1. Classification (NCBI taxonomy): domain Bacteria; kingdom Bacillati; phylum Actinomycetota; class Actinomycetes; order Micrococcales; family Micrococcaceae; genus Arthrobacter; species Arthrobacter sp. NQ4. The sequence continues at coordinate 133,655 of NZ_JARETC010000006.1, read as the reverse complement.
ATCGAACGCGGCCCCGGCCGGCACGGCGTCTCCAACGCCTTCTACCTCTACATCCTGGACCCGGACGGCCACCGCATCGAGATCTACACCCAGGACTACTACACCGGCGACCCGGACAACCCCACCATCACCTGGGACGTCCACGACAACCAGCGCCGCGACTGGTGGGGCAACCCCGTGGTCCCGTCCTGGTACACCGAGGCTTCCCTGGTCCTGGACCTGGACGGCAACCCGCAGCCGGTCATCGTCCGCGAGGAAAAGTCCGAGATGGCCGTCACCGTGGGCGCCGACGGCTTCTCCTACACCCGCAAACCCGAAGACGCGGCCGCCGGCAAAGACCCTGTGGGCTTCAAGCTGGGGGTCCAGGTCTAACCATGCTGGAGCCAAAGACGATTGAGGCCATCGCGGACGAGCTGGTGGAAGCCGGCCGGACCCGCACCCCTGTCCCCCGCCTGACCGCCCGCTACCCGGACATGACCGTGGAGGACTCCTACGCCGTCCAGCAGCTGTGGCGCCGCCGCAATGAGGAGGCCGGCCGGACCCTGGTAGGGCGCAAGATCGGCCTCACGTCCAAGGCCATGCAGGCCGCCACCGGCATCACCGAACCGGACTACGGCGCCATCTTCGACGACATGGTCCTGGACACCGGCTGCTCCGTGGAATGGGACCAGTACACCCACCCGCGGGTGGAGGTGGAGCTCGCGTTCGTGCTCAAGGACGGGCTCAAAGGCCCCGGAGTGACCATCTTCGATGTCCTGAAGGCCACCGACTACGTGGTTCCGGCCCTCGAGATCCTGGACTCCAGGATCGAGATGGAGGGCCGGACCATTGTGGACACCATCTCGGACAACGCCGCGATGGGCGCCATGGTGATCGGCGGGAACCCGGTCAAGCCGGACGCCGTCGACCTCCGCTGGGTCTCCGCGATCCTCTACAAGAACCAGACCGTGGAGGAAACCGGTGTGGCCGCCGGCGTCCTGGACCACCCCGCCAACGGCGTCCACTGGCTGGCCAACAAAATCGCCGCCCACGGCGACTCGCTCAAGGCCGGGGACATCATCCTGGCCGGCTCCTTCACCCGCCCCATGTGGGTCTACAAGGGCGACACCGTCCACGCCGACTACGGACCCCTGGGGAGCGTGACATGCCGTTTCGAATAGAAGACACCTTCCGGTCCGCCCTCGCTGCGGAAAAGCAAAAAGGCAGCGCAGGCCGTCCGCTGGCAGGAATGTGGGTCTGCTCCGGCAGCCCGCTCATCGCCGAACTCTGCGCCGGCGCAGGCCTGGACTGGCTGCTGGTCGACGCCGAGCACTGCCCCAACGGGCTCGAATCCATCCTCGCCCAGCTCCAGGCCACCCACGGGTACCCGGTCCACACCCTGGTCCGGCCGCCGGTCAACGACACCGTGGTCATTAAGCAGTACCTGGACCTCGGCGTGCACAACCTGCTGATACCCATGGTCAACTCGGTGACCGAGGCCACAGCCGCGGTGGCGGCCACCCGCTACCCGCCCCAAGGCGTCCGCGGCGTGGGCTCGGCACTGGCCCGCGCCGCCAAGTGGAACCGCGTCCCGGACTACCTGGCCCGCGCCGCCGAAACCATCAGCGTCACCGTGCAGATCGAATCCAGTGCCGCCGTCGAAGCGGTCGAGGACATCCTCAAGGTCGACGGCGTGGACGCCGTCTTCGTCGGGCCGTCCGATCTCGCCGCTTCCATGGGCCTGCTGGGACAGCAGGAACACCCCGAGGTCCGTGCCGCCGTCGAACACTGCCTCTCCGCTGCCACGGCAGCCGGGAAACCCGCCGGCGTCAACGCCTTCAACCCCGACACCGCCCAGCACTACCTCACAAACGGCGCCGACTTCATCCTGGTCGGCGCCGACGTCGCCCTCCTGGCCCGCGGCTCCGAGGCCCTGGCCGCCCAGTACATCAAACCTGCTGACGGCGGCACCCCCGCCAGCTACTAAGCCCCGGGGTTGGCTAGCCGGCAGACCCACCCCCGGCCCACACTTTCCTAGGAGACACCCATGACTTCTTCACCCGCAACCTCCCGGGCCGTCCCGGCGGAGCGTGAGGCGTCCCTGCTCGCCTCGGTGCCCACAGGTCTTTTGATCAACGGGAAGTGGGTGGAGGCGTCCGACGGCGGCACATTCGACGTCCACGACCCCGCCACCGGGCAGGTCCTCGCCACCCTCGCCTCGGCCACGAGCGAAGACGCGGTCGCCGCGTTGGACGCCGCCGACGCCGCCCAGGCCGCCTGGGCCCGCGCCGTCCCGCGGGTGCGGTCCGAGATCCTGCGGCGCGCCTTCGACCTGGTCACCGAACGCGCCGAAGACTTCGCCCTGCTCATGACCCTGGAAATGGGCAAGCCCCTGGCCGAAGCCCGCGGCGAAGTCACCTACGGGTCCGAATTCCTGCGCTGGTTCGCCGAGGAAACCGTCCGCGACTACGGCCGCTACCTCACGACGCCGGAGGGGAAGAACAAGATCCTGGTCCAGCACAAACCCGTCGGACCCTGCCTGCTCATCACCCCCTGGAACTTCCCCCTGGCGATGGCCACCCGCAAGGTCGCCCCCGCCGTCGCCGCCGGCTGCACCATGGTCCTCAAACCCGCCAAACTCACCCCCCTCACCGCGCAGTACTTCGCCCAAACCATGCTCGACGCCGGCCTCCCCACAGGGGTGTTGAACGTCGTCGCCTCCTCCTCCGCCTCAGGGATCTCCGGGCCGCTCCTGAAAGACTCGCGCCTGCGGAAAGTCTCCTTTACCGGCTCCACCCCGGTCGGAAAACGCCTCATGGCCGACGCCGCGCAGAACGTCCTCCGCACCTCGATGGAGCTGGGCGGGAACGCCCCCTTCATCGTCTTCGAAGACGCAGACCTCGATGCCGCCGTCGACGGGGCCATGGCAGCGAAGATGCGGAACATGGGCGAAGCCTGCACCGCGGCCAACCGCTTCCTCGTCCACGAGGCGGTGGCGCAGGAATTTACCCGGAAGTTCGCCGCGGCAATGGGCGCTCTGACCACCGGCCGCGGCACCGACCCGGACACCAAGGTGGGACCGCTCATCGACGGCGGCGCCCGTGACGACGTCCACTCCCTCGTCACTGCCGCCGTCGGGGCCGGGGCCGTCGCGGTCACGGGCGGAGCCCCGGTGGATGGGCCCGGCTACTTTTACCAGCCGACCGTCCTGGCCAACGTCCCCAACGACGCCGCGATCCTGGGCCAGGAAATCTTCGGCCCCGTCGCCCCGGTCACCACCTTCAAAACCGAACAAGAAGCCATCAAACTCGCCAACGTGACCGAGTACGGCCTCGCCTCCTACCTGTACAGCCGCGACTTCAACCGGCTGCTCCGGGTAGCAGAGCAGATCGAATTCGGCATGGTCGGGTTCAACGCCGGGGTCATCTCCAACGCCGCAGCACCCTTCGGCGGCGTCAAACAATCCGGCCTCGGCCGCGAAGGCGGCTCCGAAGGCATCGCCGAATACACCACCACCCAATACATCGGCATCAACGACCCCTACACCCACTAGCCAGGCGAATTAGGGGCGGGACGTGACGCTATCTGCGGATGCTGGCCCGCAGCGGGAACCCGTTCGACGTCATCGCGGCAGCACCAACAGATGTTCCAACAACCTGCGTCGTCGTAGCTGTCCGGCCAGTTGGAATAACCACGGCTGACGGATCAGAATGCACCCGCCATTCGACATGTCCGGGCCCGTCGAATTGGCACCCTAAGTTTCTTAGACCTAGGAAGACGAAACATGAAAGCTGTTCGCTTCAGAACACCCGGCGGCCCAGAAACCCTCGTCGTGGAGGAACTCCCGGACCCAAGACCACACGACGGGGAGGTTCTCATCCGCGTAGCAGGAGCCGGTCTGAACCGGGCTGACTCACTGCAGCGGCTTGGACGCTCGAACCTTCCCCCAGGCGCCTCGGAAATTTTCGGAATGGAAGTCTCTGGAACCATTGCAGAAGCGGGTTTTGGTGTGGACGGCTTCGTACGGGGCGATCACGTCATGGCACTGTTGGCGTCCGGCGGATACGCGGAATACGTTGCCGTCAACGCGGAGCATGTCTTGGCGATTCCGCAGGGAATCGAGTTGATCGAAGCCGCGGGGGTACCAGAGGTTGCCGCCACGCTGGTCTCGAATATCTGTGACACAGGCCGATTCGCTCGCGGTGAGACGGTTCTGATCCACGGGGCCTCTGGGGGTATTGGAGTCTTCGGGATCCAGCTCGTCAAGGCTATTGGAGGGCGGGTAGCAGTCACGGCGTCCAGCGGTGCGAAGCTCGAAGTGGCCCATAGCTTCGGTGCTGACATCTTGATTAACTACAAGGAAGAGGACTTCGCCAAAAGGATGCTTGCTGAAGGTGGCGCAGACATCGTCCTCGATACTGTGGGAGGAAAGTATCTGCCCAAGAATGTTGAAGCCCTGGCGCCATTCGGCCGGATCGTGACCATCGGTATGCAAGGCGGTCCTGAAGGCACTTTGGACTTCGCAGCCCTAATGAAGAAAAAGGCATCCGTGTCAGGGACCCTGCTGCGGGACCGCTCCCCCCAGCAGAAGGCAGCCATCATGGCAAGCGTGAAACGTCTTGTCCTCCCGCTCCTCACGGCCGGAGCCATCAAACCGGTAACAGAAAGGGTGTACCCACTTTCTGAAGTAAGTACGGCTCACGTCCACTTCGACAGCAGGGTCCATATTGGCAAGATCCTGCTGGACTGCCGAGAAACTGATTAGAGCGGTGGAGGTGCCGTAGGTATTGGGTATTTGAAGACGGCATCCTTTGCTTACCTTTGCCGCAGGCTTCTCGGCGGCAAGGAGCGAAGCGAAGCCGGCGTTCGGCGAGATTGGGGCTGCCGAAGGTGCGTCCCTATTGTGGTTTCCCTGTCGGGTCCGGGAGCGCGCGGAGGAAGCCTCCTTCGGTGATGCCGCCGCCGTTCGACCTTGGGGTTGGCGGCGGACCAGATGTTGCGCATGTTTGCCTCCCAACTAAGATCGACGCCATGGGACCAGGACTGTCCCAGTCGCCGCCTCTATCCGCCCTGTTGCCTTCCGCCCTATCGGACACTGATTGAAAGCCACGCGATTCATACGACATGTCCAAGCCTATTGCCCGTCCGCTGCGTAGAAGCTCAGCTAGTTAATCGGCCTTCCCATGGATTGGGATTGTGGAACCAGGAAACGCGGTCCTGGGTCTTGCCGGTTTTGAAGCGCAGGAACGGCTGGGCAGCTCTTTCAGCGACGAGCGACCAGCCCGAGCTCGGAGGGAACGTCGTAGTGAGGTTGGCCGCCGTCGAACTCCAGACGGAGGGGGTCGGAGACGGCGAAAGGAGTCCCGTATTCGTTCGCCACACGGATGCGGCCGTCGTGAATGAACCCCGCGAACCAGCCCCTCAAGGCTTCCGAGGTGGTGGCGAATATCTTCGGTTCCAGGCCAGCCAGCATGGGTGCATCGTTCCATTGCCGGAGAGAATCGAACAGGAACGGCATCGGCATGCAGTGGGGGCTGCCTGCGCCCGGCAGCGGGCTCTGCACGGAGAACCCGGCCAGATACACGGTGAGGCCGGCACATGCAGCAGCCTTGGCCAGTTCCAGGTTCGCGAGCCGGAACTGGTGTAGGGTCATCAGTTCCACCATCCGGGCCTTGGCGGACGCCCCGGGGACTTTGCGGTCGACCCAGTCGCGCACCGCGTCCGGGTTCTCGAACCGGGTCTGGGTGAAGCCATCGGCGGCTTCATCCGGGAAGGCCGTCTCAGGGACGGAGAGCAGGAAAGCTGCGCATTCTTCCGAGGTTGAGAGAATCGCCAGTGATTCGACATGTAGCTTCGATGCAGTAACAGAGTAGTTGTGGAGGTCGGCACCCAGATTATCGCCGACGGCTGGCATCAATGGCATCCCGCGACCGGCGTAGGCCTTAGCGAGGCTGGCTTGGGCGCGGAGAACCGATTCCCACGAGGCCTCAGCGAGTCCGCCGCAGCCCGACAGCGAGGTGGTGGCCAGTGACCACCTGTCCCGGTACTGTTCAACTGTCAACGCAGGCTCCCACGGGAGGCTGATCAGTGCGGTGCGGCGGAACAAGCCGCGGGTCTCCTCAAGAGTGGAAAGCGCGTAGGCGTACCATGCCCCCGCCGAGTCGCCGGCGAGAGTAATCGTTTCCGGATCTCCGCCGAACAGCAGGATGTTCTCTTTGACCCAGCGCAGAGCCACGGTCAGGTCGCGCAGCGGCCGCTGGGAGTCAAGTGGGTTTCCATCGATTCCCAGATGTCCGAGGATGCCGATCCGATAGTTGACGGTGACCAACACGCACCGGTCGTCGTGAACCAGCGAAGGGGCACTGAACCACCGGGCATTGCCCGTCCCCGTGGTGAACCCGCCACCGGGTATGAATACCACCACAGGCAGCCCCTCAGCCATCTTTGGAGCCTGCACGCGCAGCTGGAAGGCATCGTGCGATTGTGCGACCTCGCTGTTGGCTGCCCCCAGTAGCGCGTTCAATCCGCCTGGCAGCTGCGGGAAGGCCAGAGGCCCGACCGGTGCGGGCAGTCCTTCCGCCGTCGCCGTGAGAGGCTCGGCCTCGGAGAACCTATTATCGGGGTCGGACAGCCGGGCGTACCGGACTGTCACGTCAAGAGCAGTCACTTCAGAAACTCGTAGTCATTACTGTTCACTTGCTCCGTAATACGCCAGTATTCAGTGGTTTGAAACGGCCACACTTGTGATACCCGATTGAATTTGTTCTTGTACCATGTCTTCACGTACGGCTGGCCCCAGGTCATCTTGTCGTTCTCAGCGTCGACCCAGGCTATGTGTTCGTCCAACGCCTCCTGCTTCAAATCCAGGGCGCGCACGTCGTGATCCAGGATCTGATGAATGGCCTCGACCGCGTACTCCGCCGCGCGTTCGATCATGAAATGCAGCCCTCCGGCGACTACTCCGCCGGTGTTGGGGCCAAGCAGCATGAACAGGTTGGGGAAGTTGGGAACGGTGATGCCGGCGAAGCCTTTCGCGTCCCCGCCCCAGTAGTCATGAATCTCCAAGCCGTGGCGGCCTACGATTTTGATGGGGTCGAGGTAATCTGACGGGCGGAACCCGGTCGCGTAGATGACAACATCGACATCGAGTTCTCGTCCATTGTCGGTGACCAGTCCGGTCTCTGTGAAGGATGTCAAACCTTCTGTGATGACTTCCGTGTGTGGTTCGCGCAGGGCTGCGGCCCACACGCCGTTGTCGCGGAGCATGCGCTTGGCCGACGGCGGGTAATTCGGGATCGCCTTCTCCAGCAGGTCAGGGCGGCCTTCATACTGCTCGCGCATGCGTTCGATGATGGCCTGGCGAAATTCCTCGTTGGCCTTTGAAACGCTTAGGGGTGCACCATCCCAGCCCTCCTCAGCCCTTGCGAGTTCCATGCGCCCTTCAATACCGCCGGCGGTGACGAAGAGACGGAACAGCTGTCCGTAAGCTGGGACCTTCTGGTGCAGCCACTGGGCGGCGTCCGACATCGCCTCGTGGTAGGTCGGTGCCGGCAGCATCCAGGGAGCACTGCGCTGGAACAGGTACATCTTGTCCACATCGCCGATGATGGCCGGGACGATCTGGTAGGCGGAGGCGCCTGTGCCGATTACCGCCACCTTCTTGCCCTTCAGGTCCACCGAATGATCCCACTCCTGGGAATGCATCTGGGCTCCCTTAAAGTCAGCCTGCCCCGGCCAGGTCGGAATGAAGGGATGATCCAACTGCCCCACACCGGTGATGATCGCGTTGTAGCTCTCGGTAGTCTCATGACCGTCCTTGGTGCGCGTGGTGGCCCTCCAAGTCGCCGAGTCCTCATCCCAGACGGCGCACGTCAGGGACGTGTTCAACTCGATCCCCTCCGTGAAGTCGGCCTTCTCCGCCAGTGTCTCCAAGTAATCCAGAACCTCCGCGCCGGCGGCGAACTGGTTCGGCCAGTCGACCCGCTGTGCGAAGGAGAAGCTGTAGCCGTAGGTGGGGGTGTCCAAACGCACACCCGGATAGTGATTCTTCCACCACGTGCCGCCGATCCGGTGCGAAGCCTCAATCCAGCGATATGGCAGCCCAGCTTCCTGCAGGCGATAGGCGGCGGCGATGCCGGAGATGCCTGCACCGACTATCAGGGTCGTGAATGGCGTGACGGCGCGGTGGTCGGGGTAGTCGGCATAGTTCCATTCAGCCGAACCGTTGCGATCTGCAGCAGGGGCGAATTCATGCTTCAGTTGTCCCATCCACGATCGGTCTCTGGCGGCGCGGCCGCCGGTGAACCAATCCAAAATCACGGAAGTATCTTCAGCGCTCAATTGCTGCACGCTGCGGATTCCCTCATCTCTCAGCCGCTTCAATCCGCTCAGCGCCAGATCCTGGGCACGCTGGACCTGTTCGGGAGACATCCCTCCATGGGGCAGCAGCGCCGTGCCCAGCGGGGGAAGCGGCGGGGATAGTTCGGCTGGCACAAAAGATAGATCCTGCAAGGTGGTGGCCAACGCTGCCAGCAGAACAGGAGCTTCAGCCCCTGCGAGGTACGCCTGCAGAGATTCATCTGACTCGGTGATTGTCGGGTACTCCTCTGTCCAGTACAGGTCACCGTTGGTGGGCTTGCTCGCCATAAGATCTCCTCGAGATGAAGCGTGGTTAGGGTGGTAAAGCGCGGTCAGCCGGGCATACCCGGCGGACGCTTGTCGAGGAAGGTCTGCCGCCCCCGGACGGCCTCCTCCTTTTACTTAGGACGGCAGGACTAGCGACCGGTTATAGATCCCGGGTTTGACCGCCGTAGGCGACACGGGCTCCGTGAGGGCATCACGGAGCCCGTGTCGCTGCCCAACCTCTGAATGCTGCTCAAACCGCCCCCTGCGGAAAAATCCTCAGGGTGCCGTGCCGTGCGTGGGGTGAGGCAGGGCACCCTTTCGTGGCGACGAGTTAGTACTTTGCATCACATCTAGGTAAATAGTATGCCGGTGACGCTGCATTACGCAAGCGAGAATATATTCTCAGCCTGCCGCGGCCCTCTCCCCCATGTGCCAGAAATTGATGGTGGACTCCTTGGCGCCAGCGCGTTATGGTCGTAGACATCAAATATATTCTCCGCCGGATATTGCAAACTGGTGGAGCCGATTACACAACCCTTCCCAGGAGGACACCATGAGCATTGCTGAGGTGGACCAAAGGCCGCATTTCGACCCCCGCGCATTCCGCGACGTCATGGGTCATTACCCAACCGGCGTCGTCGTAGTCTCCGCCATGGTCAACGAAACGCCCGTGGGTATGGTCGTAGGCACTTTCAGCTCAGTCTCCTTGGAGCCCCCGCTGGTCGCCTTCATGCCCATGACCACATCATCGACCTACCCGAAGCTGCGTGAGGCAGACCATGTCTGCATCTCGGTGTTCGCCCACGACCAGATGCAGGCCTGCCGCAGTCTCGCGTCTAAGGATCCGGAAAAGTTCGACAAGGTCGGATGGACTCTCTCGGCTTGGGGCGCCCCCATGATCGACGGCGCCGTCGCGCACATCCATGGGCGAATCACTGAGGAAGTGGAGGCCGGTGACCACTACATCACCCTGGTCTCGGTCGACGACCTCGCCGTCGACCGAGGTGTGACACCGCTACTGTTCTTCCAAGGCGGCTACGGCGGCTTCTCGACCACCGGCCTGTCGGCTCACGTGGACGAGTCACTGATTTCGGCAGTCCGGTTGGCGGAAGCCGCTCGTCCACAGCTCGATGAGCTTGCCCAGAGGTTCAGCTGCTCGGCCGCAGCTCTGGTCCAGATCAGTTCCCTGGACCAAACGATCGGTGCCACATCCTACGGCGGCAGCACCGACGCGGACGAACGCATCGGCGTCCGGATCCCTTTGATCCCACCGCTGGGCGAGGCCGCCGTGGCATGGAGCCCAGACCAGGTCACTGCCTGGCTGGGCCGGATCTTCCCGCAGGACGAGGCTGTCCTCACCTATTATCGCGAAGCTCTTACCCGCGTGCGCGAGCAGGGATACGCCGTCTCCCGCATCAACCACGATCCGGCAGGCTATGACGAACTCAACGAAGCCTTGGCCGAATGGGCCGGCGCAGAGCTGACGCCCGCTCGTGATCGCGCAGTCCGCACCACCATCGCACAAAGCCGCCAATACTTCGGATGCGCGCTGGACGAGGTAGACACCAATATCGACCTCGCATCTGTGGTCGTACCAGTCTTTGCCCCCGAAGCAGGTGAGCCCACCAACTCCGGACTTGTTATTCGGCTCGGCAACCTGCCGTCGGGCGTGGATGCGGCCACGGTCCGGGAATGGGCCACGGCCCTTCAGGAGGCAGCAGCAGAAGTCAGTCGCACCCTGGCGGGTCCGGCTGCCAAGGACTACCGCCGGTACACCGCAGCCGGCCTGCGCTCGGCCTGATCCATCCCAAAGGCGCGCGGACCGCCGGTCAGATGGCCGTCAACAGCAAAACAACCAACATGAGAACAAATCGGGGCGTCCGCTAGGCGTCCTGTGTCTCACCTGACGTTAGAGATGAAGGAGAGCTCAATGGGAGCACGACGTGGATATGAATACGTAGAGGGACTTAAGGACGGACGCACGGTCTGGTACGGAAACGAGCAGATCGATGTTACTGAACATCCGGATTTCGCCGGCTCCCTTGCAGGAATGGCCGAATACTTCGACTACCAATGGGAGCACTGGGACGACTGCCTGTTCGAAAGTCCCGACAGCGGCGACATGATCTCGGTATCTCACCTGCGTCCCGCCAACCAGGAGGACATCGAACGCCGGCACCGTGCCTTTGACCGGTTCGCCCGCTATTCCATGGGCATGCTGGGGCGCACTCCCGACTACGTGAACGTGGTCTTGGCTGGACACGTCTCCCGCACAGACCTCTGGGAAAAGGCCTCCTCCGATCCAATCTACTTCGAGCGAATCAAGGCCTACCAGAAGTACGTGGCCGAGAATGACTTGGCCCTCACACACACCATCGTGCACGCCAACATCGACAAATCGATCGGTGAGCTGGACGGAGCCAACGCAGACCTTACACTTCAGGTGGTGGATCGCACGGAGAAGGGTGTGATCGTTCGCGGCGCGAAGGTTCTGGCGACCCTCGGCCCGATCGCCGATGAAATCTATGTTTACCCGGCAACTCCCATCAAGCCCGGATACGAGAAGTACGCCCTGTCCTTCGCCATCCCCGTAGCGGCCGAGGGCGTCGCAATTATCTGCCGTGATCATTACGGTGTAGATGCCTCCCGCGAGGACCGGCCCTTCTCCTCCCGGTTTGACGAGCAGGATGGAGTGGTCATATTTAATGACGTGCTCATCCCCCACGACCGTATCTTCATTGATGGGGAGCTGGATCTCTACAACTCGGTGAACCAAGGAACTGCTACCGGATGCACCCAGCAGCAGACGGCCATCCGGGCCGCTGTAAAGCTGGAGTTTGCCTACGATTTGCTCGCCGAGATGGCCCGGGTCACCGGGTCGGGTGCGCGGCCGGACGTCACTACCATGCTTGGTGAGGTTCACGGCTTCCTGGTGATGACCCGGGCGATCATCGACTCCGCTGAGCGCCGAGCCCATGACTGGGGCGGTGGTGCCTACTTCGTGCACGATGATATCGGTGTGCTGCGCACGATCATGCCGGAATGGATGATCCGGGTGAACGACATCATCAAAACGTTGGGTTCGCACAATCTGCTGGCCACTCCCTCCCTGGCGGCGTTCGATAACCCGGAGTTGGCTCCTATGCTCGAGAAGTACCTTCCGGGAGCCGGGGGCATCAGCGCTCAAGAGCGTTCCCGGATCTTCCGAACCGCTTGGGATTTCGCTGGATCGGCCTTGGGTTCGCGCATCGAGCTGTATGAGCGGTTTTACCTTGGTTCCGTAGGACGGGCACGCATGCTCGAGCACATCAAGGGCCAGCGCAATGGAGACAAGGGAACGGTATGGGAATTCCTGGATCGTCAAAAGGTTCCCACGGCCGGCCGGGCGTAACCCAAGGCGATGGACAAGACACTTACGGCGGTCCTGACCGACCATCTTGCGGCAGCGGACTTCAAGTCGCTGCCCTCGGAAGCAATCGATCGGGCCAAGACGCGTGTTTTGGACGCTCTGGGTCTGATCGCGGCCGGTACTCAGGCTGAAGGCAGCTCCTCGTTGATCGACCTCGTCACCGGTTGGGGTGGCCGCCCAGAGTCGACCGTTCTGACCACGGGCGCCAAGGTACCCGCGATGCATGCCGCTCTGGCTAACGCGGCCCTGATGAGGTCATATGATTTCGAGCCTGTCGGGGCCGACCACGCCGAGGGGGTGCAGATCCCCTCGCACATCACGGGCACTACCGTCTCCGTGGCACTCGCCGTGGCTGAGGCCCGACGACGCAGTGGTCGGGACCTGCTCACCGCACTTATCTATGGAGACGATCTGGCCGCGAGGCTCGGTCATGCCACCGGCTTCGATGTCTACGGCGGCGGAGACAACACTGGGACGATCAATGCCCTGGGCGGCGTGGCCACGGCCGGACTACTAATGGGGCACGACGCTGCCACCTTGCATCACGGGCTTGGGCTGGTCATCAACCAAGTCTCCGGGACCATCGACAACATCAACGACAAGACACTGGCGTTCAAGCTGCCGATCTCCCTGTCCGCTCGCAACGCTGTCTTCTCCGCTGAGCTGGCCGCCACGGGATTCCGGGGACCTCACGACCCGATCGGGGGACGTTTTGGTTTCCTGGCCCAGTGGAGCACCACGCCGCAACCTGAAAAGATCACCGAGGGCCTCGGTCAGGAGTTCTACGCCGATGCCGTTATTAAGCCATGGCCGACGTGCCGGGCGAGCCAGGCGTCGCTGGATGCCACCGTGCAGCTGGTGGAGGCGTATCGAATCGCTCCCGACAATTTGGAGAGAATCCAGATCTTTGTGAATCCGCAGACAAAGGCCGGCTTCGTCGGGCAGGAGTTCACCGTTGGAAGCTGCCCGGAGGTCTCGGGCGCCTTCAGCATCAGGTTCGCTGTGGCCACGGCGCTGATGTACGGAACCGTTGGCCTGCAGCACATGAACGAGGCGCACATGCGCGATCCAGCGCTGCAGAGGATGTTGGAAAAGATAGAGATCATCGGCTCGCTACCTCGCGAACAGGCCCAGACGGCTGAGGTCGAGGTGCGGCTTACCTCCGGCGATCGCCACCGCATTCGTGTCGACCGGGTGCTTGGGGACATTCACTTCGCTCCGTTGAACCGTGAGCGCATAGAGGCCAAGTTCCGCAGCAACATCGCGTGGAACGGAACTCTTGAGGACTCGGTTGCCGACCATGTGCTTGAGCTGGTCCACCATTTGGAAAAGCTGGAGGACATGTCCGAGCTGGCTGCCCTGCTGGCGGAGCCGGCCGGGCAGCGCTGATCTCGAAGGAACCTTGATTCAGCCTGGGGCGGTATGGGTCAGAACGCAATCTGCTGATTCCGGAGCTGCAGGCGCGGGGCTACGCACTAACCGAGTACGAGGCAGCTACCTTGCGTGAGCCTCTCCGTCTGTCTCGGCCTGCAGCCTGATCTGCTCTTGTCAACCTGCCCCGCCCCCTGTCGTCAGGAGTCGGCCTCTGCCTGCAACACGGGCGGCATATGTGCTGCTGGACCGGGTGCCCACCTGGCAATGAACTGGCAGAAAAGCCAGCCATCGAGATCTGTCACCTGACGCGAACACAAAGAGACTCTTGCTAAAGGGCAGCCGCCACAGCAAGCAACCCGTTTCGCGAAGCACATGGTTGCCCTTCCACAGAAGGGAAGGACAAACGAGACGGAACACGGAGCTCCTGAGCGCCAATGACGGTGCTGCCCTGCTTGAATGCGGAGTCCGCACGATCACCGGGATAGCCGGGAAAAATCATGTTGCAGTGGCGAATCCGGAAGGCACCCACACGGAAAGCAGCAACATCAGTGACTAATGCTGCTGCGTAAGGAACCCAGTGTCGCTGCACAGTCACGGAAACACACCGCGCCCACAGCTTTTCTCTTTACCTTCCACACTGTATGACGCGGCTCACGGAAAAGACTGTGCAGTGGACCACATTTACGTTATCCTCACTTTATGCATTCTCTGTACGAGAGTGTCATATCACCCTCAGATTGGAAAGCGAGAAGGCGCATGAAGAAAATGACCCCGATATTGCCCCGTAGGGCCGCCCTGGCCATGGCGTTGGCAGGTGTCATGGCTGTTACGGCCTGCGGCGGCGGGGGGGCTGAGCCCGCCTCGGCTAAGAAGATCACCGTGCTGCATGCACCCATTAATTACGAGCCGCTGTACATTGCGAAGCAGAAGGGCTTCTTCGATGAAGTTGGTCTGGATGTAGATATCCGGCCGGGCGGCACCGCCCAGGACAACCTCAGCCAGCTTGTAGGAGGATCGGCTGCGATCAGCACGGTCTCTTGGGACGCAGCTGTAACCGCTACTGCTGAGGACCTGCCCATCAAGCTGATCTCCGGTGCGGGTCTCATTTCCAAGGTGGTCGACACCTCCGGTGTGGTTGTGCGCAAGGACAGCGGCATCACCGATCTGTCCGGCTTGAAAGGCAAGACAATCGCCTTCAACTCACTCGGTTCCGGAGGCAATGTGCCGGTTCTGCAGGCACTGACGGACGCTGGTGTGAATCTGGATACCGTCAAGCAGGTCGCACTGCCCTATGCGTCAATGCGTACCGCACTGTCCAGTTCCCAGGTGGATGCAATCTTTCCGGCGGACAGCTTCTACAACCAAGTCATCTCTGATGCCTCCTTCCATGTGATCGCGAACCCTTCCCGTCAGTATCGCGCTGGGCTCGGTATCACTCTCTGGGCGGCCACGGACCCATGGCTGCAGACAAATGGTGAGACCGCGAAAAAGTTCAATGAGGCCATGGCCAAGGCTGTCGCTTTCTACAACGACCCTGGCAACGCGGATGCCGTCTACAAGGTGCGTAGCGAGGTGACTGGAAACTCCATCGAAAATTCCAAGGGCCCGCTGGTCGAGCAGCAAGTGGCTGTTGATCCAAAGGTGTCACAGGAAACAACGGACGCCTTGAAAAAGTTCGGCATGGCCTCCAAGCCCAAGAGCGTTGATGAGATCTTGTGGGAAGGAGCTCCGCGCGCCTGAGCGGAGATTTGAGCCATGGCTACAACTACAACCACTCCAATGGCCTTCACCGGCCAGCCCAGCGTTAAATGGACGCTTACCCTCCAGCGAGTGATTACCCTGGTAGTGATTCTGCTTCTTTGGCAGTTCGCAGTGATGAGCGGGCTTCTGCCCAAAATCACCCCAGGCGTCCCCGATATTGTGACCTCCATCTTCACCGTGGTCACCACGGGCAACTTCTGGGTGGGCTTCGGTTACACGCTCTTCGCCGCATTGGCGGGCTGGTTGCTCTCCTGCGCAATCGGCGTCGTCCTGGGGCTGCTGATCGGCACGGTCCGTCCGCTGGGCCGCTCAGCCGCTTTGATCGTTGAATTCGGCCGCGCCTTTCCGACCATCGCGCTAATGCCGGTGATGATGCTGGTGCTGGGTGCCACGACGAACATGAAGATCACCATGGTCGTGCTCGCCGCGGTCTGGCCCGTACTGGTGCAGTCAATCCTCGGATCTCGAAGACTGGATCCAGGCATCGTATCCACTGCGACGGTCTTTCAGATCCCGAAGGGCTTGTGGTTCCGAAGAGTCTTGTTGCCGTCAGCTCTGCCATTCATCGCCACCGGCGTGCGCATCTCAGCGTCCATCGCGATACTGGCCGCGGTTGGAGTCGAGGTCTTGACCCAGGTGCCGGGGCTGGGACGATTGATCACGCTCGCGCAGGAGGCAGAGCGTTGGGACAACGCATTCGCCTACTTGTTCTTCGCGGGCATCTTCGGATGGCTAGTGGCCTCTTTACTGGGCAGGGCAGAGGGGCGGCTGCTCCGGTGGAACAGACAGAGTGATGACTGAGCCCTCGACGACGAGCACAACCCCTCCGATAAACCTCCAGTGCATCGAGCTCAAACCGACCAGGAGCGTCATATGAGAACTTTGACAAACGTGCTGTGGCGGCTCTGGCTGCCCGTTTTACTAGTAGTCCTCTGGTGGTTCGCCTCGGCGAACAGCACCAACCTGTTTGTACCCCCGCTCTCGCGGATCCTCGGCGTGATGGGCCGGGACCTTACCAACGGCGTGCTGCTGCAGGCCATGGGCTCAAGTCTCTCTAACCTGGCGCTAGGGCTGCTGATCGCCAGTGTCGTGGGTGTGGCCCTGGGACTCATCCTGGGCGAAACAAAACGGCTGCGGCTAATCCTCGACCCCTATATACATTTCGTGCGTTCCGTGCCGCAGTCCGCCTTGGTTCCGCTGATTATCGGCATTTTCGGATTGGGCTCAGCTTCGAAAATCTATGCCGTAGCCCTCGCCTGCGTCTGGCCGATCCTGCTGAACACAATCGACGGAAGCCTGGGCGTGGAGGTCGGGGTGCGCCGGGTGTCCCGCGTCTTCGGTATCCCGCGGATGCTCTACTACCGCCGGGTGGTGCTTCCGGGAGCCATGCCTCAGGTCATCGCCGGCATACGTGTGGCGCTGCCAATTGGCATCGTCGTCATGGTAGTCAGCGAGCTTTTCGCCTCCAACGTCGGGCTGGGCTTCTACATCCTTCACTCCTCCAGCACGTTCCGGATCCCAGAGACATGGAGTGGGGCGCTGTTGGTGGGTGTCATCGGCTACATCCTCGTGATCGGCTTCAGCCTGATCGACAGGCAGATCCTGGCTTGGTATCACAAATCCGGCGCCCGTTGATGCGCCACGACACGTCTTTTACAAGGAGTCTGAATCATGCCTAACACCGAAAGCGTCCCCGGCGGTACGCTGACACGCGTCAGCGAAGATACCCTGCTGCACGTCACAGATCTCTCCCTGGGCTACGGGGAGGGTGCTGATGAGAAGTGCATCATCGAGAACCTCAGCCTCACTGTCGGCAACGGGGAATTCGTCTCGATTGTCGGCCCGTCCGGCGTCGGCAAAACCACCCTGCTCAAAGGCCTGTCCGGTCTACTCAAGCCCAAGGCCGGCCAAGTCCTGGTGGGCGGAGATACGCTCGAGGGACCGCACCGTGATGTGGCGGTGGTCTTTCAAGACTACTCGAGGTCCCTGATGCCGTGGATGACCACCCGCGAGAACATCGCCTTCCCGCTGCAAGGGCGCGGTCAGAAGAAGCCCCTGCGCAACAAAGCTGCAGATGAGGCCCTGGATGCCGTCGGGCTGGGCGGCCAAGGGAACAAGTACCCGTGGGAGATGTCCGGTGGCATGCAGCAGCGTGTGGCCATCGCCCGTGCACTGGCGTACAACGCCAAGGTGCTGCTGATGGACGAGCCGTTCGCCTCCGTTGATGCGCAAACACGCTTTGACCTCGAAGACCTGGTAATCGACCTCCGGGAGAAGCTCGGAGTGACCATTATGCTCGTGACTCACGACGTGGACGAGGCCATCTATCTGGCTGACAGGGTGATCGTCATCGCCGAGAAGCCGGCCACTGTCGTGGACGTGATCGAGACCGGCTTCGGCACGCACCGCGATCAAGTTGCCACTAAAGCGGACCCCCGGTTCCAGGACGCCCGCGGGCGCATCCTGACTCGGCTTCGCAAGTAGCCGCACCTTGGCGTTTCGTTCCGGAAGGGAGGTCGGCCGTCAGCGAAAGTGCGATGTGCGCGAGTGCGCAAGTTGCCTACAGTGACAATGGCTGTTCACCTGACCCTGATGGCCGTCTCCCCCGAGCCGAAAGCCATGTCCGCGAATCTCACTGAAGTCGCGGTCGAACCCCTCCTGGCTCAGGCGCGGACGTCGTCCCACCAATTTAACGGGGGACGGCTCCTCGTCGTAGACGTGATCCAGGTCCGTGTGGCGCTCCACGAAGATGCTGGCGGCACCGACATACTGTCGCGGAAATGTTGCCGGCGGAATGACCCACCGCACATCAGTAGGTTAGCTGCCCTTGTGCCGGCCACTTTCGAAGCCAAATGCCGGCAGTCGGCAGGACTGCCAAGCGCGTTGTTCATCCGCCTTCCCCTGATTAGTGCGCTTTCCCCAATGCCTGCACGGCCAAATGAACTCTCCGAGCTCCACCTATCCACGAACGAAAAGCATGGCTTCTCAGCCCGTAGGATGCGGCGTCAAGTGGCCGGCTAGGCCCATGGCATCGTTGCTAAGAGGCAACGTCAGTGCATGCCGGAACGATGCGGAGCAAAGTCGACGTCTCCGTCCAGCAGTACCCGACGCCACACAAGTGGAGTGTTTCCTGATCAGCAGATGTGCGGCATCAGCGGGTAGTGAAGAGCGTTATTCAAGGCCAGTTCCCTTTCACCGATCGCAGGTTGGGGCACTAGTCTCTCTGAAGCACGATGATGAAGTAGCTTCATCAAGCTGAGGTCTGGGTCACATCCGACAGACCTTCAGTCTGGGCGACTCGCTGCGCCTCCGGAAGGAACCCCACCTCGAGAATGTTGTTCATGGACCTCGTGTAGTGCTCTCTCAGCAACCGTCCTGCTAACTCGGCGTCTCGGTCCACAACGGCCTGCAGGATTTCTCGGTGCTCCTGGTCCATGTCGCGGTTCACGGATTTCTTTGAAGGCGCCGACCAGCGGCGGTGCAGCGAGTTCTCATCGGCCAACACGGAGGTCAGGTCGATCAGTACGGGCAGCCCACACGCCGACAGCATCTTCTTGTGGAAGTTGTCATGAGCCTCGACCCACTCAGGATTCAGCTCCAGGGTCCCGTCCAAGAAGCGCGGAATGCGCTCCAGCATATGGTGGGCGGCGAAGACCTCAGACTCCCAATGCAGGTCGCCCCGCTCGATGGCGAGCTGGATACCGTACTCCTCGGCACGGCACCTCAACTCGTTAAAGTCCCGCAGCTCATCGAGCGAGATCTGGGGAACGAAGAAGCCACGATTCGGCTTGAGCTCCACCAGCCGGTCACCAGAGAGTCGGGTGAGGGCTTCCCGCACGACGGTGCTGGAGGTCGCATACTGCTTTGACAGGGGCATCAATTGCAGATTTTGCCCCGGTAGCCAGCGCCCCGCCAGAATGTCTTTGCGTATCCGGTCGCGTACGCCCGTGCTGAGGGTTTCAGAATTGCCGCTTCGTGCCATGACTGCAATATACTTTAAATTACGCAAACATGTCACCACCGCGCGCTAATGTATTATGCCTGCGATTTGCATTCTGTTTTAGATTCGTCCGAAGATCAACGTCCGGTTCGTGTTGGGCCCCTCCACCGATCAACTCTCTGCAGGATCGGTCCCGACCATAAAACGAAAGCAGACACAGTGTGGACAGTGTCCACACCCCCTTTGGCTGGACAAAGGGAAGAACCCGTGGTCCTTTTTACGTCGTTGAAGCTCCGGACGAAGGCCTCCAGTCAACCGCACAGCGGTCATGTAGTCCCCGCTCCCCCGGGCCCATGAATAGGTGTAAGCCACCCCGGGTCTACCCGATAAAACCGGAAGCGAGGAACCGCATAATCCCAGCAATCAGCAGGCGGAGCACCCACCAGCCAAGGTCCTGAACCCGCCACCCACACATCTGAATAGGCCCCGCGGCAGCCAGGCCAACGCCCGCACTCCTAGCGTCAGAGGCACCCCAGCGCAAGCTTTGTACACACGTTAAAGCAAAATCGCCCCTGACGAGGCGATTTGTTGTGCCCGAGGTGGGACTCGAACCCACACACCTTTCGATACCGCATTTTGAGTGCGGCGCGTCTGCCAATTCCGCCACTCGGGCGCGGATTACGTGGAGCCGAAGTACGCCCACAGCTGACTGTGAGCAACGCGATCGCTTCACGTACGCGGAATTACTCTACATGCAGATAGGCTGAATTCCAGAATCGCGCCGCCGTCGCCGCAAACGAACCCCTGCAAGCCAAGTACAGCCGCGGTGGCACCTAAGATAGTGATGTCCCGCCGTACCTTTTCAAGGAGATCCCGTGACTGAACAGACGGAGTCCAAGCCCACGTCCCAGCCGGCGCGCCGCGTCATTGTGGCAGAGGATGAAACCCTCATCCGCCTCGACATCATCGAGATCCTGCGCGGTGAAGGCTACGACGTTGTGGGTGAGGCGGACAACGGCGAGAAGGCCGTCCAGCTCGCCGAGGAACTGAAGCCGGACCTGGTCCTGATGGACGTGAAGATGCCCGTCATGGACGGCATTTCCGCGGCCGAGAAGATCGTCAAGGCCCGCATCGCCCCCGTGGTGCTGCTAACCGCCTTCAGCCAGAAGGAACTGGTGGAGCGTGCCCGCGACGCCGGCGCCATGGCCTATGTGGTCAAGCCGTTCACGCCTGCTGACCTCATCCCGGCCCTGGAGATTGCACTCTCCCGCCACGAGGAAATCAAGGCCCTCGAAAGTGAAGTGTCGGACCTCCAGGAGCAGTTCGCCACCCGCAAGCTCGTCGAGCGCGCCAAAAGCCTGCTGACCACCAAGATGGGCCTGACGGAACCGGAAGCCTTCCGCTGGATCCAGAAGACCTCCATGGACCGCCGCCTCAGCATGCGTGAGGTCGCCGAAACCATCATCAACCAGGTCAACTAGCGCTTCGGCTGGCCCGCGGAAACGCACGACGGCGGGCCAGCCTCGCACAGGCAGGTCACCGAACCAGCCAACCACCACAACGAAAAAGGACCCCTGCCAACCGGCAGGGGTCCTTTTCGGTGAAGCCTAGGCCTGGGCGGCCTGGTTCTTCTTCTTCTTTTCCGGCCAGGGGCCGAGCTTTTCACGGTTGCTGCCGGGCTCGCCGCCCTGGCTGCCGGCATCGGCGAGGTCGCCCACCTTGTGGACCTTCAGCATGTTCGTGGAGCCGGCTTTTCCGGGAGGTGAACCGGCGGCAATGACCACCAGGTCGCCGTCGTCCACCAGGTCCATTTCCAGCAGGCTGCGGTCAACCTGGGACGTCATCTCATCGGTGTGGCCCACCATGGGGACCAGCACCGGCTGGATGCCCCAGGTCAGTGCAAGCTGGTTCCACACGTGCTCCACCGGGGTGAAGGCAAACACGGCCTTGATGGGCCGCAGGCGGGAGAGGCGCCGGGCGGAGTCGCCGGACTGGGTGAAGGTACAGATGTACTTCGCATCCAGCTGGTCGGCGATTTCGACGGCGGCACGCGTGATGGCGCCACCACGGGTCTTGGGCTTGGTCCCCAGCGGGGGAACGCGCTCCAGGCCATGCACTTCGGTGGACTCGATGATCCGGGCCATGGTCTTGACCGTCTCGATCGGGTACTTGCCCACGCTGGTCTCACCGGACAGCATGACGGCGTCAGCACCGTCCAGCACGGCGTTGGCGCAGTCGGACGCCTCTGCACGGGTGGGTCGGGGGTTGTCGATCATGGACTCCAGGACCTGGGTGGCCACGATGACCGGCTTGGCCCAGCGGCGTGCCAGTTCCACGGCGCGCTTCTGGACGATCGGCACTTCCTCCAGCGGCAGTTCCACGCCGAGGTCGCCACGGGCCACCATGATGGCGTCGAACGCGTCGATGATCTCGGGCAGCTGCTCCACGGCCTGCGGCTTTTCGATCTTGGCGATGACCGGCACGCGGCGGCCTTCCTCGTCCATGATCTCGTGCACGCGGGTGATGTCCGAGGCATCCCGGACGAACGAGAGCGCCACCAGGTCAACCCCGCGGCGGATGGCCCAGCGGAGGTCATCCTCGTCTTTTTCGCTCAGCGCGGGGACGTTGACTGCCACGCCGGGGAGGTTGATGCCCTTGTTGTTGGACACCATGCCGCCGACGGTTACCTCGGCGACCACCTTGACGTCGTCGACCTCGATGGCGCGCAGCGCCACCTTGCCGTCGTCGATCAGCAGGGCGTCGCCCACGTTGACGTCCTCGGTGAGGCTCTTCAGCGTGGTGGAGCAAATGTCCTTGGTGCCGGGAACATCCTCGGTGGTGATGGTGAAGATGTCGCCAACAGCGAGGGCGTGCGGGCCGTCAACGAAGCGGCCCAGGCGGATCTTGGGACCCTGCAGGTCGGCCATGATGGCCACTGCCTTGCTCAGGTCGGACGCGGCCTTGCGGACGTTCTCGTACGTGTTGTCATGCACGGTGTAGTCACCGTGGCTCATGTTCATGCGGGCGACGTCAACGCCGGCCTCCAGCACCGCGAGGGTGTTTTCGTAGCTGGCAATTGCCGGGCCGAACGTAGCCACAATTTTTGCGCGTCTCATATACCTACCCTATTGGTCTCTTGCATTGGTTAAGTTGTCTGCGAGGTGAACCCTCGATGCATCCCCCGGGACAGTGGTCAGAGGACAGCGATGGCGCGGTCCGTTGGCGCGACGGGTGCGGGAAGGATGGTGCTCCCCATCAGGTACTTGTCCACCGCGGCGGCGGCGGCGCGGCCTTCGGCGATGGCCCACACGATCAGGGACTGCCCGCGGCCGGCGTCACCGGCAACGAACACACCCTCGGTGTTGGTCATGTAGTAGCCGTCGCGTGCCACGTTGCCGCGGCCGTCGAATTCAGCGTGCACCTGTTCGGTGATGCCGGCAGGTTCGGCGCCGGTGAAGCCCAGGGACAGGAACACCAGGTCGGCGGGGATGATCCGCTCGGTGCCGGCCTTGGGGAGCCGCTTGCCGTCCACGAACTCGGTCTCGGCCACCTTGACCCCGGTGAGCTTGCCGTTTTCGCCCACGAACTCGACGGTGGAGGCGAGGTAGGTGCGTTCGCCGCCTTCCTCGTGTGCGCTGGCCATCTCGAAGAGGGTGGGGAACGTCGGCCACGGCTGGTGGCTGGCCCGCTCGGCCGGCGGCTGCTTGCCGATGGCCAGGGTGGTGACGGAGGCGGCGCCGTGGCGATGGGCGGTGCCCAGGCAGTCGGCACCGGTATCGCCGCCGCCCAGGATCACCACGTGCTTGCCGTGGGCGTTGATCTGGTTCTCGATGGTTTCCCCGGCCACCGCGCGGTTGGCGGGCACCAGGTAGTCCATGGCGAAGTGGACGCCGTCCAGGTCGCGGCCCGGGATGGGCAGGTCACGCGGAACGGTGGCACCCGTGCACACTACGACGGCGTCGTAGCGCCTGCGCAGCTGCTCCCAGGTGACGTCGGTGCCCACGGACACGCCGGTCCGGAACCGGGTGCCTTCCGCCTTCATCTGCTCGACGCGGCGGTCCACCTGCTCTTTTTCCATCTTGAAGTCGGGGATGCCGTACCGCAGGAGGCCGCCGATCTTGTCGTCCCGCTCGTAGACGGCAACGGTGTGGCCCACCCGGGTGAGCTGCTGGGCGACGGCCAGGCCGGCGGGGCCGGAGCCGACCACCGCAACAGTCTTGCCGGTGAGGCGGGCCGGCGGCAGCGGGTTGACCCACCCGTTGTCCCAGGCCTCGTCGATGATCGACACTTCCACCTGCTTGATGGTCACGGCGGGCTGGTTGATCCCCAGCACGCAGGACGCCTCGCAGGGCGCCGGGCAGAGCCGGCCGGTGAACTCGGGGAAGTTGTTCGTGGCGTGCAGGCGCTCGATAGCTTCATCGCCCTTGTCCCGCCACATGAGGTCGTTCCACTCGGGGATGAGGTTGCCCAGCGGGCAGCCCTG
This sequence comes from Arthrobacter sp. NQ4, assembly GCF_029077345.1. NCBI lineage: Bacteria > Bacillati > Actinomycetota > Actinomycetes > Micrococcales > Micrococcaceae > Arthrobacter > Arthrobacter sp. NQ4. The sequence continues at coordinate 110,084 of NZ_JARETC010000006.1, read as the reverse complement.
GTGGCAGAAGGGAACACCACAGTCCATGCAGCGTCCGGCCTGGGCTTTCAGCGTGCCCTTTTCCTGCGCCTCGTATACCTCTTTCCAGTCCATGATGCGGACGGGAACGGGGCGGCGTGGCTGGGTTTCACGCTGGCGTACTTTCAGAAATCCGCGTGGATCAGCCACCGGTAACCTCCAGGATTCGAGACCATACTTCTTCGCCGTCGGGGTCAAGGCCCTCTTCGATGGCGTCGAGACGGGTTTGCAGCACGGCCGCGTAGTCGCGCGGCAGCACCTTGGTGATACGGGCGGCGGTGTCATCGAAGTTCTCGAGGAGGCGTGCCGCCAGCTGGGAGTCAGTTTCTTCCACGTGCTTGACCAACAGGCCGTGGACGATGTCGCGGTCCTCGGAGTCCAGCTCGCGCAGCTGCAGTTCGCCGGACTCCAGCGCCTGCTTGTTGACGCGGGTGGTCCGCAGGTCCAGGACGTAGGCGGTACCGCCGGACATGCCCGCGCCGAAGTTGCGGCCGGTGCGCCCGATGATCAGCGTCTGGCCGCCGGTCATGTACTCGCAGCCATGGTCGCCAATGCCTTCGACGACGGCGGTGGCACCGGAGTTGCGCACCAGGAAGCGTTCGCCCACCTGGCCGCGCAGGAACATCTCACCGCTGGTGGCGCCGTAGCCGATCACGTTGCCGGCAATGACGTTGGTCTCCGCCTTGAACACGTTGGTACGGTCCGGACGGACGATGATCCGGCCGCCGGACAGGCCCTTGCCCACGTAGTCGTTCGAGTCGCCGTACAGCCGCAGCGTGATGCCCGCGGGCAGGAAAGCGCCCAGGGACTGGCCCGCGGTGCCGTTCAGTGTGACGTCGATGGTGTCCGTGGCCAGGACATCGGTACCGAAGGTCTTGGTGACCACGTGGCCCAGCATGGTGCCCACCGAACGGTCGGTGTTGATGACGTCCACGGTGATCTTCACCGGGCTGCGGTCGGTCAGGGCCTCGGTGGCCATGGTGATCAGGCGCTGGTCAAAGTGCTTGTCCAGCTCGTGGTTCTGGCCGGTCATGTTCCGCAGCGGCGCATCGTCGTCGAACTCGAGGCCGTGCAGGATCGGGTCCAGGTCCAGGCCGTCGGCCTTCCAGTGGTCCACCGCGTCGCGGGTGTCCAGGACCTCGGCGTGGCCGATGGCCTCCTCGAGGCTCCGGAATCCAAGCTCGGCCAGGATTTCGCGGACTTCCTCGGCGAGGAACTCGAAGAAGTTGACCACGAATTCCGGCTTGCCGCTGAAGCGGGCCCGCAGTTCGGGGTTCTGGGTGGCGACGCCCACGGGGCAGGTGTCCAGGTGGCAGACGCGCATCATGATGCAGCCTTCCACCACGAGCGGAGCGGTGGCGAAACCGAACTCCTCGCCGCCCAGCAGGGCAGCGATGACGACGTCGCGGCCGGTCTTGAGCTGGCCGTCCACCTGCACCACCACGCGGTCGCGCAGGCCGTTGAGCATGAGCGTCTGCTGGGTCTCGGCCAGGCCAAGTTCCCAGGGAACACCGGCGTGCTTGAGCGAGTTCAGCGGCGAGGCGCCGGTGCCGCCGTCATGTCCGGAGACAAGGACGACGTCGGCCTTCGCCTTGGTCACGCCGGAGGCCACGGTGCCGATCCCCACTTCGGAGACGAGCTTTACGTGCACACGGGCCGAGGGGTTGGCACGCTTGGCATCGTAGATGAGCTGCGCCAGGTCCTCGATCGAGTAGATGTCGTGGTGCGGGGGCGGGGAGATCAGCCCGACGCCGGGGGTTGAGTGCCGCGTGCGGGCAACCCACGGGTAGACCTTCTGCGCCATCAGCTGGCCGCCTTCGCCGGGCTTGGCACCCTGCGCCATCTTGATCTGGATGTCGTCGGCGTTGGTCAGGTAGAGGCTGGTCACGCCGAAACGGCCGGACGCGATCTGCTTGACGGCAGAGCGCCGCTTCGGGTCGAGCAGGCGGTCCACATCCTCGCCGCCCTCACCGGTGTTGGACTTGCCGCCCAGCTGGTTCATGGCGATGGCCAGCGTCTCGTGGGCCTCCTGGGAGATGGAGCCGTAGCTCATCGCGCCGGTGGAGAACCGCTTGACGATGCTGGAGACGGGCTCCACTTCCTCAAGGGGAACGGACGGGCGCTCATTCTTGAACTTGAGCAGGCCGCGGAGGGTCATGAGGTTGGTGGACTGGTCGTCCACTCCCCTGGTGTACGCCTTGAAGATGTCGTAGCGGCGCTCACGCGTGGCGTGCTGCAGCCGGAAGACGGTCTCCGGGTTGAACAGGTGCGGCTCGCCGTCGCGGCGCCACTGGTACTCGCCGCCGCCCAGGAGCGGGCGGTGGGGTTGTTCGATGCCGCCTTCCGGGTAGGCCATCTGGTGGCGGGCGGAGACCTCGGCTGCGATGACGTCCAGGCCCACGCCGCCCAGCTGGGAGTGCGTGCCGGCGAAGAATTCGTCCACCAGTTCCTGGCCCAGGCCCAGCGCCTCGAAGGTCTGGGCGCCGGTGTAGGAGGCCACCGTGGAGATGCCCATCTTGGACATGATCTTCAGGACGCCCTTGCCCAGGCCCTTGATGAGGTTGTAGACGCCGTCCTGCGGGGTCACCCCGGTGACGTCACCGGCCGCGATGAGCTGCTCCACGGATTCCATGGCCAGGTACGGGTTGACGGCGGAGGCGCCGTAGCCGATCAGGACGGCCACGTGGTGCGTCTCGCGGACGTCGCCGGCCTCGACCACCAGGGCGGTCTTGGTGCGGTTGGCGCTGCGCAGCAGGTGGTGGTGCACGGCGCTGACCAGCAGCAGCGACGGGATGGGCGCCCACTGGGCGTTGGAGTCACGGTCGGACAGCACGATGTACTGGACACCGCGGTTGATCGCACCGGAGACCTGCTCGCAGATTTCGGTGAGCCGGGCGCGGAGCGCATTCTCGCCGCCTTCGGGGCGGTACAGGCCGCGGACCTTCATGGCCACGCGGTTGCCGTCGGCGTCCTCGATGTTGGCGATCTTGGCGAGCTGGTCGTTATTGATCACCGGGAAGGGCAGCTGGACCTGCGGCTGGCGGACCTGCTTGGTGTCCAGGAGGTTGCCGTTGGGTCCGATGGCGCAGGTCAGCGACGTGACCAGTTCTTCACGGATGGCATCCAGCGGCGGGTTGGTGACCTGCGCGAAGGACTGCACGAAGTAGTCGAAGAGCAGGCGCGGGCGCTTCGACAGCACGGCCACCGGGGTATCGGAACCCATGGCACCCAGGGGCTCGGCGCCGGTGCGGGCCATGGGGCCCAGCAGGATCTTCAGTTCCTCGGTGGTGTAGCCGAAGGTGCGCTGGCGGATGTTGACGGACGCGGCGGTGTGCACCACGTGCTCGCGCTCGGGGAGGTCGTTGAGGTCGATCAGGTTGTCCTTGACCCACTCGGCCCACGGGTTGGCTGCAGCGACTTCGGCCTTGACCTCTTCGTCGTCGATGATGCGGCCGGCCTCGGTGTCCACCAGGAACATTTTGCCCGGGGACACACGGCCCTTCTTGACCACCTTGGAGGGTTCGACGTCGATCACGCCCACCTCGGAGGCGAAGACGATCAGACCGTCCTCGGTGATCCAGAAGCGGCCGGGACGCAGTCCGTTGCGGTCCAGGGTGGCGCCCACCAGGTTGCCGTCGGTGAAGGAGACGGCGGCGGGGCCGTCCCAGGGTTCCATCAGCAGCGAGTGGTACTCGTAGAAGGCGCGGCGGGCCGGATCCATGGTGGCGTGGTTTTCCCAGGCCTCAGGGATCATCATCATGATCGAGTGCGTGATGGGGCGGCCGGACAGCCACAGCAGTTCCGCTACCTCGTCAAAGGAGGCGGAGTCGGAGGCGCCGGGGGTGCAGATGGGGTACAGCTCTTCCGGCGAGTCACCCAGCAGCGGGTTGGCAAGCTGGGACTGCCGGGCGCGCATCCAGTTCCGGTTGCCCTTGACGGTGTTGATTTCACCGTTGTGGGCGATGGTCCGGAACGGCTGCGCGAGCGGCCAGGACGGGAAGGTGTTGGTGGAGAAGCGTGAGTGGACGATCGCGAGCTTGGTCTTGAAGCGCTTGTCCGACAGGTCCGGGTAGAACGGCTCCAGCTGGGCGGTGGTGAGCATGCCCTTGTAGACGATGGTGCGCGAGGACAGCGACGGGAAGTACACGCCGAACTTGTTCTGGGCGCGCTTGCGGATGCGCCAGGCGCGGGAGTCCAGTTCGTTGCGGTCCAGTTCCTCACCGTTGGCGGATGCCAGGAACGGCTGGGAGAAGTACGGCATGCAGGCACGGGCCATGGCGCCCACGAGGTCGGCAACTACCGGCACTTCGCGCCAGCCGAGGACCTTCAGGCCCTCGTCGGCGGCCAGTCCCTCGATGCCTGTCTTGGCGGCGTCGGCCTCCCGCTGCTCGGCCGGAAGGAAGGCGGTGCCGGCAACGTACTGGCCGGGTGCCGGCAGCTCGAATTCGGTGACGGCCCGGAAGAACTCGTCGGGGATCTGCATGAGCAGGCCCGCGCCGTCGCCGGTTCCCTCGTCGGCGCCCACGGCACCGCGGTGCTCAAGGTTGCGCAGCGCGGTGAGGGCGGCATCGACGATGTCGTACCCGGGTTCGCCGCGAAGGGTGGCGATGATGGCGAGGCCGCACGCGTCCTTTTCCTGTTCCGGGTTGTACAGCCCGGCGGCCTCCGGCATGGCGGCGAAGCGCTTGAACGGCGACAGTGCAGCCCCGGGCTGATCCGGTTCGGACCAGCTGGGAGTGTTAAGAGTTTGGGTCATGGGAGACGTCCTTCCTCCTGATCGTGCGTATGGAAGGGACACCGTTGGCCCCACTCGTCGGCGCCGTTGCAAGGGCACAACAAAGTGTTGATTACTGGAAATTGTAGGTCAGCGCAGCCTGCTGAACTAACGGTTACGCAGGCCCCTGCCCGGGGCAACACCGGACAGCAGCTTCACGCTGTACGGACGGTGCCCCATGCCACGACGTTGTGGTTTCGGGCTCTTCGAGCGGTGGCTCTACTGCCCTGCCTGGCCGGCGCCTACTTGCCGGTGCCGGCCTCCGGTGCGGGTTCCGTGGCTGTGCTGCCGGAGTGTCCGGCAGCCGTCGCATCCGCTCCGGGCTTTCGGCCGGCCGGTGCCGCCTCGGCTTCTTCCGTGGGGTCGGAAGCATGCCTGGAACCGCTGTGGTTATCAGGGAGATTACCACGCGAATCACTATCTGAGACAACATTGTCCGGATCACGGACCTCTGTGACTGTCCCGGCATGTGGTCCCGTTGCCACGGCCTTGTCCGGTTCACGGCCGGCGAGGTACACGGTGTCCGGATCCGGCCGGCCCTTGAGGCCCAGCAGAATGAAGGCGGCCAGGGCTGCCAGGAACACAAAGATGCTGGTCCAGACGTTGAGCCTGGTGGTGATGCCAAAGATGCTGATCTGCTCGGCATCGTCGATGCGCATCGCTTCAATCCAGACGCGGCCCAGCGTGTAGTACATGGCGTACAGCCAGAAGAGCCTGCTGCGGCGGAAGGTGAAGCGCCGGTCCAGGGCCAGCAGGATCACGACGCCGGCCAGGTTCCACAGCGACTCGTAGAGGAACGTGGGGTGGAAGAGGGTGTCGGCGGGCATGCCGGCCGGAAAGTTGGGGTTGTTCGCGTCAATCTGCAGGCCCCACGGCAGCGTGGTGGGGCCGCCAAAGAGTTCCTGGTTGAAGTAGTTGCCCCACCGGCCAATGGCCTGTGCCAGGAGCAGTCCCGGTGCTGCGGCATCGACGAAGGCGCTCAGCTTGACGCCGCTGCGGCGGCACCCGATCCAGGCACCCACCGCGCCGAGCACGACGGCGCCCCAGATTCCCAGGCCACCCCGCTGGATCTGCGGGATCAGGGAGAGGTCTCCGGTGCCGTCGAAGCCGGGGCCGAAGTAGGCGTCCGGGGATGAGACCACGTGGTAGAGCCGGCCGCCGATGATGCCAAAGGGGATGGCCCAGATGACGATGTCCCAGACGCTGCCTTCAGGGGCACCACGCTTGGCCCAGCGGACGGACGTCAGCCACAGGCCTACGACGATGCCGGCCAGGATGCACAGCGCGTAGGCGTGGATCCGCAGGCTGCCCCACGGGAGGGGGATGTCGAAGCCGGACCAGTCCGGGCTGGGGATGCTGGCGGACAGCAACGTGGGTGCCAGGGCGGTTGCCTGAAGGAGCGGCTGCATGGCTACGCCCCGGTTTCCTGCGTGAGGCCGGATTCCCGGGTCAGCCCCGTGGCGAGGTCCTTGGTGAGGGCGCCGACGGCGTCCACTCCCCCGTCGCGGAGGGCGGCCACCAGGGCGGTGCCCACGATAACGCCTTCGGCGTAGGTTGCGATTTCACGGACCTGGTCAGCGGTGGAGACGCCAAGCCCCACGCAGACGCGTTCGGCGCCTGCATTGTGCGCTGCCGACACAACATCCTTGGCGGCGGTGCTGACGGATGTCCGTGCGCCCGTCACGCCCATGATGGATACGGCGTAAACGAACCCGCGGCTTGCGTCCACGGTGCGCTGCATCCGCTCCGGCGTGGAGGACGGTGCCACCAGGAACACCCGGTCCAGGCCGTACTTGTCAGAGGCTGCCATCCACTCGGCGGCTTCGTCCGGAATGAGGTCCGGGGTGATGAGCCCGGCGCCGCCGGCTTCGGCGAGCCGGCGCGAGAATTCATCCACGCCCATGCGGACTACGGGGTTCCAGTAGGTCATGACCAGGACGGCAGCATCGGTCCTGCTGGTGATGCCGGCGACGACGTCGAACACCTGGCTGACGTGGAAGCCCTTGGCCAGGGCCTCGGTGGTGGCGGCCTGGATGACCTGCCCGTCCATGACCGGATCCGAGTAGGGGATGCCGATTTCGATCAGGTCGGCTCCGTTCTCCGCCAGGGCGATGCCTGCGGCGATGGTTTCCTGCACGCTGGGGTAGCCGGCGGGAAGGTAGCCGATGAGCGCCGAGCGCCCCTGGGAACGGGCCCTGTCGATCGCTGCTGCCGACTTGCTGGCCGTCTCAGCCTGGTTGGCGATGTCTGCGCTGCTCACAGCTGCTCCCCCTCTTTGCCGATTTCCGATTCGGCGGAATTTTTGTCCAACAGGTCAAACCATTCGGCGGCGGTGGCCACGTCCTTGTCACCGCGCCCGGACAGGTTGACGATGATGATCTTTTCACCGGCGGAAGCGGCGTCCTCGGCGGCAAGCCGCTGGCCCACCTTGATGGCTCCGGCCAGCGCATGCGAGGACTCGATGGCGGGGATGATGCCCTCGGTGCGGCACAGGAGCCGGAAGGCGTCCATCGCTTCGCCGTCGGTGATGGGCTCGTAGCTGACCCGCCCGATATCGGCCAGGTAGGAGTGCTCCGGGCCGACCCCGGGGTAGTCCAGTCCGGCGGAGATCGAGTGCGACTCGATGGTCTGCCCGTCGTCGTCCTGCATCAGGTAGGAGCGTGCACCATGGAGCACCCCGGGCTTGCCCAGGGTAATGGTGGCGGCGTGCCGGCCGGTCTCCACGCCTTCGCCGCCGGCCTCGAACCCGTAGATCTTCACGCTGGGATCATCCAGGAACCCGTGGAAGATGCCGATGGCGTTGGAGCCGCCGCCAATGCAGGCGCAGACAGCGTCCGGGAGCCTGCCCTCCTGCTCGAGGATCTGTGCGCGGGCTTCCTCGCCGATGACCTCGTGGAAGTAGCGGACCATGGCGGGGAACGGGTGGGCTCCGGCGGCGGTGCCCAGCAGGTAGTGGGTGGTGGAAACGTTGGCTACCCAGTCCCGGAGGGCATCGTTGATGGCGTCCTTGAGGGTCTGGGACCCGCTGGTCACGGGAATGACCTTGGCCCCCAGCAGCTCCATGCGGGCAACGTTCAGCGCCTGGCGGCGGCAGTCCTCTGCACCCATGTACACCACGCACTCCAGGCCCATGAGGGCGGCGGCGGTGGCACTGGCCACGCCGTGCTGGCCGGCGCCGGTCTCGGCGATGATGCGGGTCTTGCCCATGCGCTTGGCGAGCAGGGCCTGGCCCAGGACGTTGTTGATCTTGTGCGAGCCCGTGTGGTTGAGGTCCTCGCGCTTGAGGAACACCCGTACTCCCCCGGCGTGCTGGGAGAACCGCTTGGCTTCCGTGAGCAGGGACGGGCGGCCGGAGTAGTTCTTGTTCAGGTCCGCGATCTGGGCGCGGAACTCGGGGTCGTCCTTGGCCTTGTTGAAGGTCTCTTCAAGTTCGTCCAGGGCGGCGATGAGGGACTCGGGCATCCATCGGCCGCCGTAGTTGCCGAAGTACGGCCCCGGGGCGTGGCGGAGGGATCCCCCCTGCAGGAATGCTTCCGCGGTGGTGTTGTCAGCGTTTCCTGAGGGTGCTTCAGCCATCAGTCCTGTCCTGTTCGAAGTTGGTGGTCAAAAAGTGTGCAGTTCCGGTACCGGGCCGGAACGGGTGCCTGTCCCGCGGGCCAGCGTGCTGCTGCCCCGCAGGAGGCTCGATGGTGCGTGCCTTAGCTGCGGGCAGCGATGGCGGCGGCGCCGGCGGCAGTGAACTCGGCGATGCGTTCCCGCGGCGTGGCGTGGCTTACCAGGGCCTCGCCCACCAGTATGGCGTTGGCGCCGCTGGCGGCGTAATGCGTGACGTCGTCCGCGTCGCGGACGCCTGATTCGGCAACTACGACGGCCTCGGCGGGGATCATTCCTGCCAGGGAGGCAAAAACAGAACGGTCGACGTCGAGCGTCTTCAGGTTGCGCACATTGACGCCGATGATCCGGGCGTTGGCCGCGACGGCCCGCTCGATTTCTTCTTCCGTGTGCGTCTCCACCAGCACGTTCATGCCGAGCTCGCGGCTGAGGGCGCTGAACTCCGTGAGCTGGGCATCGGAAAGCGCGGCCACGATGAGCAGGATGAGGTCGGCACCGTGGGCACGGGCCTCCCAGATCTGGTACTCGTCGAGCGTGAAGTCCTTGCGCAGCAGCGGGATGTCGACGGCGGCGCGCACGGCGTCAAGGTCGGCCAGGGACCCGTTGAAGCGGCGCTGTTCGGTGAGGACGCTGATGACGGAGGCACCGCCGTCGGCGTACTGCCGGGCGAGCGACGCCGGATCCCCGATGCTGGCGAGATCGCCCTTGGAGGGGCTCCGGCGCTTGATTTCGGCGATGACTTTCAGCTGTTCCCGGGTTGGGGAGGTTCCGCCGAGGGCCCCCCAGGCATCGCGGGCGGGTGCCGCTGCCTGGGCCAGGTCCTTCAGCTCAGCCAGGGAAACGAGCCGCTTCCTGGCCTCCATATCCTCCCTGACACCGGCGTTGATGTCGTCGAGAACAGTCGCCATCAGTGGCCGGAGTTCTTCAGCTTGCTGCCTTCGACGCCGTAGCCTGCCTTGCGCATGACGTAACCGAGGATCAGGCCGATCACCATGACGACGGCGCCGCCAATGAAGATGGGGGTGCTGGCGATGACGAAGGCGATGGCTGCGATGAGGGCGCCGACGAGCATGACGATGACGCAGGTCCATGCTGCCGGGCTGTTGCCGTGGCCCAGTTCCTGGCTGTGGTCAATGGCGCCCGGGGCGACCTGGCGGGTGCCGGACTTGGAAACGGACGCAGGTGCTTTGCTCATGGAAAATCTCCTCAGGGTGGATACTGCTTACATTCTGCCATTTTTTGGCCGCCGACCGCGTACCGCTGGGCCCGACGCCCGCGCCGGCGGTGGTGGCCGCAGGCCTTACGTTGGGTCCTCGCCGCGGGAAAGCCGGTCCCAGCTGTCAATCTCGTCCACCGGCCCTGCCGCTGCAGCGGTTCCCGCGGCGCCGGGCGCGTCATATTTGGTGCGCGTCTTCCAGTAACGGGACGCCGGCAGGATCAGGAGGGCTGCCAGCGCCAGGAGGCAGCCGGCGACGACGGCGAGGACCGGAAAGGGAGTGAGCTCCACGTGCGCCTGGCTGCCGGAGATCCCGGTGGCGCCTGCAATGGTTCCCTGCGCGGCCGAGAGGGGGTCCGCCAGGACCGTTGCCGCGGCGGTGACCACGCCGGCTGAGGCCAGGACGATGATGGCGGTGATGATCCACCGTGCGATCCGGCCAGCGATCGCCGCTGCCAGTCCCCCGGCAAGGGCCACCAGGGCCAGGGCCGTGACGGTGGTGGCGGCCTTGCTGCCCTGCACCTGGATGGCACTTTGGGTGGCGGCAGCCTGGCCCACCTGGTTGGGGTCCAGGGTGGCAGTCATCCAGGTCTGGGTGGTGGTGCCGAAGGCGGCCAGCGCGAGGAGGGCGATCAGCATCACCAGCGTCGACTTGCGTGCCCACACCGGCGTGCTGCGGTTCTTCCGCGCCTTGCCTGCCTTGCCGGCCTTGCCCGCAGTTACTCCGGACTCCGACATCAGGAATCCGTCCCGCCGGGCAGGGATTCCGCCGAAATGTTGTGCAGCGATCCGGCGGTGTGGACTGCGCGCAGCGGGGCGGCAGCCTTGTTGACGGTTTCCATGGCCTCGGTGGGGTTCACCGAGTCCGCCACGATCCCGCCGCCGGCCTGGACGTAGGCGCGCCCTTCCCGGAGCAGCGCGGACCTGATGGCGATGGCCATGTCCATGTCCCCGGCGAAGTCGAGGTAGCCCACCACGCCGCCGTAGATGCCGCGGCGGTGCGGTTCCAGTTCATCGAGGAGGCGCAGCGCCCTGGGCTTGGGGGCTCCGGAGAGCGTGCCGGCCGGGAACGTGGCCTTCAGGACGTCGTAAGCCTTGGCCTGCGGGGCGAGCTTGCCCACCACGGTGGATACCAGGTGCATGATGTGGCTGAAGCGCTCCACCTCCATGAACTGGGTGACATCCACCGTGCCGGCAACGCAGACCTTGGAGAGGTCGTTGCGGGACAGGTCCACCAGCATCAGGTGCTCGGCGCGTTCCTTCTGGTCCGCCAGCAGTTCCTCGGCCAGGGCCTTGTCCGCTTCGACCGTCTTGCCGCGGGGGCGGGAGCCGGCGATGGGGTGGGTGATGACTTCCTCGCCCGTGACCGTCACCAGCGCTTCCGGGGAGGACCCGACGATGGAGTATTCGCGGCCCTCGGCGTCTTCGAGGCTGAAGATGTACATGTACGGGCTGGGGTTGGTGTTCCGGAGCACGCGGTAGACGTCCAGGGCGGATGCCTTGCACTCCATTTCGAAGCGGCGCGAGATCACCACCTGGAAGACTTCGCCGTCGACAATGGCTTCCTTGCCTCGGTCCAGGGCCGCCAGGTATTCGGCTTCATCCCAGCGTTCCTGGACGCTCGAGGCGAAGTCCAGGGCAGCGGGTGCCAGCACGGACACAGGCTGCACCACGGGGGCGCTGATCCTGGCCAGGAGTTCCTTGACCCGGGCCACGGCGTCGTGCCAGGCCTCATCGACGCGCTCGGAGCTGTTGTCGAAGTTGATGGCGTTGGCGATCAGCAGGACCGTGCCGTCCACGTTGTCGTGCACCGCCATGTCCGTGACCAGGTTCAGGGCCATCTCGGGCAGGTGCAGATCGTCCTCCGGCGGACTGACCAGACGCTCCCAGTGCCGGACGGTTTCCCAGCCGAGGAAGCCCACGAGGCCGGAGGTGAAGGGCGGCAGTCCCTCGAACCGGTCCGTGCGCAGGGCATCGATGGTGTCGCGGATGGCGTCCACCGGACTGCCGCTGACCGGCACCCCGGCGGGCGGCTCGCCCAGCCAGTGCGCCTGGCCGTCCTTGGTGGTCAGCGTGGCGCGGGACCTGGCACCGATGAAGGAGTAGCGTGACCAGGCTCCGCCCACGGCAGCCGATTCCATGAGGAAGGTGCCGGGCTGCCCCTGGGCCAGCTTCCGGTACAGGCCGATGGGGGTTTCGGCGTCGGCGAGGACCTTGAGCCGGACGGGAATGACGCGGCTGTGGCCGGCGAGTTCCCGGAACTCCTCAAGGCTTGGGCTGATGGTTCCGAGGTCCTGCATGGCTGTGCTTGTCCGCCTGTTCTTCAAAAAGGGCCGGCGTTGCCGGCACCTTGGTTGTGCTTTGCTGGGATGGCCGCCGCCGGGTGGAAACGCCGGCCGGGCTGCGGCTGCCGCCTACCCTGCCTGGCCGGCCACCACGTCGAGGTCCCTGCCGTCGAAGCAGGTCCGGGTGCCGGTGTGGCAGGCGGCGCCCACCTGGTCGACGCGCACCAGCAGTGCGTCGCCGTCGCAGTCCATGGCCACGGATTTGACCCACTGGACGTGCCCCGAGGTGTCCCCCTTGCGCCAGTACTCCTGGCGGGAGCGGGAGTAGAACGTCACGCGGCCGGTGGTCATGGTGCGGTGGAGGGCTTCGTCGTCCATCCAGCCAAGCATGAGCACTTCGTTCGTGTCGTACTGCTGCACCACAGCGGCCACCAGGCCTGCACCGTCGCGCTTGAGCGCGGCGGCCACCTCCTCGGGAAGCGGGCTTGCCGGCGGGGCGGATTCAACGGAAGGCGCCGGCACGGACTGCACGGGCGCGGACACGGCGGATCCTGCGGTTTGGACGGGGGTTGGCTGCTCAGACATCGGGTCAAGTCTAGTGCCTTCGCCGGGCCGGTCTCCTGTTGTGAACAACGGCACGCCACCGGCCGCCGCAGTGCTGCCCATCTCCACACCACTCGTGCTAGTTTCACAAGTGATGCATTTCGTCGAACCGTCCCGAGAAGTCCTGGCCGAAACCCTGCTTGCGGCCGGCCCTGATGCGCCCACGCTGTGCAAGGGCTGGCGTACCAGGGACCTTGCCGCGCACCTTTACCTGCGCGAGCGGAAGGCCGCCGTCGGGCTCGGTTTGATCATCAAGCGCCTGGCCAAGGCCTCGGACCAGGCCACCGCAAAGCTGGCCGCCAAGCTCACCAGCAACGAGGACTACGCCCGGCTGGTGAACACCTTCCGCGCCGGGCCGCCGGCCCTCTCCCCGATGAGCATCCGGGCGCTGGACGAAAGCGCCAACCTGATCGAGTACTTCGTGCACACGGAGGACGTCCGGCGCGCCGTGGACCGGTGGGCGCCCCGGGCACTGGACGAGGCTTACTCGGACGCGCTCTGGGACGAACTGGTCAAACGCGCCGCCATCCTTTACCGCGGCGTGGACCTGGGCATTGTCCTGGTCCGCCCGTCCGGGCCGCGGCACGTGGCAAAACGTGCGCCCGTTTCGGTGGCCATCGTCGGCGAGCCGGGCGAGCTGCTGATGCACGCCCACGGCCGCACGCGCCACGCCCTGGTCACGTTCGAAGGCCAGCCGGACGCCGTCGTCCTCCTCCAGTCAGCCGAAGTAGGACTCTGACTTCCCAACTAAGTAGCGCTAAGTGCCGTTATGAGGGCTCATAACGGCACTTAGCGCTACTTAGTTGGGTGGGCAGACAGGTCAGCGGACCTCGAAGCCTGCTTCGCGGATGGCGTCCTTGACCTGGGACATCATGTTGTCCGGGCCCCAGTGGAAGATTGACGCAGCCAGGACGGCGTCCGCGCCGGCCGCGACGGCGGGCGGGAAGTGCGCCGGCTCCCCGGCACCGCCGGAGGCGATGATGGGGACCCTGACGGCGGCCCGGACCAGCTTGATGAGTTCGAGGTCGAAGCCGTCCTTGGTGCCGTCGGCATCGATGGAGTTCAGCAGGATCTCCCCGACGCCGCGGTCGGCTGCTTCCCGGGCCCATTCGATGGCGTCGATCCCGGTGCCGGTGCGGCCGCCGTGGGTGGTCACTTCGAAGCCCGACGGCGTCGGCTGGGATCCGGGGCGCGTCCGGCGGGCGTCGACGGACAGGACCAGCACCTGGGAACCGAAGTGCCGGGTGATCTCGTCGATGACGTCCGGGCGCGCCACGGCCGCGGTGTTGATGGAGGCTTTGTCCGCGCCGTAGCGCAGGAGCTTGTCCACCTCGGCCACGCCGCGGACGCCGCCGCCAACGGTGAGCGGGATGAAGACTTCCTCGGCGGTGCGCCGGACGACGTCGAACGTGGTTTCCCGGTTGCCGGACGACGCGGTGACGTCGAGGAAGGTCAGTTCGTCGGCGCCTGCGTTGTCGTAGCGGTGGGCGAGTTCCACGGGGTCGCCGGCATCGCGGAGGCCCTCGAAGTTGACGCCCTTGACGACGCGCCCGGCGTCGACATCAAGGCAGGGAATGACCCGTACTGCTACTGCCATGGGAACTCCTGATATTCGGTGGTGCTGGGGAAGCCGGTGATCAGATGCGGCAGGCGTGGATGCTGCTGACCAGGATGGCGCGGGCGCCCAGGTCGTAGAGTTCATCCATGATCCGGTTGGTTTCCTTTTTGGGCACCATGGACCGGACGGCTACCCAGTCGGAGTCCCGCAGCGGGGAGACGGTGGGCGATTCGAGGCCGGGAGTCAGGCTGGCGGCCTTCTCCACGAGTTCCTTGCGGATGTCGTAGTCCATCAGGACGTACTGGCGCGCCACCAGGACGCCCTGGAGGCGGCGGATGAGGACCTCGATCTCCTTGGCCGTGCCGTTGGCGGCGCCGCCGGCGCCGGTGCGACGGATCAGGACGGCTTCGGATTTGAGGATGGGTTCGCCGAAGATTTCCATGCCGGCGGCCTTGAGGGTGTTGCCGGTTTCCACGACGTCGGCGATGGCGTCCGCAACGCCGAGCCGCACGGAGGATTCAACGGCGCCGTCGAGCCGGACCACCTTGGCATTGATGCCACGTTCTGCCAGGTAGTTGCGCAGCAGTCCGTCGTAGCTGGTGGCAAGGCGCTTGCCTTCGAGTTCGGCGGCGGAACTGAAATCGCCCACCGGGCCGGCAAAGCGGAACGTGGAGGCGGCGAAGCCCAGCGGAAGCAGTTCTTCCGCTTCCACCTCGGCGTCCAGCAGCAGGTCGCGGCCGGTGATGCCGACGTCGAGCGTTCCCCGGCCCACGTAAACCGCGATGTCACGGGGGCGGAGGAAGAAGAACTCAATGTCGTTGTCGGGGTCAACCATGACCAGCTCGCGGCTGTCGCGCCGCTGGCGGTATCCGGCTTCGGAGAGCATGGCGGAGGCGGCTTCGGACAGGGAGCCCTTGTTGGGGACGGCTACTCGCAGCATGGGAAATTCTTTCTGGGTGGAAGGTCTGGGTCTTCAGGCAATGCAGGCCACAGGAGGCCGGCGGCAAAGCGCCGGCCGGTGGCTACAGATGCTTGTAGACGTCTTCCAGGGTCAGGCCTTTTGCGAGCATCAGAACCTGCAGGTGGTACAACAGCTGGGAGATTTCCTCGGCCGCAGCTTCATCGGATTCATATTCGGCAGCCATCCATACTTCGGCTGCTTCCTCAACGACTTTTTTGCCGATGCCGTGAACACCGGACTCCAATTCAGCGACGGTGCGGGAGCCTTCCGGGCGGGTGGCTGCCTTCTCGCTGAGCTCAGCGAACAGCGTCTCGAAATTCTTCACGCCCTCCAGCCTACTTGCTGCGGCCGTGGGGGCGCTTCCCGGGCGGTTGCATGACGGGCGCGATGTGAGGGAATACACACCGCGCCCGTGCAGCGGAGTGCCGCTTAGCTGCGGTACTGCTTGAGGACGACGGCGGTGGCCAGTGCCGCGGTGACGGCCTCGTGGCCCTTGTCTTCCTTGGAGCCGGGCAGGCCGGCGCGGTCCAGGCCCTGCTGTTCGGTGTCGCAGGTGAGCACGCCGAAGCCCACCGGCACGCCGGTGGAGACGC
The DNA here is from genome assembly GCF_029077345.1 of Arthrobacter sp. NQ4. Classification (NCBI taxonomy): domain Bacteria; kingdom Bacillati; phylum Actinomycetota; class Actinomycetes; order Micrococcales; family Micrococcaceae; genus Arthrobacter; species Arthrobacter sp. NQ4. The sequence continues at coordinate 94,464 of NZ_JARETC010000006.1, read as the reverse complement.
TGACGTCGGTGAGGCCCGACGTCGCAGCCTGGCAGACGTAGTCGAAGTGCGGCGTGCCGCCGCGGATCACGACGCCGAGGGCCACCACGGCGTCAAAGTGCGGTGCCAGCCGCGCGGCGGCCACGGGAAGTTCGAAGCTGCCCGGAACCCGGAGCACCGTGGGCTCGGCGATCCCGGCATCCTTGGCGGCGCGGAGTGCACCGTCCAGGAGGCCATCCATGATCTGCGTGTGCCAGCTGGCTGCAATGATGGCCAGCTTCAGCTGCGAGGTTTCAGCCGGGTTGAGGGTGCTGAGGTCAATGTCGGGGGCGCCGTGTCCGCTCATGGGTTTGTTGTGTTCCGTTCGTTCGTGAAGACGTCAGTCTTGTTCGTGGTCGTAAGGGGTTTCGGGGGCCGTCACAGGCACGGGAGCCACCTGGGTGTCCAGCACCAGCCGGTGTTCCATGCGGTCCTTCTTGGTGCGCAGGTACCGGATGTTCTGTTCGCGGGAGGGGACCTCTGTGGGAACCATTTCCACGACCGTCACCCCGGCCTTGGCCAGCCTGTTCTGCTTGTCCGGGTTGTTGCTCAGCAGCCGGACTTCATGCAGGCCCATTTCCGCGAGGATCTGGGCCGCGGCCTTGTAGCAGCGGGCATCAACGGGAAGGCCCAGCTGCTCGTTGGCTTCGACGGTGTCAAAGCCCGCTTCCTGCAGCGCGTAGGCCTTGATCTTGTTGGCCAGGCCAATCCCGCGGCCTTCCTGGCCGCGGAGGTAGAGCAGGGTTCCGCCGTTGTCCCGGATCAGCTCCAGCGCGAAGGCGAGCTGTTCCCCGCAGTCGCAACGGTAGGAACCAAAAACATCCCCGGTGAGGCACTCGGAATGCAGCCGGACAAGGGGAGCTTTTCCGTCGGTGGGAGCATTGGGGGAACTGACGGCCAGATGCTCCACGCCTGTCACGAGGTCTGTCCACGCCTGCGCCACGAAGTCGCCAAAGGCGGTGGGCAGTTGCACCACGGGCCCTCCGCTGACGGGATGGGGCGCTTCACCGGACACCGCGTGGGGCTTCCGGTGACCATTGTGCTGGCTGTCGTCGCTGGCTGCCGCTGCCGTCATCGTTTCTCCTTTTCTTCACCCGGGACCGCCCGGGCATCCTCGTCCGGTGCTCCCCCGGTCCCGGCTTCAAGATACGCCACCAGGTCCTCGATGGAGATCAGGGGGCACCCATGTTCAGCTGCGAACGAACGGAGCCCGTCCAGGCGCATCATTTCGCCGTCGTCGTACACCACTTCCGCGATCACCCCGACGGGTGCAAGGCCTGCCAGGCGGCACAGGTCCACAGCGGCCTCGGTGTGGCCCTGGCGTTCCCGCACACCTCCGTCAACTGCACGGAGCGGGAAAATATGCCCCGGCCGGGTCACGGATGCCGGACCGGCCTGCGGGTCCGCCAGGATGCGCGCGGTCAGGGCCCGGTCCGTTGCGGAGATTCCCGTACTGACGCCGACGGCCGCGTCGCAGGAGACGGTGTAGGCAGTGCCCTTCGCGTCCTCGTTGACAGCCGTCATGGGAGGCAGTGCCAGTGCGTCCGCGCGGTCCCCGGTCAACGGCACGCAGATCACGCCCGAGCTGTACCGGATGGTCCAGCCCATCAGCGCGGGCGTGGCGTGCTGGGCGGCGAAGATGATGTCGCCTTCGTTTTCGCGGTCCTCGTTGTCGACCACCAGCACCGGACGCCCGGCGGCCATGGCGCGCACGGCATCCGCGATGGGGTCCAGTCCCCGGGCGGGCGCGGACGATGCCCGGCCGGTCACCGGGTCACCGGATGCCGGGGTGCCGGTCACGGCGTTGGTCACGGGGTCATGGGCCACGGCGGGTTCCAGGCGTACTGCTGCGTTCACCGTGCACCTCCCGCGGTGGCAGCTTCGCCGCTGCCGGCCGGTGCGGCGGCGCTGCTGAAGGCAAGGAGCCGTTCGGTGTATTTGGCCAGGACGTCGACTTCAAGGTTTACCCGGCTGCCGGTGGTCTTGGTGCCCAGGCCGGTTTCGGCGAGGGTGGTGGGGATCAGGCCCACTTCGAACCAGGGTTCCTGCTCTGCGGCCGGGCTGACCGCCGTCACGGTGAGGGAGACGCCGTCGATGGCGATGGAGCCTTTCTCGGCGATGTAGCGGGCCAGGTTGGCGGGGACGCCGAAGCGCAGCCGCTCCCAGTTGCCCTGCGGTTCCCGTTCGAGCAGGACGCCCACGCCGTCCACGTGGCCTTGCACCACGTGGCCGTCCAGGCGGCCGCCTGCGGGAACACAACGCTCCAGGTTGACGGAGTCCCCTGCAGTGAGCTCGCCGATGGTGCTCCGGACCAGGGTCTCCCCCATGACGTCGACGCTGAAGTCCTTGCCGTCAATCGCTGTTGCCGTGAGGCAGACCCCGTTGACGGCGATGGAGCCCCCAAGGGCCAGGCCCTCGGTGGAGGCGGGCGCGTGCAGCCGGACCGTGGCGCTGGTGGTGCCGTCGCGCTCGACGGACAGCACCTGCCCCTGCTCGGCAATAATTCCGGTAAACATCAGTAGCCTCCCTGGGCTGGCTCCGCGGCTGTGCGGGTTGGTGGGTGGTCAAGTGCAACGTGCCGTTGCGGTCTGAGGTGGAGTCTGAGGTCCCGGCCCAGCGTCCGGACCGCGCCGCCGTCGGACGCGTCCCATTCCCACTGCTGGGCGTCGGGAAGGCTGGTGATGCCCAGCCCGTTCAGTGCGGGGGTGCCCGATCCCAGCAGGGTGGGCGCCAGGTAAACGATCAGTTCGTCCACCAGGCCTGCCGCCAGGAAGGAGCTGAGGATGCTGGACCCGCCCTCCACCATGACGTGCCGGATGCCGGACGAGTACAGCATGGACAGGGCTTCGCGCGGGTCGCGGGTGGGAAGGTGGACGGCAAGGCCATCGTCGCCGTGGATTGCGGCGCCCTCCGGAATATCGCGGAGACCCATGACGGCACGGACCGGCTGCTTGGGCGCGGGGTTGCCGGCGGCGTCCCGGGCGGTCAGCCGGGGGTTGTCCACCATCACGGTCTGGGTGCCCACCAGGATGGCGTCGATGCGGCTGCGGATCCCGTGGTTGTCAGCCAGGGACTCCGGGCTGGAGATCCACTGGCTGGTGCCGTCTTCGGCAGCGATGCGGGCGTCCAGGGTCTGCGCGATGTGCAGGGTGACGAACGGCCGCTTGGCAGCCACCGCCTCGAACCACTGGCGGTTCAGGTCCAGGGCCTCGTCGGCACCCAGGCCGCTGCGGACCCTGACGCCGGCTGCGCGCAGTGTTGCCGCGCCCCCGGCAGCGGGATCGTGGGGGTCATCCACGGCATAGACCACATCAGTGATCCCGGCCGCGATGATCGCCTCCGTGCACGGTCCGGTGCGGCCCACGTGGTTGCAGGGTTCCAGCGTGACCACCATGGTGCAGCCGGACAGGTCCAGTCCGACGGCGGCGGCCTGGGCAATCGCGTCGGCTTCGGCGTGTGCGGTGCCGGCGCCGCGGTGGTAGCCGGCAACGAGCTGCTTGCCGTCAGCGCCTACGACGACGGCGCCCACCAGGGGATTCGCGCCGCGGGGGCCTTTCAGCGCTGCCTGGAGGGCCTGCTCCATGGCCGCGGTTTCGGCGGCGCTGAAGGCGGTGACCACCCCGGCGGCGGGCTGAAGCTTTACGGCGCCCGTCATGCGGCTGCCGTTGCGGAGGTGTGGCCTGCCTTTGAAGCGGCAGGACTTACGGCGTTTAAGAGCCATCGCTGGGGGTTCATTCGTGTGTCGTTCCTTCCCTGTCGAACCGCGATGGCTCCGGGGATACGACAGCAGAACGCTGCGGAGCCAAAAGGCTGCGCAGATACAGCTGTACGTGCTTCTCTCATCCAGACTTTAACTGTCGGTACCGGAATTCCACCGGTTCAACCGTTTGCCGGAGCCCTCCTGGGAGAACAACGGCGCGCGGGTCGCGGACTGTCACCGCCGGTTCGGACTTACACCGACCCCGGAGCACGTATGTGTGTTGTTATTGTGCCACAACCGGGATGGGCTCCCGGTTATTCCGTCGCCGCGCGTAATGTCCGGCTGCCCTTGGCGCGCAGCAGGTCGATGGCAGCGGACGGATCGTCGGCGCCGTAGACGGCGGAACCGGCCACAAAGACGTTCGCCCCGGCCTCGGCGGCCCGGGCAATGGTCTCTTCCGTGATGCCACCGTCAACCTGGATGGCCACCCCCAGCCCGGAGCCCTCCACGGCCGCGCGGGCCCTGCGGATCTTGGGCAGGGTGATGTCCAGGAACGCCTGGCCGCCGAAGCCCGGTTCCACCGTCATGATGAGCAGCATGTCGAGTTCCGGCAGCATGTCAAGGTATGGCTCCACCGGGGTTGCCGGGCGCAGGGCCATGCCCGCTTTGGATCCCCTGCTGCGCAGTTCCCGTGCCAGCTTGATGGGCGCAATGGAAGCTTCGGCGTGGAACGTCACGGAGGCCAGGCCGGCGTCCGCGAAACCAGGCGCCCAGCGGTCCGCGTCGGCGATCATCAGGTGGGCGTCAAGCGGTACGGGGCTGACGGCCTGGATCCGCTGCACGACGGGCAACCCGATGGTCAGGTTGGGCACGAAGTGGTTGTCCATGACGTCAACGTGCACGGCGTCGGCATTGCTGATCCGCTGTAGTTCGGCCTCAAGGTTCACGAAGTCGGCGGAGAGGATGCTCGGATTGATGCAGCATTGCGTCACGGGGGTGCCTTTCAAGGTGCGTGGTGGGAAACCCAGGCGTTCTGCCCGGTCAGGCCTTCTTCTTTATCAGGGCCAGGAACATCGCGTCGGTGTGGTGGATATGGGGCCAGAGCTGCGCCGTTGACTCGTGGCCGGCGCCCAGGCTCCCGGTCAGGCTGACCGCGTCCAGGGCCGCACCGGCATCGAGGAGTTCCAGGTCAGGGCGCTTGCGCAGGGTGTCGTCAACGACGGCTGTTGTCTCGGCGGGATGCGGTGAACAGGTCACGTAGGCCACCACTCCCCCTGGCCGGACGGCACCCAGGGCCGAGGCCAGCAGTTCGCGCTGCAGCGGCCCGAGATCTGCAATGTCCTTGGGCGAGCGCCGCCACCGGGACTCCGGCCTGCGGCGCAATGCTCCCAGGCCCGTGCAGGGAACGTCCACCAGGACACGGTCATACCGCCCGGGCTGCTCACCGCCCACTTCACGGCCGTCACCGGTGCGGACCTGCCAGCTGTCGTGCGGAACGGCGGACAGTGCCTGGCTGACCAGCTTGGCCCGGTGCGGCGCGGGCTCGTTCGCGAGCAGTGTGGCGCCCCGCTGGTGTGCCAGCGCACCAAGGAGCGCTGCCTTTCCGCCTGGACCGGCACAGAGATCAAGCCATGCTTCAGCGTCACCGGCCGTGGGTTCACTTCCCGTGCCGCCCGCTCCCCCGGGTGCACCGAGGTCCACCGCGGCCAGGGCCCTGGCCACCAGCTGGGAACCGACGTCCTGCACCCTGGTGGTACCGGCGCGGACGGAGGCCAGGCGGCCCAGGTCCCCGCCGCTGGAGAGCGCCGAGCCTTCAACCAGCTCCCCGGGGGTGGCGCCGTTTTCCAGCGCTTCGTCCAGGCTGCCCAGGCCGGGCAGGGCAACGAGGTTAACCACAGGTGCGTCGTTGTCCGCTTCCAGAAGGTCGTCGATCTCTGTTGCTGAACGGCCGTGAGCGACGAGGGACTGGCGCATGGCCCGGACGATCCACTCGGGGTGGGCGTACCTCACCGCGGCTACCTTCGTAGCGTCGGTTTCGCCTTCCACCAGCAGGTCCAGCCATTCCTCCAGGCTCCGGGCGGCGACCTTGCGAAGGACGGCGTTGATCAACGTCGACGGTCCGGCCCCGATCACTGCGCGGGCCAGCCCTACGGTCTGGTCCAGGGCAGCGTGGGCGGGGACCCGCATGGCAAGCAGCTGGTGGGCACCGATGCGGAGGGCATCGAGGATAGCCGGGTCAAGCTGCGCCAGGGGGCGGTCCACGCACCGCGCCAAAATGGCGTCATAGGTTCCCTGGCCGCGGAGGGCCCCATAGCTCAGTTCGGTGGCGAATCCGGCGTCCCGCTTGTCCAGGTGGTGGTGCCGGATCCGTGCGGGCAGGACCAGGTTGGCGTAGGCATCCTCCGCCGCCACGGCGCGGAGCACCTCGAAGGCCACCAGGCGTGCGGGATCTGCACGCCTGGTGCGCTGGGACGGCGCCTGGTCGGTGAAGCTCCGTTGCGGCCCGCGGTTGCGTTCCCGCCCCTTGGCGTTCCGCCGGCTGGCGTCCCGGGGACCGCCGTTGCCACGGCCGCCGCCGGCAGGTCCGCCGCTGCCGCCCTGCCCGCCTTTCCCGGCGCCGCTGCGTCCCCCGGCACTTCCCCGTCCGCCTGTATTGCCTCCGGACCCGGTCATTCGAACACCACGCTCTCCAGTGAAGCCAAACCGCGCGCCCAGTCGGCGGCGGCCATCATCTTTTTCCCGGCGGGCTGGATCCGGGTAAGTTCCACCGCGTGCGAACCTGTCCCCACCAACACGGCCTTGTCCCGCAGTGCCACGGATCCCGGGGCAAGCCCGGAAACATCCGGCCGCAGCCGCACCGGCTCAAGTTTGACCCGCTGCCCGTCCAGCACGGTCCACGCACCGGGCTCGGGGGTGACACCGCGCGCCTGCCTGCTGATGGCCAGGGCCGGATGCGCCCAGTTCAGGTGGCCATCCTCCAGGGTCAGCTTCGGCGCCAGCGTGACATCGCCGGCCTGTGGCTGCGGCGCTGCTTTTCCGGCATCGATGGCAGAAAGCGTCTGGGCCAGCAGGACCGCGCCGCTGTGGGACAGCCGTTCCAAAAGGTCACCCGCCGTGTCCTGGGGCTTGACGGACTCCGTCAGGGTGCCGAAGACAGGCCCGGTGTCCAGGCCTTCCTCAAGCTGGAACGTCACTGCGCCGGTGACGTCGTCCCCGGCCATGATGGACCGCTGGACCGGCGCCGCCCCGCGCCAGGCGGGCAGCAGGGAGAAGTGCAGGTTGACCCAGCCGTGCCGCGGAATGCCCAGGGCATCGCGGGGAACCAGTCCGCCATAGGCGACGATGGCCGCGACGTCCGGCTGCACCGCGCTGATGCTGGCTATGGCCTCGGCATCGACGCGTGCGGCACGGATGACCTCGATGCCCAGTTCCGCGGCCCGCTGGGCAACGGGCGACGGCGTCAGCACCCGTTTCCGGCCCAGCGGCGCGTCGGGCCGGGTCAGGACGGCAACGACGTTGAAGCCGGCGTTGACCAGCGCGTCCAGGGAGGGAACTGCGACGGCGGGTGTCCCCGCGAAGAGGACCCTCACCCGGCTGCGCCGAAGCTGGAGCCGGGGGTGCTGGTTCCGCCAAAGCTGGTCCCGCCGAAGCTTGACCCCACACTCTTGGCGCGTTTGGCTGTGGTCCGTCCGGCGACGGCGTCGTAATTGGCGTTGCGGATGGACCTCAGCGCCGCCTTCCGGTCCTCGCCCTCGAGGCGGTCCGTGTAAAGGATGCCGTCCAGGTGGTCGTTTTCGTGCTGGAAGCAGCGCGCCAGCATCCCCTCGCCGTCAATGGTGACCGGGTTGCCGTGCATGTCAACGCCGGTGACACGGGTGGCGCGGAAACGGCGGACCGGGAAGCCCAGGCCCGGGATGGACAGGCAGCCCTCCACGTGGTCCGGCTGGTAGTCCTCGCTGTTCTCCAGGACAGGATTGATGATGTGGCCCTCGACGCCGTCGATCCGGTAGGTGAAGATGCGCTTGCTGACGCCGATCTGGGGAGCGGCAAGGCCGGCTCCTTCCACGTCCTCCATGGTCTCGGTCATGTCGGCGACCAGTTTGGCAAGGTCGGGTCCGAATTCCGTCACGGGATCGGCAACTGTGCGCAGCACAGGATCGCCGATGATGCGGATATTCAGAATAGCCATGCGCTGGGTGTCCTCACGGTTGGCGGGAAAGTGAACCTGTCCAGTTTAGGTGCAGTCTCTTCACGTGCACCGTCTCCTTAGGCAGTACGGGCCAGGGGCGGGGGTGCGATGGGCAGCAGCGCAGTGCCCGCGCTGATGGTGTCCGCGGAAAGTTCCCAGACGCGGCGCAGGGCGCAGAACTTCCACCAGTGGTGCTTGAGGACCTCAGGGTTGGCCCGGACGGGGCGGACCTCCGTTTCACCGATGGCCACCGCCAGCAGGACCGGGTCCTCACCGTACTTCCAGGGCTCCCAGGTCCCCGCCTCCGGATCCACGAGGCTTTCTTCCGCCTTCATGCCGGCAACCAGCTGCATCACCACCTTGTCATCCAGGGGCTTGACCTGACCGTCCCGGGTTGTGCCCTTGGTCTTGTAGTCGATCAGGCAGATGCGTCCGTTGATCCTGGCCACGAGGTCAAGGGTTCCGGCGTATCCCACCGAGTTGTTCCAGACCGTGATTTCCGGGGCGATGGGCTCCACGCGGAAGAGTTCCCACCATTCGTCGAAGCGCACGGCGAAAGCCTCCTCCCCGTTGGCGGCCAGGGCATCGCGGGCTTCCTTCATGGAATGGGGGCGTCCGAGCGCCCGGAGGGCCACCTGCTCGCAGTAGTTATGTACGCGGTCCCCACGCCTGGCGGCGTCGTCCCGGTACGTTTCGGCCGCCTTTGCCGCACGGTTGATGGCCTGCTTGATTTTGGCCGGGCTCCCCAGGCAGTCGGAGAGCAGCGGATCGTTGGCCAGGCTGCTGGCACCCATATAGCCGAACCAGCCATCGAGGCCGTGCGGCTGCTGGCTGATCACCGTGGTGATGGAAGGAACCGAGAACTGCTCAGACGTTGACCGTGCGTACATCCGGCCGTATTCGGTGGCGTGGGCAAGAAGCGGATCAGTCATACAAAAGACTCTTTCACAGGGGGCCGACAAAATCTCCGGCGGCAGGAGCCGCACGCAAAAAAGGTCCGTTTCCGCTGCTGATGAGCGGAAACGGACCTCTGCGGTGGGCGATACTGGGTTCGAACCAGTGACCTCTTCGGTGTGAACGAAGCGCGCTACCACTGCGCCAATCGCCCCGATGCATTTGAATGCTAGCCCACGTCTGCCCCAATTGAAAAATCGGCCGGCGCCACACGCAAAGCCATGCTCCACGGGGGTCCTGCAGCCACGTCCACCCCCGCCCGCGCCTGCACGAAAGCAGCGCATCGGGCAGTACAAGGTGGGGCGGCCGTACTCACCCTGGCCGGAATTACACGCCTGTAACTCGAAAATTTCGCGCAATTCCGCGGTTGTTGGGCCCATGCGGGCCGGCCGCGCCGGGGCGATTTGGAGTTTCCCGGAACCTCCTATATTGTTTTTACTCGTTGGAACGCGAGGAAATGCCGGAAACGGCAAGGAATCAAGCCTCCAAAATGCGGACGTAGCTCAGCTGGTAGAGCACCACCTTGCCAAGGTGGATGTCGCGAGTTCGAATCTCGTCGTCCGCTCGCAGGACACTGTCACAGCAAACATTCTTCGGAATTGACGCTAACACGGTGGGTTGGCCGAGAGGCGAGGCAGCGGCCTGCAAAGCCGTATACACGGGTTCGAATCCCGTACCCACCTCGGTGAAAACCATGGTTTCCGGGTTTCCGGATGCAATGGGCGATTGGCGCAGCGGTAGCGCGCTTCCCTGACACGGAAGAGGTCACTGGTTCGATCCCAGTATCGCCCACTCGGCAAGGCAACTTGCTGGCAGAACCGCCGGATTTTTCCGGAACAATCTGCACAATGCGGACGTAGCTCAGCTGGTAGAGCACCACCTTGCCAAGGTGGATGTCGCGAGTTCGAATCTCGTCGTCCGCTCTCTTATATCCCATAAGCCGGTCTTCCGGTTCCGGGCGATTGGCGCAGCGGTAGCGCGCTTCCCTGACACGGAAGAGGTCACTGGTTCGATCCCAGTATCGCCCACACACGAACAGCAGCTCTCCGGAGCTGCTTTTTTCGTTTAAGCCGCATCCGCTGCTGGCGAACGTGATTCCCTTGGCACGCCTCCCGGGCCCGGATAGGATCGAATGCGCGAGGAGCGACCTGGCTCCGCGATAGAAGGGAGGTGCCCGTGGGTTTGATTGACGATCTAAAGGGCAAGGCTCAGGGTCTCATCCGCGGCAACGAGCAGGCCATCAAGGACGGCATCACCAAGGCTGGCGATTTCGTCGACACCAGGACCGGCGGCAAGTACGCAGGCCACGTCGACAAGATCCAGGATGGCGCTTCCAAGCTCGTTGACAAGAACGGCACCCCGGGGCAGGAACCTGCCGCCGAGCAGGTTCCCCCGGCAGCTCCTGGAAATCCGGTTCCGCCGGTTGACAGGGCTCCGTAAAGGATTTGGCCAGGGCTTTGCCCGGCACGTCAAGGAGGTGCGGGTCCCGCCGGGAGGCGGCGCCCGCACCTTTGGCGTTTAACGGCGACATTCGCCGCCCCGAATTGCCGGTTGCCAAACCCGGGCCGGTAACCTGCCGGTATGCCCAAGTCTCCGTCTCCCGCCCCCACCACGGCAACCAAGCCCGGACCGACCCGGACCGATTCCCGGCCGGTGGTCGCAGGGATCGTCACCGCGCTGGTGGGCTTCACCTCATCCTTTGCCGTGGTCCTGGCCGGACTCAAGGCAGTCGGCGCTGATCCTGCCCAGGCTCCGTCCGGCCTCCTGGCCGTAACGCTCACCGTCGGACTCGGCGTGCTGGTGCTCGCCTGGCGTTCGAGGGTCCCGGTGACACTGGCCTGGTCAACGCCGGGCGCAGCACTGCTTGCGTCATCGGGAGTGCCCGACGGCGGGTGGCCGGCCGCCGTCGGAGCCTTCCTTGGTGCGGGCCTGCTGCTGGCCATGACCGGCCTGGTGCCGGCGCTTGGCAGGCTGATGGCCCGTATCCCGACTTCCCTGGCCCAGGCCATGCTGGCCGGTGTCCTGCTCCAGCTCTGCCTGGCACCCTTCAAGGCCCTCGGCTCCGCCCCGGCGTTTGCAGCGCCGGTGATCTTGTGCTGGCTGCTGATGATGAAGTTCGCCCCGCGCTGGGCGGTGCCGGCAGCCCTGCTGGCCGCCTTGGGCGTGATCGGAATAACCCTGGTATCTGCCGGAACCCCTGTTGAACCGGCAGGCCTGGTCCCGGCACTGGCTTGGACCACACCCGCGTTCAGCCTCCAGGCGATGGCGGGCCTTGCGCTCCCGTTGTTCGTGGTGACGATGGCCTCGCAAAACATTCCCGGGGTGGCCGTGCTGAGGTCTTGTGGATATGAGGCACCGTGGCGCCCGGCGATGCTCGTCACGGGGGTGGGAACTGTTGCGGGGGCCCCGTTCGGCGGCCACGCCATCAATCTCGCGGCGCTCAGTGCTGCCCTGGCCGCCGGCGAGGAAGCCGGCGGGGACCGGAGCAGGAGGTGGATCGCGGGCTTCACGTCCAGCCTGGCCTACCTGGTGCTGGCTGCCTTCTCGGCGGCCCTGGTGTCGGTGGTCAGCAAAGCGCCGGCCGGGATGCTTGAAGCCGTTGCCGGGCTGGCACTGCTCGGCACCCTCGCCTCGGCGGTCTCGGCAGCCCTGGCGGACCCGGACGACCGGATTGCCCCGGCCGTCACGTTCCTGATGGCCGCGTCCGGCCTGGCGTTCGCCGGGATCGGGTCTGCTTTCTGGGCGCTGCTGGCCGGACTGCTGGTCCGGCTGGCGCTGCGGCCCCGGCCCGGGAAGAAGTCCGCCTAGGAGGGCTCGTGGTTCTGGCCTTCACGAGCAAGCGCAGTGAGGCGGGAGACGGCGCGGAAGTACTTCTTCATGTACCCGCCGGCCATCATCTCTTCGGTGAACAGCTTGTCGAAGGGGACGCCGCTGGCCAGGATCGGCACATCCTTGTCGTAGAGCCGGTCTGCAAGGACCACGAACCGCAGCGCCACAGCCTGTTCCGTGATGGTTTCCACGTTGCGCCACACCACGCCGTCAATGCCGTGGATCAGCTGGCGGTAGCGGCTGGGGTGCACGCCGGCCAGGTGGTGGATGAGGGTGGAGAACTCATCCTGGGCCACGGTCTTCCCGTCGAATTCCGCCTTCATGTGCGCGTTGAGCTCGCTGTTCTTCAGCGGCGCCGGCGCGGCCGGGAGGCCACGGTGCCGGAAGTCCTCGCCGTCGATGCGGATCACGTCGAACTGGTCCGCCAGGACCTGGATTTCGCGCTGGAAGTCCACAGCGGCGAACCGGCCATCGCCCAGGGAGCCGGGCAGCGTGTTGGACGTGGCGGCAAGTTTGACCCCGGCGTCAGCCAGCTCACGCATGAGACGGGACATCAGGACGGTGTCGCCGGGATCGTCCAGTTCGAATTCGTCGATGCACACGAGCTGGTAGCTGCTCAGCGCGTCCACCGTTTTGCGGAAGGAAAGAGCGCCCACCAGGTTGGTGTACTCCACGAACGTACCGAAGGCCTTGGGGCCGGGCGACGCGTGCCACAGGGAGGCGAGCAGGTGGGTCTTGCCCACGCCGAAGCCGCCGTCCAGGTAGATTCCCGCCCTGGATTCGTCCTTCTTGCCGAACAGCTTCTTGAAAAGCCCGCCTCCGTTGCCCGACCCCACGCCGTCGGCAAATCCCTCCAGGGCACGCACGGCGGCGGCCTGGCTGGGCTGCTTCGGGTCGGGGCGGTAGCTCGAAAAGGAAACCTCCCCAAACCGGGGCGAGGGGTAGAAGCCCTTAAGGAGTTCGTCCACCGATACTGCCGGAGTGCGGGCGGCAAGCTGTTCGATCTGTACCAAGGTGGTCCGTTCTGCTGGTGGTTGGTCCCCAGAAAGGATACCGGCAATGCGGGCCCTACCCGGGCGGGGCGCCGGCCTCACGCCCAGGGGCGTGATGAAGGCAACATTTCGCCCTGTTAACGGAATACGGACAACCCCACGGGCGCTGGTTAGTGTGGGAACAGGTTCCAATGCATGTTCCGCGGTTTCCCGTGCTCTTAGTGAAAGGCCAAGCCATGCCCTACCCGGTTGAACAGAATGAGAAGTTCGCAGCCTATGCCCACCCGGAGCGGCTGGTCTCCACTGAGTGGCTTGCTGCCGCCGTTGAAAGCGGTGCCGTGGCCCGCGGCGAACTCGTCGTGGTGGAGTCCGACGAGGACGTGCTCCTGTACGAAACCGGCCATATCCCCGGCGCCGTCAAGATCGACTGGCACACTGACCTGAACGACGACGTGGCCCGCGACTATGTTGACGGTGCCGCCTTTGCTGAACTCGCGGCGTCGAAGGGCATTTCCCGCGACAGCACCGTGGTGATCTACGGCGACAAGTCCAACTGGTGGGCCGCCTACGCCCTCTGGGTCTTCACGCTGTTCGGCCACCAGGACGTCCGTCTGCTGGACGGCGGCCGGGACAAGTGGGTTGCCGAAGGCCGCGAACTGACCAGGGACCGGCCAGCTCCCGCTCCCGGAAACTACCCGGTGGTGGAGCGTGACGACGCCCCGATCCGCGCCTTCAAGGATGACGTCCTGGCCCACCTGGGCACCGGTCCCCTGATCGATGTCCGCTCCCCCGAGGAGTACACCGGTCAGCGCACCCACATGCCGGCCTACCCGGAGGAGGGTGCCCTCCGCGGCGGCCACATCCCCACTGCAGCGTCCATCCCGTGGGCACGCGCCGCTGCCGCCGACGGCACCTTCCGCAGCAGGGAGGAACTGGAAGCCATCTACCTCGGCGAAGCCGGCCTGGCTGAAGGCGACGACGTCGTGGCGTACTGCCGCATCGGCGAGCGGTCCAGCCACACCTGGTTCGCCCTGAAGTACCTCCTGGGCTTTGAGACCGTCCGCAACTACGACGGATCCTGGACCGAGTGGGGCAACGCCGTGCGCGTGCCGATCGTCAAGGGCGCCGAGCGGGGTTCCGTTCCCGTCGCCGTCGGAGCCTGACCCCGCTCCCCCGCGTAGACTTGGAACGATGACTACTCAAGCTTTGCCTTCCGCCCTGGCGGCGATCGTGGACGATTTCCAGGCCCTGTCCGAACCCGAGAGGCTGCAGCTGCTGCTGGAGTTCTCGGAAGGACTGCCGGAACTCCCGGACCGGCTCAAGGACCACCCCGAACTCCTGGAGCAGGTGGTGGAATGCCAGTCGCCGCTGTTCCTCACCGTTGAGACGGGAACCAACGACGACGGCGCCGTCCGCCTGTTCTTCAAGGCACCGCCCGAGGCGCCCACCACGCGCGGTTTCGCCGGGGTGCTGCACGAGGGCCTGGACGGTTTGACAGCGGACGAGATCCTGTCGGTTCCGGACGACATGCCGGAGCTGCTGGGACTCACCCGCGCCATCACCCCCCTGCGCATGCGGGGCATGACCGCCATGCTGGGCAGGATCAAGCGCAAGGTTGCCGCAGCATCCCGCAGCCAGGCCTGACCCCGCCGTCATGGCACGCAGGAACAACTCCCAGGGAACCCCGGCCACAGCGGCCCTGACCGCGGCCGGGGTTCCCTTTGTGCTGCATCCGTATACCCATGACCCCTCGGCGGCGAGTTACGGTGTGGAGGCAGCCGAGGCTTTGGGGATCGATCCGTCCCGCGTCTTCAAGACCCTGATGGTGGACGTGGAGGGCAGGCTCGCGGTGGGCATTGTTCCCGTCAGCGGAACCCTGGACCTGAAGGCAATGGCCATGGCGCTGGGGGCCAAGAAGGCCGCCATGGCAGATCCCGCTGCAGCACAGCGCCGCACCGGCTATGTCCTCGGCGGCATCTCCCCGCTCGGCCAGCGCCAGCCTTCCCCCACGGTGCTGGATTCCAGTGCCCTGGCACTGGAGACCCTGCTGGTCTCGGGCGGCCGGCGGGGCCTGGACATCGAGCTGGCGCCCGCTGACCTGGTCAGGCTGACAGACGCCGTCACGGCTCCCATCGGCTCCCTGGCCGCAGGCAACCTCCGGGCTTAGCCGCAGCAGGGGTGGTTCATCCCGCTACTCGATGATGTACCGCTGCATCATCTCGTTGTCCTCGTGCTCCAGGATGTGGCAGTGCCAGACGTACTCGCCATTGAAGGATGAGCCGATGGCCAGCGGGGCTCCGTCCGCCGCCCCTGCCCCGAACGGAACACGGATCCTGGTGACTTCCCCAGGCATGGCAATGACCGTGTCCTTCCAGCCCTGCTCATGTGCCGGCGCCCCTTTGGGGCGTCCGATCAGGAAGGGCCGGACCGGAACGGCGCTGCCGCGGCCCGGCGTCACCAGGCCGGTCCCTGGGTCTACATAGCCGGTGGCTGCCAGGTACCCGTCGACGTCGAATTTTTGCCGGTCGCGGACCTGGAACTGGGTGAAGTGCACATGGATCGGGTGGGCGTCCCCCGTGGTATTGATTAGTTCCCATTCTTCGAGGCTGTCGCTCCGGACCCGGAGAATGTCTTCGCTCTCGAATTTTCGGTTGTTCAGGAGCGCCATGAGGGGAACCCCGGCGGCGTTGGCCACTTCCACCAGTGCCATGGGCCTGATGGCCTCCGGGGTCCTGGCCACCAGATCGGTGATGGAACAGTCCCGGAGGCTGCCAGGCACCGGCGCTGTGTATCCGGCCTGGGATGTCACAGTGAACTGCATGATTTGCGGCAGCGGGAGTCCCCCGAGCTGGATGGTGGCGGGGCCGTCCGAGTAGGGGACGCGGGCACTGTTGGCCAGAACAACCCGTGTGCCGGGCTTGTGTCCGGCGAAATCGATCACGATATCCGCCCGCTCGCCCGGTCCCATGAGCAGCCTGTTCAGCCTGACCGGTACGTTGAGCAGGCCGCCGTCCGTTCCTATTTGGAAGAAGGCGAGCGCCGCGCCATCCACTGTGAACTTGAGGTCGTAGAACCGGGCATTGGAGCCGTTGAACATGCGGAGCCGGTACTTCCCCCGGGCCACGTCGAGATTCGGCCGCCACTTGCCGTTGACTATTGCCGCGTCGCCGAAGAACTCCGGCGCCCAGGGACGCGGTGTTCCGCCGGCAGTGGAAAGGTCCGGGTTCGGCGGGTACGCAAGCGTGCCGTCGGGGTTGAACATTTTGTCCTGGATGATCAGCGGAACTTCATAGGGCGGCGGGGGCAGGTGGGTACCGTCGCCGGTATCTATTCCTGATCCACCTGAGTCCCGCAACAGGTAGCCACCGGCCAGCCCCGCATAGACATTCAACCGCGTAATGCCGAGCGCGTGGTCGTGGTACCAGAGACCGGCTGCGTCCTGGTCGTTGCCATACCTGTACGTGTAGGAAGCGCCGGGCCGGAATGCCTGCTCGGGGCCGCCGTCGTACTCTGGCCTGGTGTTGCCTCCGTGGAGGTGCACGGACGTCCTCGGCGCTGCAGCATCGTTGCTGCCGGGAGGAACGAGCTCCGCGTCGACGGCGTAGCCAAGGGGATGCCGTTCGATCCCGTTATGGACGGTGAGGCTGAATGGGGTTCCTTTCCGGGCGATGATGACCGGGCCCAAATATGTACGGGAGGAGGTCCCGTCCTGGTACGCCAGGGTGTCGGCCACGCCCATGCCGGCCTGGAAGCGGTGCTGGGCGTTTCGCATCCAGAGAGACGCAGTGCCGCCGGCACTCATGTCCAGGACGCCCAGTTCGGCCAGCGTTGGAAGCTGCTCGGTGAATAGGCCGGCCTGTCCTGGCGTGGCAATTGCCCGCCCACTTCCCGGTCCATACGGCTGCATCGCAACGGCCGCACCGGCTGCGGCGCCGGCTTGCAGGAGTTGCCGCCTTGTCAGATACATTGTGGGCCCCATTTCAATTGCCTTGATGGTTCCCCCCTTGCAGCCGACGGTAGGCAGCTCTCTTTGTCAGCGCCAGGGCCGAGTGTCCCCTTCCGGGGAAAGGGCCGGGGCCCGCCCTGGGCCTTCCCGGACCGGCTCCCCCGCGCGGCTGCCGGAACGGCCCGTGAAGTGGTCCATGGTGCGGTTGACGCCCAGCACGTCCATGAGCCGGTCAAAGACGCCGACCGGAAGGATCCGCAGGACCGGGAGCAGGTTCACCAAGGGCGGCAGGACGAGCTTCCGGCGGCCGGCCTCGATTGCGTCAAGGACTTCAGCTGCCACGTCCTCCTCCTCGAGGATGGGGAGGAGCCGGGGCCAACGGGTCTGTACGCCGTCGAACATCCCCGTGTTGATGTAGTAGGGGCAGACCACCAGCGTGTTGACCCCGGTGTGGTCCGCCCGGAGCTCGGCCCGGAGTGACTCGGTGAAACCGAATGCGGCGAACTTGCTGGCGGAGTAGTCCGTCTGCCGGGCGACGCCCACCATCCCCGCAGCACTGGCAACGGTGACCACGGTGCCGTGCCCGCGCTGCGCCATCCCGCCGAGGAAGGCACGGGTGACCCAGTACAGGGCCATGACGTTGACGTCCATGGTCCGTTGGATGGCCTCTTCCGTCGCATCAAGGAGCCGCTTCCCGCTGACCACCCCGGCGTTGTTCACCAGCACATCCACCGGCCCGGTCCCCGCTGCGGCGGCCTTGACCGCCTCCCGGTCCGTGACATCCACGGCGTGGGCTTCAGCCAGCGCGCCGGCGGCCCGGATTTCGTCGCGGACCGCAGCTCCCGCTGCCGCGTCCACATCCCAGATCACCACCCGGCTCCCGCGCCGGGCGGCGCCGAGTGCCAGGCGGCGGCCCAGCCCGCTTCCCCCTCCCGTGACCAACAGTGTTGCACCGGAAAGTCGTGTTCCTTTGGCCATCTCAGTTCTCCTCGGGTGTTGGCACAGGCTGTGTCCTCAGCGGTTTCGGGGAAGGCGGCCCATCAACGTGATGGCCCCTTTCATGATCCGCGCGTAGGCATGGTTGGACATCCCGGGGGCGGGGGCCACCCCGAGCAGCCGCTGCACAGCGATGGTCTGCGGTTCCGTGTACTTGAGGATGCCTTCCCGGCCGTGGCGGCGGCCCGCGCCGGAGTCCTTCATGCCGCCGATCGGTGCATCGTGGGAGGCCCAGGTGGCCGCGTAGCCCTCGTTGACGTTGACGGTCCCCGTCTGGAGCCTGCGGGCCACTGCTTCGCCGCGGCGGGCGGACCAGACGCTGGCGTTGAGCCCGAAGTCGGAGTCATTGGCCAGGGCGACGGCGGCGTCGTCGTCGGCCGCGCGGTAGACGGCAACCACCGGCCCGAACGTCTCTTCCCGGGCGACGAGCATCTCATCCGTAACGCCGGCCAGGACGGTGGGTTCATAGAACAGCGGACCCAGGTCCGGACGGCGCCGTCCTCCGGCCAGGAGTTGGGCGCCTTTTGCGAGCGCATCCTGGACGTGGCGGTCCACCCGCTCCACCTGTGCCGTACTGATAAGGGACCCCATGCCAATGTCCCAGTCCGGTCCGGACCCCATCCGGATGCCCTTCACCTTGGCTGTAAACGCCGCCAGGAACCGGTCATAAAGGTCGGCATGGACGTAGATCCGCTCAATGCTGACGCACAGCTGCCCGGAGTTGGAGAAGCAGGCGTGCACCGCGCAGGCGGCCGCCTTGCCCGCGTCCGCATCCGCGAGCACCAGCATCGGGTTCTTGCCGCCCAGTTCGGCGGAGAAGCCGATCAGCCGCTCAGCGCACTGCCTGGCGACGGTCTTGCCGGTCCTGGAGGATCCCGTGAACATCAGGAAGTCCACCCGCCCGATCAAGGCAGGCCCTATTTCCGTGCCCGGTCCCGTGACGATCCGGAACAGGTCCGCCGGAAGGCCCGCCTCCCGCAGGAGGCTGAGCATCAGCAGGGCCGTGAAGGGCGTCTGCGAGTCAGGCTTCAGGACGATGCCGTTGCCCGCCAGCAGGGCCGGGATGGCGTCCGAAACCGCAAGGGTCAAGGGATAGTTCCAGGGGCTGATGACACCCACAACCCCCTTGGGCATCCGGTATTCCGTGGTGCGCGTGAGGACCGGGGCCGCGCCCTTCCGGCGGCGCGCGCGGAGATACCGGTCAGCGGTCCGCTCGTAATAGCCGGCCGTCAGGACCACGTCCGCGAACTCCTCGAAGGCGCTCAACCTGGACTTGCCGCTCTCCGCCTGGACCAGGTCTAGGACGTCCTGCTCGCGGTCCAAAAGCAGCGCCAGGAACCGCCGGATCACCGCACGGCGTTCGGCGACTGGCTGGGCTGCCCACTGCCGCTGCGCCATGCGTGCGGTTTCGACGGCGGCATGGACGTCGTCCGGGGTGCATACGGGCACTTCACCCACCACTGAGCCGTCGAAGGGCGAGTGCGAGGCCTGCGCCGGCCGGCCGGGGCCCGACGACGCCACCAGCCCGGCAAGCTCCGCCGCCAGCTCCCTGCCGCGGCCGGTCACAGTTCCTGCCGGGCGTGCTTTCGCCATGTCAGCCACCCGCCTGCGTGGGCTGGGCCGGTGATTCTGCCATGCGTCCAGGGGTCAGGCCGGAGCCGGGATTGAGGCGCGGAGCGAGCTGCTGGCGCAGCCAGGCCTTCACCAGCCGTTCCCAGCGTTCGGGGTCCACATTCCATTCCTTCGTATGCCGTGCGTGGTTGAACGTCTCGAACGTCACCATCTCCGGGTTCCGCTCGGCCAGCAGGGCGGACGGCCCGTACGGTACGTACTCGTCGTCGACGCTGTGGATGATCAGTGTTGGCGTCCGCAGCTCGACGGCCCGGGACACCCAGTCCATGACTTTCAGGTCCACGGGCGCTGAGAGGCCCGTGAGCCTGCGTCCCAGGGGGTGGCCCAGCATCAGCTGGCCGTACCTGCCCACCAGCGACGGAATCCGGTTCAGCTGCGCATGGTGGGCAAGCACTGTCACCCAGTCGATGACCGGTGCGTCCAGCACCATCGCCCTGATCAGGTGGCGGTGGCGGGAGAGATCGGCAGTCTGCAGGCAAATGGCCCCTCCCATGGACCAGCCGAACAGGACAACTTCCTCGGCACCGTTGGCCAGCGCGTACCCGATGGCAGCCTCGATATCCTGCCACTCCGTCGAGCCCAGGCCATAGCGGCCGTCATCGGCTGACGGTGCCAGCCCGTCATTCCGGTAGGACACCAGCAGGCTGGTCAGGCCCAGTTCCAGCGCGGGTCCCACGGCCCGCAGCGCTTCCTGCCGGGTGGCACCGCGCCCGTGCACCATGATGGCCCAGGTCCGGGCAGTTCCCTTTGCCCGGACCAGCCAGGCGGGAGCTTCGCCGCGCTCGACGGGAATCAGGACGTCCTCGGCAGGGATTCCGACGGCGGCCGGGTCCGGGTAGGTGGCACCGCTCCACCATCCCCAGCGGGCGGTGGAGAGATCCCCGCTGTACACGGCTTCGACCTCGCGCAGCACAGTCCGCTCGGCGGGCGAGTAGGAGACGATGCGGCCGATCCGTGCGTGCCCTTTGCCGCCGTCGAAGAAGAACCCGTAGACGCCGTCCACCGTGGTGTCATCATCGGCAGCCAGGATCACTTGCAGCTTCTGCCGGTCCCGGATCACCGCCAGGACTTCCTTGTCGGCCGCCCGTTGCCGTGCCGGAGTGATGACCCGCCGCGCGAAATACACGGCGAGCGCCGAGGAACCCGCTCCCAGCAGGCCTGCCACCGAGCCGCCGGCGATGGCGCCGCCAACGGCCCATTTGGCCCCCGGCGACACCCCAACGGATTCCCTGGTGGATGCAGTCATTGCAGGGCGCGCTCGCCGGAAAGGTGCCATGGGACTATTCTTACCGGCCCTGCCGCAGATACCCGCATTCCCGCACCCGGGCGCACGGCGACGCCGGGCCGGCCCGGGAGGGACCCGGGCTGGGGTGCAGCTCAGGGGCCGGTCCAGTTCAGGGGCCGGTGCAGTTCAAGGGCCCGCGCAGTCCAAAGGCAGGTGCAGTGCGGGGGCCAGCGGGCGGGACTAGGCTAAGGCCATGAGTGATCCCATCGTCATCCTGACTGAAGAACCCCTGGGCGCGGACGACCGCGTTAACATCGAACGGCTCGTAGATGGTGCGGACAGCCGCCTGCTGGTCCTGGTCCCGGCCAATACCGAGCGGCACCTGCTGGTGGACTTCCTTGAGAACCTGTCCATGCTGGACGTTGCCAAGGCTTTCCGCGAGCTCGCCGCCCGCAACCCTGATGCCGCCACCGAACGGGCGCACGCCGACGAAACCCTGGCGGCCTCCCTGGCAGCGCTCGAGGGACTGGGCTCCGGCGTGACCGGCCAGGTGGTGGACGGCAAGGCCGTTGACAGCCTGGTGGCCAAGGTCCGCGAAACCGGCGCTTCCCAGGCCGTGGTGATCACGCGGCCGCATGCCGTGGCCGATACGTTCCACACTGACTGGGCCAACAAGGCCCAGGACCAACTCGGCGTCCCCGTGCTCCACCTGTACGCGGGCTCGGGATTTATCGGCGACTCCTAAGCGTTGGGAAAGCTATGAGCATCTTTGGAAACAGCATCTTCGGCAACAAGGCACCGGGCGTTGGCGCCGGAACGCAGCACGGCAGCGCACAGGAGGCTGCGGACAGCGAGGCCGCAGTCCAAAAAAGTGATGCCCAGTGGCGGGAGGAACTGACTCCGGAGGAATACCACGTCCTGCGCCAGGCGGGGACGGAACGGCCATACACCGGCGAATATTGGGACACGCATACGGAGGGCGTGTACCAGTGCCGCGCGTGCGGCGCTGAACTGTTCACCAGCAATGAGAAGTTCGATTCCCACTGCGGCTGGCCCTCCTTCTGGGCCCCTCTGACTGAGGGCAAAGTGCGCTACATCCATGACCGCACCCTGGGCATGGACAGGATCGAAGTGCGGTGCGCCGCCTGCGACTCACACCTGGGCCATGTGTTCGAGGGTGAGGGCTACGGAACGCCCACCGACCAGCGCTACTGCATCAACTCGGTCTCCCTCCGGCTCGTGGCCAAAGAGGCAGCCAGCGACGGACCCCAGGGCTAAGCGATAAGCACCACGGGAAGTCCCCGCAACCCGTCCAAAAAGACGGGCCCCCAGCTGTTCCCACAGCCGGGGGCCGGTCTCGTTCCTCCCCAGCCGGACCATAGGCTAAGAATATCTTATTCAACGACCCTTCGGGCATAAGTCCTGCTGGTTGCTTGTTACGCTCACCAGAGAAGCAAGTAACCAGAAAGGCAGCCGACGATGACAGAAACCCTGACCACCGCCGTCACCGGTATTTCCGCGCAGAACGAGGATTGGCTGCGGCTGAAGGGCGCAGCCACCGCCCTTCAGGCCCTCCAGGTCCAGGACGGTTCCGTCCCCGAGCCCGCGGACCACACGTCGGCAGCCCGGTCCGTGGAAACCATCGTGGAGGCCCTCACGGCGCTGGCCCCTGCCTTCCCCCACGACGCGGAGTACCTTGAGGCCGCCTGCGCTGATTTCCGGGCATGGGCCGCGGGCGGGTTCGCCGTCCCGGACTTCCTGTCGTCCCTGCTGGCGTTCCAGCCGCAGCAGCAGCGCATTGACGGCCTGCAGCACCTGGTGGTGTTCCCCATGTACACCCAGAACGGCAGCAGCAACCGGCTGGTTGAGGCCGTGCTGGTCGAAGTGATCTGGCCTGAGTTCATCGCGGGACTGGAAGCCGGCGACTATTCCAACAAGCTGTTCGTCCCCATCCGCTTCGTCGATTTCACGCCCGGCTACGACACCAACTCGGCCGTCCTCTTCCCCGAGACGGTAGCGGTCAGCCAGACCCCCACCTTCACCTGGGGTGCCATCTTCGCCGACCGCGAAGCTGCCCGGTTCCGCCGCGTGCTCAAGGCGGCCGCGGAGATCACCTCCCTGGAGCTTCCGGAGGGCGCGGCCGAACTGCTCGCTGACCAGGACCTCACCGAGGCCACCTTCGTCATGTGGGACCTGATCCACGACCGGACGCACATGCGCGGCGACCTGCCCTTCGATCCCTTCATGATCAAGCAGCGGATGCCCTACTTCCTGTACTCGCTCGAGGAGCTGCGCTGCGACCTCACCGCGTTCCGCGAGTCCGTCCGGATCGAAAAGGACGACGACGCCGACCCCGAGGCCCGGCGGCACGCCAGGCTCGTGCAGTACGCCATTATCTTCGACCGCATCTTCCGCTTCGCCATCACCGGCAGCCGGGTCCGCAACTATGACGGCCTGGGTGGCCAGCTCCTTTTCGCCTGGCTGCACCAGCAGCACGTACTGCACTGGACGGACACACGGCTTACCATCGACTGGGATGAGGTGGCGGACGCTGTGATCGCCCTGGGAGCCAGCATCGATGACCTGTACTGGCGCTCCATCGACCGGCCCAAGACCGCCCACTGGCTGGCGGCCTACCAGCTGGTGTCCGCAACCGTCACCCCCAACCCGGCCTCCGTGTGGGCCAAGGGGCCGGACGCGCTGCCGCTGGCGGGAACACCCCGCGGCCTCACGGACCAGGTCCTGGACGACGAATTCCCGCTGTCCATGTTCTACGAGGCATTGGAGAAGAAGATGCGCCCCGTCATTGAGTCAACCGCCGGCATCACCGGCCACTCAGCCCTGTGACCCCTTCCGGCACCGCCGCTGCCGCCCACACCACCGGGTCCCTGACCGTCCTGGTGGCGGGCGGCAGCGGCGCATCCGGCGTCGCTGTTGCGCGCGTACTGGCTGCGGCCGGGCACCGCGTGGCCACCGTGGGATCGGAACAGGCCAGGATCACGGAGGCTGCGGACAAGGCGGGCGACGGCGTCACCCCCTTCACGTGCGACCTCGCCAATCTCCAGGCCGTCCGGCAGCTTCGCGCGGAGGTCAGCGCCGCCGTCGGGCCCGTTGACGCCGTGATCCACCTGGTGGGTGGCTGGCGCGGGGCCAAGGGCATCGCCGACCAGTCCGACGACGACTGGGACTTCCTGGAGCGCGGGGCCATCACCACACTGCGCAACGTCTCCCGCGTCTTCTTCGACGACATCGCCGCATCTCCGGCCGGCAGGTTTGCCATGGTGTCCTCCACCGCCCTGGACAAACCAACCGCCGCGGTGGCCAGTTACGTTGCAGCGAAGGCCGCCGCGGAAGCCTGGACCATGGCCATGGCGGATGGCTTCCGCCGCGCCGCCGGGGACGGCGGACACCTGGCTGCTGCCACCATCCTGGTGGTCAAGGCACTCGTTGACGACGAACTGCGCCGCGCGCACCCCGAGCGGAAATTCCCGGGGGCCACGGACGTGGCTGACCTGGCCGCCGCCGTCGTACTCCTTTTCGGCACGCCGTCCGCCGAACTCAACGGGGTCCGCCTCCGGCTGGCGGGCTGATACCGCCATAACTGTACCTACACTGAAAGCGTGAGCAACCCTATGACGACAACAGCAGAAACACGCTCGACGCTGCGGCTGCACGACCCCAGCGTGCGCGGCTTTGCCTCCGACAACTACTCCGGCGTCCACCCCGAGGTGCTGGCAGCCCTGGCTGCAGCCAACGAGGGGCACCAGGTTTCCTACGGCGAGGACGACTACACCGCACGGCTGCAGGAACTGATGGTTGAACACTTCGGCCCGGGCATCGAATGCTTCCCGGTCTTCAACGGGACCGGCGCCAATGTCCTTTCGCTGCAGTCCCTGCTCCCCCGCTGGGGCGCCGTGGTGTGCGCTTCCACCGCCCACATCAACATGGATGAGAACGGGGCACCCGAGCGCATCGGCGGCATGAAGCTGCTGCAGGTCCCCACCCCGGACGGCAAGCTGACCCCGGAGCTGATCGACAGGGAGGCCTGGGGCTGGGGCGACGAGCACCGTGCGCAGCCGCTGGCCGTCTCCATCACCCAGACCACTGAACTGGGCACCTGCTACACCCCTGAGGAAGTGCGGGCCATCGCCGACCATGTCCACGCAAAGGGCATGAAGCTGCACATGGACGGGGCACGGCTGGCCAACGCCGCCGCCCACCTGGACCTCCCCCTGCGGGCCTTCACCAGGGACGCCGGCGTGGACATCCTCTCTTTCGGCGGGACCAAGAACGGGCTGCTCTTCGGCGAGGTCGTGGTGGCGCTGAACCCTGAGGCCGCCCACGGCCTGGTGTACCTGCGCAAGATGAACATGCAGCTGGCATCCAAGATGAGGTTCATGTCCGCCCAGTTCATCGCCCTGCTCGAAGACGGCCTCTGGCTGCGCTCCGCCTCGCATGCCAACGCCATGGCCTCCCGGCTGAGGGACGCCGTCGACATCATTGAGGGCGTCCGCCCCACCCAGAAGACGGAATCCAACGGCGTCTTTGCCGTCCTTCCACCCGGCGTGGCGGACCGGCTGCGCAGTTCCTTCCGCTTCTACGACTGGGACGAGGCAGCAGGGGAAGTCCGCTGGATGTGCTCCTTCGACACCACCGAGGAGGATGTTGATGCCTTTGCCGCCGCGATCGGCCATGAACTGCGGGATTACCGGGACGGCCAGGCAGGGTGACCGTCCGTTGACGGCGAGCCTGCCTGCCCGGCGCCGCCCGGCCCCGTAATCTGCCAAGGTGAACGCACTTGACCAGGTTCCCCCGGATTTCCTCCACGCCTTGGGAACCCTCAGGAAAGCCCGGTGCCGCAAGGAATTGCACCTGGCCGAAATCCCTGCCCCTGCGCGGCTGGCTCCGTTCGCCGTCGCACTCGGTGCCGAAGTCATGGCCCCCGGCACAGGCAGCCTTTCCACGCCCGTCCACGGACCGGCGGCACTGGCTTTCGCAGCAGCATCCGGGACCGCCGCCGCAGGAGCGACGGACGACGATGAGACGGAACTCGCCACCGGACGGTTCATCCTGCTGCACGATCCGGACGGCTCAGCGGTCTGGGACGGTGAGTTCCGCATCGTGACCTATATACGGGCCGAACTGGAACCGGAAATGGGCAACGACCAGATGCTGGGTACCGTGGCATGGACGTGGCTGGTCGAAGCGCTGGAGAACCACAGGGCCGCTTACAGGGCAGCCGGCGGCACAGCCACCCGCGTCCTGTCCGAAAGCTTCGGCACCCTGGCCGAACGCCCGGGTTCCATCGACATCGAGCTCCGGGCCTCCTGGACGCCGGATTCCTCCGATGTCCAGGCACACCTGGAAGCCTGGTCCGACATGGTCTGCACGTTCGCGGGCCTGCCACCACTGCCCGACGGTGTGACGGCCCTTCCGCCCCGGCGCCGGGGCCAGCAGAACGGTTATGGGGCAGCCCGGTAAACTGGGGGCATCATGACCCCAAACATTCCGGAAAACACCACAGCCGGCGTCCCGGCTGCTGCTGCCGCACCCCACATCACGGTGGAGGGCTTTGACAGCCCCATCCCCGAAATCATCGATCTTGACGCACCCCGGGACGGCGTTCCCCTGGTCATCGAAACCCAGTCCGGCCTGGAGCGCTGCGCCGCCGCCATTGCCGCCGGCACCGGCCCTGCAGGCGTTGACGCCGAACGCGCCTCCGGGTTCCGCTATGGCCAGCGGGCCTTCCTGGTCCAGATCCGGCGCGAAGGTGCCGGGACCTGGCTGATCGATCCCGAACCCTTCGGAAACCTGGACATTATCAATGACGCCCTGCGCGGCGTCGAATGGATCCTGCACGCCGCCAGCCAGGACCTGCCCTGCCTGTCCGAACTCGGGATGTGGCCGGACAAGCTCTTCGACACCGAACTGGCCGCACGCCTGGCCGGGCTTCCCCGTGTGGGGCTGGCAGCTGTCATCGAACAGCTCCTGGGATTCGGGCTCGCCAAGGAACACTCCGCCGCCGACTGGTCCACCCGCCCCCTGCCGGAGCCGTGGCTGCGCTACGCCGCCCTGGACGTGGAGGTCCTCACCGAACTGCGCGAGGAACTCATTGAACTGCTCCAGGCGGACGGGAAGCTGGAGTACGCCGAGCAGGAATTTGCCGCCATCCTCGAAGCCGGCGTCGCTCCGCCCCGGGTGGACCCCTGGCGGAAGACCTCCGGCCTGCACCAGATCCGGGACCGCCGCCAACTGGCCGCTGTCCGCGAGTTGTGGCTGGAACGCGATTCCCTGGCGCAAAAACGCGACGTGGCACCGGGCAGGCTCATTCCGGACTCCGCCCTGGTAGCGGCGGCGAAGGCCATGCCCGCCACCGTCCCGCAACTGCTCAGCACCAAGGGGTTCCACGGCCGCGCGGCCCAGCGCGAAGCTCCACGGTGGCTGCGCTGCATCGCCGCAGCACGGGACCTGGAGGAACTGCCGCCCCTGCACCTGCCCACTAACGCCCCGCCACCGCCGAGGGTCTGGGCGGACCGCGATCCCGAAGCCGCCGCCAGGCTGGCCACTGCCCGGCCCCTCCTCCAGGCCAAGGCAGAGGAACTGAACCTGCCGCTGGAGAACCTGTTGACGCCCGACTACCTGCGGCGCGTGGCGTGGCGGCCTCCAGCAATCGTTACCGAAGATTCCATTGCCGCTGAGCTGCGGGCGCTCGGGGCCCGCGGGTGGCAGGTGGAACTCAGTGCACCGCTGATCGCCGGCGCATTCCTGAACCCGCAGCCGCTGCCGCCCAAGGAAGCCAAACCTGTCGCCGCGGCCGGCGGCCAGTAACTGTCCCGCACCACCCCTTGCAGGCTAAGTTACTCACGAGTAACATCGGTGTGACCGACGCCAGGCTGCTGCCGCCCTCCGGCATGCACCCGGCGCGCCACATCTCGATGAGGAGTTACACGTGAGCCAGCACGGAAGCGGCGCATCCACGCGCACTGTCCGCGACGTCGTCTTTGTGGACGGCATCCGCACACCCTTCGGCAGGGCCGGCGAGAAGGGAATCTACGCCGGGACCCGGGCCGACGACCTGATCGTGAAATGCATCCGCGGCCTGCTGCGCCGCAACCCGTCGCTGCCGGCGGAGCGGATCGATGAGGTTGCCATCGCCGCGACCACCCAGACCGGCGACCAGGGCCTCACCCTCGGCAGGACCGCCGCGCTGCTGGCCGGCCTGCCGCGCACGGTTCCCGGCTTCGCCATCGACCGCATGTGCGCCGGCGCCATGACCGCTGTTACCACCACGGCCGGCAGCATCGGCTTCGGCGCCTACGACGTCGTCATCGCCGGCGGGGTGGAACACATGGGCCACCACCCGATGGGCTCGGGCGCCGATCCCAACCCACGGTTCATGTCCGAACGGCTGGTGGACCCGGCAGCCCTGAACATGGGAAACACCGCCGAGAACCTGCATGACCGCTTCCCCGCCATCACCAAGGAGCGCACCGATGCCTATGCGGTGGCCTCCCAGGACAAGCTGGCAGCCGCCTACCGGGACGGCATGATCCAGCCCGACCTGGTTCCCGTTGCCGCCCGGAAGCCCGGCGAGGGCTGGACTGTCCACAGCAAGGACGAACCGCCGCGCCCCGGCACCACCCTGGACGACCTCGCCGGCCTGCGCACCCCGTTCCGTGCCCATGGCCGGGTCACCGCCGGTAACGCCGCCGGACTGAACGACGGCGCAACCGCCGCCGTCCTGGCGTCCTCGGAAGCCGCCGCCGAACTGGGCCTGCCCGTCAAGATGCGGCTGGTCAGCTACGCCTATGCCGGGGTGGAGCCGGAGGTCATGGGCATCGGCCCTGTCCCGGCCACCGAGAAGGCGCTGAAGCACGCCGGCCTGGGCATCGAGGACATCGGCCTGTTCGAAATCAACGAGGCATTCGCCGTCCAGGTTTTGAGCTTCCTTGACCACTACGGCATCTCCGACGACGACCCCCGGGTCAACCGCTACGGCGGTGCCATCGCCGTGGGCCACCCCCTGGCGTCCTCCGGCGTCCGGCTGATGATCCAGCTGGCCCGCCAGTTCGAGGAAGATCCGTCGGTCCGCTACGGGATGACCACCATGTGCGTGGGCCTGGGCATGGGCGGCACCGTGATCTGGGAGAACCCGCACCACCCCGACTACAGTGGAACTCCCGCCGGGGACACCGCTGCTACCGCTTCCGAAGGAGCCATGGCATGAGCGCCGCAGATTTCCGCACGTTGGCGGACCTCTTCCCCAACGAAACCGTGACCCACTCCTACGTCCAGGACATCGCCCTGCCGGGAACTGCAGGGAAGCCCAGCCCGGGCACCTTTGCCCTGGTCACCCTGGACAACGACTTTGACCACACCAAGCCCACCACCCTTGGCCCCAACACTTTGGTGGAGCTCGGCACGGTGCTGGAAGGCCTGCGCGACCGTGCCGACCGCGGGGAAATCGTGGGCGTGGGCGTCACCGGCAAGCCGCACTACCTGGTGGCCGGAGCCGACCTTTCCGCGGTGAAGTCCCTGGAAAAGCGCGAGCACGGACTCTGGATGGCGCAACTGGGCCACGACGTCTATGCCACCCTGGCCAACCTGGGCGTCCCCAGCTTCGCCTTCATCAACGGCGCCGCCCTGGGCGGCGGCCTGGAGATTGCCCTGCAGTCCACCTACCGGACGGTGTCAACAGGTGCCGGCGCCCTGGCGCTGCCGGAAGCCTTCCTGGGCCTGGTACCCGGCTGGGGCGGCGTGTACATCCTCCCCCGCCTCGTGGGGCCCGAAAACGCCGTCAAGGTGATGATCGAGAACCCGCTGAGCAACAACCGGACCCTTTCCGGCGCCCAGGCGTTCGGTCTCGGAATCGCGGACGCGCTCTTCGAACCTGCCGACTTCCTGGAGCAGTCGCTGGCCTGGGCCGCGGGCGTCATCTCCGGCGACGTGGTCCCGGAGCGGCCCAACGCCGTCGACCCCTCTTCCCCTGACGCCGCGGCCCGCTGGACCGCTGCCGTGGATGCCGCCCGGAAGTTCGTGGAAGGCAAGACGTCCAACGCTTCCCCTGCCCCCGCCAAGGTCCTGGACATCCTCGATGCGAACCGCACCATGACCGCTGCGGAGTCAGCCGCTCTGGAGTGCGAAACCCTCGCCGGGCTCATGCAGGCGGACGAGTTCCGCTCCACCGTCTACGCTTTCCTCGACCTGGTGCAGAAGCGCGGCAAGCGCCCCGCCGGCGCTCCGGACCGCAAGCTGGCCCGGCCCGTCACCAAGGTGGGCGTGGTGGGCGCGGGCCTGATGGCCGGCCAGCTGGCACTCCTCTTCGCGCGGCAGCTGAAGGTGCCTGTGGTCCTGACCGACATCGACCAGGCCCGGGTGGACAAGGGCGTGGCCTATGTCCATGGCGAGGTGGACAAACTGCTGGCGAAGAAGCGCGTCAGCCAGGACGCTGCCAACCGCACCAAGGCGCTGGTGACGGGCTCGGTGTCAAAGGAAGCCTTCGCGGATGCCGACTTCGTGATCGAGGCCGTCTTCGAGGAACTGCACATCAAGAAGCAGGTCTTCGCCGAACTGGAGGGCATCGTGTCGCCGGAGTGCATCCTGGCCACCAACACGTCCTCCCTCTCAGTGACGGAGATGGCCGCGGACCTGCAGCACCCGGAGCGGCTGGTGGGCTTCCACTTCTTCAATCCGGTGGCCGTCATGCCGCTGCTGGAGATCGTCCGCGCCCCGCGGACCGACGATGCCGTGCTCGCCACCGCCTTCGAACTGGCCAAGGCCCTGAAGAAGACCGGCGTGCTGGTCAAGGATGCGGCCGCGTTCGTGGTCAACCGCATCCTGCTGCGGCTGATGGGCGAAGTAACAGCTGCCTTCGACGAGGGCACCCCCGCGGAAGTGGCGGACGCTGCGCTGCGGCCCATGGGGCTGCCCATGACCCCGTTCACGCTGCTGGCCATGGTGGGCCTGCCCGTGGCGCAGCATGTCCAGGAGTCCCTGAACGCCGCTTTCGGCGACCGCTTCCCGGTTTCCGACAACCTCAAGAAGCTCATCGACAACAACGTCAAGGCACTGTGGGAGACCGCCCCGGACGGTTCCCGGGCCATCCCCCAGTCCACGCTTGAGCTGATGTCCTTTGGCTCCAGCCCGTCCACCGCGGAGCAGGTGCTGCGCCGCGTCCAGGATGCCCTGGCAGAGGAAATCGGCCTCATGCTGGACGAGGGCGTCGTGGCCGGCGCCGAGGACATCGACCTGTGCATGATCCTGGGCGCTGGCTGGCCCATGTTCCTGGGCGGCATTACGCCGTACCTGGACCGGGTGGGCGCATCGGAGCGGGTCAACGGCAAGCGCTTCCTGGCGCCCGGCGTCGCGTCGAGCAAGTCCCGGGACTAGGCGTACTCGGGGTCAGGCCGGTACCAGCCGGCCGCCGTCGAGCGCCAGGATGCGGTGCGCCGCCGCGCGTGCATAGCCCAGTTCATGGGTGACCAGCACGACGGCGGCGCCCGCCTCCGCTGCCGACCGTACGGCTGTGTCGAGCAGGGCGAGTCCGTCGCCGTCCAGCGCCACCGTCGGCTCGTCCAGCGCCAGGACGGCAGGCCTGCGCGCCAGGACGGTGGCCAGGGCCAACAGTCGCTGGGCGGACGCCGGCAGCTCGGCAGGATGTTCCCGGGCCGCACCTGCGAGTCCCACAGCTTCCAGTGCCGCGGCGGCGTAATCGGCCGCCATCGCCGGGCCGAACAGGCGGTCCAGCCCGAAACCGACTTCCCGCAGCACCGTGCGTTCGAACAGCTGGTCACGGGGCTGCTGGAAGAGCAGGCCGACGGACGCCGCTGTCTTTCCCACCGGAGCTCCCGCGATGTCGCCGCCGCGGACCACGACTGTGCCTGCGGTGGGACGGAGCAGGCCGTTGAAGTGCCGCAGGAGCGTTGATTTCCCGGCACCGTTGGGGCCGGTGACAGCTACGATTTCCCCCGGATGGACTGCCAGGTTGATGTCCTGGAGCACCATTGCCCGGCGGTCGGGCCCTGGTTCCTGCCGTCGACGCCTGCGGCGGCGTTCGGGCGCTTCCGGGTATCCAAAGGACACCCCCCGCAGCTCCAGCGCCGCGTGCCCCGCCGGCAGCTCCTCCGCCCGGCGGCTGGAGGGCCCGGGCTTGGGCGTCGCAGCGGCTTCCAGGTCGAGGCGCCGGATGGCCGGTGGCAGGAGCCCGGAGCCGGACCCGGGGGCGGCAGGGGGTCCGCCGGCGGTGAGCGTGCCGCCCGCCAGCACCAGCCACGTGCCGGCTTCCAGCAGCAGCGGGTCAACCGCCTGGCTGAGGATCACGACGGCGGTGCCCTGTTGGAGGAGGTCCCGGACCAACACGGCCAGGTCGTTGGCCCCTGCCGCGTCCAGGGAGGCGAAGGGCTCGTCCATGACCAGCACCGGAGGTCCGGGGATGATCGCGCAGCCGATGGCCAGGCGCCGCAGCTGGCCGCCGGACAGCCTGGCAGGGTCCTGGTCCAGTTGGCCGGCAAGTCCCAGGAGCGCGGCGGTGCGCTCAACGGCGGTTTTCATCCCGGCACGGTCCATGCCGGTGTTTTCCAGACCGAATGCGAGTTCCTCGGCCACCGTGGCGCGGACGGTGGACAGGACGCCCGCAGGGTCCTGCGGCACGAAACCCACCTGCCGGCCCCACTGGGCGGGATCGATCCGTGGGTCCCCGGTGCCGCCGTCGAAGTCCAGCCGCGTGCCGGCCAGCTCAAGGAACCCCGCCAGCGTGCCGTGGCCGCCCGGTGCCAGCCAGCCGGCCAGCAATCGGCCCAGGGTGGACTTGCCACTCCCGGATGCGCCCAGGATGGCCGTGAAGGAGCCCGGCGCAACGGAAACCGCCAGGTCATGCAGGGCGGGGGCATGCCCGTCGTGGAAGGTAAAGTCCCTGATGCCGGCAGCCATCACGGGGCTGTTCAGGGGGACGGCGCGGCCGGCAGCCGCCATGCGTTCAGGCACCGGCCTGCACCACCCGGAGAACCACTGCGGCCAGGGCCGCCACCACCAGGACGGCCCGCACTGCCCGCTGGGCGGTGGAATCGGGCACTTCCCGGTAGGTGGTCCGTGGTCCGGGGTTGCCCAGTCCACGCGCTTCCAGGGCAGCAGCCCGGGTCCCTGCATCCTCGATCAGGGACAGGACCAAGGGAACCGCCTGCAGCCGGAATGCGGCCATCCTGGACAGCGGGCCGCGGGAGATGACCAGGCCGCGCGATTCCTGGGCCTGCCGGATCCGGCGCGCCCGGCCGGCAATGGCCGGCAGCAGGGTCAGGGTGGAGGCCAGCACGAAAGCGAACCGGCCCTGCACGCCGCGGGCCGACAACGCCGCCACCAGGTCCGGCACGCTGACACTGAAGGAAAACAGCAGCAGGGCCAGGACCACGGCGGCCAGCTGTAGAATGCGCTGCACGGCAAATTGCAGGCCCTCTGCCGTGATGCGGGCAGGTCCCCACTCCGCCAGCACAGTCCTTCCTTCCGGGAAGAAGAGGCCGTGCAGCACCAGCAGTGACAGGCCGAGCGGGACCAGGACTGCCGCAGCAGCCGGCACAACGCGGCGGGCCGCGCCCCTGGCCAGCGACAGGCCAAGGCAGGCGGCAACCACGGTGCCTGAGAGCACCCAGTTTGCTGCCGCCGTCGTCATGACCGCGGTGCTGGCGGCAGCGGCAAGTGAGGTCAGCGGATTGATCCGCTCCCGCCTGGCCGGGGCCGCGGTCCTGCCCGCCGGGGATGCTGTCACGGTGCCCGGCTCAGCCGTTCAGCGCTGAATCGCTGGCCGGTCCCGACGCATTACCCGGTGCCTGCTTCGAACCGTCGGCGTGCGCACCCGTCTGCGGCGCCGGGGCCGGGCTGCTGCCGGCGAGCACCCGGTGGCGGCGGATGAAGGGGAACTGCTGGCGCGTCCGGCGCGGCAGCGCGTAGACCAGGACGGCCACGATGGTGAACACGATGGCCTTGTCCATGGGGTCGGACAGGAGTGCCTGCTTGGTGATGGCGGCCAGGAGGGTGTCCCCCATGGCCCGGAAGGCACTGACGATTGCGCCGGTGGCCACGCCCGACGTTCCGCCGAAGACGAAGGCAGCCACGGGGGCGGACACGACGCCTGCGATGATCCCGGTGACGAAGCCGGCAACCGGGGCAAGGTAGAAGCGGCGGAAGAGGCCGTAGCGTGCCGCGAGCCCGGCCAGGCAGCCGATGAGCGCGGCGCCGGCCGCGAACGGCAGCACGGTGGGGTTGAAGAAGGACCAGACGATGCTGCTGAGCGCGCCAGTGGCGGCGCCGGCGGCGGGGCCGGCCAGGACGGCGATCAGCACTGTGCCGATGGCGTCGAGGTAGAAGGGAACAAGAGTGCTGCCGACAAACTGGCCCAGCACGATGTTCAGGACCAGCGCCACCGGGATAAGCACCAGGGTGGAGGCCGGAAGGGTGGGCAGCACGGCGACGATCAGCAGGACCGCCCCGGCCAGGAAACCGGTGAGGGCGATCAGGGCCGATGCGCTGCCCGGACCACCGGTGATGTCTGCGGGCTGGTTAAGGACCAGGTAGACGTAGGTGGCGGCAATGGCCAGGGCGCCGAGGATCTCCAGCAGCCGGCGGCGGGCCGCGGGGCGTTCCTGGGACGGAAGCGTCAAAGAGGGCGATGACATGGGGACTGTTCCTTTGGGGTGCAGGCAGTGGCCCGGCAGTACCGGGCCGGGATGTGGCTGCCTATGTCACCTCGGCAGCAGCCGGCGGCAACTGCGCCGGGCCGGTCCGGAGCCCATTCTACCGGCCATCCTCCGGCAGCGTCCCGGGCAGGATGTTCCTGCCGCGCCGGCCGTGGATCCCCTGCCTCACCCCGTCTTCCGGGCCAGGCGCCCCACAGCGGACACCAGCTCACCGAACGCCTGCTCCGGGTTGTTGGCGGACACGATCCGGGCGTTCGGTGGTGCGCCCCAGAGCCCGCGAAAGTCTGCCACGGTCGTTCCCATGAGGAGCGCCGATTCCGTTTCGACGTCCACCGTGGCCGGGCGCGCGGCGTACTCAAGGGTGCCGGCGGCCACGCCGGCGGCAAAGAAGTCATGGACGTGGGCCAGGTAGCCCTGGTCGTAGAGCCGGTGGAACTCGAAGTAGAAGCGCAGGGCGTCCGAAAGGTGCCTGATGAGGGTGTTGTCGGAAGTGCTGCGGCGGCCCTCTGGGTCTTCCGGGAGTACCAGTTCCGGAACGGCGGCACCTGCAGCCCGGGCCAGCGCCTTGACGTGGGCCGGGTGCATTTCCATGCGTTCAGTGGTGTCCAGCGAACAGACGATGGGCAGTTTCTCCAACGGCCGGCCGCGGTAGGCGGCATAGACTTCCTTGGCCGCGTGCGGATCCACGTGGGTGTTCCACTCGGCGGTGGGCGTGGTGTTGCCCTGGTGGTAGAAGGCGCCGCCCATGATCACCACCTTGGCCAGGAGGTCCGGAAGTGCCGGTTCCTGCCGCAGGGCCAGGGCGAAGTTAGTGAGCGGGGCGGTAATGAGCGCGGTCAACTCCCCCGGCCTGGCCCTGGCATGTTCGATCCACAGGTCCACTGCGTTCTGCCGACTGGGCTGTCCTGATGGTTCAGGCAGCACCGCGTAGCCGATTCCCTGCGGCCCATGCGTTTCCGGGGTCGTGATCAGGGGGATGGACAGGGGCTTCCGGGCACCCACCGCCACCTGCACTCCAGGGCGGCCACACAGCTCCAGCAGGGCGAGGGTGTTGCGCGCCACCTGGTCGGCGTCGACGTTGCCCGGGGTGGCCGTGACCGCCACGAACTCCGTGTCCGGGAGGGCGGCAAGATAGGCAAGGGCCAGGGCATCGTCGATGCCGGTATCGACGTCCAGGAGGTAGGCGGGCACTGTTGCCTAGAAGAGCGCGACCTTGGGCACGGCGGGGAAGATCCCGTCCAGGGCGGCCAGGTCCTCCGGGGTGGGCACCCAGTCCGCCGCTTCCGCGTTTTGCTGGACCTGTTCCGGCCTGGTGGCGCCGGCGATGACACTGGCCACCGAGGGCTGGGCGGCGAGCCAGGAGAAGGCCACCTCGATCTCGGTCAGGCCGCGCTCCTTCGCGAAGGCGCTGTACCTTCCCAGCTGGTCCCAGTCGGCGTCGTCCACCATGTTGGTGCGGGTGTGGCTGAGCCGGGATCCTTCCGGAGCGTGGCCCGGCGAATACTTGCCGGTCAGCAGGCCGTTGGCCAGCGGGAAGTATGGCAGGACGCCCAGGCCGAATTCCTCCGCCGCCGGGGTCACCTCCAGTTCGGCGCGCCGGTCCAGGAGGTTGTAGTGGTTTTGCGAGGAGATGAACCGTGCGGTGCCCAGTTCGCGGGCCACGTATTCCGCTTGGGCGATCTGCCAGCCGGAGCGGTTGGAGTGGCCGATGTAGCGGACTTTGCCGCTGCGGACCAGGGTGTCCAGCGCGGACAGGGTTTCGTCGATGGGCGTGAGCGGATCGGGGGTGTGGAACTGGTAAAGGTCTATCCAGTCGGTACCGAGCCGCCGCAGCGAGGCCTCCACCGACTGGATGATGTACCGCCGGGAACCACGGGCGCCGAGGTCCGGACCATTGGCCCCCTTGGCATCCATCCCGAATTTGGTGGCAACCACCACGTCACCGCGCCGGCTGCCGAGGGCCTTGCCCAGCATGGTTTCGCTGAGTCCCGGTTCCCTGCCGTAGTTGTCTGCCACATCGAACAGCGTGATGCCGGAGTCGATGGCGGCGTTGACCACCGCGTCCGTGGCGTCCTGCGACTCCGTGGCGGTGTTGGCGCGGCCCAGGTTGTTGCAGCCCAGGCCAACGGTGGAGACGGTGAGGCCTGATTTTCCAACGCGGCGGTAACTGGTCACGGGGATCTCCTAGAGGCTGAAGCTGCTGGCGGTCTTGGCGGAGTGCTTGAGCTTGTACTGGTCGGGGTCGTTGAACGGGGCGGCCGCGATGCTGAGCTTGGTGAAGTCGAGGTCCTCGCCGCGGGCGCACACCTTGATGGCGTTGACTGCCTTGTTGACGTCCGGGCACAGGCAGAAGATATTCAGCTTGTAGTCGGTGAATTCGGACCGCTCAACCGTTCCCAGGCCGCGCCAGGCCAGGTGGCCGATGAGGGCGTCCTTGGCCTTTTGCTCAAGGCGGCGGTCCCGGTCGGTGCCTTCCCTGGTCTTGAGGGCGAACTGTGCCACCACCCAAAACTGCTCCTCGTTGGGGATCTCCGCGTAGCCGTCCTCGGCGCACTGTGCGGCAAAGGCGTCCAGGAGGCCGTCTGCAGCACCGGCATCGGGGACGTCGGTTTCCTCGGTCTTGCTCTGGTGCCCCACAGCACCGAAGTTCATCACGAACTGGGAGTACTCCTCGTCGAACCAGGCTTCCCGGAACTGGAGGGCGCCCTCGTCGTCGCGTTTGTAGACCCTGACAATGCCGCTCATGTGGTGCGTCCTTTGGTAAACCATTCAACGTCGGTGCCGTCGAAAGGCGCGTGCTGTGCCTTGACGGCGTGGTAGAGCCCGTCCGCCGCGGCCTGGATGTCCTTGATCAGACGGTGGGGGTAGCGCATGGAGACGCTGTGCTCCGCGAACTCGTCCTGGTCGTCGATGAAGACGCCGCGGTCGGCGGTGCGGATGACGTCCAGGTCCATGTCGATGACATGGAACTCGGTTACCGCCGGCCGGATGTGTGTCCACTCGTGGCCCACGGCGAGGTCGATGTAGACCCGCACTCCGCCGGGGTGGGCGGAGTCGTAGAACGTGGCCACCCAGTCACCCTGGCGCGGCACCAGCAGGACAGCGTCCGAACGGGTGTAGAACGCGGCGCCGGGCCGGGAACAGAACTCGTTGGTGCCCTGGAAGATCCACCACCCGTGCTGGTCCTCGCCCACGTACCGCCCCGGCACTACCCAGTGGGCTTTGCCGTTCCATTTGCGGTTCCTGGACACCACCAGCTGGCCCGGCTCCAGCCCGTTGGGAACGCGTGTGGTGGTGGTGTGCAGGACCGGTCCGGACTCCCCCGCCGGCCCGGGGTACTTCAGTTCGTCCTCGTCCCTCACAGGATCGGAAGGCTGCCGGTGGTGGGGTGCTGCTGCCCGGGGAGGGGCCGCGCAAAGGGAACCTTCGTTCCCAGGACCTGTGCGACGACGTCGTGCGTGATCTGCTGGGCGGTCAGCCCAACGCGCTCCAGCACCTGGTTGCGGGTGCCGTGGTCGAGGAACTCCACCGGCAGGCCCACCTCGTTCAGGGCGGTGTCGACGCCCGCGGCACGCATCTCCTGCCGGATACGCGAGCCGACGCCGCCTGCGCGGACGCCGTCTTCGATGCAGATCACCAGGCGGTGGTGTGAGGCCAGCGCAATGATGGAACGGCGGACGGGAAGGACCCAGCGGGGATCCACCACGGTGGTGCTGATGCCCTGCGCGCCAAGCCGGTTGGAAACGTCCAGGGCCAGTTCGGCCATGGCGCCCACGCTGACGATCAGCACGTCGTTTTCCGTGGAGCCTGACGGCCTGCGGGCCAGGATGTCCACGCCGTCGCTGAGCCGTTCCAGGGCCTCGACGGCGGGGCCAACGGATCCCTTGGAGAAGCGGACGACGCTGGGGGCATCGCTGATGGCAACGGCTTCGCGCAGCTCCTCGCGGAGCCGAGTGGCGTCGCGGGGCGCGGCAAGGTGCAATCCGGGGACGATCTGGACCATGGCCA
Organism: Arthrobacter sp. NQ4; assembly: GCF_029077345.1. Taxonomy (NCBI): domain Bacteria; kingdom Bacillati; phylum Actinomycetota; class Actinomycetes; order Micrococcales; family Micrococcaceae; genus Arthrobacter; species Arthrobacter sp. NQ4. The sequence continues at coordinate 56,290 of NZ_JARETC010000006.1, read as the reverse complement.
TGTCCCACATGCCGTGGTGGCTGGCGCCGTCCGGGCCGGTAACGCCGGCCCGGTCAAGGACGATCGTGACGCCGGCCTTGTGGAGGGCGACGTCCATGAGGAGCTGGTCGAATGCCCGGTTCAGGAAGGTGGCGTACACCGCCACCACCGGGTGCAGTCCGCCGAACGCCATGCCCGCGGCTGCGGTGAGCGCATGCTGTTCCGCGATGCCGACGTCGATGACGCGCTTGGGATGCTTGGCCGCGAATTTGTGCAGGCCCACCGGGATCAGCATGGCGCCTGTGATGCCCACGATGTCGTCGCGTTCGTCGGCGATGGCGGCGATCTCGTCCGCGAACACGGAGGTCCAGGACTGGGCGCCGCCGGCGCCGGTGGGCTCGCCCGTTTCGGGGTCGATGATGCCGACAGCGTGGAACTGGTCCGCTTCATGGGCCCGGGCCGGAGCGTAGCCGTGGCCCTTTTCCGTCATGGCGTGGACGATCACGGGGCCGCCGTAGTTCCGGGCAGTGGAGAGCGCGTGCTCCATGGCCTGGAGGTTATGGCCGTCCACCGGGCCGATGTACTTCATGCCGAGGTCCTCGAACATGCCCTGCGGCGCCCACCAGTCCTTGATGCCCTTCTTCATGGCGTGCAGGCTCTTGTAGGTGAACTGCCCCACGGGGCCGCCGTCCTGGAGCTTCTTCTTCCACCAGTCAAGCGCGCCCTCGTATGCGGGAGCGGCGCGGAAGGAGTCGATGGTGGGGCGCAGGGAGGCAAGGTAGTCCGCGAAGCCACCCACCGTGGGGGCGTAGGACCGGCCGTTGTCGTTGACCACGATGACCACGCGGCGTTTCTTGTCAGCCGCGATATTGTTGATGGCTTCCCAGGCCATGCCGCCGGTGAGGGCACCATCGCCGATGATGGCCACCACATGCCGGTCACCTTCGCCGGTGAGCTGGCGGGCCCGGGAAATGCCGTCGGCCCAGGACAGGGACGACGACGCGTGGGAGCTTTCCACAATGTCGTGTTCCGATTCGGCCCTGTCCGGGTAGCCGGAGAGCCCGCCTTCCTGGCGGAGCGTGCTGAAGTCCTGGCGTCCGGTGAGCAGCTTGTGGACGTAGGACTGGTGCCCTGTGTCAAAGACGATGCTGTCGCGGGGGGATTCGAAGATGCGGTGCACGGCCAGCGTCAGTTCCACGACGCCGAGGTTGGGCCCGAGGTGGCCGCCCGTCTGGGAGACGTTCGTGATCAGGAAATCCCTGATCTCCGAAGCCAGCTGTTCCAGCTGTTCCTCGGTCAACTCGTTCAGGTCCTGCGGATTCCGGATGGTGTCCAAGATTCCCAATGACCCCTCCTTCGGGTGGTAGACGTGCCGTTTAACTCTAACGCCTTGGTGTGAATGCAAAGCCGAAGCCCCGGCTGGTCGGTGACCGGCCGGGGCTTCGGGGAGGTTGGTGCCTGGGCGGCAGTTCCCGCTAGTTGGCGGAAATCTGGCGCAGCACGTACTGCAGGATGCCGCCGTTGCGGTAGTAGTCCGCTTCGCCCGGGGTGTCGATGCGGAGCACCGCGTCGAAGGACTTCGAGGAGCCGTCCTCTGCGGTGGCGGTGACCTTCAGCGTCTTGGGCGTGCTGCCCTCGTTGAGGGCGGTGACGCCCTCCACCGAGAAGGTTTCCGTGCCGGTCAGGCCCAGGCTGGCAGCGTTCTCGCCGGCCGGGTACTGCAGCGGCAGGACGCCCATGCCGATGAGGTTGGAGCGGTGGATGCGCTCGTAGCTCTCGGCGATGACGGCCTTGACGCCCAGCAGTGCGGTGCCCTTGGCAGCCCAGTCGCGCGATGACCCGGAACCGTATTCCTTGCCTGCCAGGACCACCAGCGGGGTGCCGGCTGCCTGGTAGTTCTGCGCGGCGTCGTAGACGTATGCCTGCGGGCCGTCAGCCTGGGTGAAGTCGCGGGTGAAGCCACCCTCAACGCCGTCCAGGAGCTGGTTCTTGATACGGATGTTCGCGAACGTGCCGCGGATCATCACTTCGTGGTTGCCACGGCGCGAACCGTAGGAGTTGAAGTCCTTGCGCTCCACGCCGTTGGCCAGCAGGTACTGGCCGGCCGGGGTGTCGGACTTGAAGGAACCAGCCGGGGAGATGTGGTCGGTGGTGACGGAGTCGCCGAGCTTCAGGAGCACGCGGGCGCCCGAGATGTCCTTGACGGGCTCCGGCTGGGCCTTCATGCCCTCAAAGTACGGGGGCTTCCGGACGTAGGTGGAGTTCTGGTCCCAGGCGAAGGTGTCGCCGGCGGGGGTGTCCAGTGCCTTCCAGCGGTCGTCGCCCTCGAAGACGCCCTCGTAGCCCTTGGCGAACATGTCCTTGTCGATCGACGAGTCGATGACCTGCTGGACCTCAACCGGGTTGGGCCAGATGTCCTTCAGGAAGACGTCGTTGCCGGCCTCGTCCTTGCCGAGCGGGTCGGCCTCGAAGTCGAAGTCCATGGAACCGGCCAGGGCGTAGGCGATGACCAGCGGCGGGGACGCCAGGTAGTTCATCTTCACGTCCGGGTTGATGCGGCCTTCGAAGTTGCGGTTGCCGGACAGGACGGCGCTGACGGCGAGGTCGTTGGCCTGGATGGCCTCGGAGATCTCTGCTTCCAGCGGGCCCGAGTTGCCGATGCAAGTGGCGCAGCCGTAGCCCACGATGTAGAAGCCGAGCTTCTCCAGGTACGGGGTCAGGCCGGACTTCTCGTAGTAGTCGGTGACTACCTTGGAGCCGGGGGCGACGGAGGTCTTGACCCACGGCTTGGCGGTGAGGCCCTTTTCGACGGCGTTGCGCGCCAGCACGGCGGCGGCGAGCATGACCGAGGGGTTGGACGTGTTGGTGCAGGACGTGATGGACGCAATGGTTACCGCGCCGTGGTCCAGCTCAAACTCGCGGCCGTCAGCCATCTTTACGGGCACCGGGTTGGAGATCCGCCCGGCGCCGCCATGCGCTGCGGAGTACTTCGGCGGTTCGCGGTCGGTGTCCGAGATATGGGTCGCTCCGCCCGTGAAGGACGGCGCGTCCGAAGCCGGGAAGCTCTCCTCGAGGGACTCGTCCAGGGTGCCCGCGTTCGCGTCGTGCGAGACGTAGTTGAGCAGGTCGTGGCGGAACTCGTCCTTGGCCTCGGTCAGTTCAATGCGGTCCTGCGGGCGCTTGGGGCCGGCGATCGACGGAACAACCGTGGACAGGTCCAGTTCCAGGTACTCGGAGAACTTGATGTCGCGGGAAGGATCGTGCCACAGGCCCTGTTCCTTGGCGTAGGACTCCACGAGGGCAACGTTCTGCTCGGACCGGCCGGTGAGGCGCAGGTAGTCCAGGGTCACGTCGTCGATGGGGAACATGGCGGCGGTGGAGCCGAACTCGGGGCTCATGTTGCCGATGGTGGCGCGGTTGGCCAGCGGCACGGCCGCGACGCCCTCACCGTAGAACTCCACGAACTTGCCCACCACGCCGTGTTTGCGCAGCATTTCGGTGATGGTCAGCACCACGTCGGTTGCGGTGGCGCCGGCGGGGATGCTGCCGCTGAGCTTGAAGCCCACGACGCGCGGGATGAGCATGGAGACGGGCTGGCCAAGCATTGCTGCCTCGGCTTCGATGCCGCCCACGCCCCAGCCCAGCACGCCCAGGCCGTTGACCATGGTGGTGTGCGAGTCGGTGCCAACGCAGGTGTCGGGGTAGGCGCGCAGTGCACCGTCCACTTCGCGGGTCATGACGGTGCGGGCCAGGTATTCAATGTTGACCTGGTGCACGATGCCGGTTCCCGGGGGGACCACCTTGAAGTCGTCAAATGCGGTCTGGCCCCAGCGCAGGAACTGGTAGCGCTCACCGTTGCGCTGGTATTCGATCTCCATGTTGCGCTCCAGTGCGCCGGAGTTGCCGAAGGCGTCGATCTGGACGGAGTGGTCGATGACCATTTCGGCCGGTGCCAGCGGGTTGACCCGCTTGGGATCGCCACCCAGGTCCTTGACGGCTTCACGCATGGTGGCCAGGTCGACCACGCAGGGAACACCGGTGAAGTCCTGCATGATCACGCGCGCCGGCGTGAACTGGATTTCTGTATCGGGTTCCGCATTCGGATCCCAGCCTGCCAAAGCGCGAACGTGATCGGCAGTGATGTTCGCGCCGTCCTCGGTCCTCAGCAGGTTTTCAAGCAATACCTTGAGGCTGAACGGAAGGTTTTCTGCACCTTCAACGGAGTTCAACCGGAAAATTTCGTACTCGGTTCCGGCTACATTAAGTTTGCCTTTTGAACCGAAGCTGTCCACAGTGCTCATCGCAGGACTCCTCTCGCAACAGTTTCATCTTTGTCGCGCGGTTGACCGCCTGCTAGTTAGGAAGCCCTAAGTAGTTCCAGGGCCCGAAAATTTGCACACGGCCGGCCGAGAATTCGGGCGCGACGTGGGACTACTACGGCCATCGTAGTCGAAAACCGTGGCGGCATCATGGAGCCGGAGTCAGCAGTGCCACTGTCTCGAGGTGGTGGGTGTGGGGGTACAGGTCGAAGGCCCGCAGCCCGGCGAGCTCCCACCCGGAGCGTCGGAAGTAACCGAGGTCACGCGCGAACGACGCCGGATCGCAGGACACATAGGCAATGGCCCGGGGCTGCGACGCGACGAGTTGGCCGACAACGGCTTTCCCGGCTCCGGCGCGGGGAGGGTCGAGGACCAGGGCGTCGAAGTTCCGCGGTTTCTGGCGCAGGACCCGCTCCACGCGCCCCTGGACCACCTCCACCTGCGGTGCGGAGTGCAGGTTCTTCCGGGCATCCCGGCTTGCCCCCGGCGCCCCTTCAACCGAGAGGACGGACCCCGTCTCCCCTACGGCATCAGCCAGCACGGCAGTGAAGAGCCCGGCGCCCGCGTAGAGGTCGGCGACCACGGCTCCGGGGTTCAGGAAGTCACCCTGCCGGAGGAATTCTGTGACAGCCCCCACAAGGGTCCCGGGCGCGTCGCGGTGGATCTGCCAGAAACCCTCGCCGGTCACCCGGTAGTCATGGCCGGCGGCGGATTCCTGCACCCAGGTGCGTCCCCGGAGCTGCGTGACGGTGCCGGCCTGCGGATCGAAGGCTGCCACCGATGCGTCCGCCGGCAGCGCCGCGGCGATCGCCCGCAGCCGCTTGTCCTTGGTGCCCGGCGCGGGGGCCAGGAGCACCAGGGGCCGGGAACCGTTGGCCGGCGCGGCCACCTCAACCCGTTCAATGCCCTGCAGGTCCAGGTCCCACAGGCGCAGTGCGTTGATGGCTTCGCTTGCCAGGGGCATCTCCCGCACCGCAACGATGTGGTTGGAGCGGTGGGCGTGCATCCCGAGCCTGCCGCCCGGGGTGACCGAAAAACTCGCCCGCGTGCGCCACCCCAGGCCGGTGCCGCCGTCGTCCGCTTCCCCTACGCGTTCGACCCCGCCGGTCCATACGGACGGCACCTGGTCGAAGCCGGCCAGCCGGGTGAGCTGTTCTGCCACGACGTCCGCTTTCAGGCTGCGCTGCCGGGCCAGGGTCATGTGCCCGAACTCGGCCCCGCCCACCGGCGGGTGGCCGTGGCCCCAGGCGCGCAGGGAATCGGCCACGTGCCAGAAGTGTTCCACCCGGTCCGGCGATGCTTCCAGCACCTCGATGACATCGGCCCGCCAGAACTTGGCGCCGTCCGCGGCGTCGGTGAGCCTGACGCGGACTTTCTCCCCCGGAATGGCGTGCCGGACAAAGACCACGCGGCCCTCATGGCGCGCCACGCAGTGCCCGCCGTGGGCCACCGGACCGACGTCGAGGACGGCCTCCTCACCGGTGTGGCCGGTTTCATCCCCTGCGGGCAGGGAAGTATCTGATGCCGGCAAAGCGGCGGAAGGGTTGGCGGTCACTGGACATCCTGGAGGTTCTTGGCTTCTTCGGAGGATTTGAGCTGCCAGGGAACGCTGGCCACCATGACTCCCGGTTCGAAGTGCAGCCGGGTCTTGATGCGGAGGGCGGTCTGGTTGTGAACCAACTGCTCCCACCACTTGCCCACCACGTACTCGGGGATGTAGACCACCACCAGGTCCCGCGGGGAATCCAGGCGCATCTGCTTGACGTAGTCCATGATGGGCGTGACGGTCTCGCGGTACGGGCTGGCGAGCACGGTCAGCGGCACCGGGATCTCAAGTTTTTCCCAGTCCGCGATGGTGTGTGCGGTCTCGTCCGGGTCGATGTCCACGGTGATGGCGTCCAGCCGGGAGGGGCGGGATGCCCGCGCGTAGGCCAGGGCCCGCAGCACCGGCTTGCGGACGTGGGAGACCAGCAGGACGGCGTGGACCCTGGTGGGCAGGGCGCGCGGTGAGGAGTCCTCGTCCACGGCGAGTTCCTTGGCGACGTTGTCATAGTGGGCCCGGATGCTCCACATGATCAGGAAGAGGATGAACATGGCCAGCAGGGCAATCCAGGCACCCTGCTGGAACTTGGTGATGAGGACGATGACCAGCACCAGTCCAGTCATGCCGAAGCCGATGCTGTTGATGGTCCGGGACTTGATCATCTTCCGCCGGACGGCCTTGTCCTTAGCCAGTTTCAGCTCGCGCCCCCAGTGCCGGATCATGCCGAGCTGGCTGAGCGTGAAGGAAATGAAGACGCCGACAATGTAGAGCTGGATGAGCTTGGTGACGTCCGCGTCGAACGAAATAATGAGCACCAGGGCGCCTGCCGCGAGGGCCAGCACGCCGTTGCTGAACGCGAGCCGGTCGCCGCGGGTCCGGAGCTGGCGGGGCAGGTAGCCGTCCTGGGCGAGGATGGAACCCAGGACCGGGAAGCCGTTGAAGGCGGTGTTGGAGGCGAACACCAGGATGACGCCGGTAGCGGCCACCACGATGTAGAAGGGGATGGACCCTTCGCCGAAGATGGTCTGCGCGATCTGGCTGATGGCCGGGTTCTGGATGTAGCCCTCAGGCAGCGGGCTGCCGTTCAGCAGGAATTCCTTGGCGGGGTCCAGCACAATGTGGACCTTGGTGGCATTTGCCAGGTAGATGATGCCCGCCAGCATGGCGGCGCCGATCACGCCCAGGAGCAGCAGGGTGGTGGCTGCGTTCTTGCTCTTGGGGTGCCGGAAGTTGGGAACGCCGTTGCTGATGGCTTCGACGCCGGTCAGGGCCGCGGCGCCCGAAGAGAAGGCCCGCAGCAGCAGGAAGGCGCCGGCCAGGCCCACCAGGCCCTGGTCGAAGCCTTCGGCGGGAACAATGGTGAACGCAGCCGACGGCGCCTCGCCCAACTGCCCCGTGGCGGCCTGGAACATGCCCACCGCGGTCATGCCGAGGATGGACGCCATGAAGATGTAGGTGGGGACGGCGAAGACGCTGCCCGCTTCCTTGATGCCGCGCAGGTTCACCAGGGCCAGGATGACGACGCCGATGGTGGCGATGACGGCCTGCTCGCCGTGCAGCGAGGGCACAGCCGTGGTCAGGTACGCCGCGGCGGAGGACATCGACACGGCGACGGTCAGGACGTAGTCCACCAGGAGGGCGGACGCCACCGTCAGGCCGGCGTACTTGCCCATGTTCTCGTTGGCGATCTCGTAGTCGCCGCCGCCTGACGGGTACGCGTGGACGTTCTGCCGGTAGGAGGCCACCACGGTCAGCAGCACCACCATCACCGCCAGGCCGACCCACGGAGAGATCGCCACGGCGCTGACACCGGCCAGTGCCAGGGTGAGCAGGATCTCGTCCGGTGCGTAGGCTACGGAAGAGAGGGCATCGGACGCAAAGATCGGCAATGCGATCTTCTTGGGAAGGAGGGTGTGGGCCAGTCGGTCATTCCGGAAGGGCCTGCCCACCAGCACGCGTTTGACGGCGTTCAGTATTGTCAACACCCCACAAAGCTAGTCTGATTCGCGGACGATGTCATGACGGGCCGCTGCCAGGCCTAACAAGGGCCATGCCGGTAGAGTTCTAGCTGCACGATCCTGACTTAGATACAAAGGAGATACGGTGGCGCATTTCGTGATCATGGGATGTGGCCGGGTGGGGGCAACGCTGGCGCACACGCTGGAGGATGCCGGTCATTCCGTGGCCATCATCGACCAGGATGACCGCGCGTTCCGCCGGCTCCGCCAGGGCTTCACCGGCCGGAAGGTGACCGGTGTGGGCTTTGACCGCGAGACCCTCAAGCAGGCAGGAGTTGGCGAGGCCTACGCCTTCGCCGCCGTTTCCAGCGGTGACAACTCAAACATCCTGGCCACCCGGGTTGCCCGCGAGACCTTCCACGTTCCGCATGTCGTCGCCAGGATCTACGATCCGGGTCGCGCCGAAATCTACCAGCGCCTGGGCATCCCCACGGTGGCCGCCGTCCGCTGGAGCGCGGACCAGGTGCTGCGCCGCATCCTTCCCGAACAACATCTCGCCGGTGATTTCCGTGAGCCCTCGGGCCGGCTGGTCCTGGCTGAACTGGACCTGGACGCCGGCTGGATCGGGCACCGGATCAGCAGCATTGAGAAGGCCGCCGATGTCCGCGTGGCCTATGTCACCCGCTTTGGCGAGGGCCTGCTGCCTGGCGCCGGAACGGCGTACCAGGACGGTGACACCGTGCACGCCATGCTGCAGGTGGACCGCAGCGCCCAGATCGCCCAGATCCTCGCCAAAGCCCCCGCCAAGGAGTACCAGTGAAAGTCGTTATCGTCGGCGCCGGCAGCGTCGGATCATCCATCGCCAGGGAATTGCTGGCGCATAAGCACGAGATCCTCCTGATCGACCTCAAGCCCGAGGTGATCGGCCGCAGCGGCCTGCGGGGCGCCCACTGGCTGGTGGGCGACGCGTGCGAGCTCTCCACGCTGCAGGGCGCCAAGGTGGAGGACGCCGACGTCGTAGTCTCCGCAACGGGCGATGACAAAGTGAACCTGGTGGTGTCCCTGCTGGCGAAGACCGAGTTCGGTGTTGGCCGCACCGTGGGCCGGGTGAACAACCCGAAGAATGACTGGATGTTCAATGACTCCTGGGGTGTTGATGTAGCCGTCAACACCCCGCAGCTGATGACCGCCCTCGTGGAGGAGGCAGTGGAGATCGGTGACCTGGTCCGCCTGCTGACGCTGCAGACCGGGGTGGCGTCCCTGGTGGAATTCACCGTGCCCCACGACTCCCACGTCATCGGCATGACCGTGGGAGACATCCACTGGCCGGAGGACGCCACCCTGGTGGCCATCCTGCGGGACCAGGCGCCGATTACGCCCAGCAGGGACGACGTCATCGACGGCGGGGACGAACTTTTCTTCGTCACCACCATTGCTGCCGAGGACGGACTGCGGGAGCTGCTCTCGTCCGCCCCGGGCAGCATCGACGCCGGGGAACAGGCCCCGGGCAACGGCCAGCCGGCCAACGCGGGCGGCCACGGCCATGCTTTGGACGACGACGGCTTCGACGGCTAGGCCGGCCGCCGCGGAGCCTGGGCGTCAGGCCGTACGGTCTGCGCCGGCTTCAGCCTCGGCCGGAGCAGGCCGGGTTACCAGCCACGCAACCCAGATCCCGAGGATGTACAGGGGTGCGCCCATGATGAGGCGGGTGGTGGCGAGTGCGGCGAGGCCGTCGGTGCCCATGAGGTAGAGGGGCACCTGCACGATGAGCCGGAGCGCCAGGACCGCGACAATGATCCACGTGCCCAGCCGGTATGCCTTGACCCGGGCCGGTTCCTTGCGCCACTCCACGCCCTCATTGCGGATGAAACCGAAGAGGAGGCCCGCCACGGGCCACTTGACGGCAATGGAAAGGACCATCGCCAGGATGTAGGCGCCGTTGGTGAAGAAGCCGGGAAGGTAGAAGTCCTCCGCCTTTCCGGTGGTGTTGGCCAGCCAGGCGGAAATGCCGACGCCGGCCACTCCCGCCAGCGCCTGGGTCAGGGGGCGCCGCTGCACCAGCCGGACCACGGTGAACACAGCTGCCGACGCCAGGGCGGCCACCAGGGACAGGGTGAGCTCGCGGGTAATGGTGAAGGCCACCAGGAAGACAAGGCCGGGAACGATGCTCTCCGCAATGCCCTGCACTCCGCCGGCGCTCCGCAGGACGTCCACGCGTCCGTCGTGGGTGCGGTGGAGTCCGGCCTTTGCAGCGTACTCAGCGGCGAGGCCGGCAACCGGGGACGGACCTGGAGCCTGAGGGCCGCCCTGCTGCTGCCCGTTCCTGCCGGGGTTCTCAGGTCCGGTGGGCTGTTCAGGCTGGTGCGCGGTCATTCGTTCTCCTGGCGGGACAGTATCTCGTAGCGGGGATTGAATATGGTGGGCATGTCCTTGCCGCGGGCCAGCATCCCCTCGACCCGGATTTCCGCACCTGCTTCGATGCCCGGCACCCGGCGGCGGCCCAGCCAGACGACGCGGAGCCGCGGTGGCCGGCCCTGTCCCGGAGCGGCCGGACGTGCGGCGTCGTCCTCCGAAACGATGGCGCTGAATTCGGCAGTCCGGTCCGCAGGTACAAACGTCACGGAGTCAATGTGCCCCTGGCACGTGACGCGGCCCCGGTCGGGCAGTTGGCCCAGTGGCGTGACGCCACGCGTTGACTGCGTGGCTCCGTCCTGCGGGGACTCAGCCGATCTGGGTAATTTCGGGACCACGTTCGGGCTCCTCCAGGGTGGGTGCGGCGGGCGGAGGAGTGGCTGAAGCGTCCTTGGGCAGCCTCAGCTGCAGAAGATCGCGCGGCGGCATGGGGCTGTCCCCGCGGACCACCACGACCTGCCGGAACAGGGCCTCGAGCGGTTCCGCGGCGGGGCGTTCCAGCGCGGCGGGTCCACCCAGGACGCCGCGCAGGAACCAGCGGGGCCCATCGACGCCGATGAAACGGGCCACCCGGTAGCCCTGGCTGCCGTCCGGAAGTCCGGCGGGCAGCTTGGCCACCAGTTCGGTGCCGAAAGCGCCTTCAACCTCTTCAACCTGGCCGCCCTGCGCGCCGACTGACTGGCCGATCTGTTCGCGGATCTCATCCCAGAGCGTCTCTGTCTTGGGGGCGGCGAACGCCTGCAGCTGGAGGCTGGAGCCGTTAAGGTCCAAGGTGACTGCCACTACCCGCTGCGTTGCCTCTTCCACCTCGAGGCGGAGCTGAAGGCCCTCGCTCGGTGTGATGAGCAGGGCGCCGAGGTCAACAAAGCCGTCGCGGCTGCTGATTTCGGACTCGTCGAAGGGGCCGTCCTGGCGGCGGGCGGCAGTGCCCGGTTCGCCTTCTCCGGCCTCCGCGATCGTCAGCTCGTCGGCCGGCTGCGCCGGCTCTTCATTCTTTGCTTTCCTGCCGAGCCCAAAGACCATGGGTGACTCCTTAATCCTGAAAATGTGCCAGTTCTGAATGGTTCCGGTGGGAACTGCGAAGGTCCCACCGTCGTGCGTGCTGGCGTGGCAGCGGGTGCGTCCTGGTGTCAGGCTCCGGGGCCGTTGAAACCGCCGGTGGACCCAAAGCCGCCCGTGCCGCGCACGGAACCGCTCAACTCGCTGACAGGAATGAACTGGGCGTACTCCACCCGCTGGATGACCATTTGGGCAATTCTATCGCCGCGGCGCAGCTCAATCGGCTGGGATGAGTCGGTGTTCAGCAGGGTCACCGAGATCTCGCCCCGATAGCCCGCATCGACGGTGCCGGGCGCGTTGACGATCGTGAGGCCGTGCTTGGTGGCCAGGCCGGAGCGGGGGTGGATCAGCGCCACGAACCCTTCCGGAAGTGCGATGGCGACGCCGGTGGGGACCAGTTTGCGCTCCCCCGGCAGCAGGACCACGTCCTCGCGGGCACGGAGGTCGGCGCCGGCGTCGCCCGGATGTGCGTAGGACGGCGCTTCCAGCTCCGGATCCAGCATTTTCAACTGGACCTGCAGGGTGGGGGCAGCGGGGGCGGGTGATGCTGCGTCCGGGACAAGGTCTACCGTGGCGGGATGATCAGTCACAGTCACTCACTCTAACCCGCGCCCCCGAATCAGTCCTAAGGAGCCCGCGGCCACGGCGCCGGCCGGGAGGCTTGCCCCAAGGTGAAATAGCGGGCCAAAGGTGGAAAGCTTGGGCTATGCCCGAATCAAGCTCGCCCGCGTCCGTTCCCAGCACCCCCTCCACTGGCGGACCGGTTATTTACCGGGAGAAGCTGTGGCCCAACGCCTGGATCTGGGTTATCGCAGCCGGTGTCTCCGCGGCCGGCATCCTGGTCTTCGCCCCCATCAGCATGGCAGCGGGCTACACCGCGGCACTGGTGCTCCTGGCCATCATCACGGTCCTCCTGGTCCTTTCCACGCCTGCCATCACGGTGACGCCGGACGCCCTCACTGTTGGACGGGCCACCATCGAACGCCGCTTTGTGGGCGGTGTGCAGCAGTTCACGTCCGGCGAAGCGACGGCGGAGCGCGGCACCCGGCTGAACGGGCTGGCCTACCTATGCATCCGCGGTTGGATCGATCCGGTGGTGAAGATCGAAATCACTGACCCGGCCGACCGGACCCCCTACTGGCTGGCCTCGACCCGCCACCCGGACCAACTGACGGCAGCCCTGGCCCGCCGCTGACACTCCCGTTACGCCCCGCCCGGGCCCTGATCCGGCGGAAAATCACGGCGCGCCCTGCCTCTTGAGCCAAATCCGCACCGCCGGGTGGCAGAGTTTCGGTTGATAGTAATGCCAGGGTGGAGGATTTGTATGCAGGATCTACGGCTTGTAGGCGTGCACGACGACGGGACGCATCTCCTGTTGAGCGGGGCCGGCGGCGAGATGTTCCAGCTGCCGATCGATGAGGCCCTCAGGACGGCCAGCCGGTCCTCGGCGAAACCGAGGACGGAGCGGCCTGCCGTTCCCATGTCCCCCAGGGATATCCAGGCCCGGATCCGTGCGGGTGCCACCGCTGCCGACGTCGCGGAGTTGTCCGGGATGCCGCTGGCCAAGGTGGAGCGCTACGAGGGCCCGGTGCTGGCGGAGCGCGAGTACGTTGCGCAGCAGGCACGGAAGGTTGAAGTCGCGGCACCCTCCCCCGGCCACGACGTCTACCGGTCCGCGTTCGGCGACAACCCGGCCACGCTGGGCGACATGGTGGCCCACCGGCTTTCGGCCCACGGCATCGACCCAGGCACTGTGGAATGGGACTCGTGGCGGCGCCAGGACGGCACCTGGACTGTCTCGGCAAGCTTTGAGGCCAAACCCGGCGGGACCTCCGGAATCGGGGAAGAGCCGCCCGCGCTGTGGACCTTCAACCCCGGCCGCAAATCGCTGCAGAACACCAACCGCTGGGCACAGCAGCTGAGCGAACTCGAGCCTTTGGACGGCCCCGTTCCCGCGCGCCGCCTCACGGCGGTTTCCGACCGCCCCTTCGATTTTGAGACTGACGCGGACTCCTCCAAGGCATCCCCTGGGGGTCAGGGTCCTGCGCAGGAAGCCGCAAAGGAATCCGACGGCCTCCTGGACATGCTCCGGTCGCGGCGCGGCCAGCGGCTGGGTGTGGACGAAGATTCGGACGACGCCCTGGCGCTGCTCCTGGCCCATGGCGTCCCGGCTGCCCACCCGCGGCCTTCCGAGGTAGCCGCCGAGGCCGCTCCTGAGCCGGAATCGGAGGACCCCGTATCCCAGGACGGGCCGCAGGACGCACCGGCCGCCCAGGGGGATTCGTTCATCCGGCGCCGTGATGCAAGGCCGTCAATGTTGTCCCGGCTGAGCCTGCTCCCGCCGCACCGGGACGGCAACGATGACGCCCTGCGGCTTCACGACGGCGTCAGTACCGACACCCGGGAAATCACCATTGCGGCGTCCCCGCAGAAGCCGTCCGGTTCCGCGCCTGCTGCCGGGTCCGGTAACTCCGGCGGCGCCGGGCTGGATGAGCTGCTGGGCAGCAATCCCCGCCGCCCGGCACCCAAGCAAAACGATGCATCCCCCTCTACCGGGCAGTTGCCCGAGACCGAGGCGCCGGAACGGCCTGCCCGGCCCAAGCGTTCCAGCGTCCCGTCCTGGGACGAGATCGTCTTCGGCACACGGAGCGACTAAAGGCTCTCTGCCGGCACCCTCAGGGGTAGTTCCTCCAACTGCTGCATGCTAGGCTCCCCGCACACCATCGGTCAGAAGCTGCACTTACCCCTGGAGGTTCGCTGTGCCGGACACCACCTGCCACATGTCAATGTCCCTGGACGGGTTCGTCGCCGGGCCTGCCCAAAGCCGCGAGAACCCGCTGGGCAAGCGGGGGCTTGAACTCCACGGCTGGCACATCGGCGATCCCCGCGCCAACGAGGCCAACGGGATCGCGGCTGATTGGCTGATGCGCCCGCGGGGCGCCTACGTGATGGGCCGGAACATGTTTGGTCCCGTCCGCGGAGACTGGGACGAGGACTGGAGCGGATGGTGGGGCCCCGAGCCGCCCTACCATGCGCCGGTGTTCGTCCTTACCCATTACCCGCATGATCCGATCCAGATGGAGGGCGGGACAACCTTCCACTTTGTCACCGACGGCTTCGATGCGGCGTACGCGGCGGCGCTCGAGGCAGCCGGGGGCAAGGGAGTGGATATCGCCGGCGGAGCATCCACCGTCCGCCAGGCGCTGGCCGCCGGCGTGATCGACGAGCTCACCCTGGACATCGCTCCCGTTTTACTCGGTTCGGGTGAACGGATTTTTGACGGCATTGAATCATTTGGCTTCGAACCCGTCGAGGTACTCCACTCTCCCTTGGCCACGCACATCCGCTACCGCCGGACGGCCCAGTAGCAGTCAGCGCTGCTCAACCCGGCCGTGCGCCGCACAAGGGCGCATCACACGGCAAGGTGCTGGAGGAGGGCATCTTCCAGAAGGCTCCGTTCTCCAGGCTTGTTGCGGGCCTCGGGCAAGAACCCTGACGGCCATCCCGGAGGCCATTGGGCAGGTTCCCAGTCCTGGTGTTCGCTCAGGTAATGCCGGCCGGTGGGTGAGGTCCAGCCGGGTGGTTCGTTCTTGGTGGCCGGGGTGGGTTTCCAGGCGGTGGTGTGGCGGAGTTTGTGGTGTTTCGGGCAGGGCTGTCCCAGGTTGCTGATTCCGGTGGTGCCGCCGTTGGCCCAGGCGAGGATGTGGTCGGCGTCGTTGTCGAGGGAGTTGTTGCTGCAGCCCGGGAACGGGCATTTGCCGTCCCGCATCCGCAGCCACGCCCGCATCGCGCCGGTGACCCGGTAGCTTGTCCGGCCGATTTCCAACGGTGCCCCGTCCCGCGGGTCCACCAGCACCCGGTAGAACGAGCCAGCACCGCCAGCGACGAGCCGCCGGGCCATTGGCGGCGGGATGGGACCGTACCCGTCCAGCATCGCCGGTTCGTCGGTCTGGCCCAGCAGGGAGAACACCGGGACCGTGACCAGCACCTGCGCCCGGATCGGAGATTGCTGGTCAGTTCCCGCGCCGACCCTGGCACCGTTGCCTGTGCTGCCGCCGTTGGTGAGAATTGCGTTGGCGAAGGTGTCGGCCCGGAGTTGGGGCATGCTGCGGGGCTCGTCCGGTCCCTGCATGCCCCGGGCGGCCGCGGTGAGCCGGTTCCACCCGGCCTGGGCCTGGTCCGCGGGCAGGTAGGCGGAGAGCCAGGCCATCCCGTCCTGGTCCGGCCGGAACTCCACCCGCCGGTCCCCGACACCTTTGGCGTGGCGTTGTTCGATGGACCCGGCCTGGTGGCGTTCCCGCCAAGTCCGGGCCTTGGCCTTGAACCGGTGCGCCGGCAACTGCCCCACCGGGCACCCCCGCGCCGGGTCCGGGGCGTCCGGGTCCAGGAAATGGGCTTCCAACGCCGCAGCCCCATCAGGATCAAGGCACGCTGTCTCGTCCGCCATCACCACCGCGTGGCTCCAGGAGATCGCCCCGGCCTGCAACGCCTCCAACGTCCGCGGCAACGTCGCCGTGACAGCGTGCGAGGTGACCAGGAACGACGACGCCGCCCGCGGACCCAGGGCCAGCACACACCCGATCTCCGCCGCGACCGCCGTCTCCTGCGCCTGCACCGGAACATCCGGCCCCGCAACAGCTGCGGCGCTCTCCGCATACCCAACTGCCGCCTTGGCCTTCACCGCAGCGATCCCGGCCTCAACCTCACGGGTCCCGGCCAGAATCTCCAGGCAACCATCCGCCAAACCACCCAGAGGGTCAGCCGCAGAAAAAGGCACCGCACCGGCCCCATCCACCTCAGCATTCAGCACCGCAAGGGCAGCACGGATCTCCCCGAACGCCCTCGCCACCGCCGCCATCCCCATAAACCCATCATGACAAAGGGGTACGACAGTATGAGTCGGAGCCGCAAGGAAGCGCTTCTGCTTCCCGGAATGGAGGTGCCGGTGCGGGAGTTCGGATGCGTGCGCGGAAGGGTCAGCCCTTTGAGCCTGTCCCCCGGCCCTCGCCAGGTCCACCGGAGCCGTGCCAAAGGCAGGCATCGACGTCGAACGGCAGCAACTGGTCCTGCTGTGCCATCAGGGATGCGCCGTGAGCCGTCACCCGCCTCATGAAGTGTCGCCGGCACAAGGTTTCGTACCCCACCACCGGAACATGCCCTGCCTCGGGGGCAGCGGCTTCCACCACCATGTCCACGTCGCCCACCACCACCTGCGCACCTTCGGTGACCATGACGCCGTCGACCGTCCTGGCATTGTGGGTGGCGCGGCGGCCGCACCAGCACAGCGCCTCCACCTGGAGCACCTGCACCCGGTCGGCGAGCTCAATCAGGCGCTGCGAACCAGGGAACAGCCTGGTGCGGAAATCAGCGGTGATTCCGAAAGCGAAGACGTCGACGTCGATCTCGTCCACCACTTTGGCCAGCTGCTCCACCTGTTCGGGCGTGTAGAACTGGGCTTCGTCGCAGATCAGGTAGTCAACGCGCTGCCCCTGGGTGCGGCGGATCATGACTTCCTCCCAGAAGTCGGTGCTGTCCAGCACTTCCACGGCGTCCGTCTCCAGACCCAGGCGGCTGGAGATCCGGGACTCACCGGCGCGGTCGTTGCGGCTGAACCGGACACCGCCGCGGCCGCGGGCCCGGTGGTTGTAGTCCATCTGCAGGGCCAGGGTGGACTTTCCGCAGTCCATGGTGCCGGAGAAGAAGATGAGCTCAGCCACGCCGACGGTTCCTTCCTTCGGCCGTGAAGCAGAGCAGCGGGACCTCCCGCTCAGCCTTGGTCAGCGAGCCGTGCTGGCCCACCACCTCCATGGCAGTCGGCCGCATGCGCCGGCCATCGTAAAGCGCGACGGCGTCCCGCGCCGCGATCATGACGTCACCGATCCTGCCTTCAACAGCGGGCCGGACATCCTTGCCGAAGAGTCCCCCGGCTACGGCTTCACCGCGTGTGAAGGCCCAGATCCGGTCGCCGAACCGCGCCTTCCAAGCCGCCAGCAGCCGCTCCGCGCCGCCGTCCGACAGATGCGTTTCTTCAAGGTACAGGTGGACCATCCGTGGTTCACCTGCCGTGTGCCGGACGCCCTCCACCAGGGCGGGGTCCGTGGAGAAATCGATCCGCTGCGGTTCGGCCACGTCCAGCATCCCGTGGTCTGCCGTGAGCAGGATGGTGGTGCCGGCGGGAAGGGTGGAGTTGAGCCGCTTGACCGTGGCATCGAGCTCTTCCAGCTGGTGTTCCCACTGCTCGGAGCGGCATCCGTAGCGGTGGCCGGCCTTGTCCAGGTCGTTGACGTAGAAATACATGAGGGACGGGCCTGGTGCTGCCATGGCTTCGGCCGCGGCGGCGGTCCGGGCATGGGCGGTTGTCCCCGGAATGAACCTGCCGCCCCGGAGTGCGGCTCGGGTCATGGGCGAGCCGTCGAACTGGGAGAGGCTGACCGTGCTGACGTCCACCTGTCCGGCGATCCGTTCGAACACGGTAGGGAACGGCTGCCAGGCCGACGGATCTACGCCCGGATCCCAGTTCCCCAGCAGGTTGACCACCTTGTCCTGGTCAGGGTCCAGGACGTCGTAGCCCACCATGCCGTGCTGGCCGGCAGGAAGCCCGGTCCCAAAGCTGGACAAGGCCGCTGCTGTGGTGGAAGGGAACGCGGAGTCCAGCCACACCGGGACGTCGCCCTGCCCGGCCTGAAGCACAGAGCGCAGGAACGGGGTGTGGGCGGATTTCTGCTTGAGGAGGTTCCGGCCCAGTCCGTCCGCGAGGACCACGCACACCCGTGAGGCAGCAGGGAATCCGAGGGTATTGGCAAAACCTTCCACCCCAAGGCTTGCGGCTGCACTGGTCAGCACCTCAGCGATGGAACGATGCCCGTAGGCGGGAGCAGGCGGAAGGTCGGGGGTGCGTCCGGAGGCTTGTACGGCGTGGTGGCGGTCTTCCGGCATCAGCGCTGCTGGTGCCCGCGGCTGAGCCGGTTGCCGAACACTCCGGAGCGCGGCCGCGGCGCCATGGACTGGGCGTGGGAGACGGGGGCGGCGGAACCGGTGTTGACGGCGCGCAGGGCCCGGGCAAACAGTTTGGCGTCCTGCACGGCCTGCAGCCCGTCAGCTTCGGCGCTGATTCGGAGCACGATGTCCTCCTGCGCGATGGTTCCGGTGTAGCCGTGGTCCGCTTCGCACTGCGGATCGCCGCAGCTGGCCGGACCCATGTCCAGCCGCTGGCCGCCGGACCATGCGATGGACAGGGTCAGTTCCCGGACCGGGTCGGAGGGCTTGTAGTTCTGCGGCTGCGCGTACATGTAGCTGAGGACCACCGACCTGATCTGGGACACGGGAACGGACTCCGTGGAGATTTGGGCGACGATCTGCTCCCCCGCCTCATCCAGCTGCTGGTCGTCCACATGGGTGATGACCAGCATGTCCGCGGTGAGGACCAGGACGGTGATGTGGCGGCGCACTTCTGCCCGGTCGAAGTGCGTTTCCAGGTGCACCAGGTGCGCCACGCAGTCCCGGCCATCCAGTGCGTCATCGACAACATCGGATACCAGGCGGGGGTAGAACCCGGCCTTCTGCAGCGCGTCCTCGAGGCTCTGGCCCTGGACTCCGTGGTTGTGTGAGCTGTGCTGGCGGACTGCCTGGTTTTCGTTTCCGGGCGTTTCGGGCGCCGACGCGGGAGGCTGGAAGCTCATGCCCCCATTTTCACAGATCGGCCGGTCACTTGCTAACCGCCTCAGCCCAGCATGGCCCGGCGGGCGCTGTCGGTGCGCTGCGCGGCGTTGCCGATCCGCACGTCCGCGGCGAGGATGGTGGCCCCGGACGTGCCGCACAGGACAGGGTTGAATTCCACCAGTGCGATCTCCGGATGGTTGTCCTTCATCCATGCCAGCCTGCCCGCGAGGTCCTCCAGCGCGTGCACGTCCACGGCCGGCAGGCCCTGGTAGCCGAAGAGCTTCCGGGACGCCCTGGGCGCCCGGATGAAGTCGTGGACATCCGCCGCCGAAAGCGGCGGAACCCGGTGGGACCAGTCGTCCAGGAGGTTGACGGCGTCACCGGCGAGGCCGAACGAGATGACCGGGCCCAGCAGGGGGTCCTCGATGGCCCGGAACGTGCACGCCTGTCCCACGGGAGCCATGGCCTGGACTTCGAGGGCCGGATCTCCGTAGGCAGCGAGCGCACGCCGCATCTGCAGCACATTCAGGCGCAGCGATTCGGCGTCCTCGATGCCAAGCCGCACGCCGCCGAGGTCCAGCCGGTGGCGGAGGGCAGGTTCGGTGGTCTTCAGCACCACCGGCCAGCCCAGTGAGTCGGCGGCGGCGACCGCCTCATCCGGAGTGGTGAACGGCGCAGAGGGCAGGACGGAAATACCGTAGTGCCCCAGCAGGGAGGCGGTTGCCGCCGGGTCCAGCTGCTTGAGCTGTTCGCCCGTGACATCCCGCAGCAGTTCATCGATCTCAGCCGCCGCCTGCCGCGGGTCGCAGCCGGCGGGCTCCACGAAGTGCCCCTGGTCGCGGGCGGCCCATTCCGCGTACCGGACCACCGCAGCGAGGGCGGCCACCGCGGCGCCGGGGTTTGAGAAGCAGGGGACGGTGCAGCCCCCGGTTCCCAGCAGGCCCTCCACGTTGATGCCGGGGTCCAGGATTCCGGTGAAGGCTGCCACCACCGGTTTCCCTGCGGTGGCGGAGCATTCCGCGAGGACCTGGGCCACCGCGTCGACCGTCAGCCCGCGGGCAGGCAGGAGTGCGGCGACGGCGGCGTGGACGGCGTCCGACGCAAGGGCATCAAGGAGGGCCTTGCGGAGCAGGGGCAGGGCCACCGATTGCCCGGCGTCCAGGTCGAGCCCGGAAACCACCTGCGCCACTCCCAGCCCGTGCGCCGCAGCGCTGTCCGCCACCACGTTGCCCAGCGCCTGGGAGTTGCTGAAGATGGCGACGTCGGGCCCGGCCGGGAGCGGCCTTCCCGACACCACCTGTGCCACGTCCACCAGTTGTTCGACGGTCTCCACCCGGATCACGCCGGACTGGCGCAGCATGGCATCCAGCGCTCCCGCCGGCGCCTGCGTGGTGCGGACGGCATGGCCTGGTGGCAGGCGGAGCCCCATGGTGTCGGATTTGGCGACGATGACCGGCTTGGTGCGTGCCAGCCGTCGTGCGATGCGGGAGAACTTGCGCGGGTTGCCGATCGATTCGAGGTACAGGCCCACGGCGGAGGTGTCGGCGTCGTCCTCCCAGTACTGCATCATGTCGTTGCCCGAAACGTCCGCCCGGTTGCCCGCCGAGAGCAGGCTGGACAGCCCCAGCCGGCGCCGGCTGGAGGCGGCATACAGCGAGACGCCGATGGCCGCCGACTGGCTGAACAGGCCCAGGCTGCCGCGCAGCGGCATGGTGGGCGCCATGGAGGCGTTCAGTGAGACGTCGGGGTGGGTGTTGGCGATGCCCAGCGACGCCGGCCCGATCACCCGCATCCCGTTCGCCCTGGCCTGGCGCACCAGGGCGCGCTGCCGCTGGAGCCCGCGTTCGCCGTCGTCCGCGAAGCCTGCGGAGGCGATCACCACGCCCTTGACGCCCGCGGCCGCGCACTCTTCCACCACGCCGGCGACTTCCTCATAGGGCACGGCGATGATGGCCAGCTGCACGGGCTGGGGAACTTCGGAGAGCTTGCCGTAGGACATCATGCCCGCCAGTTCCAGCGCCTCCGGGTTGATGGCGTACACCGGGCCGTGGAAACCGCCCTCGATGATGTGCTCCAGCAGCTGGTACCCCACGGTCCCCCACCGGCGGCTGGCCCCGATGACGGCAACGGACGACGGCGCCAGCAGCTCCCGGACGCTCCTCGCCTCCGCGCGGTGCTCGCGGGATTCCATCACGGCACGGGATTTTTCGGTGGGGTCGACGTTGAATTCCAGGCTGACGACGCCGTCGTCGAAGTGGCGCTTGACGTCGTAGCCGGCGTCGGAGAAGACCATCAGCATCTTGCGGTTCTCCGGCAGGACCTCGGCGGTGAACTTCCGGATGCCGTTTTCGTGCGCCGCGGCGGCCAGGTGCTCCAGCAGGATGGACCCGATGCCCCTCCCCTGGTGGGCGTCGGCGATGTTGAAGGCGACCTCCGCCTCGGTGGGATCGGTCAGCCGGTCATACCGGCCGATGCCGATGATTTCGCCGCCAATGGTGATGACGAACGCCACCCGGTCCTTGTAGTCCACCTCGGTGAACCGCTTGAGCTCCTTGGCGGACAGCCTGGCCTTGAACGCAAAGAAGCGCATGTAGATTGAATTCTGCGACTGCCCGGTATGGAAGGCCTGGACGGCGTCCGCGTCCGACGGGTGGATGGGCCGCAGATGCGCTGTCCCGCCGTCCCGCAGGACGACATCGGCTTCCCAATGTTCCGGATATTCGCCGTCCCCGGGCTGATCCACCATAGGCTTAGCCTAGCCAAAAACTATCGCAGCACACCCTATGGCTGCGCAGTAACCGCAGAAGGATTCACCAAACCCCATGGCCCGCCGGCAAAGTTCAAAACCCATCGTGGACGACAGCTACACGGAAAACATCGTCGATATCGACGTGACGTCCGAAATGCAGGGCTCCTTCCTGGAGTACGCGTACTCGGTGATCTACTCCCGGGCCCTGCCGGATGCGCGCGACGGGCTCAAGCCGGTACAGCGCCGCATCCTGTACATGATGAGCGACATGGGCCTGCGCCCTGACCGCGGCCACGTCAAGAGCGCCCGCGTGGTGGGCGAGGTCATGGGCAAGCTGCACCCGCACGGCGA
Organism: Arthrobacter sp. NQ4; assembly: GCF_029077345.1. Taxonomy (NCBI): domain Bacteria; kingdom Bacillati; phylum Actinomycetota; class Actinomycetes; order Micrococcales; family Micrococcaceae; genus Arthrobacter; species Arthrobacter sp. NQ4. The sequence continues at coordinate 34,261 of NZ_JARETC010000006.1, read as the reverse complement.
CGCCGCCATCTACGACGCCATGGTCCGCATGGCGCAGGACTTTTCGCTGCGCCTGCCGCTGATCGACGGGCACGGCAACTTCGGCTCGCTCGACGACGGCCCGGCAGCACCGCGGTACACCGAGGCCAGGCTGGCGGCGGCCGCCCTCACGCTCACCAACCACCTGGACGAAGACGTGGTGGACTTCGTCCCCAACTACGACAACCAGCTGACCCAGCCGGACGTCCTGCCCGCCGCCTTCCCCAACCTGCTGGTCAACGGCGCCACCGGCATCGCCGTCGGCATGGCCACCAACATGGCCCCGCACAACCTGGTGGAGGTCATCTCCGCCGCCCGGCACCTGATCGCCAACCCCGACGCCACCCTGGATGACCTCATGCGGTTCGTCCCGGGCCCGGACCTGCCCAGCGGCGGCCGGATCGTGGGCCTGGACGGCATCCGCGATGCGTACGCCACCGGCCGCGGATCCTTCAAGACCCGCGCCAAGGTGGAGATCGAACAGCTCTCCGCACGCCGCACCGGCCTGGTGGTCACTGAACTGCCGTACATGGTGGGCCCGGAAAAGGTGATCGAGAAAATCAAGGACGCCGTCAACGCCAAGAAGCTGACCGGCATCAGCGACATCGTGGACCTGACGGACCGCAAGCACGGGCTGCGGCTGGTCATCGAGTTGAAGAACGGCTTCAACCCGAACGCGGTCCTGCAGCAGCTCTACCGCTACACGCCGATGGAGGACTCCTTCGGCATCAACAACGTGACGCTGGTGGACGGCCAGCCGCAGACGCTGGGCCTGGTGGACCTGCTGTCCGTCTACGTCAACCACCGGATCAACGTGGTCCGCCGCCGGACCGTCTACCGCCTGGGCAAGAAGAAGGACCGCCTGCACCTGGTGGAGGGCCTCCTGATCGCCATCGTGGACATCGACGAGGTCATCCAGATCATCCGGTCCTCGGACGAGGCCGCGGCGGCCCGCGAGCGGCTGATGTCCATCTACGACCTCACCGAGGTCCAGGCCAACTACATCCTCGAACTGCGCCTGCGCCAGCTCACCAAGTACTCCCGGATCGAGCTGGAGAAGGAGCAGGACGAGCTGCGCCGCGAGATCGCGGAACTCCAGGCCATCCTGGACTCCGAGGAACTGCTCCGCACCGTGGTCTCCGACGAACTGGGCGCGATTGCCGAGGAACACGGCACCCCGCGCCGGACGGTCCTCCTGGAGTCCGAGGCCGTGTCCCCCACCGTCGCCGCTGCCGAGCTCGCCGGGGCGAAGAAGGGCAAGGCTGCGCCGCTGTCCCTCGAGATCGCTGACGACCCCTGCTGGGCCATCCTCACCGCCTCCGGGCAGGTGGCACGCACCAGCACCCAGGAACCGCTCGCCGAGGCTGGCCCCCGGAGCAGGCACGACGTGTACACCTCGGTGGTCAAGACGTCGGCCCGCGGCGAAATCGCGGCGGTCACCTCGCAGGGCCGGATGCTCAGGCTGCAGGTCATGGACATGCCGGTCCTGCCGCCCGTGGCCGGCCTGCCGAACCTGGCCGGCGGCGTGCCGGCCAAGGAGTTCCTCACCCTGGTGAAGGGTGAAACCCTGGTGGCGTTCGTGCGGCTGGATGAAGTCCTGGCCATCGGCACGGCGCAGGGCGTGGTGAAGCGGGTCCAGCCGGACTACCCGCTGAACCGGGAAGACTGGGAAGTCATCACCCTCAAGGACAAGGACGTGGTGGTGGGAGTCGCTCCGGCCGGGGCCGATGACACCGAACTGGTGTTCCTCACCCGGGAAGCACAGCTGCTGAAGTTCCCCGCAGCCGTGGTCCGTCCCCAGGGCCGAACCGCCGGCGGCATGGCCGGGATCAAGCTCGCCGCGGGCGACCAGGTGATCTTCTTTGGTGCCGTACAGGCCCAGGACGAGGCCGCCGTCGTGGTCACCATCGCCGGGACCAACGGGGCCCTCCCAGGCACCGCCCCGGGCACGGCCAAGGTCACCGCATTCTCCGAATATCCGGCCAAGGGGCGTGCCACTGCAGGGGTCCGGTCGCACCGGTTCCTCAAGGGCGAGGACATGCTGCTCCTCGCGTGGGCGGGCCACGGCCCGGCCAAGGCGTCCTCCGCCGGCGGAGTGGCCCGGTCACTGCCGCAGGAACACGGCCGCCGTGACGGCTCGGGCGTCCCGCTCTCCCAGGCCGTGGACGTGGTGGGGCCGGCCATGGCGTGGATGGATGGCGGCTCAGCCGGGGACACCGCGGAGTAGGGCCCGTCGCGGAGCAGGGCTGCGGCCACCTCCTGCTCAGCCGGCTACGTCGCTGCGCCGGAACCCGGCGACGGCGAGCGCCACCAGCACCGCAATGGTGCCCGCGGCCACCAGCACACTGTCCCAGGCGGTGCCGTTCCGGAGCGGGTCGTGGGCGATGTACTGGAAGAAGGGCGACACCTTCTGGATCCGGTAGAAAACGTCCACCAGGGGCGCCAGGGCGTTGACGATGTAGGCCAGGACCGCCAGCACGGCCGGAACGCCCCGGCTGAGCCCGGTCCGTCCTGTCCCCGCTGAGAGCGCCAGGGCCAGGGAGCCGAAAACGACGCCCAGAAGTGCCAGGTGGAGCATGGCCGCGGCCACCTTGTCCGCGGGCAGGACAAGGTCCACCATGCTGCCTTCCAGCACCAGGGACACGCCCATGACGGCGGCCAGTGCGAACGTGCCCGCCACCATGGCCAGGAACTTGTCCACCACCACCCTGCCCCGGCCCACGAGGTTGGAGAGCAGCAGGTCCATGGTGTGCCGGTCCTCTTCGCCGCCGATGGCTCCCGCACCCGTGCTGACGGCGTAAATCAGCACCGCTATGGGCCCCATGAAGGACATCAGCTCCACTTGGATGTACCCGGTGGGGGTGGACATGTCGGCGGTGGACGTGGCGAACAGGGAACGGAACGCCTCCGGCATCTGGTCGATGAAGCCGCTGATAGAGGGCTGGGACTTTACCGAGGGCCAGACGGCCGCGTACATGGCCACGATGAGGGCAAGGGAAACAGCCCAGGCCACGAGCAGCCTGCCCTGGTCCCGGAGTGTCTTCAGCAGGACGCTAGCCAGCATGGTGCACCGCCGTTCCGGCCACACTTTTGGACGGACTGGCCGCGGCGCTGCCGGCGGGGTCCATCCCGTAGTAGCTCAGGAACATCTCTTCCAGCGGCGCCTCGGAGCACTCGAAGTCCTCCACTTCCCCGGCGCTGACCAGTTTCAACAGGGCGTCCAGGGCCGACTGCGGGGCGTTGCAGCTCAGCGTCCGGCCGTCCACCAGCAGGTCCCGTACGCCGGGTACGGCGGCGAACCCGGCCGCCGGCACTTCCCCGGCGAAGCGGGCACGCACCCGGTGCAGAGAGCGGGCTGCCAGGTCCTGCAGCCGCTCCACCGCAACCAGCTTGCCTGCGCGCACCACCCCGATCCGGTCCGCGACGCGCTCCACCTCGCCCAGGACGTGGGAAGAGAACAGGGCCGAGCCGCCGTCGGCTGTGTGTTCACGCAGGATGGAATGGAACACCTGCTGCACCAGCGGGTCGATCCCGCTGGTTGGTTCGTCCAGGACCAGCAGACGCGGCGTGGACATGACCGCCAGCACGACGGCGAGCTTCTGGCGGTTCCCGCGTGACAGCGTGCGGGCCGGTTTGCCCAGGTCCAGGTCCAGCCGGGCTGCCACTTCCGCCGCCCGCTGACCGTCGTCCCGGTGCCGCAGGTGGGAACAATAGGCCACGTGCTGGTGGCCGGTGAGGCGGTCGTACAGGGCGGGCTCGCCGGGCACGTAGCCCACCACCCGGTGGACGTCCCGGGACTGGCGCCAGGCGTCCAGCCCCAGGACGGACGCCGTGCCGGACGTGGGCCGCAGCATCCCCATCAGGAGCCGGATGGTGGTGGTCTTGCCTGCCCCGTTGGGGCCCAGGTATCCGAACACCTCGCCCGGTCCAATGGTGAGGGTCACGTCGTCGAGCGCTGTGTTCCGGCCGAACCGCTTCGTCAGGCCGGCCAGCTGCACCATACTCTCCGCGCCCAGGCGCGGAGCCGGGCTCATGCGGCCACGCTGGCCGGGCCGCTGCACCCGGCCCAGAGTCTTTTGGCCCGCACGGCTTAGACTGCTCCCATGCCTATCGTTCCTGATGAAAAGGACTGGACCTGGGTCCTGTCACGGCCCTGCCCGGAATGCAATTTCCATGCCTCCACGGCCACCCCTGCCACGGTTCCCGGAAGCATCGAAAGCATGATTCCCCGGTGGCTGGCCGTCCTCCGCCGGCCGGACGCGGCGGAGCGCCCCGACGGGCAGACGTGGTCGGCGCTGGAGTACGCGTGCCATGTGCGGGACGTCTTCACCCTTTTCAACCAGCGCCTGAACCTGATGCTCGCCGAGGATGGCGCCCGATTCGCGGACTGGGACCAGGACCGGACAGCCCTTGAGAAGGACTACGCCAACGCCGATCCATCCGAGGTGGGCCCGGAACTGGCGGCGGAAGGTCACGAGGCCGCCGAGTCCTTCGCCGGCGTCCCGGAAGAGGACTGGGGCCGCAAGGGCCTGCGCAGCAACGGCTCGGAGTTCACCGTCCTGACGCTCTCCCAGTATTTCCTGCACGACGTGGTCCATCACCTGCACGACGTCGACGGCTGACGTCTGGGGTCCGCCGGCCCTCGAAGCCGGCGCGGCGAAGCGCATCCGGCAACACTCAGCGCGAGGGCGCCAGGGATCCCCGGGGCTGTCCGGCGGAGGCTGAAAGCTCCAGCCGGGCGTCGCCGGCGTGGATGTCAGCCGGGTTGTGCGTCACCAGCACCACGGTGCGGTCCCGCAGTCCGGCGCGCAGGTCGGCCAGCATGGCGGCCGCGGATCCGGCATCGAGGTGGGCGGTGGGTTCATCCAGCAGGATCACTTCCGCGCCCGTCAGCAGGGTCCGCGCTACCGCCAGGCGCTGGCGCTCGCCGCCGCTCAGGAAGGCACCGCCGGGTCCGATCCGGGTGTCCAGCCCCGCCGGCAGCCGGCCCACCAGAGCGGACAGTCCGACGGCGGCCAGGACGGCCTCCAGGTCGTGGTCCGCTGCCGGGGTCGCGCCGTTCGCGGCGGGCCGTCCCAGCAGCAGGTTTCCCCGGATGGTGGAATCGAACAGGTGGGCCTCCTGGGGGCACCAGGCAGCCCGGCCGGTGACCATGACCTGCCCGGATGCCGGTGGCAGGAAGCCCAGCAGCACCGAGAGCAGCGTGGATTTGCCGGAACCGGACGGTCCGGTGACCGCCAGCCAACGTCCCGGGACTGCCACGGCATCTACGCCGGAGAAGACCGGAGAGCCGCCCGGCCATGCCGCGGCCAGACCCACCAGTTCAACGCCTGGTGCATTCCCGGCCCTGGGGGGAACAGACTGCAGGCCCTCGGGGGTTTCCCCGCCGTCAGGGATCCCGCCCCCGTCAAGGGCCCCGGACTCCCCCACCCGGCGCAGGACGGAACGCAGCGCGGGGTACTGGCGCACCGCCGTCGTCATCGCCGCGTAGGGTTCCACCAGCGCGAGCAGCAGCAGGACCACCACGGCCGCCGTCGCCGGGGCCACCTGGGCCGAGACGACGCCTGGGGCGGCCAGCCACGCGGCCGCCAGGGCTGCCGTGCCGCAGGCCGCGGTGGCGACGCCATGTCCCAGCCCGTCGGCCCAGGCAGAGCGCTGCGATGCGCGCGTGGCCTGGCGGTCCTCCGCCAGCAGGGCGTCAAGCACGCGGGGCGCCACGCCGTTGGCGTGCAGTTCGGCCCGGGCATCGAGGGCAGCGGTGACGCGGCGCAGGACGCCGGACCGCAAGGATTGCTCGGCGGCGGCTGATTTGCGGTCGCCCCACAGGGCGGCGGCAGGTGCCAGCAGCAGCCCGGCAATTGCAGCTCCCACCACGGCGGGAAGGGCGTCCGGCACCAGGATGCCTGTGGCTGCCACGGCCAGGATGGACACCGCGAGCCCCGTGACGGGCGGCAGGACCACGCGCGGCAGGAGGTCCCGGACGGTGTCGACGTCATCGATCACCGTTCCCAGCACGTTGCCGCCCTGCAGGAGCCGGCGCAGCGACAGGGCCCTGCGGCTCAGCGACTCCCAGAGGCGGCCGCGGAGGCGGGTGAGTGCGGCGAACACGGCATCGTGCAGCAGCAGCCGTTCCCAGTAGCGGAACACAGCCCGGCCAATGCCGAAGAACCGGACGCCGACGATGGCGGTCAGGAGGTACAGGATGGGTGGTTGTTCGCTGGCCCGGATGATGAGCCAGCCGGACAGGCCGGAAAGCGCGACGGCGAAGACGGCTGCGAGGGTGCCGACGAAGGCCGCGGCCGCGAACTTGCCCCGGACCGGTGCCAGGAGGGCGGCCAGGAGGCGGGCGGCGCCGGGGGCAGCCTGTGCGGGGGCGCCCGCGGCCGGGTTTCGTGTGGCGGGGCGGTCCGTGGAAGCGGTGTCCGGGGCCCCCTCGTCTGCCGCGCGGGCTCCTGCCGGGCCGGCTGGAAGGGAGGCCGGCATGGTGGCGGGAAGCAACGCGGCAGCAGCACTCACCTGGTGGGCTGCAGCGTCGGCCCCCGGCGCCGGCGCCACCGGTACCAGCAGGTCCGCCAGCTGCCGGGTGCGCTGGTTGTGGGCCACCAGGATCACGGTGACCTGGCCACGGAGCCGGCGGATGGCGTCCTCGACGATCACGGCGGACGCGTCATCGAGGTGTGCGGTGGGTTCGTCGAGCAGCAGGAGGGTGGCGCCGGCCTCGATCCGGGCCAGGCCGCGGGCCAGTGCGACCCGGCGCAGCTCGCCCGGGCTCAGTTCCGCCTGGTGCTTTGCTGCCAGGTGCCCGGCGCCGGCGCGTTCCAGGCAGCGGCGCGCAGCCTCTTCCGCGGTGAACCTGTCCGGGCCATGCTCGGGGTCCGGTGAGAGGTAGAGCAGCACCTCGTCCAGGACGGTTCCGGCCACCATGACGGGGTGCTGCGGCACCCAGGCCACCGCGCGGCGGTCCAGTCCGCTGATGGACCCGGTAGTACTGGTCCCGCCGCCGTCGCCGACCGTTCCGGCGAGAACGCCCAGGACGGTGCTCTTGCCGGCGCCGCTGGGGCCGTCCAGGGCGGTGATCCTGTCCTGCGGTGCGGTGAACGTGAGGGGCCCGACGGCGGCTCCGGACCGGCCGGCATACGTCACGGTGAGTCCGGTGACCTCCAAGGGGGCGCCGGGCCTGCCGGCTTTCGCAGCGGGCAGGGGTGCAGCCTCGGGAGCCCCGGTCACGGCGGCCGTTTCCGCGAGCGCCACCCTGCCGTCGTCGCTGGCGTGGTGGGCGGTGCCAAGTTCGCGCAGCGGAAGGTAGCAGTCCGGCGCCAGGATGAGCGCCAGCAGGCCGGCCTCCAGCGGCATGTCACCATGGACCAGCCGGACGCCAATGAAGACGGCCACCACTGCCACCGAAATGGTGGCGATAAGTTCCAGGGCCAGCGCGGACAGGAACGCGGTGCGCAAAGTGCCCATGGTGCGCGAGCGGTATTCCTCCGAAATCTCTTCAAGGGCCTTGCGTTGGGCGGTGGCACGTCCCAGCCCCACCAGGACCGGCAGGCCCTTGGCGAGCTCCAGCATGTGCGCGGAGAGCCGTGCCAGCGACGCCTGGGCCTGCCGGACGCTGTCCTCGGTGTAGCGGCCGATCAGCACCATGAACACCGGGATCAGCGGCACCGTCAGCACGATGACCAGCGCACTCACCCAGTCCGCGAAGAGGATCCGGGCCCCCAGCAGCAGCGGAACGGCCGCGCAGTTGACCAGTGCGGGAAGGAACTGGGTGTAGTAGCTGTCCAGGGCGTCCAGGCCGCGGGTGGCGAGGACCGCCAGGCCGCCGTCGCCGGGGCCGGATCCGCGCACACCGGTGCGCAGGGCGCGCTCCAGCAGCTCAGCGCGAAGCTCCTCCTTCACGCCCAGTGCCGCGCGGCGTGCAGCGACGGCCTGGCCCCACACAGTCAGGGAGCGGAGGACGACGCCGGCAAGTCCGGCGGTCAGCTGGCTCCCCCACGCCGGGTTCCCGGCAACCAGTCCCGCCAGGACGGAGGCCACTGCCTGCCCGATCAGGACCAGGGACAGGGCCTTGAGCGCGGCCAGGAGTCCCAGCCAGTAGATCGCTGAGCGGGTGGACGGACCGGCGGGGAAAGTTGGGCGCACGTCAGCCCTTGGTGGTGAAGGCCCTGGCGGCGACCGCCGGGAGGAAGCTGTGGGCTTCCGGGATGTGCGCGGCGCTCACCCGGCGGCGGAACACCCAGTAGGTCCATGCCTGGTACGCAATCACCAGGGGAAGGCCGAATGCCGCCACAATGCTCATCAGGCCCAGGGTGTAGTCCGAGGAGGATGCGTTGGAGATGGTGAGGTCGAAGGCGCTGTCCAGCGTGGAGGGCAGCACCACGGGGAACACGGCGCCGAAGATGGCGGTGGTGCCCAGCACCAGGAAGCCGCCGAGGGCCAGGAACGCCCTGCCTTCAGAACCCCTCCGTGCCAGCAGCCAGGCAGCGATGGCGGCGCCTACGGCCAGGACGACGGCGGCCCAGGTCCAGGGCTTGCCGTCCATGAACTGGATGGCGAGTGCCCATGCCGCGATGGGCAGGAGCAGGACCGGCAGGAGCCGCACGAACCACTGGCGGGCCCGGTGCCGGACGTCCCCGTCGGTCTTCAGGGCCAGGAAGGCCAAGGCGTGCAGGAGCGAGAACCCCACCACCGCCACGCCGCCAAGAAGGGCGTAGCCGCTGAACCAGGCCATGGGGCCGCCTTCGCGGTCGCCGTTGGCGTTCAGCGGCAGGCCGGTGGTGGTGAGGGCCAGGGCGGCCCCAACGCCGAAGGCGGCGAAGAAGGAGCCCAGCGCGATGGCCCAGTCCCACCGGTTCCGCCAGCTGTCGGTGTCCACCTTGCCGCGGTACTCAAACGCCACGGCACGGAAGATCAGGGCCAGCAGGACCACCAGCAGCGGCAGGTAGAGCGCGGAGAACAAGGAAGCGTACCAGAGCGGGAAGGCGGCGAAGGTGGCACCGCCTGCAGTCAGCAGCCACACCTCGTTGCCGTCCCAGACGGGTCCGATGGTGTTCAGGAGCACGCGGCGTTCGGTGTTGTTGCGGGCGAAGAGCTTCATCAGCATGCCGACGCCCAGGTCGAAGCCCTCCAGGAAGAGGTAGCCGGTCCACAGCACCGCGATGGCGACGAACCATATGGTGGGAAGCAGTTCCATTGTTTGTTCCTCTGCTAGTAGGCGAAGGCCAGGACGTCGTCGGCGGGCTTGGTGTCCCCGTTGCCGCCTGGGCCGGGCGTCTGGTCCTCGTTTTCGTCCGCGGGTGCATGGGCGAGTTCCGGCATCGCGGAGACCACGCCGCCGCGGATGTACTTGACCAGCAGTTTCACTTCCACCACCAGCAGGACGGCGTACACGGCGGTCAGGGCCACCAGGGAGGCGATCAGTTCCCCTGCGGAGACACCCGGTGACACGGCGGCTGCGGTGAACATGAACACCTGGTCAATGCCGCTGGGATCAGGGTTGGGCGCAACCACGAACGGCTGGCGGCCCATCTCGGTGAAGATCCAGCCGGCGGCGTTGGCGCCGAAGGGTGCCAGGATGCCGAACACGGCCAGCCGCATGAGCCACCGTGCTTCGGGCACCGTCCCCTTGCGGGTGAGCCAGAGTGCCACCAGTGCCGCCAGGGCGGCGAGTCCGCCGAAGCCGATCATCATCCGGAAGCCCCAGTAAGTGACTTCCATGACGGGGACGTACTGGATTTCCTGGCCGGCGCGTTCGCCGTAGATGGGATTGTCCGGCAGGTGGGTTCCGTAGTTGGCCTTGTACTCGGGCAGCAGGCTGTTGACGCCCTGGACCTCGGTGGTGAAGTCGCCCTTGGCCAGGAAGGACAGGATGCCGGGGACTTCGATCACGGCCACCACGTCGTCGCAGTTCTTGGATCCCACGTTGCCGATGCTCAGGACGGAGAACCCGGTGCCGTCGTGGCAGGCGGCCTCCGCGGCGGCCATCTTCATGGGCTGCTGCTGGAACATGAGCTTGCCCTGCAGGTCACCGGTGACCGCGGTGCCGGCGAAGGAGATCATGGCCACCACGGCGCCGATGCGCAGGGACCGGATCCACACGCTGTGGTCGGTGCGGTCGCGGCCGGGGATGCGGGCGTCTTCACCGGGGATGACGCGGCCGTCGGCGCCCACGGTGTCAATGCCGTCGTGCCGCCTGCGCCACAGGTGGTACCAGGCAATGCCCAGGAGGAATCCGCCTGCTACGGCGAGAGCACCAAACAGGGTGTGCGGGACGGCGACGAGGGCGGTGTTGTTGGTGAATACTGCCCAGGCGTCGGTCATGACGGGCCGGCCGTTGATCATTTCCACGCCCACCGGGTGCTGCATCCAGCTGTTGGCCACGATGATGAAGTAGGCGGAAAGTGCTGATCCTATGACGGCCACCCAGAGGCAGGCCAGGTGGATGGCGGGCTTGAGCTGCTTCCAGCCGAAGATCCAGAGGCCCAGGAAGGTGGACTCGACGAAGAACGCCAGGAGTGCCTCAAGGGCCAGCGGTGCGCCGAAGACGTCACCGACGAAGCGGCTGTACTCGCTCCAGGCCATGCCGAACTGGAACTCCTGCACGATGCCCGTGGCAACGCCCATGATGAAGTTGATGAGGAAGAGCTTTCCCCAGAACTTGGTCATGCGCAGGTACTCGGGCTTTCCGGTGCGGTACCAGGCCGTCTGGATCACGGCGACCACCAGGCCCAGGCCAATGGTCAGCGGCACCATCATGAAGTGGTAGACCGTGGTGATACCGAATTGCCAGCGTGCGATTTCCAAGGCGTCCATGGCAGTCCCTACTGTAAGCCAATGCAGTTTTCTACGCTTCGTAGAACTTTAACTTCTACACAGTGTAGAACATGGTCGACGGCGGGCGAAAACCGATCACCCTCCCTAAGGATCGCCCACCGGGACGCGGCGCGCCAGATGTTCTACCCGATGTAGAAGGTTCGGCGGTTTAGGGGTAAATTTAGTTGTGTAGTTGAACAACCGCGTGTCGTCACCGGGCGCCTCACAGCGCACGGTGCGGGGAAATAAAGGAAAAGTGAAATGGCTAGTCTTGGTGAACTGGAACGGGCAGTGATGGACCTGCTCTGGGCGGGCCAGGAAGCGGCTACGGCCAATACCCTGAGGGACCAGCTGGCGCGCACGTCGGCTGCACAGGGCGGACCGGGCCACGAAGGCAAGGAACTGGCCGTCACAACGGTGCTTACCGTACTTTCCCGCCTGGAGAAGAAAGGGCTGGTTGAGCGCGAACGCGGAACCCGCCCGCACCGGTACCAGGCAGTGTCCAGCCGTGCAGACCACACCGCCGAACTCATGCATGAGGTCCTCGGGTCAGCCCCGGACCGCGAGGCCGTCCTGGCCCGCTTCATCGGGTCTGTCTCCGAAGGTGAAGCCGAAACGCTGCGCAAACTGCTGGGTCACCTCTAACACACCATGTTCTGGGCCTCATACCTGCTGGCGGTCCTTGCGATAATCCTGGCCTGGCCGGTGCCAATCCTCCTGTCACGGGCCCAGTGGCCGGCCAGATCGCCCTTCACGGCCATGCTGCTGTGGCAGGCAATCGCGCTCGCAGGTGGGCTTTCCATGATCGGCGCCATGCTGGTCTACGGCCTGGAACCAGTTGGTGACAACCTCATCGCGGGGCTGCGCGCCCTTGCCGGCATGGTGCTTTTCAATGCCCCCACCACGGCACTGGGGTTCTGGCACATCTTTGCCCTGTCCGCTGCCGCACTGCTCACGGCCCACCTGGTCTTCACGCTGCTGCTGACGTATTACAAAATTCAGCGGCAGCGGCGCCGGCACCGGGAACTGCTCGCCCTCCTCGCCTCGCCCTCGGCCCAGGGCGCCGGAACGCTCGTCATCAACCACGATTCCCCTGTCGCCTACTGCCTCCCGGGCGGCGCACGCTCGGTGACCGTCCTGTCGGACGGCCTCATGGCGGCACTTGAACCGGCCGAACTGCGTGCCGTCCTGATCCACGAAAACGCCCACCTGAGCCAGCGGCACCACCTGCTCCTGTGGGCCTTCGCAGCCTGGCGGCAGGCCCTTCCATGGCTGCCCACCACCCGGCTGGCGCAGGAGTCGGTGAATTCGCTGATCGAAATGCTGGCCGACGACGTCGCGCTCCGGACCGAGAGCAAAGCGACCCTGATCAAGGCCATCGCCATTGTGGCCAGCGGCTCTGCAGGCAACGCGGGCACCACGGACATCCGGCCGTCCTCCCCCACGCTGGCCCTGTCCGGACTCGAGGCAGCATCGGGCGGCCCGGGCTCGGACGCCGTCCGGACCGCAGCCTCCAGGGTCAGCCGCCTCCTGACGCCGCAGCCCCAGCTTCCGGCGGCCGTCCGCAGTGCGGTCATGGCCGGCTGCGCGCTGCTCCTGGCGCTGCCCACCGCACTGCTTGTGGTCCCCGGGCTGCTCGGCTGAAACCGGCCGCACACACCTGCCCGGCCACAGACTGACGCCGCCGGCGGTCAGGCGTCGATGCGCTCCCGGTCCAGGCTGGATGCACCGGCAATGATGAAGTCCTTGCGCGGGGAAACGTCCGAGCCCATCAGCAGGTCGAAGATCTCTTCCGCCTGCTGGGCGTTTTCGATTCCCACCTTGCGCAGGGTGCGGTGCCGCGGATCCATGGTGGTCTCGGCCAGTTGCTCGGCGTCCATTTCCCCCAGGCCCTTGTAGCGCTGGATCGGTTCCTTGTACCGCTTGCCTTCCTTGGCCAGGCGGGCCAGGAGCACGTGGAGCTCGGCCTCGGAGTAGGTGTAGATCATTTCGTTGGCCTTCTGCCCGGCGTTGATGACTTCCACCCTGTGCAGCGGAGGGACCGCGGCGAACACCCTGCCTTCGAGGATCATGGGCCGCATGTACCGGAAGAAGAGGGTCAGCAGCAACGTCCGGATGTGGGCACCGTCCACATCGGCATCGGTCATGAGGATGACCTTGCCGTAGCGCGCTGCGCTGATGTCGAAGCTGCGGCCGGACCCTGCCCCGACCACCTGGATCAGGGCCGCACACTCCGCGTTCGAGAGCATGTCCCCCACCGAGGCCTTTTGGACGTTCAGGATCTTGCCGCGGATGGGCAACAGGGCCTGGAAGTCGGAGGAGCGCGCCAGCTTGGCCGTGCCCAGCGCGGAGTCACCTTCCACGATGAACAGTTCGGAACGTTCGACGTCGTCCGTCCGGCAGTCAGCGAGCTTGGTGGGCATCGAGGAGGTTTCCAGCGCGTTCTTGCGCCGTTGGGTCTCCTTGTGCACGCGGGCCGAGATGCGGGACTTCATCTCGTTGACGATCTTTTCCAGCAGCAGTGCCGACTGGGCCTTGTCGTTCCGGTTGCTGGAGGACAGTTTGGCGGAGATTTCGCGCTCCACCACCTTGGCCACGATGGCGCGTACGGCGCTGGTGCCCAGGATCTCCTTGGTCTGGCCCTCGAACTGGGGTTCGGCGAGCCGGACGGTCAGCACGGCGGTCAGGCCGGCGAAGATGTCGTCTTTTTCGATCTTGTCGTTGCCGGCCTTGAGCTTGCGGGCATTGGCCTCCACGGCTTTGCGGAAGGTCTTGATCAGGGCCTGTTCGAACCCTGACTGGTGCGTTCCGCCCTTCGGGGTGGCGATGATGTTCACGAAGCTCCGCACGGTGCTGTCGTAGCCGATCCCCCAGCGGAGCGCCACGTCCACCTCGCAGTCGCGCTCCACCTCGGCCAGCTGGCTGTGCCCGCGTTCGTCAAGGACCGGGACCGTTTCCTTGAACTTTCCTGCGCCGTGCAGCCGCCAGACGTCGGTGACGGCCGGGTCCGCGGCGAGGAACTCGACGAATTCGGAAATGCCGCCGTCGTGGTGGAAGACCTCTTCGTGGGGGCCGGCCTCGCCCGGGGTTCCGGGGACCTTGCGCTCGTCCCGCACGGTGAGCTTGAGGCCGGGCACCAGGAAGGAGGTCTGGCGGGCACGGGCAACGAGGTCCTCGTAGGAGAACTTGGCGTCCGGGGTGAAGATCTGCCGGTCAGCCCAGTAGCGGATCCTGGTCCCGGTGACGCCGCGCTTGGCCTTCCCCACCACGTCCAGGACGGAGTCGTTGACGAACGGCGTGAACGGTGCTGCCGGGTCCAGGCGGGAACCGGTGTCCTTGAAGCGGCCGGGCTCGCCGCGGCGGAAGGACATGCGGTACGTCTTGCCGCCCCGGTCCACCTCGACGTCCAGCCGCGAGGACAGGGCGTTGACCACTGAGGCGCCCACGCCGTGCAGGCCGCCGGACGCGGTGTAGGAGCCGCCGCCGAACTTGCCGCCGGCGTGGAGCTTGGTGAACACCACTTCGACGCCGGTGAGGCCCGTCTTGGGCTCCTTGTCGATGGGGATGCCGCGGCCGTCGTCGTGGATTTCCACGGAGTTGTCCGCGTGGAGGATGATGCGGATGTCGTGGCCGAATCCGGCCAGGGCCTCGTCCACGGAGTTGTCGATGATTTCCCAGAGGCAGTGCATGAGGCCGCGCGAGTCGGTCGAACCGATGTACATGCCCGGGCGCTTGCGGACGGCTTCAAGGCCTTCCAGGACGGAGAGGTGCCGGGCGGTGTACTCAGAGCTGGGTGCCACTGGTGATGAACTCCTTCAGGGACGTCGACGCGGCGCTGGGACCGCACCTTCCAGAATAGTCGGCGGCAGCGGCCACAGCCGTCTGCCACACCCACGGGCCGGTGTGCGGCACGCCACGGGCCTTGGTGACGGGCGGAACTGGGCAGTTCTTGACCGAACCTTGCGGATACGCGCACAGCGAACTTGCCCCATCCTTGCGATGGTTTGGATACGAATGCTGGTTATATAGATGTACTGATCTACTAAGGAGGCCGATATGACAACAGCAGTGGCAGACCGCACGCTTAATGCACTGGACCGGTGCGACCGTTGCGGAGCTCAGGCATATGTCCGGGTTGTACTCGAGTCCTCCGGCGGTGAGCTGTTGTTCTGCGGCCACCACGCCCGTGCAGTCGAGGCGACGCTCAAGCCGTTGAGCTCCGACTGGCACGACGAGACGGGAAAGCTTCACGAGAAAGCTGCCGTTGAAATCGACTAGATGAGGCATCGGTAACAACGAACCCTGCGGGACTCTTCCACACGGAAGGGTCCCGCAGGCGTTTAAGGAGGCGGAGCCGGACTGGGCCCGGCCGATAGCGGAACAGGACCGCCTGCCAGCCCGGAGACGACAGAACCGAAAACTAACAGGGGCCGTCCCGGACCCACTTTTCAGTGGATCCGGAACGGCCCCTGTTCGGCCCTGCGAAGGGTTTAGTCCAGGTAGTCCCGCAGCACCTGCGACCTGGACGGGTGGCGGAGCTTGGACATGGTCTTCGATTCGATCTGGCGGATCCGCTCGCGGGTGACGCCATAGACCTTTCCGATTTCGTCTAAAGTCTTCGGCTGTCCATCCGTCAGGCCGAACCGCATGGCGACGACGCCGGCCTCGCGCTCGGAAAGGGTATCCAGCACCGAGTGCAGCTGCTCCTGCAGGAGCGTGAAGCTCACGGCATCGGCCGGGACAACGGCCTCAGAGTCCTCGATCAGGTCACCGAACTCGGAATCGCCGTCCTCACCGAGGGGGGTGTGGAGCGAAATCGGTTCGCGGCCGTACTTCTGGACTTCGACAACCTTTTCCGGGGTCATGTCCAGTTCCAGTGCCAGCTCCTCGGGCGTGGGTTCGCGGCCCAGGTCCTGCAGCATCTGGCGCTGGACACGTGCCAGCTTATTGATGACCTCAACCATGTGCACCGGGATACGGATGGTGCGGGCCTGGTCGGCCATGGCGCGGGTAATGGCCTGGCGGATCCACCAGGTGGCGTAGGTGGAGAACTTGAAGCCCTTGGTGTAGTCGAACTTCTCCACGGCGCGGATCAGGCCAAGGTTGCCTTCCTGGATCAGGTCCAGGAAGAGCATGCCGCGGCCGGTGTAGCGCTTGGCCAGCGAGACCACCAGGCGCAGGTTGGCCTCCAGCAGGTGGTTCTTGGCGCGCTTGCCGTCGTGGATGATGAACTCGAGCTCCCGCTTGTACTTGGGATCCATGGATCCGTCGTCAGCGGCGATCTTCTCCTCGGCAAACAGCCCGGCTTCGATCCGCAGCGCAAGGTCCACTTCCTGCTCCGCGTTGAGCAGTGCCACCTTGCCGATCTGCTTCAGGTAGTCCTTGACGGGGTCAGCGGTGGCACCGGCGGACATGACCTGCTGCACCGGGGCGTCATCGTCGTCGGCGTCGGAGTAGACGAAGCCCTTGCCGCTGCCGGCGGCACCCTTGACGGGTTCAGCGTCGGCATCCTCAACTGCGTCCGCACCTTCGAGGACGATGTCGTCGAGGTCTTCCTCAACTTCTTCGACCTCGTCCGTGTCAACGTCACCGGACTTTCCAGCGGCCGCTGCTGCAGCCTTGGCGCCGGGCTTGGGCCCACGCTTCTTGGGCTCGCGCTTGCCGTCCGCTCCAGCCTCGCCGGCCGAAGCCTTGTTGGCAGCACGCGTGGCTGCCCGCTTGGCGTTGGTCGCGGCCTGCTTCTCCTCAGGGGACAAGACGTCCTGGGCGGCGGAATCCTTCTTCGTGGAAGACGGGGTCACAGAAAACCTTTCTAGCGGTGGTCTGTGGAATCACCATACGGGCAACACCACTATGACCCTGTCAAGTCCGTGATGAAAACCAAGCGCCACCACGGCCGGCAGAGTCACTTAAGACAACTCCCGAAGCAGCTGTAATGTTCCCTCGCGGGGACGGTTACAAGCACTCGATACACGGACCCAACCGGGTCTCGGCATCCATTGTCTCATGATTTGCCCGGATCGGGCCTCCCCGGCCGTTATCCGTTCCCGCTGACACGCCATGGGCCGCCAAAGCCTGGCTTGTGTCCAGACCTCCGCCTGCGCCTGCCCTCCGCGTCCAGGGCCTCCTACCCGCCAGCCTGATCCCCCGCACCTTCCTCCGGGCTTTCCTCCCGGAACTTCTGCCAGGCAGCATCCTTCCGCGCAGCCCAGCCGCACAGTGTTCCCCGGCCCACGAGGTCCAGCAACAGCTCAGCAAGCCGGTAGTCCGGTTCAAGTTCAAGGGCCTGGCCCAGATAGGCGGCCGAATAGGATCCGCGGCCCCGGCACCATGAAACCCAGCCCTGAAGGGTCAGCGCGGCAACGGCCGGGCGGCCGCCCAGCACAGCCAATTGCCCAAGGACCCGGTCCAGCGCGTCCAGGCACTCCCAGTCGGGAACGTCCGGCGCCAGGCCCATCAGGACCTCGCCATATCCGACGGGCGTGGGGCCGGAAGTGCCCCGGGCGCCCTGCACCAGGCGCAACCGCCGGGGTACGGCAGCCGGGTCAGGCGTGCCGGCAGGTTCGTCCCGCATGCCGTTCCCCGGTGCCCGGCGGCCCGGGAAGTTCACCGGAGGCAACAGAGGCAGCGGCACCACTGCGGCTGCGCCGCCGTCCGCACCCGCATCCTGAAGGACTCCAAACTGTTCGGCTCCGGCTTCCGCAGCGCTGCGGCCGGCCGCTGCCATGACCAGCACAGCATCGCGCCAGGTGGGACAGAGCAGCGTGGCACGCAGGAAAGCGTCGCGCTCAACGTCGGGCATCCACGGCCCCGCATGGGACCGGTCCAGCAGCAGTTCCCAGAAGTCGAGCACGGCATTGAACTGTGCCCTGCATCCGGACCTGCCGCCAAGCTCCTCCTCCCAGGTGGCCTGTGCCTCAAGGACGGCGGCCAGATGCATGGCGGGGACCGCCGTCGCCGGGCCGCGGCCTGTCCGGGGAGCCGGGCCAACGCTGCTGCCCCGGTACACCATCTCAGCGTTCAGCAGGCTGTCCCTGATCTGCTGTACGGGGCGCCCCGGAACCGGGCAGCACGAAGGATCGGTGCATGACGCGTCGCGCCAGTAGCGGTCTCCCACAAACCAGGCATCGCGCACGGGCATTCCACCGTCGGCAAGGGCTGACTGGACCGCAGAGATCAGGTGCTCGTAGGCGGACGGCCGAACCATCCCGGCGTCGCTGGTGAAAACGGCCAGCAACGAGCCGTCAGCGTCCCGGTCTGCCTCGAGGTAGCGGCGGACGGCGCGGGCGAAACCGGCCGGGGCTGCCTGGATGTCCCGGCCGGGAAGGTCGAGCCGCAGCGTGGCGCCGAGCGTGGTGCCGTGCAGCGTCATGGCTACCAGGCTGGAGACCGGCCAATATCCCAGTGAGTGTGGGATGAAGCCAAGGATGTCTTCCGGACCGCGGACTGTTAATCGTTCTGAAGCTGTCATGGCTCCAGCTTTCGCCCGGACTCCGGCCTTCCGTAAGGCGATTCCCCGCGTAAGTGGACAAGTCTGCCCCCGGGCGGTCAAAACCCGGCCTGTGCAGGAGCAGTCAGTCGTCCGTAGGCGTTGTCTGGCGGCGGCGCGCCAGGCTTTCCCGGCGCTGCCGGGCCAGGGCGCTGCGCAGTGGCGGCACCACGATCCCCTGGTCGGCCATCTGCCGCCGTACCTTCCGCCGGCAGGCCAGGATGGCGGCGGCACCAAAAGCCAGGAGCAGGAACTGGACGCTCAATGCCAACCGGAAGGGATCCAGTCCGTACAGCACCCCCTGCGAGAAGCCGGAGGCGTAGAGGACGTCGAGCACCAGGCCGATCAGGAATATGGACACCAGTGCCGCGATGAAGCCGCCAACGTTGACGATCCCGGTGGCGGTGCCGATCCGGTGCGCCGGGTTGAAGGTCCGGGCGAAGTCGAAGCCGATCATCGATCCCGGGCCGCCGATTGCCAGCACCACCACCAGGCCGGCCAACAGCCACAGCGGAGCGCGGCCGGGCAACAGCAGCACGGCGGCCCAGGCTGCGGCGGTGCCGCCGGCGATCAGCAGGACCATGGTGGAACGCCGCAGCGGGTGCCGCGAAACGAAGCGCCCAATGAAGGGGCCCACCGCCATGGCGGCAGCGACGTAGAGCGCCATGAGGGCGGCGACGGTTCCGGCGTCCAGGCCCTGGCCGGAGATCAGGAACGGATAGCCCCAGGTCATGGCAAACACGGTGCCGGAAAACTGGATAGTGAAGTGGCTCCACATGCCCAGGCGGGTGCCGGGCTGGCGCCACGCACGGGCCAGCGACGCTCCGGTGGCCCGGAGGCCCTGCCGCGCGTGCGGCCTTTCGGTGCCCGGCGGAGCGTCCTGCAGCAGCAGGACGACCAGTACGACGGCGAGGGCGGACATCCCCGCCAGCATCAGGAACGCGGGGGTCCAGCCGGAGAGATGCAGGACCAGCGCGAAGGGCAGGACACTGAACAGCTGCCCCAACTGGCCGGACATGCCGGTCAGCTGGGTGACCAGGGGAACGCGGGCGGGAGCAAACCACAGCGGAATCAGCCGGATCACCGAAATGAAGGTCATGGCATCTCCGGCTCCCACCAGGACGCGGCCCAGGACGCCCCCCGGAATGCTGTCGGCAAAGGCCAGCTGCAGCTGCCCGAGTCCCATCAGGACCGCGCCGCCGGCGATCATGGCGCGCGATCCGAACCTGTCCACCAGCAGGCCCACGGGGATCTGGAGACCGGCGTAGACCAGCAGCTGCAGGACGGTAAAGAAGGAGATGGCGGACGCGCTGGCGTGGAACCGCTCCGTGGCCTCGAGTCCCACCACGCCGAATGAGGTCCGCTGCGCCACGGCCACCAGGTACCCGAAAATTCCAATGGTCCAGATAAGCCAGGCGCGGGGTGCAGTCACCACTTCATTATGCCCGGCGCGTGCGTGCACCCCGGATGCTGTGACGCCGCGCTACTGCCCGGGGTTCTCCCTGGCCAGGTAGGCCTCCACGGCGGCACCGAGGTCGTCGGCGTCGGGAAGCTCGTCGTTCTCGTTGGCCAGCAGCGACCGGCGCACCATGCCGTCCGCCTTCTCGTCGTACCGGGTTTCGAGGCGGGAAACCACCTGCTGGACTTCCTCGGACGCCTCGATCTGTTCGGCGATCTGGCGGCTGACCTCGCGGCCCGATTCGCGGAGCCGGTCAGTGGGCAGCATGAGGGACGTCGCAGCGCCCAGGTATTCCAGGCCGGCGACGGCGGCGGTGGGGTACTCGGCTTCGGCCAGGTAGTGCGGGACATGGATGACGTATCCGGCAACATTGCGTCCCGCCTCAACAAGGCGGAGTTCCAGGATGTGGCCCACAGCGGCAGGAACTTCAACGGTGGGCTTCCAGACGGAGATGCCTTCGATCAGCTCGGGCCGGTTTCCGTGCACGGTCACGCCTACCGGGCGGGTGTGCGGCACGGGCATGGGAATGGAGTGGATCCAGGTGACCAGGTTGACGTCGAGCTTCTCCACGATGTTCACGACGGCGCGGGCGAACCGTTCCCACTGCAGGTCGGGTTCGAAGCCGGCCAGGAGGAGGAAGGGCTTCCCCAGGCCATCCACCAGCCGGTAGAGGGCCAGCCGGGGCTCCTGGTAGTCCTGGATGTGGTCTTCGACGAAGCTCAGGTGCGGCCGCCGGGACCGGTAGTCGATCAGCTGGTCCGAGTCGAAGACCGCAACGGGCTGCGCGTCGAGGGAGTCCAGCAGTTCGGCGTTGATCTGCTTCACCACGTGGCCGGCGTCGGCAAACCCGGTGAAACCCATGACCATGTTCAGCCCCTGGAGTTCAGGGCTGTGGAACAGCTCAATGTTGCTGGCATAGAGCGCGTCGGGGTCCAGCAGGGAGCCGGAAATCCGTTCAAGCACGGCATGTTCCTTTCAGGGGTGCGGGTGGACATCATTCATAACGCGGCAGGCGCACCGGGCATTCCGCCGGCAGGTGTGGCGCACCTCTCAGGAAATTCTCCGGCGGCACCGCGTAAGGGCTACGATCGGAACTGGCCTGCCAGGCGGGCTTGCATCCACCCCGGGACCGTCCGGAACGGCCGGATCCGGGCCACCATGGCAGAGCGCCCAACATGCATCCCTGCCCGAACATTTCGAGAATTGAGGACTCATCCCTGTGGTCAAGAATACTGAAGTCAACCTTAGTACCGTCTCGCGGGACCTTAAGAAGAGCCCCAGCGACGCAGTGGTCATCGGGGTGGGGCAGGGAGCCGATGGCCCGGTCCTTCTGGACAACCCGTTGACGGCGAAGTCCGCGGAGGCACTCGCGGACTCGCTCAAGGCACTTGGGGTGACCGGTGCTGCCGACCAGCTGGTCCGCCTGCCGGGCCTGCCCGAAACCGGGGCAGGCATCCTGGTCCTCGCCGGCGTCGGCAAGGTTCCCGCCGCCGGAACGCTCACGGGCGAGTCGCTCCGCCGGGCAGCGGGGTCCGCCGTCCGGCAGCTGGCCGGCCTGGCCACGGTTACCCTGGCATTCCCCACCGCCGGGGTGCAGGACATCGCGGCGGTCGCGGAAGGTGCCGCACTGGGCGCCTATTCCTTCACCGAGTTCCGTTCCTCGACTGACGGGCTGAAGGATCCTGTCCGCAACGCCGTGATTTTCACCGAACTGGCGGCCAGCGCGGACCTGGACGCGGCCCTCAAGCGTGCCGGGCACGTTGCCAAGGCCGTGAACAACACCCGATCCCTCGTCAACACGCCGCCCAGCCACCTCTACCCGGAATCTTTCGCGGAGGCCGCCAAGGAACTGGCCAAGGGCCTGCCCGTCAAGGTGACGGTCTGGGATGAGAAGCGCCTTGAGAAGGAAGGCTTCGGCGGAATCATGGGCGTGGGCAAGGGCTCCACGCGCCAGCCCCGCCTGGTCAAGGTCGAGTACGCCCCCGCCAAGGCCACCGCCAAGATCGCCCTCGTCGGCAAGGGCATCACGTTCGACACCGGCGGAATCTCGCTCAAGCCTGCCCTGAACATGGGTGACATGAAGAGCGACATGGCGGGCGCCGCCGTCGTCCTTAACACTGTCCTGGCCCTGGCCGGCCTGGGCCTGCCGGTCAAGGCGACCGCCTGGCTGTGCATCGCCGAGAACATGCCCGGCGGCGGCGCCTCACGCCCTGCCGACGTCCTGACCATGTTCGGCGGCAAGACCGTGGAAGTGCTCAATACCGACGCCGAAGGCCGGCTGGTCATGGCGGACGGCATCGTCGCTGCGAGCCGCGAATACCCTGACGCGATCATCGACGTCGCCACCCTCACCGGCGCGCAGCTGATCGCGCTGGGGAACCGCACCGCGGGAGTCATGGGCTCGGACAGCGTCACGGGGGCGCTCAAGGCAGCGGCTGACCGTGCCGGTGAACTGGTGTGGCCCATGCCCCTGCCGGAGGAACTGCGCCCCACCCTCGATTCCCAGGTGGCAGACCTGGCCAACATCGGCGAACGGCATGGCGGCATGATGACCGCAGCCGTGTTCCTGCGCGAATTCGTGGGTAAGGACAAGGCAGGCGAACAGATCCCCTGGGCGCACATCGACATCGCAGGACCGTCGTTTAACAACGGCAGCCCGTACGGCTACACGCACAAGCAGGGCACCGGATGCACCGTCCGTACCCTGGTGGCCTACGTGGAGGACATCCTGGCCGCCGCCTGAGAACGGCTGCAGCCCCGGTGCCACGCGGCTCTGCGGCCAGGTGATCCCTGTGCCACAGAGCCGCGTGACACTGGACACAAGCGCTCCACAAACGCAGTGCCAAGGTGGAGCATGGATAGGTGGTTCGCTAAGGTGAACCACGGTAGTCACAAATGCAAGAGAGTTGCCCTGCTGACATAATCACGGCAGTGCAAGTTCCAAGACCAGATGATGCGCGCTGATCGCGTCATCGTTCACGCGAGGGAGCGTTTTAGTGGCCGATCAGGCAACTGCGCAAGAATTCGACATCCTGGTACTCGGTGGCGGCAGCGGCGGATACGCTGCAGCGCTGCGTGCGGTACAGCTCGGCCTCACCGTCGGCCTCGTGGAGAAGGGCAAGCTGGGCGGCACCTGCCTCCACAACGGCTGCATCCCCACCAAGGCCCTGCTGCACTCCGCAGAGCTGGCCGACCACGCCCGTGATTCCGCCAAGTACGGCGTGAACGTCACCCTCGACGGCATCGACATCAACGCCGTCAACGCGTACAAGGACGGCATCATCGCCGGCAAGTACAAGGGCCTGCAGGGTCTCATCAAGTCCAAGGGCATCACCGTCATCGAGGGTGAAGGCAAGCTCCAGGGCACCGACACCGTCGTGGTGAACGGCACCGCCTACAAGGGCAAGAACATCGTCCTGGCCACCGGCTCCTACTCGCGCACCCTTCCGGGCCTCGAAATCGGCGGCAAGGTCATCACCTCCGACCAGGCGCTGACCATGGACTACATCCCCAAGAGCGCCATCATCCTGGGCGGCGGCGTCATCGGCGTCGAATTCGCCTCGGTCTGGAAGTCGTTCGGCGTGGACGTCACCATCGTTGAAGGCCTGCCCTCCCTCGTTCCCAACGAGGACGCCACCATCATCAAGAACTTCGAGCGTGCCTTCAAGAAGCGCGGCATCAAGTTCTCCACCGGCGTCTTCTTCCAGGGCGTGGAGCAGAACGACGACGGCGTCAAGGTCACCCTGGTGGACGGCAAGACGTTCGAAGCAGACCTGCTGCTCGTCGCCGTCGGCCGCGGCCCCGTCACGGCCAACCTGGGCTACGAGGAAGCCGGCGTCACCATCGACCGCGGCTTCGTCATTACCAACGAGCGCCTCCACACCGGCGTCGGCAACATCTACGCCGTCGGCGACATCGTCCCCGGCGTGCAGCTGGCCCACCGCGGCTACCAGCAGGGCATCTTCGTGGCCGAGGAAATCGCCGGCCTGAAGCCTGTTGTGGTCGAGGACATCAACATCCCCAAGGTCACCTACTCCGAGCCCGAAATCGCCACCGTTGGCTACACCGAGAAGGCTGCCAAGGAAAAGTTCGGCGACGACCAGGTCCAGACCCAGGAATACAACCTGGCCGGCAACGGCAAGAGCTCCATCCTGGGCACCTCCGGCCTGGTCAAGCTGGTCCGCCAGAAGGACGGCCCCGTGGTGGGCGTCCACATGATCGGCGCCCGCATGGGCGAGCAGGTGGGCGAGGCCCAGCTGATCGTGAACTGGGAAGCATACCCCGAGGATGTGGCGCAGTTGCTGCACGCCCACCCCACCCAGAACGAAGCCCTCGGCGAAGCGCACCTGGCGCTGGCCGGCAAGCCGCTGCACGGCTAGTTCCCACCAGCATTACCAGGCCTGGTGCACCCGGTCGCGCAGACCGGGTGCACTAGGCTTCCAACAAGGCAGCAATCATTCGCACTAAAGATCAATAAGGAGAACGGGGACGACATGTCTGAATCCGTTAACTTGCCCGCCCTCGGTGAGAGTGTCACCGAAGGAACCGTCACCCGCTGGCTTAAGCAGGTAGGTGACCGGGTAGAGGTGGACGAGCCGCTGCTCGAAGTCTCCACCGACAAAGTAGACACTGAAATCCCCTCTCCTGTAGCTGGCGTGATTGAAGAAATCCTGGTCGCTGAAGATGAGACCGCCGAGGTAGGCGCACCGCTGGTCCGCATCGGTGACGGCTCCGGCGGCGGTTCCGCCCCGGCCGAAGAAGCTCCCGCGGCCGCTCCGGCACAGGAGGCTCCCGCACAGGAAGCCCCCGCTGAAGCAGCGCCCGCACAGGAAGCACCTGCCCAGGAAGCGCCCGCCCAGGAAGCTCCGGCTGCCGGCGGCGAAAGCCACGAAGTAACCCTCCCCGCACTGGGTGAGAGCGTCACCGAAGGCACCGTCACCCGCTGGCTCAAGGCCGTAGGCGACTCCGTCGAGGTCGACGAGCCCCTGCTCGAGGTTTCCACCGACAAGGTTGACACCGAGATCCCCTCCCCCGTTGCCGGCACGCTGCAGGAAATCCGGGTCAACGAGGACGAGACCGCCGAGGTTGGTTCCGTACTTGCCGTTATCGGCTCCGGCGCCCCCGCTGCCGCTGCCGCGGCTCCGCAGGCTGCGCCCGCCGCTCCCCAGCAGGAAGCCCCCAAGCAGGAAGCTCCCAAGCAGGAGGCTCCCGCTCCGGCGGCGGCACCGGCCCCCGCCGCAGCTCCGGCGCCCGCCCCGCAGGCTGCCCCGGCAGCCCAGGAAGCCGCGCCGGCTGCAGGTTCTGAATCCGGCTACGTCACTCCCCTGGTCCGCAAGCTGGCAAACCAGCACGGCGTGGACATCTCCTCACTGTCAGGCACCGGCGTTGGCGGCCGCATCCGCAAGCAGGATGTCATTGCCGCCGCCGAAGCCAAGGCTGCCCCGGCAGCGGCTCCGGCAGCAGCCCCTGCCGCTTCCGCCCCGGCCGCGTCGGGTGCAGCAGCCTCGTCGCTGCGTGGAACCACCCAGAAGGCTCCCCGCATCCGCCAGGTCATCGCCCGCCGCATGCGCGAGTCCCTCGAGGTCTCCACGCAGCTCACGCAGGTGCACGAAGTGGACATGACCAAGGTCGCCAAGCTGCGCGCCCGTGCCAAGAACTCGTTCCAGGCACAGAACGGCACCAAGCTGACCTTCCTGCCGTTCATCGCCAAGGCAGTGGCCGAGGCCCTCAAGCAGCACCCCAAGCTCAACGCTGCATACGACGAGGACAAGCAGGAAATCACCTACCACAACGCCGAGCACCTGGCGATCGCCGTCGACACCGATAAGGGCCTGCTGGTCCCGGTCATCTCCGACGCCGGCAACCTGAACCTCGCCGGACTGGCCGGGAAGATTGCCGATGTTGCTTCGCGCACCCGCGACGGCAAGATCGGTCCGGACGAACTGTCCGGCGGCACGTTCAGCATCACCAACATCGGTTCGGTGGGCGCACTGTTCGACACCCCGATCATCAACCAGCCGCAGGTTGGCATCCTGGGCACCGGCGCGATCGTCAAGCGCCCCGTTGTGGTTGCCGACGAAAACGGTGACGACTCGATCGCCATCCGCTCCATGATGTACCTGTCCCTGACGTACGACCACCGCCTGGTGGACGGCGCCGACGCGGGCCGGTTCCTCCAGACCCTGAAGGCACGCCTCGAAGAAGGCGCCTTCGAAGCGGACCTGGGGCTGTAACAGCCAGCCACGAACGACGGCGGCGGGTGCCAACGGTGGGATAACCACCGGCGGCGCGCGCCGCCGTCGTTGTTTAACAGGCACCCGGCACGGGTGGACAGCGTGGCTTTGCTACGGGCTGTAGAACTGACTGGCTAAGCTGGAGCCATGACTATCCTCTTTAACATCCTGGTTTTCCTCCATGTGGTGGGCGCGGCCATGATCGTGGGCTACTGGATCGCCACGATGCGGACCCCCACCGTGCACCCGCGCCAGCGTGATGGCGCTTTCCTGCAGCTGCTCACCGGCATCGCCATGATGGGCATCCTTCCGTTCCTGCCGGACAAGGACCCCAACTACGCCAAGCTGGGCATCAAGTTCGTTATCGCCATTGTGGTTGCCGTCCTGGCTGTGATCGGATCCCGCAAGGTCAAGAAGGGTGAGCCGGTCTCCACCGGACTCGCGCACGGCGTCGGCGGCCTGGCCCTGGTCAACATCGCCATCGCCACGATCTGGCAGTAACGGCCCCGTCCGGACCGCCGGTCATAATCCTCTGAGAGCGGATTATCCGTGCATGGCAGGTGCCGGATCCCTAGGATGGGAAACGGTGGGCCCGGCCATGCTGCCGGACCCGGACCGAATCGACGTTGAGGAGAGACATGGCTACAACACGCAACGCCCACACCGTATGGACCGGAAGCCTGACCGAGGGCTCGGGGAACACCACCCTGGACAGCTCGGGCCTGGGAACCTTCGATGTCACCTGGAAGGCCCGCACGGAGGCTGCCGGCGGAAAGACCAGCCCGGAAGAGCTGATCGCAGCCGCCCACTCGGCTTGCTTCTCCATGGCCTTCAGCCACGAACTCAGCCAGGCGGGCTTCACGCCGGAAGAGGTCAACACCAAGTCGGAAGTTGGCTTCCAGCCCGGAACCGGCATCACCGGCAGCCACCTGACCCTCAACGCCCGTATCCCCGGCATCTCGGAAGAAGACTTCCAGCGCATTGCCGAGGCCGCCAAGAAGGGCTGCCCGGTGTCCCAGGCCCTGGCCGGCATCGAAATCACCCTCGACGCCACGCTGCAGGCCTAGGCCGCACGGCCCCGCACAACACCAAAGGCCCTGCCCTTCCGGGATTCCGGAAGGGCAGGGCCTTTGTTGCTGCCGGTGAGGTCAGCCGTCCTGCCGGCGCGCCGGCAGCGGAGCAGGCAACAGTTTCCGGTAGCCCGAGCGGGCCGGAGGCCGGTCAGTGGGCAGTTCCTGGATCATTTCCTTCAGCGCACCGATGCCGTACTCCAGCTGGGGATCCCGTCCGGCAGCGTACGCGTGCGGCGGGTAGGTCACCTCGATGTCCGGATCAACGCCGTAGTTTTCCACGCTCCAGCCCACGCCGCCGCTGAACCAGTTGGCGTAGCGGGGCTGGGTGACGCCAGTGCCGTCCGCCAGCGTGAAGCGGTTGTCGATTCCAACAACACCGCCCCAGGTGCGCGTTCCGATCACGGGGCCGATGCCGCGCAGTTTCGAGACCTGGGTGATGATGTCGCCGTCGGACCCGGCAAATTCGTCCGCAAGGATGATCACGGGCCCCCTCGGCGCGTGGTGCGGGTAGGTGCGTGGCTTCTCCCCGCGCGGCATGCTCCATCCCGTCACCTTGCGGCCGATGAGTTCAGCGACAAGCTGCGAGGTGTGTCCCCCACGGTTGCGACGCACGTCGACGATCAGGCCATCGAACGCGGTTTCCGTGTCCAGGTCCCGGTGCAGCTGGGCCCAGCCGTTGGCCATCATGTCCGGAATGTGCAGGTAGCCGAAGGTTCCGTTCGACGCCTCCCGGACGGTCCGCCGGTTGCCCGCCACCCATTCCTGGTACCGCAGGCGCTCCTCATCCTTGACAGGCACGACGGCGACCCGGCGCTGGGTGCCTTCAGCACCGCCATGCCCGGGCCCGTTGAGAAGGGTAAGCTCCACGGCGCGGCCGGCAGCCCCGACCAGCTGCATGGCGGGTGTGATGTTTTCGGACAGCGGGACGCCGTCGACGGCCAGCAGGATGTCCCCCGCCTTGGCGCCGACGCCCGGCCTGGTGAGCGGGGAGGTGGCCAGCGGGTCTGAGGACTCGCCCGCCAGGATGCGGGTGATCTCCCAGCCGCGGGCGGTGTGCGTGAGGTCGGCGCCGAGCCTGCCTTGTCCGCGGCTGCCGCGTTCGGTGACGGCGGCAGGGCGCACGTAGGCGTGGGAGGTTCCCAGTTCGCCGTGCAGTTCCCACAGCAGGTCCACCAGGTCGTCATGGGACCCCAGCCGTTCCACCAGGGGCCGATACCGGGTGTGGATGGACTCCCAGTCCTGGCCGGCCATGTCCTCGGTCCAGAAGAAGTCGCGCTGCAGGCGCCAGGCCTCGTCGAAAGCCTGTCCCCAGACGCTCAGCGGATCCATCAGGACACGGATCCGGCCCAGGTCCACCTTGACCACCTTGCCGGATTCCTCATCCGCCTTGGCGTCCGACGGAACCACGGTCACCTGCTTGTCGGCAACGATCACCACTTTGCTGCGGTCACCGGAGAGGCGGTAGCTGTCCACGGAGTCCACCAGGGTTGCCTGCTTGCGCCGGGCGATGTCGTACCGGACCAGGCTGGGACGGGCGTCCTTGTCCTCCTGGCTGGCCTTTCCGTCGCCGGTGACGCCCGCCAGGACGGAGTCGAGCCAGAGGAGTGCCCCGTCAACGGCCTTCAGCGAGCTGTAGTTGCCCTGCGGCACGGGAACGCCGATCACGCGGTGGGCCAGGCCCTCCGCGTCCACCGTGACGGCAGGCACGGCATTGTCCCCGGCCTCGTCTGCGTCCGTGGATTTTGCGTCCGCGCCGGCGTCCGGTTCCCCGCCCGCGGGATCAACCGAAGGGCCAAAGGGCGACGGCGTCTCAGCCGTCAGTGCCACCAGGTACGGCTTGATGGGGCTGGGGAAGGAAAGGTCGAACGAATGCCCGTCGTACACGGGGTCGAAGCTGCGGTTGGACAGGAAGGCAAGGAATTTGCCGTCCGGCGTGAAGGCCGGGGAGGCGTCGCGGAAGCGGCCGTCGGTGACATCTACGGGTTCGGCGTCGAGCCGGTCCACGGTGGCCAGGCGCAGCCGGCTGCGCGAACCGAAAGAGGTGACAGGCTCCGACCATGCCAGCCAGCGGGAATCGGCGGACCAGGCCAGTTCCGAGATACTGCCTTCCCCGATGCTGGCGACCTGTGTGAGGTCTCCGCTGCGGGTGTCCACGACGAACACGTCACCAAAGGAGGTCCCGAGGGCAACCCAGTGGCCGTTGGGGCTTGCCTCCAGGGAACTGGCCCGGGACGGCGTCGGGACGGTGATGCCTGGCCCCGCCGTGGTTGCCTGGGCGTCAGCCACGGGTGCTGCGGCCTGTGGCGCCACGTCCGCCTGCTGCTCGTCATCGGAGGGAACGTGGACCGTGGCGGCCGCCGGCGCCTTGGCGCCGGACGCCGGAACAGGCTGGGGAAGGCTGACCGCTTCCGCGTCCTCCCCGCCGGTGGCTGCCGCCTCCGCGGAAGCGTTGGCCGCAGCAGTCGGGGTGTTGTTCGGCGCGTCCACCTTCCCGGCAGTGTGCGGGACGGGTGTGGCGATGTCCTTGATCTGCAGTGCTTCCACACCGTCGTGGTCGGCGATGTAGGCGATGCGGCCGTCCCCCAGCGGCCTGGGCAGCCGCCCCCGGACGCCCGGGGTGGCCTCGATGATGCGGGACGGACCGTCCTTGTGCCGCAGCCAGTGGATGGTGCCGTGGGACTCCACCGCACTGGCGGCACCCGCAGTGTCCGGTGCCACCGCGCCCAGGTGCTTGACGGCGTCGAGCAATGCGGGGCGGCGGGTCTGTGAGGCGGAGCCGAGGGTGATGTCGAGCTTGACCGCGTCTGCGGCAAGGCCGTGGAGGACCCAGAGTTCGCCTGCGGATTCGAAGATCACCCGCTTGCCGTCCGTGGCTGCATGCCGGACGTAGAAGTCCTGGTGGTCGGTGTGCCGGCGCAGGTCCTTGCCGCTGGGAAGCACCGAATACAGGTTGCCGTAGCCCTCGTGGTCTGACAGGAAGGCGATCCGGCCCTCCACCCACAGCGGATCAGTGAGGTTGCCGTCGAGGTCCGGCAGCAGGCGTTCGAACTCGCCGTTGCCGTCGCGGTCGATCCACAACTTTCCGGCCGTTCCGCCGCGGTAGCGCTTCCACCACGCCGGCTCACGGGAGAGCACGCTGGCCAGCACTACAGGGCGTTCGTCGCCTACCTCGGGACCGAAGGCAACGGACTCCACCGGCCCGTACGGGAGCTCCTGGGCCCAGCCGCCCTCAAGCGGAACGCTGTAGGCGTGGGTGTGCCGGCTCTCAGCCTGGCGGAAGGCGCTGGTCACCACCACGGAACCACCGGTGGTGAACCCCTTGACCTTGGTGGTGCTGTGGCCAAAGTAGGTGAGCTGCCGGTACCCGCCGCCGTCCACCTGTGCGGACACTACCTCCGGCGCCGTTCCCTGGACTACGGTCCACACCAGGCGCTTGCCGTCCGGGGTGAATCGCGGGTTGCGGGCAGGAAGCTGGAGCGAGGAAACACGCCAGGCGCGGCCGCCGTCCAGGGGCGCAATCCACACGTCATCCTCGGCCACGAAAGTGACCAGATCGCCGTGCAAATGCGGGAAACGGAAGTAGCTGGAAGAGGTCATCGTTCGATCATAGTCAACCCCCACCCGCCCCGCGGGAGATACACAACCCGCGCCGCCGTGGTGAGATGGACCATGCACATCGTCATGGCCGGCGCCTCGGGGCTCATCGGCACTTCCATGTCCGCGGCATTCCGCAATGCCGGCCATTCGGTGGTGACGCTGGTCCGCCGGCCCCCTGCCAGCGCCGCCGAAGTCCGCTGGGACCCTGCGGCCGGCGTCCTGGATCCGGGCGCACTCTCGGGCGCTGACGCCGTCGTCAACCTCTCCGGAGCGGGAATCGGCGATAGGCCATGGACGCGCAGGCGGGTGGAGGAACTCTTCAGTTCCCGCCTGGGACCAACCAGGACCCTGGTGCAGGCAATGGCACGGGCTGATATGCCACCGGCCACCTTCATCAGCCAGTCCGGTTCGGGCTATTACGGCGATGCGGGCAATACGGTGCTGCGGGAAGATGCGGCGGCAGGTGAGGGGACACTCCCGCAAATCTGCATTGAGTGGGAGCAGGCCGCCCTTATGGCGCCGCCGGGAGTGCGGGTGGTAACGCCCCGGACCGGGGTGGTGTTCAGCCGCTCAGGCGGCGCATTGGGTAAGCTGCTTCCGCTGCTGCGCCTGGGCGTGGGCGGACCGTTCGGAAACGGCCGGCAGTTCTGGCCCTGGGTGACACTGCCCGATGTCTCGGCCGCTTTCCTGTTCCTCCTGGGCTCCCCGGTCTCCGGCCCGGTCAACCTCGCCGCCCCTGAACAGGCGGACGTCAATACCATCGTGGCAGCGCTGGCCCACGCGCTGCACCGCCCCGCCATCCTGCGGGTACCTGCCCCCGTGCTGCGCACCGTGATGCCCGGCCTGGGCGAAGAACTGTTGCTGTACAGCCAGCGGATGGAGCCGGCGGTCCTGACCGCCGCAGGGTTCACGTGGCAGCACGGGCACCTGGCAGATGCTGCCCGCTGGGTGGCTGGAAAGACCAGCGCCGGCTAGCCCTACCGGGGACTCCGGAGCGGAGTGCCGATTCACGGGCCCGGAAGGATGTCGGCTACCAGCCACCGGCCCTCCACGGAGACCAGCACCAGCCGAAGCAGCTGCGGCCTGGTGGGTGCCCCCGTGGCGACTACTGTGTCTCCGGCGTCCACCATCCGGTACCCGGAGGTAGCGGATACAGCCCGCACCACGGCATGGGCTTCGGTGCCCCCATCTTCGGCGGCGATCTCGGAAAGCGTGGTGGTGAACCCGGTGAGGCGCTGGCCGGATCCGGCAAACTGGCCGGCGACGCGCTGGTCAGCCGCGGCGGCGGTCGACCCGGGGGCATTCACCTCGGCCAGCAGTTCCACGCCCCCGCTGCTGAAGGCATAGCCGCGAAGCGCCGCCAGCCCCTGAACGGCTTCCACCGGATCAGCTGCTCCGGCCCGCCGCCGTGCGGCGTCCACGGGCAAGGGAAGCCCATTACCGCCGCCTGAATCGGCATCCGCACCCGTACTTGCACTTGCTGACGGCGCAGATGTTGGTGGCAGCCCCTGTGCGGCACCTTTAAGCCACGTGCCATCCCCTGCGGTCGCCGACAGCCACCACGCCACTGCCGCCACCGCGGCAATCAGCGGCATGACGGAGCGCAGCAGCACCCGCCGCGCCTGCCCACCAACGGGCCCGTCCACGTGCTTTCCCTTGGCCGGCGTGGTTGTCGCTGTTGCCGCTCCCGGCCGTGCGGACCAGCGGGATGTGGCCGCCCGGCGTCGCAGGCCCTGGGCTTTCGTTCGCAGTGCGCTGCGCTTTGACCCGACGGGAACGTGCCGCCGCGTCAACAGCTCAGGCAGGACAGTGGGGTGGACCGCGTCGGAAAGATCCACGGGCTGCGGTTCGGCGCTGCGGTAGACGGCCGTGGCCAGCGCCAGCGCGTCCGGGCGCAGGCGCCGCTCATCGTTCAGGCCTGCTTCCAGGGCAGCCGCGAGGTCTTTGGGAACCCCGGGAACCAACAGGGACAACGGCGGACGGTCGGCCGTGCGTCCCGGCGCTTCACCTGTGAGGCAGTACCACCCAAGGGCAGCCACCGAGTACACATCGCGTTCGGGCTGCAGGCCGGCACGGACCGCGTCCACCGGGGCGGGATCAAGGAATCCGCCCGTTCCCGCGGTGCCGGCGCCGCCCGGGTCCCCGAGCATCCGGGCGACGCCGAGATCTGACAGCATCGGTTTTCCCTGCCCGGTGAAGAGCACGTTTCCGGGCGAGACGTCGGAATGCGTGAAGCCTTTGCCGTGCAGGTACGCCAAGGCCTGGGCGATCGGCGTCAATACCGTGACCGTCTCCCCCACGCTGAGCCTGCCGCGGGCGGACACCAACTGGGCCAGGGAACCGCCGGCAGCATAATCCATGGTCAGGGCCGTACCATTTCCCGGCTCCGTCCCCTGCACCGCGTCGTGGGCCCGGATCAGGTGCTCGTGGTCCAGGACTGACAGGATGCGGATCTCCCGCCGCACCTCCTCCTCGGTAATGCCCGGGCTGCTGCGCGTCCCCCTCCCGGCGGCCCGGAAGCACTTGAGGGCGTATTCCTGTCCCGTCCGTTGTTCCCTGGCCAGCCACACGTCCGCGCTGCCGCCGCGGCCCAGCAGCCTGCCGACGTCGTAGCCGGGTACGTCGGGTGCCTGTACATCGTCCATGGTCCATGTCTAGCCGAGTTCCGTCCGGCCTGCAGAAGTTATCCACAGCCCCCGGGGTTGCAGTCACAAAGGGCAGGGCCGGTGAGCTTGGACACTAAACCGGGCCGGTGCGGCTGCGGGGTCTAAGCTGGATGCCATGACTCTTGAGTTTTCACAGCTGGGTCTTGCCCCCGACTTCGTTGATTACATGGAAGGCTGGGATGCCCAGCGCGAACTCCATGACAAAGTTGTCGCCGGAAGTGCGCCCAGCACAGTCCTTCTTTTGGAGCACGCCGCTGTATATACGGCCGGCAAGCTTACCGAGGACCACGAGCGGCCCTTTGACGGTACGCCGGTCGTCGCAGTGGACCGCGGCGGCAAACTGACCTGGCACGGCCCCGGCCAGCTGGTTGCCTACCCCATCCTGAAGCTGAAGAACCGCTCCGGGATCAGGGACTACGTGGAGCGGCTGGAAGAAATCATGATCACCGTCATGGCGGACTACGGCATCAAGGCTGAACGCATCAAAGGCCGCGCCGGCGTATGGATCAAGGCCGATTCCAAGGGCCCCGACCGCAAGATCGCGGCTATCGGCATCCGCGTCCTGAACGGCGTCACCATGCACGGCGTCGCCATCAACTGCAGCAATGACCTGGCGCCCTACGGCCAGATCATCGCCTGCGGCATCACCGACGCCGGAGTCACCACCATGTCCCTTGAAACGGGCAGGGAGATCCATCCCGCGGACATCGCGGAGCGGTTCGTGGAGGAATTCCGCAAGCACGAAGAAGCATTGGTTTCGAGCCCTGAAGGAGCTCTACTGTGACATTGGCACCTGAAGGCCGGAAGATGCTGCGGATCGAGCAGCGCAACGCTGCGGTCCCGGTGGAGCGCAAGCCGGAGTGGATCAAGGCCAAGGTCCAGATGGGCCCGGAGTTCGTCGGGCTGAAGAACCT
>NZ_JARETC010000005.1:0-298154 GCF_029077345.1 Arthrobacter sp. NQ4 | reverse complement strand
AACGCGTTACGGTGGGACACGAGGACCTCCTGGTTTGTGTTCGCTCTCGACAAGCACCACACAACACCCGGAGGTCCTCTTATTGCTTCAAATCAACCCAGTGTCACCAACCTGGCGGGACAGTACATCTAGCCCGCTTTTACCGCCAGGACCGGGCAGTCCGCTTCAAGCAGGATGCGCTGTGACGTGCTGCCCATGATCAGCTTGCCCACCGGGGTGCGGCGGCGCAGGCCGATCACGATCAGGTCGGCTTTGTGCTCCTCGGCGGCGTCCAGCACCTCGGCGGCGGCGTCATGGCCGCGGACGGGCCGCTTGACCAGGTACTGGATGCCCTGGCTGGCCAGCCGCTGCTCAATGTCGTGGATGTCGCCTTCCTGGGCGAAACGGTTGTCCACGGTTGCCTCGCCCTTGGAGGAGTTGATCAGCACCAGGGTGGTGTTGCTCTTCCGCGCTTCGGCGATGGCCTGGGTGAGGGCAGCTTCGCCCTCGGGGGTCGGGACGTATCCCACAACAACGGTCATGGTTGCTCCTGTTCTGCGGAGTGGATGGGGCGCTGTTCAGTTACTGGTCGGGTCAGATCCTGGCCGGTTCAGTCACTGTAGTCCGCAGCGCCGGAATTGGCGGGAACCAGCGGTTTGCGCTCCGGACGGTTTCGGCGGATCAGCTTGTAGGCAAAGGGCCAGGCCAGGATGAGGGCAATGATGACATAGATGCCGACGGCGATCGGCTCACCCAGGAGCCCTGCCGGGTCCCCCGCGCTCAGCTGCAGGGTCTTGCGGAGCTGCCCTTCGATCCGCGGACCCAGGATCACGCCGAGGATCAGCGGCAGGACGGGAAGGCCGAAGCGCCGCATCATGAACCCGAGTGCGCCCAGGATCAGCAGGATCACCAGGTCGAACGCCTGCAGGTTCACCGAGTAGGCGCCCAGGGTGGCGAAGAACAGGATGCCGGCGTACAGGTACGGCCGGGGCAACTGCAGCAGCTTGGCCCACAGCGGTGCCAGGGGCAGGTTGATGATCAGGAGCAGCAGGTTGCCGATGAACAGGCTGGCGATCAGGGCCCACACCAGGGGCCCCTGGCTTTCGAAGAGCTGCGGACCCGGCTGGATCCCGTAGCTGGTGAAAGCGGCGAGCATCACGGCTGCGGTGGCATTCGTGGGCAGGCCCAGCGCCAGCATGGGGGTCAGGGTACCGGCGGCCGCAGCGTTGTTGGCTGCTTCCGGACCGGCCACGCCTTCGATGGCGCCCTTGCCGAACTCTTCGGGGTGCTTGCTGAGGCGTTTTTCCGTCACGTATGACAGGAACGTGGGGATCTCTGCGCCACCGGCCGGCAGGGCACCGAACGGGAAGCCGAAGGCGGTACCGCGCAGCCACGGCTTCCAGGACCGCTTCCAGTCGGACTTGCCCATCCATGGCTGGCCCACCGGGATGGCGTGCAGGGGAGTGCGGCGCAGGTGTGCCGCCACCCAGAGTGCCTCGCCCACGGCGAAGATGGCAACGGCCACCACCACGATGTCCAGGCCGTCCGCCAGGAGCGGCTGGCCGAACGTCAGGCGGCGCTGGCCGGTGACGGAATCCATCCCCACCAGGCCGATGGCCAGGCCGAGGCCCAGGGAGGCGAAACCGCGCAGCCGGGACGAGCCAAGCACGGCCGTGACGGCCAGCAGTGCCAGCACCATGATGGCGAAGTAGCTGGGTGCGCCCAGGCTGACGGCGAACTTCACCACGATCGGTGCGCAGACGGCCAGCAGCGCCGTGCCAATGGTGCCGGCAACGAACGAGCCGATGGCCGCCGTCGCAAGCGCCTGCGCCGCCCGGCCCGCCTTGGCCATCTTGTTGCCTTCGATGGCGGTGACCACCGAGGACGATTCACCAGGGGTGTTGAGCAGGATCGAGGTGGTGGAGCCGCCGTACATGCCGCCGTAGTAGATGCCGGCGAACATGATGAAGGCGCTGGTGGGTTCCAGCGCGTAGGTGACGGGAAGCAGCAGGGCGACGGTCATGGCCGGGCCCAGGCCGGGGAGGACGCCGACGGCGGTGCCCAGGATGACGCCGATCATGGCGTACAGGAAATTCATGGGGGTGAGGGCGGTGGCGAAACCGTCCATCAGGGAGGACCAGACGTCCATTTAGAGGATTCCTTCCAGGAGGCCGGCCGGCAGTGCGATGCCCAGGCCGAGGTAGAAGCCGTAGAAGGTCAACAGGGACAGGGCCACGGAGATCAACCCGTCCCGGACAAAGTGGCGGCTGCCCAGGGCCAGGACGCTGCCCCAGAACAGGACCGTTCCGGAGATCACCCAGCCCGCCCAGTCGATGAGCAGGATGTTCAGGATGAAGGCACCCGCCAGCGGCAGGACGGTCTTCCAGTCGGCGGGGTGCGCCAGGTCGACGTCCTCGCCGCCCTCGGCCTCACCCTTGCCGCCGCGCAGGACGTTGATGGCCAGCAGGATTGCGCAGACCACCAGCATCCCGGCGACTATGAACGGGACGGTTTTGGGCCCAACCGGATCAGACTTCGAATACGGGGTTACCAGGCCGTTGGCGTCAAGGAAGACCAGGACGCCGGCCGCCCCGAGCAGGAGTGCAACTCCCAGCTCGGAGCGGCCTTTGAGACCTGTGGTCAGGGATGTCACGCCAACCCAAGCTTGGTGAGGACGTCCGCCACCCGCTTGTCCTGCTCGGTGAGGAAGGTCTTGAACTGGTCGCCGGTGATGAAGGCATCGGTCCAGCTGTGGGTCTTCAGTGCTTCCTTCCAGCCCTCAGTGCCGTGCATCTTCTCCAGGGCTGCGATCAGTGCCGCCTTGTCCTTGTCGCTGATTCCCGGAGGGGCCACCACGCCACGCCAGTTGGTGAACACCAGGTCGATGTTGGATTCCTTGAGCGTGGGTGCGTCCACGCCGTCCAGGCGCTTCTCGCCACTGGTGGCCAGAACGCGGACCTCGCCGGATTCGATCTGCTTCAGGTATTCGCCGGCGCCGGAGGCGGCGAAGCCGAGCTTGTTGCCCAGGATCGCGGGAAGAAGGTCGCCGCCGCCGTCGTAGGAGACGAAGTTGACCTTGGTGGCGTCGATGCCCACGGCACCCGCAAGCTGCATGGGCAGCAGGTGGTCCGGACCGCCGGGGGAGGAGCCGCCGCCTACGGCGATGGAGCCGGGATCGGCCTTCCAGGCCTTTACCAGGTCATCGATGGTCTTGTAAGGCGAATCCTTGCTGACCATGATGGCGCCGGGCTCTTCGATGAGGCGGGCCAGCGGGGTGGTGTCCGTCAGCTTGGACTCGGACTTGTTGGTGTAGCTGGCACCCACAACGCCCAGGCCCATCAGCATGGCAAGGTCGCCGTTGCCCTTTTCGTTGACTATCCGGGCCAGGCCCACGGTGCCGCCGGCACCGGCCAGGTTGAAGACCTCGGTATTGGTGGAGATCTTCTCGTCATCGAGAACCTTGGCAGCGGCGCGGGCGGTGGTGTCGTAGCCGCCGCCGGGCGTGTTCGGGACCATGATCTGCAGGCCCGTGATGGGTCCGGCGGCAGCTCCGGAGCTTTCCGAGCCCGTGGAGCTCTTGCTGGTGGCACCGCAGCCGGTGGCCATCAGGGCGATGCCGGCAGCAACGGCGGCAACGCGCAATGCGCGGATCTGGCGCATGTGTTCCTCTTCTCTCAAAAACAAATCTGGCCAGCACCGGCTGCCTGGTGGCTCCGGTGCCTTGTGGTTCCGATGCTAGGGGCGGCAGTGACGGCGATCACTCTTGTGTACGCAGAGAAAGTTGTGTTCATTGCGTTCACGTTTCCGAATCCCCACAACGGCCCTGCTGCGGGCTTTGGGATATAGTTCCCGGTACCACCTCAGGCCCCCGCGCCCGTATTCCTGCGCGCACCACGGCCTCCCACACGCGCCGGACAACTTCTTGCCCTGCCCGCAACCCCAGGAAGACCATTGTGACTCGACGACGAGGAATGTCCCTCGCGGGCCAGTACCTTCTGCTGCAGTTGCTCATTGTCCTGGCCGTCCTGGTGGGCGTCGTCGCCATCTCCCTGGCGCAGTCCGCTGCGGCGTTCGAACGGATCGAGGGCCGGCGCGCCCTCTCGGCAGCGGAAGCCCTGGGCGGCAACCCCGTGGTGCGTGAGCTCCTCCCGGAGACGGAACCGCGCGGCGGGGCAGTGTTGCCCGCGGTGGCCGAGTCCGTGCGGATCGTCTCCGGCTCATCCCGGGTGGCGCTGGCGCGCATCGACCGTACGGTGGTGGCGTCCTCGGATCCCAGCCTGCTGGGCCTGCCGCTGGAGCTGGGGGCAAGCAGGGTGATGGAGGGCCGTGCCTGGACGGGCGTGGTGGGCGGAACCCCTGCGCCGCTCCTGTCGGCTCATGTTCCGGTCCTGGATGACACCGGGCGCATGATCGGGATCGCCTCCATCAGCCGGAACTATCCAACGGTGCTCGAACGCCTGGGCGACGCCGTCCCCAACCTCCTCACCTACCTGGGGGTGGCGAGTGTCCTGGGCATCGCCGGGTCGCTGCTGCTCTCGCGCCGCGTCAAGCGGCAGACCCTTGGCATGGAGCCCAGCGAAATCACCAGCCTGGTGGAAAACCGCGAGGCCATGCTGCACGGCCTCAAGGAAGGCGTCGTGGCACTGGACCTGCACGAACGGATCACGGTGGCCAACCACAGCGCGCGGGCCCTGCTGGGCCTCCCGCCCGACTGTGTGGGCAAGCGCGTGGCGGCCCTCGCCGTCGAACCCGCCCTCAAGGAAGTCCTCACCCGGGAGCAGCCGGGGCCCGACCAGCTGGTGCTGGTGGGAGACCGGCTGGTGGTGATGAACCGGGTCCCGTTCCAGTCCCGCGGCAGGGTCATCGGCTCGGTGACCACCCTGCGTGACCGGACAGAGCTCTCGGAACTGGAACACGAACTCGGCACCACCCGCACCGCCACGGACACCCTTCGCGCCCAGGCGCACGAGTTCGCCAACCAGCTCCACGTCATCTCCGGCCTGATCCAGATCGGCGAGTACGATTCCGTGGTCCAGTTCGTCAACGGTGCCACCGTGGACCGGACCCGGCTCAACGACGAGGTGACCGCCCGTATCAAGGACCCCGCGCTTGCCGCCCTGCTGATCGCCAAATCGAGCCTCGCCACCGAACGGGGCGCGGCACTGCAGCTGGACCCGGAATCCGTGCTGGACACCGTCGATGACGGGCTGTCCCGGGACCTCACCACCGTGGTGGGGAACCTGGTGGACAACGCGTTCGACGCCGTTACCGGGCTTCCGCAGGCAGCCGTCCGGGTGCGGGTGGACGGCGCAGCCGGGGGAGACGTGGTGGTCACAGTCCGGGACAAC
This sequence comes from Arthrobacter sp. NQ4, assembly GCF_029077345.1. NCBI lineage: Bacteria > Bacillati > Actinomycetota > Actinomycetes > Micrococcales > Micrococcaceae > Arthrobacter > Arthrobacter sp. NQ4. Next base: position 292,827 of record NZ_JARETC010000005.1, on the reverse strand, counting down.
GGTCCCGGCGTCCCCAGCGGCTCCACCGACCACATCTTCCGCCAGGGCTTCACCACCAAGGAACCCGGCCCGGCCGGCAGCCGCGGTTTCGGCCTGGCGCTGTCCCGGGTGGTGTGCCGCCGGACTGGCGGAAACCTGGCGGTGGCCAACGATAATGGGGCTGTCTTTACCGCTGTGCTGAAACGAGGGAGTACCCAGCCATGATCAAGGTCCTGATCGTCGATGACGACTTCATGGTGGCCAAGGTGCATGCCGGCTTCATCCAGCGCACGCCGGGCTTCGCCGTGGTGGGCGCGGCGCACACCGGCGCCCAGGCGGTTGCCGAGACCGAACGCCTCCAGCCGGACCTGGTGCTGCTGGACATCCATTTGCCGGACATCAACGGCCTGGACCTGATGCAACGCCTGCGCGCTGTTGCTCCCGAACTGGACGTGCTGGTCATCAGTGCCGCACGGGAGGTTGAAACGGTCCGGAAGGCGCTGCGCGGCGGCATTGTCCATTACCTGATCAAGCCCTTTTCCCAGACAGACCTCCAGGAGCGGCTGGAGCACTACCGCAGCGCCTACCAAAGCCTGGATGCGTCCAAGGATGTGGCCGAACAGTCGGACGTCAACCGGGTGTTCGGCCTGGACCGCGCCGAACGGCCCCTGCCCAAAGGCTGCAGCATCGAGACGCTGAAGCTGGTGGAGGCGGCACTGAACGCTTCAGCCGGTGACGTCTCGGCGGCCGAGATGGCCGAGGAGCTGGGCACGTCCAGGGTCAGCGCCCGCCGCTACCTCGAGTACCTGCACGACGAAGGGACACTGGATGTGCGGCTCAAGTACGGGGTGGGACGGCCCGAGCGGCGGTACGTGCTCAAGGCCTGACGGGACCCGCGCCGGGCGCCGTCCCGCCGCCGCGGACCAGCTCTCAGCGCAGCAGCGTGTCAATCAGCCGGGCCGCTGTCCTGGCGGTCCGGCTGTCAATGTCGAATGCCGGATTCAGTTCCGCCACGTCCAGGTGCAGCAGCTTCCCGCTTCGGGCCACCTGGCGGCACACCGCCGAAATGACCGGAAGCGGCACGCCATAGGCTGCCGGCGCGCTGACGCCGGGGGCCACCGCGGCGGGCAGTACGTCCAGGTCGATGGTCAGGTACAGGACGTCGATCTCCGCCAGGAACCCTGCAACGAAGTCCTGGACCCGGTTGGGTTCGCAGTCCTCATCCAGCAGGTAGCGGACCCCCAGCTTGTCCGCGGTGTCGAACAGGACCCGGGTGTTGTTCGGCTCCGAGATCCCGGCGACGGCGTACCGGAATTCCCGTCCGGCGTCCGCTTCCGCGCGGGCCATCTGCAGGAACGGCGTGCCGGAGCTGGCCACCGGCTCGTCGCGGAGGTCGAAGTGGGCATCAAGGTTCAAGACGCCCAGGCGCTGCCCGGTTTGAACCGCGGCTGATGCGCTGACGCCAAGGTAGCTGGCGTAGGCGGTTTCGTGCCCGCCGCCCAGCACCACAGTCTGGTGGCCGGCGTCGAGCAGGGCTGCCAGCACCCGGCCAAGCCGTTCCTGGCCGGCCTCCAGGTCTTCCCCGGAGACCACCACGTCACCAGCGTCGGCCACCGGTCGGTCCAGGTGGAAGGCCAGCGGGCCCAGCGCTTTTCGCAGCGCCGCCGGGGCTGCGGCTGCCCCGGTCCGGCCCTGGTTGCGGCGGACCCCCTCGTCGCTGGAAAATCCCAGCACGGCGGCGGGCTTGCGTCCGGGCGCAGCGGCCCGCAATTCATCGGAGGCGGTGACCGCCTGCCACCAGCGGCGGTGGCCGGGACCATCGCCGTCGAACCTGCCGGTCCAGGGCCGGGGCGGGACGTCGACGGCGGGAAGCTTGAGGAACATGCCTCAAGCTCACCGCATGCCGGGCACGAAAACCAGCGCCGGCGCCGTCGTCCTGTCCGGAATCCAAGAACCCGCGCAACGGGCAGGCCGGACATCGGGTGCCTGGTGCAGGGGTTAAGGTGAGAGCAGCCCACCGGTCCAGGGATGACCTGGCCGCTCCGGATCCACGCACCATTCCAGGCTGGAGAGCCGCTCCATGTTCGAAGCCCCAGATATCCTCTTTGCCGCGGCCGGACTGGCCGTGTTCGTCGCTGCGGTCCTGCCCAAGCTGCTGCGTGACATGCCGCTGTCCATGCCCATGGTCTTCTTGGGTGCAGGGATGGCAGCCTTCGCGTTGATTCCATCGCTGCCCAACCCCAACCCGGTGGAACACAGTGACTTTGTCATGCACCTTGCGGAGGTCTGCGTGATCATTTCCCTGATGGGCGCAGGGCTGGCCCTGGACCGGCCCGTGGGACGCCGGCGCTGGTCCACCACGTGGCGGCTCCTGGGCATCGCCATGCCGCTCTGCATCGTGGGGCTGACCCTGCTGGGTATGTGGTTCCTGGGCCTGGGGCTCGGCGCGGCCCTGCTGGTGGCGGCGAGCCTGGCGCCCACGGACCCCGTCCTGGCCTCGGAAGTGCAGGTGGGCGAGCCTGCCGACCAGGATGAATCCACGGACAAGGAGGACGAGGTCCGTTTCGGCCTGACATCGGAAGCCGGGCTCAACGACGGGCTGGCGTTCCCGTTCGTCTACCTTGCCATTGCCATCAGCGTTGCCGGAGCGGACCCCTCCGCCTGGTTCGGCGAGTGGTTCGGGCTGGACGTGGTGTGGCGGCTGGCCGTCGGGCTCGTGGTGGGGTTCCTCACCGGAAAGCTGCTCGCCAGGCTGTTCTTCTCGGCCCGTGCCGACAGCCTGCGGCTCTCCAACCACTCGGAGGGCTTTGTGGCCCTGGCGGCGACGTTCCTGGCGTACGGGCTGACGCAGATGGTGGAGGGCTACGGGTTCATAGCGGTGTTCGTCTGTGCCGTGACCATCCGGGGCGCCGAACGGACGCACGGCTACCACCGGGTGCTGCACTCCTACGTGGAGCAGCTGGAACGGCTGCTGACCGTGGTGATCCTGGTCCTCCTTGGCGGTGCCATCGCCCGCGGGCTGCTGGCCGGGATCGGGCTTCCGGAACTGCTGGTGGCGCTTGCTTTCCTGCTGGTGGTGCGGCCGCTGGCGGGCTGGCTGGGCCTGCTGGGTGGCAAGACCGGTCCGCGGGAACGCGTGGCACTGTCCTTCTTTGGCATCCGCGGCATCGGTTCCCTGTACTACCTGGCCTTTGCCCTGGGGGAAGGCCACTTCACGGAGCAGGCGCACTGGCTCTGGTCCTTCATCGGGCTGGTGGTGGCGCTGTCCATCGTGATCCACGGCGCCACCACCTCGCCCCTGATGAACCGGCTGGACCGGCTGCGCCAGAAGAAGGCACTGGCAGTCTCCGGCGACGAGGGACTCGCCCCCAACACCCCCGTCTAGGCCCCCGGCCAGGGAAACCCCGGTGTCAACAAAAAGGGCTGGTACGGCAGACGCCGCACCAGCCCTTTCCATGCGCAGGTGTTACTTCATCCCCAGGGCCGCCTCGATGGGGCCGATGGCGAAGAACAGCGCGAACGCCGCGGCCACAGCCCACATCAGCGGGTGGATGTCCTTGACCCTGCCCTGGACCGTGCGGATCAGGACGTAGGCGATGAAGCCCGCACCCAGGCCGTTGGCGATGGAGTAGGTGAAGGGCATCAGGGTGAAGGTGAGGAACGCGGGGATGGCGATGCCCCAGTCCTGCCAGTCGATCTTGCCCACCTGGGAGACCATCATGAAGCCCACCACCACCAGTGCCGGGGCCACGGCCTCGAACGGCACCAGGTTGATCAGCGGCGTGAAGAACATGGCCACCAGGAACAGCACGCCGGTGACGATGGAGGCCACGCCCGTGCGGGCGCCTTCGCCGATGCCGGCACCGGCTTCGACGTAGATCTGGTTGGAGGAGACGGAGGCGCCGCCGCCGATGATGGCACCGAGTGCGTCCACCTGGAGCACACGGTCGACGTCGGGAATGTTGCCGTGTTCATCCACCGTGCCGGCCTCGTTGGCCAGGCCCACCATGGTGCCCATGGCGTCAAAGAAGATGCTGAGCAGGATGACGAAGGCCAGCAGCGTGGCGGCCACGAAGCCGAGGTGCTCGAAGGCACCGAACGGGTTGGCCTTGCCGATCAGGGAGAGGTCGGGCGCGGCCCAGCCGGAGAACGCCGGGGCCACCAGGGACCAGCCCTGCGGGTTGAAGTTCTTGCCGTCGAAGCTGGGGCCGATGTGCAGGGTCGTCTCAAGGATGACGGACAGCACCGTGGAGGTGATGATGCCGATCAGGATGGCGCCCTTGACCTTGCGCACCACCAGGGCGATGGTCAGGATCAGGCCGAACACGAACACGGCGGTGGGCCAGCCCAGGAGCTTGCCTTCGAAGCCCAGGCCAACGGGCACGGTGGTGCCTGCGACATCCGGGATGCGGCGCACGAACCCGGCGTTGACCAGGCCGATCAGGGCAATGAACAGGCCGATGCCCACCACGATGGCCGTCTTGAGTCCGTCCGGCACCGCCTTGAACACGGCGGTACGGAAACCGGTGAGGACCAGGATCAGCATGGTGACGCCGGAGAGGACCACCAGGCCCATCATGTCCGGCCAGGTGAGCCCGGGATTGGTGGCCACGGTGACAGCCACGAAGGCGTTGACGCCCAGGCCGGTGGCCAGGGCGAAGGGGTGCCGGCCCCACGCGCCCATGAGGATGGTGAGGATGCCTGCCACCAGCGCGGTCACGGCGGCCACGGCGGGGAAGCCCAGCGTGGTGCCGTTGGAGTCGGGCCCGGACAGGATCAGGGGGTTCAGCACCACGATGTAGCTCATGGCGAAGAACGTGGCGAACCCGCCGCGGATCTCGCGGGAAAGGTTGGAACCGCGCTCGGTGACCCTGAAATACCGGTCCAGGGCAGAGCCTTGCTTAAGCATTAGTCCTCCGGGGAAGTGTGTGGGGATACCTGCATCCTAAGGGAGCGGCGGGGAGTGGGCCGGCAAATTCGCCTAGTCTGTAAGGAAGCCAACACGAGGAGCAGCCCACCCATGCGCCAGGTCCGCCGCCAGTTGCTGAGCCTTGTGCTCGGCTTGTTTGTCCTTGCAGCCGCCGCGCTGGGCCTCGCTGGCCCCGCCTCCGCCCATGATGCTGCCGAGTCCACCAGCCCGGCGCAGGGGGCTGCGCTGGCTGTCCCGCCCGCCGAGGTCTCGGTGACCTTCAGCAACAAGCCGCTGGGCATCGGTTCGTCCTTCTCCATCAAGGATGCCGGCGGCACCGAATGGGCTGATGGCTCCGTGCAGATCGTGGACAACGTGGCCACCCAGAAGCTCCGCCCGGGCGGTCCGGCGGGCACGTACACAGTGGCGTGGCGCGTAGTCAGCTCGGACTCACATCCCATCGAGGGGACGTTCACCTTCACCGCGGCCTCCGGTGCCCCGGGTGCCGCCTCGTCCGGGACACCCACGGCGGGAAGTTCGACGGCGGCGGGTGCGGTCCCTGGCATGGGCACCGCCCAGCCCGGGGTCACGGAAGAGCCCTCGGAGCCGGCCGGCGCGGGCGAGCCGTTCCAGTGGAGCATTGTTATTTTTGCGGTAGTGGCCGTGGGGCTGCTGGTGGCGCTGGCCGTCCTGGCCCGCCGCCGGCTCACCGGCGACGGGGACACCGAAGATGACGGGGAGGCCGGGGACAGGGCCGCGGAGTAGCACCCGCCGGCAGGGCCGGTTCCGTCCAGCCCTGCAGCGCGTACCGGCGCCGCAGTCAGCAGCCCAGGGCAGCAAAGCTTCCCGTTGCCGGGAAGACGCCGGTGGACGGAAGGGCGCCGTCCGGGTTGACCTTGGCGGAGATTGCCTGGCCCACCGTCTTGGCCTGGCGCAGCACTTCTTTGGGCGATGGCGTGATCAGTTCGCCCACTCCCACCAGGTAGATGCCAATGGCCCGCATGGCTGCCGCCACGTTCCGGCCCACGGCAATGCCGAAGTCGTTGAGCATGCGCCGCAACTGGCTGTGGGCGCAACGGGTGAGCACGATGTGGTCCGCCACCAGGATGCCCGTGGGGGTGTGCACCTGCCACTGCGGCGCGGCCTGGTCCGGTGCTTCGAGCATGGTCAGCTGCACCGCCCGGGTGGTATTCCGCACGTCCACGCTGTGGCTTGCGGCGTAATTGCGCAGGTGGCGCAGGATCTCGTTCCGCTCGCGGAGGGTGCCGCTGTCCGCCGCATCGCAGCGCTGCAATGACGTGGTGTTCGCGGGCTGGGCCTGGCCCAGGATGTCGAGGCCGTCCACCACGATGGAGTCCACCCCATGGCGGCGCAGCTCAGCGGCCACGGCCAGTCCGGACAGGCCCGTGCCAATGACGACAGTGGTGGTCTGTTCGGTCCCGGCAATCCCAGGCATGCTTGACACTACAGTTTCCCTCCTATGGAGCTTCGGCAGGTGCCGGCATCTTCGCCGGCTCGCGTCCCGTTACCCCCAAGCACGGCCGCAGCGCATGGCCGGGACCGTCCTGACAGGAAGAATCAGTTGGCGTCCCGGACCAACAATGTCCTGAAGACTACAGAACAAATGCGGCCGTGGATAGCCCGTGAACGAAATCGTTTCCGTGGCGAGAAGGCGCTTTCCGGAACCCGGCAAAAAGCCTGTGGATAACAGGGCCCATCAGCCCCTGAACAGGCTTGCTAAGCCCTGGGGGACAGAGAATAGTGGGAATCGGGAGCGGTCCTTTTCCTGCCGGTGCCACCGCTGGGCCGGGTGCGCGGGGAGCGGTCCGTTTTCTGGCAGAATAGCCGCAACATCAGGCGTATCGCGAGGAGGCGGCCCCCATGGGCTCACGAGAGTTGCATCCGGACCCGGCCCGGGACGGTGGGGGTGGCGCAACCGCCCCCCACGGCATCGTGGTGGGCGTCGACGGTTCGGACCATGGCCAGTGCGCCCTGGTGTGGGCCGCGCGGGAAGCCCAGCGCCGTCGTCGTCCGCTTCATATCGTCACCGCCTACTCCGTGCCGATCTTCGCCGCGTCCGGCCTGGACGGGGGCTACGCCACCGTGGATGATTCCGTCATCCGCGAAGGCGCCGAAGCCATTGCCCGGCAGGCCCTGGAAAAGGTGGCCGCCTACGACGTGGACGTCAGCTCCTCCGTGGAGAACGGCGACGCCGCCGGCGTCCTGCTGGACATCTCCGAAACCGCGGAACTCCTGGTGGTCGGCACCCGCGGCCGCGGCGGCTTTGTGGGCCGGCTCCTCGGATCAGTCAGCAGTGCCCTGCCCGCCCACGCGAAATGCCCCACGGTGACGGTTCCGTTGTTCTGCTCAGACCGGCTCGGTGAGTCCACGGAGGACCGCCGCGTCAAGGCCGAGCAGGCCAGGTCCGGGCACCGGCCGGTGGAGAACGTGGTGGTGGTTGGCGTGGATGGCTCCGAGCAGGCCCGCGTTGCCGTCCTTGAAGCAGCCGACCAGGCCGAACGCCTTGGCGCGTCCCTCCGCGTGGTCTGCGCCGTTCCCCAGTACAGCGGCTCGCTGGCCTGGGTTCCGGCGCCCATGGACCGGAAGGCCCTGTTCGATGACATCCGGGTCACCCTGGAGGCCGGCATGGCCTGGCTCCGCAGCCACTACCCCAGCCTGCAGGCCGGCTATGAGCTGAAGGACGGCTCACCGGTGGACGTGCTCGTCGAGGAAAGCCGGCACGTTGAACTGGTGGTGGTGGGCACCCGCGGACGCGGCGGGTTCACCGGAATGCTCCTGGGTTCAACGTCAGACGGGGTGCTCCACCACGCCAAGGGCCCGGTCATGGTGGTCCCGGACCGGGAAGACCCCCGCCTGGCCGACCGCGGGCGGTTCGGCCCCATCCTGGGCGACGCCGCCTAGACCGCGCTTTTCCGGGCAGCCGGCGGGGGACCGCGGACATGACGCAGCAGATGACAGCCGGTGAGGGGCCCGACGGGCTGGTGCCCGCCCTGGGCACCCTCAACTCAGGGATGCTGGCGCTCGTGGGCGGCAAGGCAGCCAACCTAGGGGAGTTGTTGTCCGCCGGGTTGCCGGTTCCGGACGGCTTTTGCCTCACCACCGCCGCCTACCGGCAGGCCATCGGCGCCCCCGATGCCCTGCTTCCCGCGTTGGCAGCGGTTTACGCCACCCTGGAGGAGACGGCAGGGGCCGCCGCTGGGGACCTTCCCGACGTAGCCGGACTGGCCACAACGGCACGGGCAGCAATCCTTGCAGCTCCGGTTCCGGCAGCCGTAGCCCGCGCCGTGGAGCAGGCCTATACGGCACTGGGTCCCGGCGTCGCGGTGGCAGTGAGGTCCTCGGCCACCGCTGAAGACCTCCCCTTCGCCAGCTTCGCCGGCCAGCAGGACACCTTCCTGAACGTCGTGGGAGTGCCCGCGGTGCTGGACGCCGTCCGGAGGTGCTGGGCGTCGCTGTGGACGGACCGGGCAACCGCGTACCGGGCAAGCCTCGGAATCGACCCGGCAGCCGTGTCGCTCGCGGTGGTGGTCCAGCGGATGGTGGACGCCCAGACCGCGGGCGTGATGTTCACGGCGAATCCCCTCACCGGCAGCCGCCGGCAGGTGGTCATCGACGCCAGCCCCGGCCTCGGCGAGGCCGTGGTCTCCGGCGCCGTCAATCCGGACCACTTCGTGGTGGACGCCCTGACCGGCAGGGTGCTGGAACGGAAACCCGGCGATAAGGGCGTGGAGATACGGCCGGTTGCCGGCGGCGGGACCGAAATCCGCCACGGGCAGGGCGCCCAGGGCACCGCGTGCCTTCCAGACAGCCAGGTGGCTGGCCTGATGCGGTTGGGGCTGCAGGCCCAAGGACATTTCGGTGCCCCGCAGGACATCGAGTGGGCCGTCGACGGCGCGGATGGGCTGTGGCTCACGCAGTCCAGGCCCATCACCACGCTCTACCCGGTCCCGAAAAGCAACGGTGCTGCCGGCAGGGTTCCGCAGGCAGCGTCCGCCGTTGGGGGGACCAGGGCCTACCTCTGTTTCAGCCTCGCGCAGGGACTGACGCGGCCGCTGACGCCCATGGGCCTGGCTGCAGTGCGCCTCATCGCTTCCTCCGTCGCCACCGCAGCCGGCTTCCCTGTTCCCGATCCACGGGAAGGGCCGTCCCCCTACGCCGAGGCGGGTCAGCGGATTTACGTCGACTTCACCGCTCCCATCCGCAGCACCGTTGGCCGGCGGCTCGTTCCCCGGGTCTTCGACATCATGGAGGCACGGACGGCAACCGTCATGCGGCAGTTGTTCGCGGACCCAGCTTTTTCGGTGACCACCAGGTCGCCCCTCGGGCTGCTGCGCCACGTCGGACCCGCGGCAATCCGCACAGAGGTTCCCGCCACCTTCCTCCGTGCGCTGGTCCGCCCCGCTGCCGCCCTCCGCCGGCTGGACCGCTTCACCCGGACGTTCGAGGCGTCCCTGGCTCCCGGCGGCGCAGCCGGCGCCCTGGCCCGCCTGGACCACGCCGAGTCCCTCGTTGGATCGCGCCTGTTCCCCATTGTTCCGGCCATCCTCCCCCTTCCCGCCCTGGGCTTCGCGATGCTCGGCGTTGCCGGAAAGCTCGTGGGCGGCAATGCGTGGGACGGGCTGCAGCCGGTGATCCGCGGCCTGCCCAACAACGTCACCACGGAAATGGACCTGGAATTGTGGCACCTGGCGCAGGCGATCCAGGAAGACGCCGAATCACGCACCGCACTGATGGCCCGCGATCCCGCCCCCCTCGCAGCCGCTTTCCAGGCCGGCGAGCTGCCGGCGCGCCTGGACGCGGGCCTCGCCAGGTTCCTGGACAGATACGGCCACCGGGCGGTCGGCGAGATCGACGTCGGACTGCCCCGGTGGTCGGAGGAACCGGAACACATCCTGGGCATCCTCGCCAACTACCTCCGGCTGGACGACCCCGCCCTGGCACCGGACGCCCAGTTCAGCAAAGCCGCCGAGGACGCAGAAGCGCAGGTTGACCGGCTCGTGGCCCGGGCCGCTGCCCGCAGCAGGATCCGGGGACGGCTGGTGCGTGCCGCACTCCGGCGGGCGCGCATGTTCGCCGGACTGCGGGAGCTGCCGAAGTACCAGCTGGTGCTTGGCCTTGGGGAAGTCCGCCGGCAGCTGCTCCTGGTGGGTACCGAACTGGAACAGGCAGGCACGGTGGAACGGCGGGACGACGTGTTCTTCCTCAATTTCGCGGAGGTCCGCCAAGCATTGACCCGAACAACCGCGGGCAACCCGGCGCCTGCCCCTGACCTGAAGGCACTCGTGGCGGCCCGGCGCCAGGACTACGCCCTGGAGCTCAGGCGCCGGCACATCCCCCGGGTGCTGCTTTCGGACGGCACCGAACCCGAGGCGGCGCGGGCCGCCGGAACCGCCGCGAACGGAATCGGGCCCAACGGAAACCTGGCCAACGGGACCCTGGCCGGCAGCCCGGCCTCGGCCGGGACGGTGACCGCTGCGGCGCGGGTCATCCTGGATCCCGTCGGAGCGCGCCTGGAGCCGGGCGAGATCCTGGTTGCACCGTCCACGGACCCGGGATGGACTCCGCTGTTCCTGACGGCAGGAGGACTGGTGATGGAGATGGGCGGACCCAACTCCCACGGCGCCGTCGTGGCCAGGGAATACGGCATCCCCGCAGTTGTTGGCGTGGCGGACGCCACCGCCCTGATCAGCACGGGCCAAAAGATAACGGTCGACGGTGGCGCGGGAACCGTCGTGCCGGAACGCACCCGTATCCCGCAAAACGGGAAAGTTCCCAAGGGCACGGACCCACCTGCACGGGCGTAGTCTTGATCCATGGGCTCCAACAGGCTGGATTCCAGCGGACCGTTCCAACACGTACAGGTGCAACGAAACAGCGCAAGGCGCAGGATGTGGCTGCGGTGGCTGCCCGCCGTCGCGGCTCCGGTGGCCATTGCCTCCGGTGCCCTGATCGGGTCCCTTCCGGCCGGCGCCAGCAACCCATTGCCGGCCAAGACACCTGCCGAGGTCCTGGAACTGGCGGCCAGCCACCAGGTGCGCACGTTCTCCGGGACGGTGGAGCAGTCCGCTGAACTGGGACTGCCGGAACTTCCGGCTGCCGGCAAGCCGTCCGGGTCTGCGTCCGGACCTGCCTCGGCCGGCAGCGTGGCGTCGGTGATCGAGCTGTTGTCAGGCAAGCACACCGCGCGCATCTACGTGGACGGCAAGGACAACGCCCGTGTGCAGGTGATGGACCAACTGGCCGAACGAGACGTGGTCCGCCACGGCAGCGACGTCTGGCTCTACTCCTCAAAGGACAATTCGGCAGCCCACCTGTCCCTGCCCCAGCGCACCGAGGACCCTGCCCACACAGAGGATCCCGCGCTTCCGAACGACCCGCACGGCGCACCCGGCATGCACACTCCCGCTGAACTGGCCCAACAGTTCCTGTCGAAGGTGGACCCCAGCACCGCCGTTTCCGTGGGCCCGGACGTTTCCGTTGCAGGGCGCGCCGCCTACAACCTGCTGATCGAGCCCCGCACGGACGCAACGTTGGTAGGCAAGGTGGCCATTGCCGTCGACGGTGCCAGCGGGATGCCGTTGTCAGTCCAGGTGACCGCGCGCGGCGCGGATAAGCCTGCCTTCGCGTCCGGGTTCACCAGCTTCTCGCTGGACGCGCCGGACCCGTCAGTCTTCGCCTTCACCCCTCCGCCGGGCAGCACCGTGAAGGAACTCCCGGTACCGGACAAATCCCACGATCCCACCAAATCCCATGACCCCGCTCATGCCCATGGCCCGGGCGCCACGCACGGTGGTGCCAAGGGGAATGTCTCCATAACCGGCACCGGCTGGGAGACGGTGGTGGGCACGGCGACTGGATCCGCTGCGGCGGCCGCACCGCTGCTCCAGGACCCGCTGTTGTCCCAGGCCGCCGTCGCCGTACCCGGTGGCCGGCTGCTGTCCACGGCCCTGCTCAACATCCTGATCACCGACGACGGCCGGATCTTCGCGGGAATGGTGCCGCCGGAGAGGCTGCAGGCCGCAGCAGCAGCGGCCCGGTAGGCCTTGGACGGGCGGGGGAGTGGCAACCGGGCCGGCCCTGGCGCGGTGACTGACAACCTGGCGATTGAGACGCGGGGCCTCACCAAGCACTTTGGCCAGCACGCCGCCGTCGACAACGTGGACCTTGCCGTCCCACACGGGACGGTCTTCGGGTTCCTCGGCCCCAACGGCTCCGGCAAGACCACCACCATCCGCATGCTGCTGGGGTTGGCAGCCGCGTCCGCAGGAACGGTGAACCTCCTGGGCCAGGAGATGCCGCAGAGGCTCCACGAGGTGTTGCCGCGCGTGGGCGCCTTGGTGGAAGGGCCGGCCTTCTACCCTTTTCTGTCCGGCGCCGCCAACCTCCACCGGCTGGACTCCGCCAGCCCGCATTCAGTGCCCGCCACGCGCAAAGCCCGCGTGCAACAGGCACTGGAGCGCGTAGGCCTGGAGCACGCGGCGGGGAAACGCGTGCACGCATACTCCTTGGGAATGAAGCAGCGGCTGGGCATAGCCAACGCCCTGCTCTCACCCCGGGACCTGCTGGTACTGGACGAACCCACCAACGGGCTGGATCCGCAGGGCACCCGCGAAGTGCGCAACCTGGTGCGCTCCCTGGCACACCAGGGCACCACTGTGTTCGTGTCCAGCCACCTGCTGGCCGAGGTGGACCAGATGTGCACCCACGCTGCTGTCATGAGCGCGGGAAAGCTCGTGGCACAGGGTCCCCTGGCCGAACTGCGGCAGGCCGGAAGCACCCGCCTGCGGTTGGTAACGCCCGACGGCGGCGCGGCGCGGCAGGTCCTGGCAGGGCTGGGGCTGGCACCCGGCCCGGGGGACCAGGAGGCACAGGCTTCCCAGCGCGCACAGCTGGATGGGGAGACCATTGTTGCGGCGATGGGTGCCGCCGCCGGGCAGCCTGCCGTGCTCCCGGAGGATGTTGTGGCGCACCTGGTGCAGGCCGGCGTCCGCGTCCGGGGCTTCGCCATCGAGCGTGAAAGCCTTGAAGACCGCTTCGTTGCCCTGACCGGGGAAGGATTCGACGTTGCCCAGTAGCGTTCCCGCGGACATACCGGAAACCGCCAAAGCCACCCGGACGGCCGCCGCGCCGCGCGGCCCGGGACTGTCCCTTCTGGGGTCTGAGCTTAAGGTGCTGTTCGGGCGCCGGCGGACCTGGGCGCTGCTCCTGGCGCTCGCCGCCATCCCGGTCCTCATTGCCGTGGCCGTGAAGGTTTCCTCTGCGGTCCCACCGGGGCGGGGTCCTGCGTTCCTCGACCGGATCACCCAGAACGGGCTGTTTGTGGCCTTCACCGCCATGCTGGTCTCCGTCCCGTTGTTCATGCCGCTCGCAGTGGGGGTGGTGGCGGGGGACACGATCGCCGGGGAGGCCAACCTGGGGACCCTCCGGTACCTCCTGGTGGCGCCGGCAGGGCGGGTGCGGCTCCTGTTGGTCAAGTATGCGGGGGCGCTGGCCTTCTGCATCGTGGCTCCGCTCACCGTTGGATTGGCGGGCGCGGCGATTGGTGCGGCGCTGTTCCCGGTCGGCCCGGTGACACTGCTCTCCGGCGGGGTGGTCCAGCCCGCCGAGGCTGCCCTGCGGATAGTGCTCATCGCCGCCTACCTCGCGGTGTCGCTGGCCGGGCTGTCGGCGATCGGACTGTTCCTGTCCACCATGACGGTGGTTCCCGTTGGGGCGATGGCCGCAACGGTGGTGGTCTCGGTGGTTTCGCAGGTCGCGGACCAGCTTCCGCAGTTGGACTGGCTGCACCCGTGGCTCTTCAGCCACTACTGGCTTGGTTTCGCCGACATGCTCCGCCAGCCCGTGGTGTGGGATTCCTTCCTGGACAATGCCCTGCTCCAGGCCGGCTACGTGGCAGTGTTCGGCGCGCTCGCCTATGGCCGCTTCGTCACCAAGGACATCCTGAGCTGACGACGGCGGCGGGAGCCTTCAGGCCCCGCCGCGCCCAGTCGGGTGGTCAGTAGCGGGCGGCGTACGGATACAGGTCCATGCCCACCATTGAGCTGATGCTGGAAACCATGATGCCTTCCTGCGGGTTCAGCGCCTGCACCACCTGGCCGTTCCCCAGATAGATGGCCACATGGTAGAAGTTCGGCGCGGAACCCCAGACCAGCAGGTCGCCGCGGCGGGCCTGGGAGATGGGAACGTGGACCGGGGCGGCGGCATACTGCTGGGATGCGGTGCGGGGAAGGTACGTTCCGGCCGCAGCGAAGGCATTCTGCACCAGGCCCGAACAGTCAAAGCCGTACACGCCCGTGCCGCCCCACTGGTAGAAGTACGGCGCGCCCACCTTCCCCAGGGCAACCGAAATGGCTGCCTCATACGTGCCCGAGCCAGTGGGAGGCGCGGGGGCCGGAGCCGGAGCTGGAGCCGGGGCCGGGGCGGGCGCCGGTGCCGGAGCAGGGGCTGGCGCAGGGGCAGGCGCGGCGGGTGCAGGTGCCGGGGCTGCCGGAGCAGGAGCCGGCGCCACTGGGGCCGGAGCCGGAGCAGCAGGCGCTGGACCGGCCGGTGCGGGGGCCATGTCCTGGCCGCCGCCGTTCCGTGTGGCGGGCCGGTTTTGGGCGGCGTTGTCCTGGGCTGCCTTCTCCTGGGCTGCCTTGTCCTGCTCTGCCTTCTCCCGGGCGGCCTGGTCCGCGGCGGCGGACAAGGCGGCAAGGCGTGCCTCTTCGCGTTGCCGGTCAAGGGCATCCACCCTGGCCGATTCGAGCGCCACAGTCGTGTTGCGGAGCTGGGCCAACTGGTCCACCAGGATGGTCCGCTGTGCCTTGGCATCGGCAACGGCTTTGACCTGCGCGGCGTTGGCCTGTTCCGCCTGGGACTTCCGTTGCTCGGCCGTCTTTGCAGCGTCATCGGCGGCTTTGGTGGCGTCCTCTGCGGCGGCGGTCAGGGAACGGTAGGCCGTGGCAGCAGCGTCCGCAGCCTCAAAGGCCCGGCTGCGGCTGGCAGAAAGCGCCTCAAGCGTGGCGGCCTGTTGCAGGCTTTCGCTGCCGCTGGCCAGCGTTCCCAGGGTGGGGTTCAGGCCGCCATTGCGGTACAGGTCACCGGCGAGCTGTCCCACCTGCTTCCGGGTTTTGTCCTGCTGGTCGCGCGCGGAAGAGGCCTTGGCAGCCGCAACTGACGCCGCTTCGGTCCGCTGCTGCAGCTCCACGAGCGCCTCGCTGTAGGAGTTGTTGGCCTGCATGGCCACCGCGAAGGCTGCCTGTTGGGCTGTGGAGGCATCCGCCAAAATGCGCTCAATCGCGGTGACCTGGTCCGCCGTCGCGGCTTCACTGGCTTTCGCTGCTGCGATATCGTCCGGCGAGGGAATCGCTGGCGACGCCGGAAAGGCCACGGGGGCCAATGGCGCCGGTACCGCGAGTGCGGGTGTTGCCACGGATGCAAAGAGTACGACGGCGGCGCACAGCGCAGCCGTCCTGCGGCCGGATCCGGGTAAAGCCATCTGCAGAGACCTCGCAACGGTAAGACTGGGAGTGAGGTTCTGGATGCGGCACGACCGTGCCCCTCAGCTGCTCGCCAGCAGTCCGAGGCTACGTGACCTTTTGCACATTGGCAACAACAGTCACATCAATAACATAAACCACAAGCGTGTCATTTTCCCGTGAATTTGACGGGTGTGTCGGGGTCAGGCGTGTTGGTGTTCCTCGTGCTCTGAGTGGCTCGCAGGCTCCAGCTGGAAGGTGCAGTGGTCGGTATCGAAATGGGAACCCAGGCACGTGATCAGCTTGTCCAGCAACTGGTCGGCGCCCCGTGCGTTGAGCACGCCGTCCTCCACCACCACATGGGCCGAGAAGACGGGGACACCGGACGTGATGGTCCAGATGTGGATGTCATGGACATCGGTCACGCCGGCAACCGAGAGGATGTGCTCGCGGATCATTTGCACCTCCACGCCCTTCGGACTGGCCTCCAGCAGGACATCCACCACGTCGCGCAGCAGGCTCCAGGCCCGCGGCAGGATCATCAGTGCGATAAGGACGGAAGCGATGGTGTCCGCTGCCTGGAAACCTGTGGCCATGATGACGACGGCGGCAATGATGACGGCCACCGAACCCAGGAGGTCGCCCAGTACCTCCAGGTAGGCGCCACGGATGTTCAGGCTTTCATCCTGCGCCCCACGCAGGATCAGCAGCGATACCAGGTTCGCCACGGCGCCGAGGATGGCCGCAAACAGCATGATGTCCGTCTGCACTTCCGGGGGCGCCCCGAACCGGCGGATGGCCTCCGTGAAAATCACAACGGAGATCACGATCAGGATCAGTGCATTCGCCAACGCCGCGAGCACCTCTGCCCGCTGGTAGCCGTAGGTCCGCTGGTCGCTCGCCGGGCGGCCGGCGATCCAGGCGGCAAGCAGTGCGATGGTGACGCCGGCCGCGTCGGAGAGCATATGGCCGGCGTCCGCGAGCAGGGACAGCGAACCGGACAGCACCGCTCCCACGATCTGGATGAGGACGACGCCAAGCGTGATGCCCAGGACGGCCACCAGGCGTTTCCGGTGCCGCCCGGTGGCGGTGATCCCGTGGCTGTGGCTGTGGTCGTGTCCCATGCTTACAAGGCTAGCCCCAGCCCAGCTCGTGCAGCCGGACATCGGAAATGCCGAAGTGGTGCGCGATTTCATGGACCACCGTGACGGCCACTTCGTGGATCACGTCCTCCCGGGAGGAGCAGATCTCCAGGATGGGTTCGCGGAAAATGGTGATCCGGTCGGGAAGGGAACCGGCGTCCCACCATGAATCGCGTTCGGTCAGCGGGACGCCTTCGTACAGCCCCAGCAGGACGGTGTCCGGATCTTCCCCCGGACCGGGCACGTAGTCGTCGTCGATGAAGACTGCCACGTTGTCCATGGCACGGGCCAGCCGGTCCGGGATGCTGGCCAGGGCATCCTCGACGGCCGCCTCGAATTCGTCAGGAGACATGGTGAACCCGGACGGTTCGTGCGGGCCGTCGGGAAGGATAGGCAGTCCCGGCGGGAGGCTGGCTGGCATACTCCGACTCTAGCGCCCGGGCCGCTGCCCGGGTGCCCGCGTCCTGCGCCGGGTCAGCCCTACGCCCACCAGGCACACCAGCCCGCCCACCAGTCCCCAGGCGGTAGGGATTTCACCGAGCAGCAGCCAGGAGATGAGCACCGTGGTCCCGGGCACCAGGTAGGTGGTGGCGGCAAGCTTCCCGGCGTCCACCAGGGACAGGGCGTAAGCCCAGGTGGTAAAGGCAATGGCCGTGGGGAAGACACCGAGGTACACCAGCGCCCAGGTGGCCTCCGGGGGAGCGGCCTGCACTTCGGACGCCAACTGCCCGGCGAGCGGCAGGCAGCACAGTGCTCCCACCACGATGCCGAACCAGGTGGCCTGCGCCGCCGGGAACTTCCGCACCACCGGTTTCTGGATGATGACGCTGACTGCGGCGAGCACCGCCGCGAGGAGGCAAAGCGCCACGCCTGCCAGGTCCGCCGTCGAACTTTCCCCGGGGCTGCGCGGCTGTCCGGAACCCAGGGCGATCAGTGCAACACCCGTGAAGGCCACCGTGCTGCCGATGAGCAGCCAGCGGGGAAAGCCCTCCTTGAGGAAGATGCCGGCCATGATGGCCACCAGGATCGGGTTGACGTTGATCAGCAGGGCGCTGGTGCCGGCATCAAGGATGTGTTCGGCGGCGTTCAGGGCAACGTTGTAGCCGCCGAACCACATCACGCCATAGGCCAGGATGGGCAGCCATTCGCGCCCCCTGGGCAGCACCCGGCTCCTGAGCAGCTGCGGCACCACCAGGAACGCGAGGACAACGGCGGCGACCGCCAGCCTGCCGAGCGTCAGGGCTCCGGGGGAGAAGTGCGGCCCGATGGCGCGGATGCCGACGAACGCGGAGGCCCACAGCACCACGGTAACCACCATGGCCGCCACGCCAAGGGCCTTCACGGGCGTGGGTGCTGCGGCGGGGGAAGCCAGGGGCTGGCGGGCGGGGCTGGTGGAAGGCATGAGTCAAATGTACGGCTGCTGCAGGCACCGAACTGGCGGAAATCGGCCATGTGGGTGCCCGCGGGCTAGGATGCGGACCATGTCCTCTCCTTCGGCTCCCGGCCGTGACACCCCGCGCCTTGTCAGGAAGATCATCTGGATCGCCTTGGCTCTCATCGTCCTGGGCGGCGTTGCCTGGTACGCCATCTTTGCCGCAACGAAGCCCCAGCAGGCGGCGCCTCCGGCCGCGGGTGCTGAGCAACTGGTTCGTGCCGACAGCCACCGCCTCACTGCGCCTGCCGAGGAGAAGGCCCAGCTGGTGGAGTTCCTGGACTTCGAGTGCCCGTCCTGCGGTGCAGTCCATCCTTTCGTGGAGGAGCTCAAGGCGGAGTTCGGGGACAGGATTACTTTCGTCAACAGGTACTTCCCGCTTTCTGCGCACCCCAATTCCGGCCAGGCTGCCCTGGCGGCGGAAGCGGCCGCGCAGCAGGGCCAGTACCAGCAGATGGCCGCCAAGCTTTTCGAAAACCAGTCTCAGTGGGCCGGCAGCCAGCAGTCCCAGGCGCCGCTGTTCCGCACCTACGCCGGGCAGCTGGGGCTGGACCTGGCGCAGTTCGATGCCGTCGTGGCCGACCAGAAGACCGAGGACCGCATCCTGGCCGACATCGCGGACGGCAACGCCCTCGGCGTCACCGGCACACCCACGTTCTTCCTCAACGGTGAGAAGCTCACGCTGTCCACCAAGGCGGACTTCCGCCAGAAGCTGGCAGACGCCGTCAAGTAGCGGCGGTCAGCCCCGCCGACGCTGCCCCGAAGCGAGGCCGCCCTACTTCGTGGCGGCCCAGGCAAGCAGCTTGTCCACCGGCCAGGTGGTGATGATCCGGTCTGCCGGAACGTTGTTGCGGGCTGCCCGTTCGGCACCGTACTGCAGGAAATCCAGCTGTCCCGGTGCGTGGGCATCGCTGTCAATCGAGAACAGGCACCCGGCGTCCAGTGCCAGCTGGATCAGGGCATCGGGCGGGTCCTGCCGCTCCGGGCGGGAATTGATCTCAACGGCAACGTTGTGTTCCGCGCACGCTGCGAAGACTTCCTTGGCGTCGAATTCCGACGGCGGCCGCGTCCCGCGCGAGCCCTCAACGAGCCGTCCCGTGCAATGGCCAAGGACGTTGGTCTGCGGAGACCGGATGCCCCCGAGCATGCGGGTGGTCATGGTTTTCCGGTCCGCACGGAGCTTCGAGTGGACGCTGGCCACCACGATGTCCAGGCGGTCCAGCAGCTCCGGGTCCTGGTCCAGGCTGCCGGATTCCAGGATGTCCACCTCGATGCCCGTCAGCAGCCGGGTGGCCCCGCCGTTGCTGTTGATGCCTGCCACCACGTCCAGCTGCTCCCGCAGGCGCCCGGCGGACAGCCCGTTGGCGATGGTGAGGTTGGGGGAGTGGTCAGTCAGGGCCAGGTATTCGCGGCCCAGCACCTCAGCGGCCGCCACCATCAGCTCAATGGGGGAGCCGCCGTCGGACCATTCGCTGTGGCTGTGCAGGTCGCCACGCAGCGCCGCCCGGAGCTCCGTTCCGCCCGATGCCAGCGGCTGGGCACCCTTCTCCCTGAGGTCCGCCAGGTAGTCAGGGACCTGTCCGTCCACGGCCTGCCGGATCACCGCGTAGGTCCGGTCGCCGATTCCCTTCATGGATTTGAGCCGGCCGCTCCGGGCGCGTTCGGCTACTTCCGCGGGGCCGAGGGGGCTGATGGCGGCGGCCGCCTTCCGGAAAGCCTGGACCTTGAACGTGGCCGCGCGTCCGCGCTCCAGCCAGAAAGCGATCTCATTGAGCGCGTCGACGGCATCCATCCGTCCATCTTGACCCGTCCCGGGGCCAAACGGCGGGGTTTTTCGCCGATTTTGGAATATTCCCGGTTAGCCCCTATAGTTTTAGAGTCCAGTTCGGAGAAACGCAGAGGACAAAGACGGAAAGCCCCGCTTGACGCCTTTTATTTTGTTCCGAACGGGTTCTGGCCCCCATCGTCTAGCGGCCTAGGACACCGCCCTTTCACGGCGGCGGCACGGGTTCGAATCCCGTTGGGGGTACGCAAGGAACTGGTCAAACAGGCTAAAAAAGTCTGGTAGGCTGGAAGCCTTGAAAAAAGCGGTAGAGATACTGCAAAAGCAAGAAAAGCAAGGCCCTGTAGCGCAGTTGGTTAGCGCGCCGCCCTGTCACGGCGGAGGTCGCGGGTTCAAGTCCCGTCAGGGTCGCTCTGATTGTTGGAAGAAATTCCGGCTGTCATGGTGACTAGTCACCTAGGCTCTGTAGCTCAGTTGGTAGAGCGTTCGACTGAAAATCGAAAGGTCACCGGATCGACGCCGGTCGGAGCCACCACTGGGAAGCATCAGTTCTTCGGAACTGGTGCTTTTCTGCTTTAACACCGGTTTGGGCAACCTTGACCAGGCTTCGCCTCTGCCCCTGACGCGGCCTTCCGCCACGTATGAGTGCCCGCCCTGTGGCTAACGCAACATCGCAGCCACCGTCGAAAGAAATCTTTGGGCACCCAACGAAACATTTGACCCCTGCCGACGGGGTGTGGCACGCGCGCGCAATGGCTTGCGTAAGCGCTTGCACTCTACTGGGTGGTAACCGGTTCTGGCTCCCGAAACAGGGTTTGAAGTGCTCCCTCCACCCCGTCTACGGTTGAGCGCGGCCGGAGGACAGCATGCTTTCCATCGGCCGGACAGGCCCTACCCAGGCCTGCACCCCCACAACACAACGGCGTCCCGGATGACGCCAGAGGTGTTGCCGGGGCCGCGGTTGGTTTCGGGGTTATGGGCACACGCCCGCCTTCCACGAAAAGTTACAACTCCGCGAGAAGAGCAAGACATGCACAAGCACCCCCAACACCGGCTGCTGCGGTGGCGCACCGGCGCCGCAGCGCTGGCGGCAACCCTGGCCGCCTCGGCCTTCCTGGCCGTCCCCGCGGCACAGGCCAACGAGCCTTCCGACCCGCCTGCCGTCCAGCAGATGCCGGCCCCCGCCCCAGGCTTCCCCCTGCCCACGCAGCACACGCAGCAGGCCTTCGACCCGGCGTCGGACTTCACCTCCAAGTGGACCCGCGCAGACGCCCGGCAGATCATGGCACAGAGCGACTCCACCGTCGCCCCGGGCGCGAACTCCATGAGCCCGGACGTCACCATGCCGGAAATCCCGCAGGACTTCCCCGCCATGAACGACGACGTCTGGGTTTGGGACACCTGGTCCCTGACGGACGAAAACGCCAACCAGATCAGCTACAAGGGCTGGGACGTCATCTTCTCCCTGGTCGCTGACCGGCACGCCGGTTACGGCTTCGACCAGCGCCACTGGAACGCCCGGATTGGCTACTTCTTCCGGAAGACCAACGCGGACCCGGCCAAGGACAAGTGGAACTACGGCGGACACCTGTTCCTGGACAACACTTCCATCGGCAACACCGAATGGTCCGGTTCCACGCGCCTGATGCAGGGCAACCACGTGAACGTCTTCTACACGGCCACCACGTTCTACGATGTGGCCGAGCGGAACGCCGGCGGCGGCGGAATCGCCCCGGACGCTGTGATCGCCAAGGCGCTGGGAAACATCCACGCCGACCAGAACGGCGTCACGTTCGACGGGTTCCAGCACACCAAGCTGCTGGAACCGGACGGAAAGATGTACCAGACCAAGGCGCAGAACGCCGGGTTCGCTTTCCGGGACCCCTACACGTTCGTGGACCCGGCCCACCCCGGGAAGACGTACATGGTGTTCGAAGGCAACACCGCAGCAAAGCGCGGCGACTACCAGTGCAAGGCCGAGGACCTGGGCTACCGCCCCGGTGATCCCCATGCGGAAAGCGTAACGGACGTCCAGAACAGCGGCGCCTACTTCCAGACAGCGAACGTGGGGCTGGCAGTGGCGGACAACAAGGACCTGACCAAGTGGTCCTTCCTTCCGCCCATCCTTTCCGGCAACTGCGTGAACGACCAGACGGAGCGTCCGCAGATCTTCATCCAGAATGAAAACGGCAAGAACAAGTACTACCTGTTCACTATCAGCCACCAGTTCACCTACGCGGCAGGCATGCGCGGTCCCGACGGCGTGTACGGCTTCGTGGGCGACGGCATCCGCTCGGACTACCAGCCGATGAACAACAGCGGCCTGGCCCTGGGTTCGCCCACGGACCTGAACCTTCCGTCCGAGTCCCCGGAGGCACCCACCCCGAACCAGAACGGCCGGCAGTTCCAGGCATATTCGCACTACGTGCAGCCCGGCGGCCTGGTGCAGTCCTTCATCGACAACGTCAACGGCGTCCGTGGCGGCTCCCTGTCACCGACGGTGAAGATCAACTTCCGCAATGGTGTGTCCCAGGTGGACAGGAACTTTGGCCGGAACGGCCTGGGCCCGTTCGGCTACCTGCCCACCAATGTAAGGGTTGGCGGCGAAGGCCTCTACAAGTAGGTCCTCACGCACCAGCGGCTGGTCGCCGCACGTGATCCAGGCGGGGAGCCCCCAGGGGCTTCCCGCCTGGTTCCTTTTAACCGGCGCGGAATTACCCCGTCACGGAACGCCATATGCGATGCGGCCCGCCTGCGGGGTTTTCCAGCCCATGTGCCGCAGCCTGGTTATAGGGTGGAACCAACAGAAGGGGGAGTGCCTGATGGAATACCAGAACCCGCAACCCGTGGTGCCAAGCCGTCCTGCCGCCAGCCCGGCTCCCGGTCCGGGACGGACCGTCATTTCCGAGACCGCCGTGGCAAAAGTGGCGGGGATCGCCGCGCGTTCGGTCCCCGGCGTCTACTCCCTCGGTTCGGGTCCGTCCCGTGCCCTGGGCGCCATCCGTGATGCGGTCGGAAGTTCCGATCATGCCGCCGGCGTCCACGCGGAAGTGGGCGAAACGCAGGTAGCCGTGGATATCACCCTGGTGGCCAGCTACGGAACGCCCCTGCACGCCCTGGCCAATGATGTCCGGGCCGCCGTTTACCGGGCAGTTGAAGAACTCGTGGGGCTGCAGGTTATCGAGGTGAACGTCGAAATCACGGACGTCTACGTGCCGCCGCCCGTCAAGACCACCGCGCCGGTTGCTCCCGAACGGGAGGCGCTGCTGTGAACCTCACCGTGGCAGGCACGGCCATGGGCGCGTTCGTGGCATTCATGTCCCTGCAGTTCGGCCTGTGGGGCTTTCTCGTTTCCCTTCTTTTCATGGCCATCGGGGCGCTCCTGGGCCGTGCCGCCGAAGGCAAGCTGGACCTGCGCGGCATATTCGATGCCATCACCGGCCGGCGCTCCTCCTCATGAGCTCGCCCGCGCCCGTTGTGCGTGGGCAGGCGCTCAGCGGCCATAACCGGATCAGCACCCAGGCGTTGACCAGCCTTGCCAAGGCGGCTGCGGCGCAGGCGCTGGGAGTCGACGCCCAGGACGTGCGCGCGGACTGGACGGACGACGACGGCCTGCTGGCCTTGTCCCTCGTCACTCCCATCAGCATCCCGCCCTTGCAGTCCGTGGTGTTGGACGCTGCCAGGGTCGGGATCGCCGGCGGATCCATCTGGGACCGCACGGTGAAGGCCAAGGAAAGCATCCTGGCGAGGGTCTCGGAACTGAGCGGCTCGCAGTTGAGCCGGGTGGATATCCGCGTCAGCGGGGCAAAGATCAGTACA
This sequence comes from Arthrobacter sp. NQ4, assembly GCF_029077345.1. Taxonomy (NCBI): domain Bacteria; kingdom Bacillati; phylum Actinomycetota; class Actinomycetes; order Micrococcales; family Micrococcaceae; genus Arthrobacter; species Arthrobacter sp. NQ4. The sequence continues at coordinate 269,285 of NZ_JARETC010000005.1, read as the reverse complement.
GGAGGGCGGGTACGGTGAGCAGCAGCGTGGAAAGCCGCCGGGCCAACAGCGGATCCCGGAGAAGCAACGGCCCGGACATGCGCAGGGTGGTCTACCGCGAAACCCATTCCTCCAGGGCCGTGGTGTCGGTCGTGGCCGCCGTCCTGGTCCTGGTGCTGGCCGGCTACGGCGTCCTCGAGTCCGGCGTCCATGCCGTGGGGCAGCCCGCCTGGTTGATCGAGCCGCAGGTGGCTGCCCAGCGCATCGTCGACCTGCCCGCCGGAATCCCCCCGCTGCTGCTGGCGGCCATCGGCGGTGTGCTGGCCATGCTGGGCTTGGTCTTCCTGCTCAACGGAATCCTTCCCGGGAAACGTGCCCGCCATCTCCTGGCCGGCGCCCCTGGCGAGGGACTCCCGGCCGTGGTGGTGGATGACGAGGTCGTCGCCTCCTCGATCGCCCGGCGCGCGCGGTTGGCCGCCAACGTCACCCCCGACCAGGTCATGGTGGTCGTCTCCCAGCGCCAGGTGCTGGTGAACGTCCGGCCAACCTCCGGTGTGCCCGTGGACGCGGACCGTGTCCTTGGCGCGGTGCGGGATGAGCTGGACCAGATGCTGCTGGAGCCGGCCCCTGTTCCGCGCGTCAACGTGACCCCGACCGGAGTGATCGGAGCATGAACAGCACCCCGGCACTGCTCAACCGCATCCTCCTCACCGTACTGGGCCTGATCCTGCTGGGCACCGGACTCATCCTGGTGCTGCTGGCAACCGTGCCCCCGGTGGGCTCCTGGTGGCATTCCTGGTCCGGCGGAGCCTGGGAGGGTGTCAGCCGGCTGTTCGACTCCACCCGGTTCCCGGGCCGGCCGGAGAGCTGGCTGTGGATCGTCGTGGCGCTGGCGCTCCTGGCACTGATGGGGCTCATGGTTGCCTGGATCGCCCAGCAAGGCAAGGGCCGGTCAAACCTGCTGGCCGCGGAATACGATCCCGGAGAGATTCCCGGGGACGTCCGGATCGGCGGCGGGGTGGCCGAGCAGGCCCTCCGGCAGGCCCTTGAAGGACGGCCGGACCTGGCAGGCGCCACCGTCACCACCTACGACGTGAAAGGTTCCCCGGCGTTGAAGGTCCGGCTCCTGCCACGCCAAGGGGTGGCCCCGCACCTGCTCGCAGCCGAGGTCTCCGGGCTCCTGGACGCCCTGGAGTCTGTTGTGGGCAAGGAGATTCCTGTCCTCATCCACATCGGGGCCGGGGCGCGGACACGCTTCAGCCGGGCAGAGCGCGTCCGCTGAACTGCCGCTGCAGGGCAGCCCAGGCACCCTGCTTGCTACCGGCCGCCCAGAAGGTACACGGTGCTGTCCACGGGAACCTCCCGCATCGCGGCCCATTCATCGGCCGGTTCGGGCCCGCTGGAGAGCGCCACGGTGTAGCCCTCCGGCACAGGGGCGGAGGCGAAGCCCATGTTGGACAGGACCACTACATCCCCGTTCCGGAACGCCAGCAGTCCACTGTCCGGCGCGTGTTCATCAGTCCATTCCACGCTGCCGCTGCCCAGTTGCTGTGCTGACCTGAAGGCCAGGGCTGCCCGGTAGAGCTCAAGGGTTGAGCCCTCCTCGCCATCCTGCTGGTCCGCGGCCAAGGGGCCAAAGCTTTCCGGCTGGGGAAGCCAGGGCCCGGACGCGTTGGTGGAGAGTGCCCCGGAGAATCCGAACCCGGGCTGGTCCTGGACCCACGGCAGCGGGACACGGCAGCCGTCTCGCCCGATTTCAGCCCCACCCGTCCGGAAGAATGTGGGGTCCTGCCGGGCGGAGTCGGGAAGCGCAGTGTGCTCGGGAAGTCCCAGTTCCTCACCCTGGTAGAGGTAGGCGGACCCAGGCAGCGCCAGCTCAACCAGCGTGGCGGCACGGGCGCGCGCAAGGCCCAGCGCCGCGTCCGGCTGTTCGTCGGCGGGGCCGATGCCTTTCGGGAACGTCGTGGGATCCTTGAGGCCAAACCGGGTGGTGTGCCGTACGGTGTCGTGGTTGCTGAGAACCCACGTACACGGGGCCCCCACTGATGCTGCCGCTGCCAGGGATGCGTCGATGGCGTCCGCCATGCGCTCGGCATCCCACCCTGCCAGCAGGAAATCGAAGTTGAAGGCCTGCTGCATTTCGTCGGGCCGGACATAGCGGGCAAGGCGCTCGGCCGGTTCCACCCAGGCCTCGGCTACCATCATGCGGTCCCCGCCATATTCGGCAAGGACGCGGTTCCAGTCCCGGTAGATGGCGTGGACCCCGTCCTGGTCGAAAAAGGGCGACGGCGGATACATGGGAGATACTGCCCTGTGGGGTTCCTCGGCATCGGTGTGGGCGTGCGGCGCATCACCGGGCAGGTGGCTTTCCCGGTGGGGTCCGGAGGTTCCCTCCACCATGGCTGCAACGCCCTCCCAGTCCGGAAGCCCTGCCTCCTTCACCAATCCGTGGGCGACGTCCACCCGGAAGCCGTCGGCGCCGCGGTCCAGCCAGAAGCGCAGCACTGAACGCATCTCCTCCTGGACTTCCGGGTTGTCCCAGTTCAGGTCCGGTTGCCGGGTGTCAAAGAGGTGCAGGTACCACTGGCCCGGTGACCCGTCGGCTTCATTCACGCGGCTCCAGGCCGGCCCGCCGAAGATGGATTTCCAGTTGTTGGGAGCCCGGTTGCCGTCGCCGGATCCCGGCACCTCGTCCTTGCCGTTCCTGAAGATATACCGGTCCCGTGCCGGGCTCCCGGGGGCGGACGCCAGCGCCTCCTGGAACCATGCATGTTCATCCGAGGTGTGGTTGGGAACGAGGTCCACAATGACCTTCAGGCCGAGGCGGTGAGCTTCCTGCAACATGGTGTCGAAGTCGGCCAGCGAGCCGAAGAGGGGGTCCACCTGGCGGTAGTCCGCCACGTCGTAACCGCCGTCTGCCTGCGGCGACTTGTAGAAGGGTGAGAGCCAGACGGCGTCCACCCCGAGGGCGCGAAGGTAGGGAAGCCTGCCGGTGACGCCGCCCAGGTCGCCCATGCCATCGCCGTTGCCATCGGCGAACGAGCGGGGGTAGATCTGGTAGACCACGGCGTCGGCCCACCAGGCAGAGGAGGCTGGACGCGGCGCGGGAACGGACGGATCGGGCATTTGGTTCCCCTCTGATAACTTTTTGATGTAAACGCTTGCATTGCAGACAGCAACCTTACTAGTGTGATGGTCACCACATCAACCTCACCTAGCAAGCGCACTGTCGACTTACTTGTCACTCAGCGAGGAGCTTCAAGCTAATGAAAACCCCGAGATTCCTGCTTCCGGCTGCCACTGCCGGCATTCTGGCCCTTACGTTGTCCGCCTGCGGTGGCGGGGGTGGAGGGGGCACCACGGGTGGTGGGGGCAGCGACGCTGACGCCAACCTCGACGGCCGCGGCCCCATCACGTATGTCCAGGGCAAGGACAACAGCAACGTTGTCCGCCCCCTGGTCGATAAGTGGAATGCGGCCCACCCGAACGAAAAGGTCACCTTCAAGGAACAGACCGACCAGGCGGACCAACAGCACGACGACCTGGTCCAGCACTTCCAGGCCAAGCAGTCCGATTACGACGTCGTGGATGTGGACGTTGTCTGGACCGCGGAGTTCGCAGCGAAGGGCTGGCTGCAGCCGCTGAAGGACAAGATGGCGATCGACACCAGCGCCATGCTCAAGCCCACCGTGGACAGCGCCACGTACAAGGGCACCCTGTACGCGGCTCCCCAGACCTCCGACGGCGGCATCCTGTATTACCGCAAGGACCTGGTCCCCACCCCGCCCAAGACCTGGGACGAGATGATGAGCATGTGCTCCATCGCCAAGCAGAACAACATCGGCTGCTACGCAGGCCAGTTCAGCAAATATGAGGGCCTGACGGTAAATGCTTCCGAGGCCATCAACTCCGCGGGCGGATCCGTCCTTAACAAGGATGGAAAGCCGGACCTGAACACCGCCGAGGCCAAGGCCGGCCTGGGCAACCTGGCGAAGGCCTACGCGGACGGCAACATCCCCAAGGAGGCCATCACGTACAAGGAAGAGGACAGCCGGCAGGCCTTCCAGAGCGGCAAGCTCCTGTTCCTCCGCAACTGGCCGTACGCGTTCAACCTGATCACCACTGAAGGCTCATCCACTGTGAAGGACAAGACCGGCCTGGCAGCCCTGCCGGGTAAGAGCGGCCCGGGTGCCTCCTCGCTGGGTGGCCATAACCTCGCCACCAGCGTCTACTCCAAGAACAAGGCCACCGCGCTCGACTTCATGAAGTTCATGACCTCGGCCGAAACCGAGAAGTTCTACGCCACGCAGGGCTCGCTGGCCCCCGTGCTTGGTTCGCTGTATGAGGACCAGGAACTCGTTGCCAAGCTGCCCTACCTGCCGGTCCTGAAGACGTCCATCGAAAACGCCGTACCGCGTCCCGTTACGCCGTTCTACCCGGCTGTCACCAAGGCAATCCAAGAGAACGCCTACTCCGCAATCAAGGGAGAAAAGTCCGTGGAAACCGCACTCTCTGACATGCAGAAGTCCATCGAATCCGCCGGTGCGGGATCGTAGTTCTGCCATGGCAACCGAACTAGGCCCGACGCCGGTCAAGTCACCGGCGTCGGGCGGTACCCCCGTCCATCACGCGCCCAAGGGCGTGGGGGAGGACAACAGGATTGCAAGCCAGGGGCGCTGGGCCTCCTGGCTCCTCGCCCCCACCATCATCGCCCTGGCCGTGGTGATCGTTTACCCGATCATCAGCGCCATCGTCATGTCGTTCCAGAAGGATGCCGGCCTGGATCCGGCCACGGGCCTCTTCACCGCGGGCGGCCCGGCGGGAATTCAGAACTACGTCAACTGGCTGGCGCAGCAGTGTTCGGCGCCGGGCGGCGGAACCGTCGCCTGCCCGCCGGGCACCCTGGGCGGCCAGTTCTGGTCTGCCACGGCCACCACGTTTTTCTTCACGGTGGTAACGGTGGCACTGGAAACCGTCCTCGGTTTCTGGATGGCCATGATCATGGCCCGCACGTTCCGCGGACGCAGCCTGGTCCGCGCCGCCGTGCTGGTGCCCTGGGCTATCCCTACCGCTGTGACGGCCAAGCTCTGGTTCTTTATCTTCGCCTTCGAAGGCATCGCCAACAAGCTGTTCAACACCACCATTCTGTGGACGGGCAGCGAGTGGCCGGCCAAGTGGGCCGTGATCATTGCCGACGTCTGGAAGACCACGCCGTTCATGGCCCTGCTGATCCTGGCAGGCTTGCAGATGATCCCGGCAGAAGTCTACGAGGCAGCCAAGGTGGACGGAACCACTGCCTGGCAGCGGTTCCGGCTGATCACGCTTCCGCTGGTCAAGCCGGCCCTCATGGTGGCGATCCTGTTCCGTACGCTGGATGCGCTGCGCATGTTCGACCTGCCGTACATCCTCACCGGCGGTGCCAATAACACCACCACCTTGTCCATCCTGGTGATCAACCAAATCAGGCAAGGCTTTAATGCGGCGGCTGCGCTGTCCACCATCACCTTCATCATCATCTTCCTCGTCGCCTTCATCTTTGTCCGCTTCCTCGGGGCAAACGTGGTTGAGCAGAGTGGCGCCACAGGAAAGGGGAAGAAATGACCACGGCAACAGCAGACGCCTCGGCACTCCGGGCCCGCCAGGACAAGGGCCGCAAGGCTGCGCAGAACCGGGAAAAGTGGGCGCAGGGGCGTACCTACCTGAGCGCCGCCATCATCCTGCTCTGGTGCCTGGCACCGGCGTACTGGATGGTGGTCACCGCGTTCCGCGAGGTGGGCTTCACGTACGACACCTCGATCCTTCCCACGCACGTCACGCTGGACAACTTCACGACAGCCTTTGACACGTCCTTCGGCAACAGGTTCGGCCAGGCTCTGCTGAACAGTGTGTTCATCGGCGGGGTGGTCACGGCCGTCTCGCTGCTGATCGGCGTGTTCGCGGCCTACGCCTTGGCCCGTTTGAACTTCAAGGGCAAGTTCCTGGTGCTCGGCTTCATCCTGGGAGCCTCCATGTTCCCCGGCGTTGCCCTGATCACCCCGCTCTTCCAGCTGTTCACCAACATCGGCTGGATGGGGACGTATCAGGCGCTGATCATCCCGAACATCTCCTTCGTGCTCCCGCTGACGGTCTACACCATGACCTCGTTCTTCCGGGAAATGCCCTGGGAGCTTGAGGAATCGGCCCGCGTGGACGGCTGCACCCAGGGACAGGCGTTCCGCAAGGTCATCATGCCCCTGGCTGCACCGGCAATCTTCACCACCGCAATCCTGGCGTTCATTTCCTCGTGGAATGAGTTCCTGATTGCCAGCCAGCTGTCCAGCGACGCAACCCAGCCGGTGACGGTGGCCATCGCCAACTTCGCCGGTGCACAGCCCAACCAGATCCCGTACACGGCCATCATGGCCGCAGGCACCATTGTCACCATTCCGCTGGTGATCCTGGTGCTCGTCTTCCAGCGCAAGATTGTCGCCGGCCTCACGGCAGGTGCAGTCAAGTGACGGACAACGGTTCCCGCCCCCGCATCCCGGGGGCGGGAAGCCGCAGCCGGTTGGTCCGCTCGGGTGAGGACTTTGACATCATCATTGGCTTCCTCGCATTCTGGGCACTGGTCCTCCTGGTGGTCACCGTGTGGATGGAAGTAACTGCCCAGCCTGCCCTTGGATGGGCGCTGGGACTGCTGGCAACTTTGCTGGCCCTGTATGGCATGGTGCGGCTGCGCCGGAAACTCCCCGCCCGCAGGTAGGAATCGTCGGCGCCGGGCCGCCGCCGTGATGGTGGGTGCCTACGCAGCCAGCGGACCGGTTACCACTGCCTGCCCGCGGAGTGGAAAAATACAGGGCCGGGGTAAACGCAGGGCCGGCCGGCCCTACGCCGCAAAGGAGTTGAAGAGGGGACACGGTGGCACGGACAACGGAAAGGTCCCAGCGGGGCGGCCATAACGGCGTCAGCATCGAGGACGTGGCGGCTGCCGCCGGAGTCTCAACAGCCACAGTCTCCCGGGCCGTCCGCGGATTGCCGCGGGTTTCGCCGGCCACCCGGAAGAAGATCCTGGAAGTCGCAGGGGACCTGGGCTACGTCGCGTCTTCGTCGGCCTCCGGCCTGGCCACCGGACGGACCAAGACCATTGGCGTCCTGGCCCCATTCGTCAGCCGCTGGTTCTTCTCCAAAGCCATCGAGGGCGCCGACCGGGAACTGCACGCCCGCCACTATAATCTCTCGCTGTTCAACCTTGGCGGCCATGGCAGCAACCGCGAACGGCTTTTCAGCAAGACCATGGTGTACAAGCAGATCGATGCCCTGCTGGTCCTGTGTATGGCGCTCAGCCACGAAGAGATCGAGCACCTGCAGAAGATCGATATACCCCTGATTGTGGTGGGAGGGCACGTTGAGGAATGCCCGTATATCGGCATCGACGACTACGCCGCCGCCTCAACCGCGGTCCGGCACCTGATCGACCTCGGCCACCGGGACATCGCCCTGCTGCATGGCGACGACGAGACCGACCTGAACTTCGACGTTCCCCGGGTGCGCATCCTGGCCTTCAAGGACGTCATGGCGGCGGCCGGGCTGCCGACGCGGCCGGAATGGGATGAGTGGGGGGACTTCACCGTCCGCAGCGGCCAGGAAGCCTTGCGCCGGCTGTGGTCCCGGCCGGGGCAGAAGCCCACCGCCATCTTTTGCGCCTCGGACGAAATGGCCATGGGGGTTATTTTTGAGGCCAACCGCTTGGGCGTCAGCGTTCCCGGCGAACTGTCCGTGGTGGGCATCGACAACCACGACTTTGCCGACGCCATAGGCCTGACCACCGTGGGGCAACGCCCGGACGAGCAGGCCGAACTGGCCACCAAGATGCTGCTGGACGAACTGGATGGCGAGGCAGGGGCGGTGCGTTCCGCCGTCGCCCCCCACGAACTGATCATCCGGCGCACCACTGCGCCGCCCCAAAACCTGTAACAGCCAGGAACCGGGGACCGTTACGACGCGCGGGCCAGCTGCCGGATGGGGATCCAGCGTGAGGCCAGCCGCCGGTAGGCCGCGGCGGCGCCGGTCATGTCACCCTCGGCCAGGCATTCGATGCCCAGCCTGATGTCCATGGGGGACTCGTCCGGGTACACCTTGTCCGCCACGGCGCCGTAGTCCAGCTCCACCATGGAGTTCACGTGGAACAGTTCAAGCCATTCCGTCAGCTGCGCCAGGTCATCGAGCATGTCCAGGTCCGGGGCGGCGAGGGCCAGGTTGGCCACCGCGTAGCGGGCCCGCTCCAGGGCGTCGGTGATGGGCGTCCAGACGCGGACGGTGAGGATGCGCCCGGCGGCTTCCACCACATCCTTGCGGTCGGACTCCATGAACAACGAGAACCAGCTGAACGGGATGCCCCAGGTTGAGGCCCGGGTATGGACGCGGACGGAACCGTCACGGGCCTTCACCAGGTCGATCCGCTCCTGGTGCCGGTCCCGCTGCTCCTCCGGAATCAGCAGCTCGGCCAGTGGACCGTGGATTCCCTCCATCAGGGCGTTCGCGGCCAGCCCGGCGCGCAGGACAAGCTGGCTGGGGCAATACAGGAGGACCGGCTCAGTGCCGGCGCCGGCACCGTCGTCGGTCGTTCCGCCTTCCGGCTCCGGCGCCGTGGTGACGCGCACCAGGTCGGTGCGGCCCGTGGGGAACGGATCGCCGCCCGTGCGGGTGATACGTCCCAGCGACGCCAGCAGTTCCGCGTTTTCGACGGCGGCGCGGGACACGGCCTGAGCGCCCGCGGCCTTGATGGCCGGGCGTTGTTCCTCCGGGAAGGCTTCCAGGGGCTCGTAGACGCGCAGGGTGGAGGAAAACGGCAGGCCAGCCTGGCCCCGGTAGAGGTTTCCCGTCATCACGGTCTCCTTGGAAGGGTCCAGGGTGCAGTCATCAGTCCGCCAGTTCCACCAGCACGGGAGCGTGGTCAGAAGCGCCCTTGCCCTTGCGTTCCTCGCGGTCGATCGAGGCGCCGGTGACGCGGGCCGCCAGCGCGGGGGAGGCCAGGACGAAGTCAATCCGCATGCCCTCCTTCTTGGGGAACCGCAGCTGGGTGTAGTCCCAGTAGGTGTAGACGCCCGGGCCCGGGGTGTAGGGGCGCACCACATCGGTGAAGCCCGCCGATTCGAACGCGTGGAACGCCGCACGCTCGGGCGGGCTGACATGCGTGGACCGGTTGGCGATGAACAGGTCGATGTCCCAGACGTCGTCGTCGAACGGAGCGATGTTCCAGTCGCCCATCAGCGCCACCTGCGCCTGGGGGTTGTCCGTGACCAGTCCCTGGGCATGGGTCTTCAGGCTTTCCAGCCACTTGAGCTTGTACGGCATGTGTTCGTCGTCCAGGGAGCGGCCGTTGGGGACGTAGAGGCTCCAGACGCGGATGCCGCCGCACGTGGCAGCCATGGCCCGGGCTTCCTGGACGGGATCCTTGCCGGCCTTGCCGAACGAGGGCTGGTCCAGGAACGTCCGTTCCACGTCCTCAAGCCCCACCCGGGAGGCGATGGCCACGCCGTTCCACTGGTTCACCCCGAAGTGGGCTACCTCGTAGCCCATCCGTTCAAAGAGTTCCCACGGAAAGTTGTCGTCCTTGCACTTGGTCTCCTGGATGGCCAGGACATCGCAGTCGCTGCGCTGGAGCCAGGCTTCGACGCGGTCGGCGCGGGCACGGAGCGAGTTCACATTCCAGGTAGCTATCTTCACGGTTCCTAACTTACCTTGGCAGCCGCGCGGCAGGTAAAGCCGTCAAAAGGCCCCGCCCGCGCCGCGGGCACGGTTGGTCCCGGGCAGCAGGCGGCGGGTATATTCGCACCAGAATGACCTGGATCACACGTCCGGCCACCATGCGAAGGAGCACCAGCCGATGACGGCAGCTACGGGCAACACCACGGACAGCACGGCAGGAAACGGAACCGCGGAAGTGCTTTTTGACCGCCGCGGCCGGCTCGGCGTGATCACCCTCAACAGGCCACGGGCGGTCAACGCGCTCACCGCCGGAATGGTGGACCTGCTCCTGCGGCAGCTCACCGCATGGGCAGGGGACGACGGCGTGGCGGCCGTCCTGGTGCAGGGCGCCGGGGAGCGGGGCCTGTGCGCGGGCGGAGACATCGTGGCCATCTACCGGGACATGCTGCACGGCGGAAACCGGACCGCCGGCTTCTGGCAGACCGAGTACCGCGTGAACTCGCTCATTGCCCGCTATCCCAAGCCGTACGTTGCCCTCATGGACGGCCTGGTCCTTGGCGGCGGGGTGGGTGTCTCGGCGCACGGGAGCGCCCGCGTGGTCACCGAGCGGACCAGGATGGGGATGCCGGAAACCACCATCGGGTTCGCCCCCGACGTCGGCGGCACCTTCCTGCTGTCCCGCGCGCCGGGCCAAACGGGAACCCATGCGGCCCTGACCGGGGCACACCTGGACGCGGGGGATGCCCTGTTCCTGGGCCTTGCCGACCATTACGTCCCCTCGCACGCGCTGCCCGGGCTGGTGGCGGCGCTGGAGGACGAAAGCCCGGAAGCCGCCGTCGCCCGCTGCGCCGAACAGCCTCCGGCCTCGGCTCTGTCCGGGCATCGGGACTGGATCGATGCCTGCTACGCCAGCGACGATGCCGGGGAAATTGTGGCCCGGCTCCGCGCCTGGACCGGGCCGGGCCGGGAAGATGCCACGGACGCGGCGGACACCATCGAAGCCAAGTCACCCACCTCGGTCAAGGTCACCCTGGCGTCCCTGCGCCGGGCCGCAAACCTGACCCTTGATGAGGCCTTGGCCCAGGAATACCGGGTAGGAATCCGCCTCCTGGCCGGCCCTGATTTCCGCGAGGGTATCCGCGCCCAGGTGGTGGACAAGGACAGGAACCCGCAGTGGAAACCGGCCACGCTGGCCGAGGTGCTGCCCGCGCAGGTGGACAGGTTCTTCCAGCCGCTGGACGGCGGGGAGTTGGACCTGCAGCCTGGGCCGGACCTGGAAGTGAAGGAGGCGGACCATGCCTGAAAAGGGCAGTGTGGCCTTTTTGGGCCTTGGACACATGGGCGGTCCCATGGCCGTGAACCTGGTCCGTGCCGGTTACCGCGTGACCGGGTTCGACGTGGTGCCGGCAGCCGTGGAGGCTGCCCGGGCACAGGGTGTTCCGGTGGCGACCAGCGCGGTCGATGCGCTGGCGGGCGCCGACGTGGTGCTGACCATGTTCCCCAGCGGCCGGCACGTCCTGGACGCCTACCGGGGCGGCGCTGGAAATCCTGGACAACCGGAGAAACCCGGGCTGCTGGCTGCCGCGCGGCCCGGGACCATGTTCCTGGACTGCTCAACCATCAATGTGGAAGAGGCGCGGGAAGCAGCCCGCCTGGCCATCGAAGCGGGCCACCGTTCCGTCGATGCCCCCGTTTCCGGCGGCGTGGTGGGCGCGGAGGCAGGCACCTTGACCTTCATGGCCGGCGGTGAGGCGGAGGACGTCGAGGCAGTGCGGCCGCTCCTGGAGGTGATGGGCAAGCGGGCCGTGCACTGTGGTGCCCATGGAGCGGGCCAGGCCGCCAAAATCTGCAACAACATGATCCTGGGCGTCTCGATGATCGCAGTCAGCGAGGCTTTCGTGCTGGGGGAAAAGCTGGGCCTGACGCCCCAGGCCCTGTTCGACGTCGCGTCCGCCGCGTCAGGGCAGTGCTGGGCGCTGACCACCAACTGTCCCGTGCCAGGGCCGGTCCCCACCAGCCCCGCCAACAGGGACTACCAGCCAGGATTCGCTTCGGCCCTCATGGCCAAGGACCTCAACCTGGCCGTCAACGCGCTCGACAGTACCGGGGTGGCAGGGCAGATGGGAGCCCTCGCGGCCCGGATCTACGATAGGTTTGCCGCGGAGGGCGGCGCGGGCCGCGACTTCTCCGCCATCATCACCGAAATCCGCGGCGCATCGGAGCGGCAGGCCGGCGACGGTCCCGCAGCGGAGCACGGCATGGAGTTGCCGGACCGGCGCAGGGCCACAACAGCACACGACGACGGGAGTCCCGAATGACGGAGTACGCCAACATCCTGGTGGAGCAGCAGGGCAGGGTAGGGCTGGTGACCCTCAACAGGCCCTCGGCACTGAACGCGCTGAACAAGGCCACCATGGAAGAGCTGGTGGCCGCCGTGACCGCCATGGATTCCGATCCCGGGGTCGGCGCCGTCGTGATCACCGGCTCCGGCAAGGCCTTCGCCGCGGGCGCCGACATCAAGGAGATGGCGGACCAGGGCTACATGGACATGTACGTGGCGGACTGGTTCCGGGGCTGGGAAGACTTCACCCGCCTGCGGATCCCCACCATCGCCGCGGTATCCGGCTTTGCCCTGGGCGGCGGCTGCGAACTGGCCATGATGTGCGACCTGATCATCGCGGGGGACAACGCCAAGTTCGGGCAGCCGGAAATCAACCTGGGCGTGCTCCCCGGCATGGGCGGCTCGCAGCGCCTCACACGGGCCGTGGGCAAGGCCAAGGCCATGGACATGATCCTCACCGGCCGGTTCATCGACGCGGAGGAAGCAGAGCGGTGCGGGCTGGTCTCCCGGGTGGTTCCGGCGGCAGACGTGGTGTCCGAGGCACTCACGGCAGCCGGGGTGATCGCCGGGAAGTCCAAGCCTGCGGCGATGGCAGCGAAGGAAGCCGTGAATGCTGCCTTCGAAACCGGGCTGGCCCAGGGGGTGGTGTTTGAACGGCGGCTCTTCCACTCCCTGTTCGCCACGGAGGACCAGAAGGAAGGCATGGCGGCGTTCACCGGAAAGCGCCAGCCGAAATTCAAGCACCGCTAGTCCCTGGCACGCATGCCCTGGCAGGCGGGGCCAGCACGGCATGCGTCCGCCAGTCCCCGTAAGGTAGACAGTACGGGCCAGCACGCGGCCACGGCATGCAGCGGAACGGGGTAAGCGTATGTGGACGATGATCACCGGTGCAGCCAGCCCCACCGAGGGACTTACGGGCATCGTGGGCTTTGCGGCGAGGTCCATCGACACGCTGGGGGAGTGGGGTGTCGGGGCGTTTACCCTGGCGGAGACCGTGGTGCCGCCCATCCCCAGCGAGGTGATCCTGCCGCTTGCGGGCTATCTGGCCAAGCAGGGCTCCCTGAATCTCTTCCTCGTCTTTGCCACCAGTACCCTTGGTGCGTATCTGGGGGCGCTGCTGCTCTACCTGCTGGGGGCAAAGCTGGGGCTTGACCGGTCCATCCGGGGGTTGTCCAAGCTGCCGCTGGTGGACCGGGAAGACTTCGAGCACGCGGCGGGCTGGTTCCGGCGGCACGGCAGGTCGTCCATTTTCTTCGGTCGCCTGCTGCCCGGGGTCCGCAGCCTGATCTCCCTGCCGGCGGGCGCGGCGGCCATGCCGCTGGGAACATTCACTCTTTTCACCCTTGCCGGCAGCGGGCTGTGGAACGGCGCCCTCATCGGGCTGGGCTACCTCCTGGGCACGCAGTACCAGCTCATCGAGGAGTACTCCAGGTTCCTGAATTACGCGGTCTATGGCGCATTGGCCGTTGCGGTGGTGCTGCTCGTCGTCCGGCGGACCAAGCGGGCCAGGGCCCAACGGGAGGATGCCCGCCGCTGAGGCAGCCTCCCGGTGCCCTAGATGTACTCAGTCAGTAGGTTGGTTGCACCTGCTGATAGGTGGTTTGCCTCCGAGGCTGCCGTGTGGCCGGTGGTTGTTGTAGAAGTTTAGCCAGGACTGCAGGGCGTCTGTCCGGGCTTGGTTGGATGTGAAGGGTTGGCGGTAGGCCCAGCCTTCTTGGAGGGTGCGGTTGAAGCGTTCTGCTTTGCCGTTTTGCCAGGGGTGGCGGGGTTTGATCAGGATGTGTTTGGCGCCCAGGGCAGCGAGTGCGTCCTGGAAGTCGCGGGAGAGCCGGTAGGCGAAGGCGTTGTCTGTCATGACCCGTTTCACCGGTGCTCCGTTGGCGGCCATGGCGGCTGCGGCCCTGGTGAGGAATTCGGCGCAGGTCGGGCCTTTCTCGTCGGGCAGGACCTCGGCATAGGCGAAGCGGGAATGATCATCGACGGCCACGTGGACGTAGTCAAAACCGACTTTCTGAGGTGATTTGCGGTGGTTGGCGCGGCTTTGCGCCGGGTCGGTCCGCCAACCGCCGCCGTCCGGGATCCGGCCGAGTTTCTTGACGTCGATGTGGATCATGTCGCCTGGGGCGTCGCGTTCGTAGCGGCGGTCGGTGGCCCGGGACGCGCGGATTCGTGCCCCGGTAACTGGGTCCAGGTCCCACAACCTGGGCATGGCCGCGCGGACCAGAATCCGGGAGACCGTCCGGGCGCTCGTGCCGCAGCGCACGGCCAGGTCCGCTGGTCCCTCGCGATGCTCGACGCGCTGGGTGAGAACATCCGCTACGACTTCCGCGGAGGTGGCGTGCGGGCATGACCTCGGACGGGAGCTGCGGTCCTCCAAACCAGCCCAGCCATCCGCGCGGTACCTGCTGATCCAGCGGTGCGCACAGGTCCTTGAGATGCCCATCTCTTTGGCTACATGGGCCACTGGCCGGCCGGCAAGGACGCGCTCGATAATGATCCGCCTACCGTTCGGAGTCAGGCGGGCATTACGGTGGGACATGAAGACCTCTTAGTCGTTGGCTGTGTGTGGTAACCACCAACCTAAGAGGTCTTCACCTATTCACGAGGTAACCAACGTCCTGACTCAGTACACCTAGAGGCCCGGTGCCCTAGAGGTACGTCTCCGCGAAGCTGTGCAGGGCGGCCCGGACGAAGCGTGCGCCCTCCGCCCCGCCGTAGTTGGCGGCAAATCGGGGGTCCGCCACGTACATGTCCGCCAGGCCGGTGACGTATCCCCGGATATCCCCGCCGCTCTGGGCCGCAGGCGTTCCGGGGATGGACTTCAGCCACGCCACGTGCCGCCCTGCCAGCTCCCGGGCTTCCGGCCCGTCCGCAGCAACCCCGGCTCCCGCAGCCGCCGTCCAGTCCCGGGCAAGGCCCTCTGCCCGGGACTTCCATTCCCGCTTTTCCGCTGCCCCCATGCCGCGCCACCATGAGTCGGATGCGGCGTAGGCGTCCTTGCCCCAGCGCTCCTGGACTTCATCCTTGTATTCGGTGTGGTCGAAGCCCTGGAACATGTTCTCTGCCATCAGCTGGCCTCCTGCCTTTACTGTTTCGATTGTTTGCCGGACGGATTCGGCCTGCAGGGCCAGCCGCTGCTGCTCCCGCGCGAGCCAGTCGAGATGGCGGCTGAGCGCCGCTACGGGATCCGCCCGGCGCTCAAGGAGCTCCGCGATCGCCGGCAGGCCCAGGCCCAGTTCCCGCAGCAAAAGGATGCGCTGGAGCTGAAGGAGGGCGGCGCCGTCGTAATACCGGTAACCGTTGTGGCCCACCCGGCTGGGCTTCAGCAGGCCGATGCGGTCATAGTGCCGGAGCGTGCGGCTGGTGGTGCCGGCGAGCCTGGCTACGTCCTGGATGGACCAGTCCTTGCCACCGGCGTCGGGGAAATCCTGCATGCACCGAGCCTAGGCATTGACGCTGCGTCAAGGTCAAGGGCGGCGGACCGTCACCCAACCCGCCGGCCGTGGGGCCTCCGGCGCCTGGCCTGGGCCACCAAACGCGTGAAGGCGAAAACAAAGATGGCCTCGATGAGCAGCATGAGGCCCAGCAGCAGCCACTGCTGCCGGCTGATGAAGACGACGCACCCGGTCAGGGCGAGGATGGTCCCCAGGGCCAGCGCGTAGACGGCGAATCCGACAGCCACCCGGGCGCTGCGGACCCCCGTCCGGAACCCGAAGCCGTGCGGCTCCCCGCCGGGCTGTCCGGGGACGCGGTCCGGCGCTGCGGGGCCAAGGGAGTCAAACTCCTCCCAGGGATCCCTGTCCTGGTCCTGTCCGGTCATGAATCAATTATCCCAAATGCGGAAACCCGGAGACGCCGGGTACAAAAACAGCGGCCCCTCCAACCTGGGTTGGAGGAACCGCTGGATGGGGTCCCGGCGTATGCCGGAGGCCGCCGAAGACTTAGAGCGGGCGGATGTTCTCTGCCTGCGGGCCCTTGGGGCCCTGGGTCACATCGAATTCGACCTTCTGGTTCTCGTCCAGTGAGCGGTAGCCGCTGGTGGCGATTGCCGAGTAGTGGGCGAATACGTCAGCGGACCCGTCATCGGGGGCAATGAAGCCAAAACCCTTTTCGGCGTTGAACCATTTAACTGTGCCTGTTGCCATGGCTGCATTCCTTCATGTGACTCTGATTCTCTCCCCGGGGATCGTCCCGGAGTGTGCGGGAGTTAGTCCCCCACAGACCCCAACGTACGGGGCGCAAGCTCTGGGTGCAAGGGTATGCGCCATAAAGTGCCGTCAACGCATGCCCTCGCGCCGGATCGCGGTGGCGATGGCGGCCGCCCTGGTGTCCACCCCGAGTTTGGCGTAGATGTGCGCCAGATGGGTTTTGACCGTGGCCTCGGAGATAAAAAGCCGCCGGCCGAGTTCGCGGTTGCTGAGGCCCTCGGTGAGGAGGCCCAGCAGCTCGGCCTCCCGCGGTGTAAGGACTTCGTCGGGATTGCGGAGCTGCTGGAACAGCCGGGATGCCACCGGCGGGCTCATCACGCTCCTGCCCACGGCCGCCCCCCTGATGGCGGCAAAAATCTCCTCCGGGGCAGCATCCTTCAACAGGTAGCCCATGGCGCCGGCATCCACGGCGCGGACGATGTCGGCGTCGGAGTCGTACGTGGTGAACACCAGGATGGCCTGCCGGCCGTTGAGGTCCCTGATCCTCCTGATCGCTTCGAGCCCATCCATGCCCGGCCCCATGGCAAGGTCCATCACCACCACCGCGGGGGAGAACGCCTGGGCCAGGTGCACGGCATCCTCGCCGGACGCGGCTTCGGCCACCACCTCGAGGTCCGGCTCCGTGCTGAGCAGTGCGCGCAGTCCGCTCCTGACCACCATGTGGTCGTCCACCAGCAGGACGGTGATGCTGTTCATGCGCCCGCCTCCACCGGCAGCTGCGCCGCCACGATTGTTCCGTCGCCGGGGGCGCTCTGCACGGAGAATGTTCCGCCCAGCTGCTCCACCCGCTGCCGCATGGCCCGCAGCCCGTAGCCTCCCGTGGGCGACGGCGGAGCTGCCGCCGCCGGATCGAAGCCGGCGCCGTCGTCGTAAATATCCAAAGTCACGGCGTCCGGCAGGAAGCCCAGCGTTACCGTGGCCGCCGACGCCGCAGCGTGGAGCAGGATGTTCGACGCCGCGCTTTGCACGACGCGCAGCAGGGCGTGGCGAACATCAGGGGAGACCGGCCGCAGCTCACCGGTCACCAGCAGCGTGGTCCCGGGAACGTACTGGCGGGCGGTGGCCAGCAGTGCCTCCGGCAAGGGAACCGATTCCAAACCGGGCGAGGCCAGCTCATGGACCAGGCTCCGGGTCTCCGCCAGGTTCGCGCGGAGCAGGCTGGTGGCCTGGAGAAGGCCGTCACGGGCTGCTGCACTGGGCCATCCACGGCCGGCGGCCTCGAGCAGGAGCAAGCTGCTGGCGAGGCCCTGGGTGACAGTGTCATGGATTTCCCGCGACACCCGCTCCCGTTCGGCAATGGTGCCCGCCCGTCGCTCGCTGGCGGCCAGTTGGCCCTGGGCCAGGGAAATGTCCGCATGCAGGCGGCGCTGCTCCTCGGCGTCGTGCTGTATCCGGTCGTAAATCAATGTCAGCATGACGCCCACGGCCAAGGGCCCCAAAAGCATGGCCAGGTCGGTACCGTTGCCCAGCCGGAACAGGCCGGCTGCGGTGGCGAGTGTGATGGCGCCGGCCAGGACATAGGACGCGGCACCGCGCAGGGCGCTCCTGCAGAGGAAGAAAAGAGCGAAGGAACACCACGCGAAACTCGGTGCAGCCACAACCAGGACCGCCCAGACGGCCACCAGGGCCACCATCCAGGGGGTTCCGCGGCGGTCCTGTACCGAGAGCAGGGCCACGACGGCGTAGAGCAGGCAAGCGGCAACGGCGAGCCCCAGGACCAGGAGATTGTCGGCCGGGGTATGCCGCATGACGTAGCGGACCACCGAGGCCACCAGGAGGACGGCGAAGCCCAGGTGGACGGCTGCTTCGATGCTGCCCGGCCGGCCTGTGGCATTGGGAAGCAGCGGACGGCGGGATCCGGCGCCCTGACCGGCGGCGGCTTGGGCTGGCCCGGTGTGTTGGGTGGTGTTTCTGGCGGGCATGCTGGATCCGGATCTGGTGGCGGGAAGTGCTGCCTTCCATGCTAGGGCTCACGGGTTCTCCCGTGCCTCAGCCTTTTGGCTGATACGGCTGGCCTTTCGTCGGAGCCGGGACCAGACGAAGGCCCGATGCCAGGTCCGGTGTTTCCCGAAAGCATGGATAGCGGCAACACGATCCCTCCCTGACCTAAGGAAACACCTTGAAGAAGTCCACCAAAGCCCTCGCCGCCGCCGCAGCCGGAGCCCTCATGATCACTGCCGGAGCAACGGCTGCCGCCAACGCCGGTACCGCGGGCACTACGGAAGCACCCGTCGTCGTACCTGCCGTTGATGTCCAGCCGGCTCCGGAAACGGTGGTGCAGCAAAACCGCATTGCCGCCGGCGCCTCGGCCCAGGCCGTCACGGCGGCGCTCGCGAAGTGCCAGGCCGACAAGATACCGTTCGTCACGGTGGCCCTCGTTGACCGCTTTGGTACTGTCCAGGCCTTGCTCCGGGGTGACAACGCCGCCGCCCACACCATCGAAGCGGCAAAGCAGAAGGCCTATACGGCAGCCGCGTTCGGTGCCCCCACCAGCGAGTTGGCCAGGCGCGTCAACGGCAACGGTCCCTCCATCGCGGATCTGCCGGGCACCCTGTTTCTCGCAGGCGGTGTTCCACTGAAGGTCAACGGTGTCTCCGTGGCCGGCATCGGCGTCGGCGGGGCCCCTGACGGCGCCCTGGATGAAGCCTGCGCGGCGGCAGGCGCGGAGGCCATCGCCGGCGCCGCGAAATAGGCTGGACGCGTTGAGGCCCGGCAGCACCGCAGCACTCATGACCGTGGCCGCGCTGGGGTTGCTCCTGGCCGCGTGCCAGGCCAGTCCCGGCCAGCCGCAGGGAGTGGATACCCCGCCGCCCGTTGCCTCGGTCAGCCCCGGTGCCGGGACGCCCGCGCCGCCCTCCTCTGCGTCCCCACCGGCGCTGACGCCCGCGGACCAGGCAAGGCTGGACCAGGACCTTATCGTGGCCGCCAAAGCCAACAACGCCGCGTTGATGGCCGAACTCATCGGCCGGGGTGGCAACGTCAACGCCAAGGACCCTATCCAGGATTCTGCGTTCCTGTTCGCCGGAGCTGAAGGGCTCAACGACGTCCTGCAGCTGACGCTGGCCTCCGGGGCAGACGTCACCAGCACCAACCGCTACGGGGGGACGGCGTTGATCCCGGCCAGCGAGCACGGACACGTGGAAACAGTGACGATCCTCATCAACGCCGGAGTGCCTGTCAACCATGTCAACAACCTTGGCTGGACCGCCATGCAGGAGGCCATCCTGCTCAACGACGGCGGCCCGCGCCAGCAGGAGGTGGTGCGGCTGCTGCTGGCGGCCGGCGCAGACCCCGGAATCCGCGACCCGGAAGGCCGGACGGCGCTGCAGAACGCTGAGCGGCTCGGCTTTTCAGGGATAGCCGCCGTGATACGCGGCCAGGGTTAGCCGGTCGGGGTGCCGGACCGCCGGGCTTGCCCACCTTTGCCGGTTAACGACGGCGGCGCGCCGCACTCTTGGTGCGACGCGCCGCCGTCGGGCTTTGAATCCGGGGAGATTCAGCGGGCTGTCAGCTCAGACCGCTTCCAGCACGCTCACATAGTTCGCGATGCCCACGCCGCCCATGTTCTGCACAGCCGCCCGCCGTGGCGCCGGGAGCTGCATGTCGCCCGCAGTACCGGTGAGCTGCATGGCGGCGATGACGTGCTGGGAAACGCCGGTGGCACCCACCGGGTGGCCCTTGGCCTTCAGGCCGCCGGAGACGTTGATGGGAAGCTTGCCGTCCTTGAAGACCCAGCCTTCGTTTACTGCCCTGGCCCCCTGGCCGGGTTCGGCCAGGCCGATGGCCTCGTACATGAGCAGCTCGGCGATGGTGAAGCAGTCATGCACCTCGGCGAAGTCCAGGTCCGCCAGGCCGACGCCCGCCATCGCCATGGCGCGCTGCCAGGAGGCACGGGTGGCGGCGAAGGCGGTGGGGTCCCGGCGCTCGGCGGGGAAAAAGTCGTTGGCCTGGCCGAAGCCTGCGAGCCGGACCGGGGCGGTGGCGCCGGCGGTGGGGGAGACGGACAGCACGACGGCGGCGGCACCATCGGAGACGGGCGAACAGTCGGTGCGGCGCAGCGGGTCCGCCACCATGGGGTTCTTGTCCGAGACGGTGCGGCAGAATTCCTCGCCAAGATCCTTCCGGAGCTGGGCATACGGGTTGTCCACACCGTTGCGGTGGTTCTTGGCCGCGATGCTGCCCAGTACGTCGGAAACAGGTCCGTACCGCTTTTCGTAGTGCTTCGCGACCTCGGCGAAAAGTCCGGTGAAGCCGGTGGTGGAGGGCTTGCCGGCCATGTCATAGTCAGCGCCGAGCAGGGCAGCGCCCACCACGTCTGCACCGGCGTGGGTCATCTTCTCGGCACCGATCACCAGGACGGTTTTCGCGGTGCCGGCCAGCAGCGACTTGGTGCCCTGCTGGAAGGCGGCCGACCCCGAGGCGCAGGCGTTCTCCACCCGGGTGGAGGGCACGTTGGCCAGGGCCGGGGAGACCTGCAGGGCCAGCGAGGACGGGAACGCCAGCGGCATCATGCCGGAGTTGAACTGGCCCACGTAGATCTCGTCGATCTGCCCGGGGTCGATTCCGGCTGTGCCGATCGCTTCGGTGGCCACCTGGACGATCAGGGACTCGAGGGTCTCCTCCGTCAGCTTGCCGAACCGGCTGTGTCCCCAGCCGGTGAGCAGGACATCCTTGCCGAACTGTTCCTTCAGGCTCATGCCGCCACTTCCTCATTCTCGAGCCGGACCTCAAAGCCGGCTTCGGTCTTTTCCCGGATCTCGTCCACGGTGACCCCCGGAGCCAGCCGGATCAGGGTGAGCTGCCGGCCGCCGTCGTCCGCCTTGTGCAGATCGAAGACGGCGAGGTCGCTGATGATCCGGTCCACGCAGCTGAGCCCGGTCAGCGGCAGCGTGCACTCGCGCACAATCTTTGCGCTGCCGTCCTTGGCGTTGTGCTCGGTGAGGACCACGACGCGCGGGGTCCCGGCCACCAGGTCCATGGCGCCGCCCATGCCTTTAACCATCTTTCCCGGGATGGTCCAGTTGGCCAGGTCGCCGTTGCCGGAGACCTGCATGGCGCCCAGGATGGCCACCTTGACGTGTCCGCCGCGGATCATGCCGAACGAGGTGGCGGAATCGAAGATGCTGCCGCCGGGCAGGACCGTGACGGTCTGCTTGCCGGCGTTGATCAGGTCCGCGTCCTCCTCGCCCTCGTAGGGGAAGGGGCCCATGCCCAGCAGGCCGTTCTCGCTCTGCAGGACCACCCGCACGCCGTCGGGCAGGTTGTTGGCCACCAGCGTGGGGATGCCGATCCCCAGGTTCACGTAGTCGCCGTCGTTCAGTTCCTCGGCCGCGATGGCAGCCATTTCATCCCTGGTCCATCCCATGGGGTTTCTCCTTGGTCTTGTAGCTGTTCCCGTTGACTTAGTTGGGTATTACCGGCGGCACGAACTCGAACGTCATGCCCAGCAGCCACGCGAGCAGCAGCACCACCGGCAGGTGGAACAGGAACTGCTGGAACGTGAAGCCCACCAGGTCCCGGGCCCGCAGGCCCAGCACCGCGAGCAGCGGGAGCATGAAGAACGGGTTGACGAGGTTGGGCAGGGCCTCGGCCATGTTGTAGATCTGCACGGTCCAGCCAAGGTTCATGTTCACGTCCGTGGCGGACTGCATGACGTAGGGCGCCTCCACCAGCCACTTTCCGCCGCCGGACGGGACGAACATGCCCAGGATGGCCGTATAGATGGCGATGATGACGGCGAATGCCCCGTTGCCGCCGATGCTGGTGAAGAAGTGTGCCAGGTGTTCGGACACCGACAGGCCACCGGCCCCCTGGGCCTTGGTGAGGATGGCGGCCATCGCTGCATACAGCGGAAACTGCACCAGGATTCCTGCCGTGGCGGGTACGGCCTTGGTGACCGACTGCAGGAATTTGCGTGGGGTGCCGTGCAGCACCAGCCCCAGCATCAGGAAGACCAGTAGGTATCCGTTGAGTGAACTGACCACGCTGAGGATGGGCAGGGTCAGCAGCTGGGACACCAGCCAGCCCAAGGTCAGCACGCCGGCCAGGATGGGCAGGACCCTGCTGTATTCCAGCCATTCGCCGGGCCGGGACTTTTCGGCCGGCGGTTCGGGCTGGTCATCAAGGTCGACGCCGAGATCGGCCGCCGTCTTCACGCCGGCTCCCGTCGGGGCCGAGAAGTGCGCGATGACCGTGGTCAGCAGCATCAGGATGGCCAGGGTCAGCAGGGACTGCCAGGTGAAAATGGTGGTCCCGAAATCCAGGACGCCGGTGATCTTCAGCAGCGCCGGCGGAATGGAGGCCTTGGTTGCCTGTAGCTGGGCGGCGGAGGAGGACATGCCCAGGGCCCAGACGGCACCCAGCCCCATGAAGGCCGCGGCGCCCAGTGCCCGGTAGTCCACGTGCAGGTCCTTGCGCCGGGCCACGGCCCGCGCCAGGAGGCCGCCGAAGATCAGGCTCAGGCCCCAGTTCACGAACGAGACGGACATGGACAGGACCGCCACGAAGCTGACGGCGGAGCGGGCGGAGCCGGGAACCTGGGCCAGCCGCTCAATCAGCCTGGCCACGGGCGGCGAGGTTGCCACGACGTAGCCGGTCAGTACCACCATGGCCATCTGCAGAGTGAAGGCCGTGAGGTCCCAGAACCCGTTGCCGAACGAATCGACCACAGCCTTGGGTGAGGCGCCGATGGCCAGGGCCGCGATGGCCACCAGCAGCACGCCCGCCAGGGCAAAGATATAGGCGTCCGGGAACCACTTCTGCGTCCACCCGGCCAGCGTTTCAGCCATCCGGGCCAAACCCTTCTGGCGGACGTCCTGGTGGGTGGTCTGCGTGCTGGTCATGAGGGTGTTTCTCTCCATTGAGTGCTGTGTTTCAGGGGCTGGCGTGGGTTCGGTCAGGCCGGGACAAGGCCGGTGCGCTGCCGGACCGTGCGCTGCTCGATGTCCTTGACCCGGTCCGTGGCCTGCACCAGCCGCTGGACAAAGACGCCCGGGGTGGCGATGTGGTTCGGGTCCAGGACGCCGGGCTCCACGATCACTTCCGCCTCGGCAACGGTCAGGATCCCGGCGGTGGCCACCACCGGGTTGAAGTTGCGGGCCGTGTAGCGGTAGACGAGGTTGCCATCCGTGTCCGCGGTGTGGGCGTGGACCAGTGCGACGTCGGCGCGGATGGCCCGCTCCTGGACGTACGTTTCACCATCGAAGACCTCGTGCGGCTTGCCTTCGGCCACCAGGGTGCCCACCCCGGTCTTGGTGTAGAAAGCCGGGATTCCGGCGCCGCCGGCGCGGAGGCGCTCAGCCAGGGTGCCCTGCGGGGTGAACTCCACTTCCAGCTTGCCGGCGAGGTACTGCTCGGCGAACAGCTTGTTTTCGCCCACGTAGGAGGCGATTACCTTGCGGACCTGGCCCGCCTCGATGAGGATGCCCAGCCCCTTGCCGTCCACACCCATGTTGTTGGAGACCACAGTGAGGTCCCGCACGCCGGAATCCCGGACGGCTTCGATGAGGTCGGCCGGGATGCCGCTCAAGCCGAACCCGCCGACGGCGAGGGTGATGCCGTCCTGCAGGGACCCTTCCAGGGCCGTGGCGGCAGAAGCCTGGAGTTTCTTCATGAGGTCTCCTCGTTGAGCGCGGTAGTCCACTTAGTGGACGCTTTGGATCTGAGTTTGGAGACTACGGGCGCCCGGCAGAACGTGTCAAGAATCACTCGTTTGTGCCTTACAGTATGGACAGTAGGGTGAAAAGCATCCATATTGTGGACAAAGGGGAAGTGATGGCATCGACGCCGGTGCAGGGTGCCCAGGTGGTGGCGCGGATCGCGGAACTGCTGCGGCTGGTGGGCCGCGGCTCGGAGGGGATGCCCCTCGCGGCCCTGGTCCGGGAATCAGGCCTCACGCGCCCAACGGCCCACAGGCTCCTGACATCGCTCGCCGCGGAGGGCTTGCTGGACCATGATCCCGTCACGGGCAATTGGGTCCTGGGTCCGGAAATCCTCCTGATGGGATCGGTGGCCTCGGCACGGTTTCCCATGGAGGACATCGCCCGGCCCAGCCTGCGCCGGCTGGCCCAGGCCACGGGGGAGAGCGCCTTCTTCTCCATCCGCCGGGGCAATGAGACGGTGTGCCTCCTGCGGGAGGAGGGCAGCTTCCCTGTCCGGTCTTTTGTCCTGCATGAGGGCGTCCGCTTCCCGCTGGGCGTCGCGTCAGCCGGGACAGCCATCCTGGCCTTCCTGCCAACGAATGAGCAGGAAGAGTTGCTGGGCCGGTGGCCGGAGCATGGGGGGGCCTTCGCGGTGAACCACACGGCTGACCTGGTCCGGAAGAACCTTGCCCGCACCAGGCTGGCCGGCTACTCGGTGAACCCGGGGCTGGTCCTGGAGGGAAGCTGGGGGATGGGCGCGGCGGTGTTCGACCGTTCAGGACGGCCGGCCTGGGCGTTGTCACTGACCGGCATTGAACCGCGGTTCAAGGCCGAACGGCAGGAGGAGCTGGGTGGCCTGCTGATGGCGGAGGCCCACAGGATTACGCAGCAGCTGGGCGGAAGCGCCGACGGCGGGCGCCGGGCCCGCTGAGCCGCCACGGCTGTGCCGGGATACGACGACGGCGGGTCCACCTGTCCGGTGACCCCGCCGTCGTACCCCAAAAGGTGGGGAATTCCTGCCTACAGCCCGGCGCGGGGCTCCACGGGCCCTTCGCCCTTCCACCACGTGTCAAAGATGGTCACCGGCACGGTGCGCTTGTGGCGGGTCCGGAGATACTTCTGCTCGATGGATTCGGCCACCGCGTCCGGGACCTCGCGGCCTTCGAGGTAGTCGTCGATCTGGTCGTAGCTGATGCCCAGTTCGTCCTCGTCGGTGCGGCCCGGCCGGTCGTCGAGCAGGTCCGCCGTGGGCACCTTTTCCCACACGCGCGCCGGTGCACCCAGTTCCGCCAGGAGGGCCCGGTTCTGCCGCTTGTTGAGGCCGAACAGGGGAAGGATGTCAGCCCCGCCGTCGCCGTACTTGGTGAAGAAGCCCGTGACGGACTCCGCGCCGTGGTCGGTGCCGAGCACCAGGTAGTTGAACTCGCCGGCCAGCGCATACTGGGCGATCATCCGGGTGCGGGCCTTGGTGTTTCCCTTGTGGAAGTCGGAGATCTCCGAGCCCACGGTCTTCTCGAACTCGTCCTCGAAGCCATCCACCGCCGCCGAGATGTTGAACGTCCATTCGGTCTTGGCCTTGATGAAGTCCAGCGCCGCCTGGGCGTCTTCCTCATCGTGCTGCACGCCGTAGGGCAGGCGGACTGCAACGAAGTTGGCCTCTACGCCCTCGGCCTCAAGCTCATCAACCGCCAGCTGGGCCAGTCTTCCGGCGAGCGAGGAATCAAGTCCGCCGGAGATGCCCAGGACAAAGCCTTTGGTGTGGGTGGCCTTCAAGTATTCCTTGAGGAATGTGACGCGTTTGCGCACCTCCCCTGCGGGATCGATCCGGGGCTGAACGCCCATTTCTTCAATGATCTTGGCCTGGAGTTCGCGCATGGTGTCCAGCCTAGCCAGCGCTGTCAACAACCCTCAACTGTTCCGGGCAGGCCCTGGGCGGCGTAGCTTAGGTGCATGGAGCGGACGGGATGCGCCGTGGTGGGCGGGGGCCCGGCAGGAATGATGCTGGGGCTGCTGCTGGCACGGGCCGGAGTGCATGTGGCAGTCCTGGAAAAGCACCGTGATTTCCTGCGGGATTTCCGTGGCGACACCGTGCATGCGTCCACCATCCGGCTGATCGACGAACTGGGCCTGGGCGCCGGATTCCGGGCCCTCCCGCAGAGCAGGCTGAGCAACGTCGCTGTCCCGGTCCCCGGCAGCGGGCTGGTCACGCTGGCGGCTTTTGACTCCCTGAAGCCCCCGTACAACTACGTGGCCATGATGCCCCAGTGGGACTTCCTGGATTTCCTCGCCTCGGCCGCCGCCGCGGAACCGACGTTCACCCTGCTCATGGAAACGGAAGCCACCGGCCTGGAGTTCGACAGCGGACGCGTCACCGGAGTGCGCTTCCGGTCCACCGCCGGCGGCGCGGAGGGCCCGGAACAGGTGCTGCACGCCGACGTCGTAGTGGCCGCGGACGGCAGGCATTCAGTGCTGCGACAGGCGGCCGGGATGCGGGCAAAGGAGTACCCGGTGCCCTTTGACACCTGGTGGTTCAAAATCCCGCGCCGCGCCGCCGAGCGCGGCGAAGTCGCCGGGGTGGTCCCCGCCCTGGGGGACCGCGATGCCCTGATCGCCCTCAACCGCACCGACTACTACCAGATGGGATACCTGGCCCCCAAGGGCTCGGATGCCAAAATCCGGGAAGACGGCGTGGAACACTTCCGCCAGCGGGTGGCAGCGCTGCGCCCCGACCTCGCCGACCGCGTTGATTCCATCCGCAGCCTGGCGGACCTGCACTGGCTGGACGTCAGGCTGAACCGGCTGCGGCGCTGGTACGTCGACGGTTTTCTCTGCATTGGGGACGCCGCGCACGCGATGTCCCCCGCGGGCGGGGTGGGCATCAACCTGGCCATCCAGGACGCGGTGGCAGCCGCGGAACGCCTGGCCCCTGATTTGCGCCAAGGGCGCGTGCGGACCAGGACCCTTGCTTCGATCCAGCGCCGCCGCCGCATGCCCACGGTGCTGGTCCAGGCGGTGCAGCGGGTCATGCACCGGGTGGTGTTCGTTCCGCTCTTCGCGGGCACACTGTCCGGCGACATGCTGGCCCGGGTGGGTGACCGGAGGCCGTTCTCCATCCAGCGCCTGCTTTTCTTCATCCTCCGCCACAACCCCGTGGTCAAGCGTGTCCTGCCCCGGGTCATTGCGATCGGGCCGCGCCCCGAGCACGCGCCCGGCTTCGCCCGCCCGCTCACCGTCCCGCCACCCACTAAACTTGGGGCCATGACTTCGCCCACTGACACTGCGGTAGACACCGCGGCTGCCCGCGCCCGACTGCTCGAACTGATCAAGGAACTTGCCGTGGTCCGCGGCAAGGTGATCCTCTCCAGCGGAGCCGAGGCCGATTACTACATCGACCTGCGCCGCATCACCCTGCACCATGAGGCGTCAAAGCTGGTGGGCCAGGTAATGCTGGCACTGGCGGACGACGCCGGCATCGACTTCGAGTGCGCCGGCGGGCTCACCATGGGTGCCGACCCCGTCGGCACTGCAGTGATGCACGCTGCCGCTGACGCCGGCCGGACAGTTGACGCGTTCGTGGTCCGGAAGGCCCAGAAGTCCTACGGCATGGGCCGCCAGGTGGAAGGGCCGTCCGTTGAGGGCCGCAAGGTGCTGGTCCTGGAAGACACGTCCACCACAGGCGGCTCCGCGCTGACCGCAGTGGAAGGCGTCCGGAAAGCCGGCGGCAACGTCGTGGCAGTGGCCGTGATCGTGGACCGCGATACCGGCGCCAAGGAAAAGATCGAAGCCGAAACCGGCGTTCCCTACCTGTTCGCATTCGGCAAGGACGAGCTGGGCCTGGACTAGTCCCGTGACGGGGCCGGCCCCGGCGGCCGGCTCCGGGACACCTGGGGGACCGGTGTTGGCCCGCCGCTGGTGGCTGATTTATTATTTGCGTTAACACCTTTCAGTTGCTTGGAGATCCTGTATTTTGCTCCCCCCACAACAGCCTTTGAGCGCGACGGACCAAGTCCAGAACCTCATCCTGGAAAGCGCCGATTTCGAGGACTTCCTCAACGAGTTGGCACGCTTCTCCGCGCACCAGATGGCAGGCGACGGCGACGACGCCCTGTGCGGCATCACGCTGCTCCGCGACCGCAAGGCAGCCACCATCGGCTGGAGCAGCGAAGCGGCGCGGGAAGTGGATGAAATCCAGTATTCCCTCGCCCAGGGTCCGTGCTTGTCCGCGGCACAGGAAGAGCGCGAAGTCTACGTACCGGACCTCTTGCAGGAGGACCGGTGGGGGCCGGACTATGCGGCTGCCGTTGCCTCCCACGGGTTGCGTTCGGTGCTGTCGCTGCCGTTCAACCTGCAGGGGGAGGCCAAGGCCGCGCTGAACCTTTACTCCGACGCCCCGCGCAAGTTTGACGGCCGGGCGGCGGACAGGGCGCGGGACTTCACCCGGGAAATTTCCGAAGCACTCCGGCTGGCTGTCCGGTTCTCGCTGCACGCAGACAGTGCGACGAACCTGCGGGCCACGCTGGAGTCGAGGACCATCATCGATATCGCCATCGGCATCGTCATGGCGCAGAACCGGTGCAGCCAGGAAGCGGCCGTCGAAATCCTCACCGAGGCGTCCAGCAACAGCAACACCAAACTCCGGGACATCGCCAAGTCGCTGGTGGATTCGGTGGGCGGCACCGCCGGAGCGCGTACCCACTACCAGGAACCGGGCAAAGTCGGCCAGGGTCGGCGGGCCTGAAGGCAGGTTGTGCGGAGGCCCGGTGAGGGTTACGCTAGCGGAGGTTGAGCCGTCGGCCATAGAACCTCTTTTGGAGTACCTATGGACCGCGCGCTAGACGCACTCGTTAACCTTGATGTCCCCGCGGACATCGTCCGGATTGAAGTCCGGGGAGCCCTTCACCACGATTCCCGTGCTGAACTGGTCCACATCATCCGCCGCGTCCGGAGGATGGGCATCCGCTGCCGTATCTGCGTCGATCTCTCGCAGGCTGAACTTGTCGAATCATCCGCGCTGGCAGGTCTCCGCGGCGACCTCAACGCCATGGACACCACGTCCCTGCCGGGCGTCCCCTCCGCCGGGGTGTCCCTTCAGCTCACCCCCGCGGCGCACGACTGGGCACAATGGGACGCCTCCAGCCTCCGCCCGCTCCTGGTGGATGATGACATCAGGGAGCTTTTCCCCGGCGGTGAGTTCGCAGGTGAGTACCCGCAGTTGCCGGTGATGTGGATCGAAGGGCTGTATGGCCGTCCGCTGACGGAATACACGGAGCAGGAACTGCTGCACGCCAGCGACTCCGCTTTTGCCCTGCTGGATAACCCGGACGCCCCCGACGGCGCTGACCTGCTGGGCCGCTACAACGACATTGGCCTGGAGATCCTTCGCCGCCAGCAGGAACCGCAGGCGCCCTTCCCGGCCACGGAGGGGCAGGCCGCCAGCTGACGCTCAGCGTCACCGAACGTTAACATCCGCGGTTGCCGTGGTGACTTTCCCGGGGCTTACGGTAGGAGTGTGCCGTATGAGGGGGAAGTTAATCCACAGAGCCGGCGAGGGGTCTCCGATGCCCGGCTGCTGGCGGAAGCGGCTGCCCTCAAACGCTTTTCGCGGCGTACGTTCCTGGCCGGGGCCGGCGCCTCCGGGCTGCTGGCGGCGGACATGCTGATGACCCGGGAAGTGCAGTCGCAGCGCCGGACTACCAGGATCCTGACCATTGCGGACGACTTCGCCGATGCCTACTACCCGGACGCAAGCTGGTTCCTGTTCCCCGGGTACAAGACCAGCTGGGAAGAAGCGCAGTGGATCCTGAACACGCTCAGGGGCGCACTGAACAAGCGCGCCCGGCTCGCCGCCGTCGGATATTCCAACCTGGGGCTCAATATCACTGAGGTGGTCAACGCGATCACCGACTACATCACTGCCGAGAAGATCACCAAGCTCTTCTTTTACGGGCACAGCTTCGGCGGCATGCTCGCCACCCAGGTGGCGGCCCGGCTCCTGGCCCTGCAGGGCGTCCAGGTGCAGTTCATCCTCCTGGACTCCAGCCCCTACAGCGCCCACGACGTCCTGGACCAAAGCTGGTTCGACGGCGTGGTGTTCCTCTACGAGAGCGGCGTCAGGTTCCCCTCCACCCTGCGCGGCGGGTATGAACTGGGGGAGCGGATCATCCACAAGGACGAACGGAGCTGGCGCCAGATCCTGAACCAGACGCTGGAGCAGCTCTCACCCATTGCCCCGTCCAACGTCCTGGTCCAAACGGAGTCCGCCTACATCTACCACTTCGAGGGAAGCCAGTTCGCCGGCCACCTCGGAACAGCCAAGATGGCCTATATCGGCAACCCCAAAGACGGCACTGTTGACTATGAGACCGCGGCCGAAACCTGGGCGGTGGTGTTCAAGGACAACATGGTCTCCAGCAACCTGCAGACCACGGGTGCGGCGCCCGCCCACGCCAGCCCCGGCTGGAACCCGCAGATCTACCGGCCCCTGGTCACGGAACTGCTGGACGAGTACTTCCCGCTGCCCCGGGGCGGCTCCCGGGTCAGCATCTTCTAGATCTGGTTCTTCAGGTCCGCCACGGAATTCAGCACCTGGTTGGGCCGGAAGGGGTACGCGGCGATGTCGTCCTTGTGCGTGATGCCGCTGAGGACCAGGACGGTGTGCAGGCCGGCCTCCATGCCGGCGATGATGTCCGTGTCCATCCGGTCACCGATCATGGCGGTGGTCTCGGAGTGTGCATCGATCTGGTTCATGGCCGACCGGAACATCATGGGGTTCGGCTTGCCCACAATGTACGGTTCGCGGCCGGTGGCCTTGGTGATCAGGGCCGCGATGGCACCCGTGGCCGGCATGGGGCCGTCCTTGGAGGGGCCGGTGGCATCCGGGTTGGTGGCGATGAACCGCGCACCGGCCAGGATCAGGCGGATGGCCGTGGTGATTGCCTCAAAAGAGTACGTGCGCGTCTCGCCGAGGACCACGAAGTCCGGGCTCTGGTCGGTGAGGATGAAGCCAGCCTCGTGCAGCGCCGTCGTCAGCCCTGCTTCGCCGATGGTGTAGGCGCGGTTGCCCGATTCCGACCCGCCGGCAGACACCTGGTCCTTCAGGAACTGGGCGGTGGCCAGGGCGGAGGTCCAAATGTTCTCCTCGGGGATCTCCAGCCCGGAAGCGCGCAGGCGTGCGGCGAGGTCGCGGGGCGTGAAGATGGAGTTGTTGGTCAGCACGAGGAAGCGCTTTGAGGTGTCCACCCAGCGCTGGATCAGCTCAGCCGCCCCGGGGATGGGCTGGTTTTCATGGACCAGGACGCCGTCCATGTCCGTCAGCCAGCACTCAATCTCCTGGCCGCTCCGGTATACCGCCGGGTTGCCTGCTACCTGGTCCTCGTCTGCCATGCCCTGCCTCCGCCTGTGATGATTGCCCGAAGAGTCCAGTCTAGTGTTGAAGGGTGAACCAAACGCCCGGCATGACAGACGAACCCGACCACCAGCCCGGGGAGGCCGGACCCGCAAAGGCGGAGGTCGGCCTCGGGCCCTGGGAAGGGGAACTGCCGGAAGGCGACCACTGGGACCCTGACCTGCTGGCGGACGGCGACCGGCGCAACGTCCTGGACAAATACCGCTACTGGAAGCACGAGGCGATCGTCGCGGAGCTGGACTCCCGGCGGCACAACTTCCACGTGGCCATTGAAAACTGGCAGCACGACCTGAACATCGGCACCGTGGTGCGCACCGCCAACGCCTTCCTCGCCAAGGAAGTACACATCATCGGCCGACGGCGGTGGAACCGGCGCGGCGCCATGGTCACCGACCGCTACCAGCACGTCCGCCACCACCCCACCGTGGAGGACTTCGTCCAGTGGGCGCAGGGGGAGGGGCTGGCGATCATCGGGATCGACATCTTCCCGGACTCGGTGCCCCTGGAGACGTATGAACTGCCGCGCGACTGCGTGCTGGTATTCGGGCAGGAGGGCCCGGGCCTGACTCCGGAAGTGCACCAGGCGGCCGCCGCCACCCTGTCCATCGAGCAGTTCGGCTCCACCCGGTCCATCAACGCCGCCTCCGCCGCGGCTATTGCCATGCACGCCTGGATCCGGCGGCACGTCTTCAACCAGCACGTGTGAGTATTACCGACCGGTGACCCGAAACACCCTGCCAGCCCGGGAATGGCTAGGATGGTGCCAAGCCGTAAGCGGTCTATTTGAGGGTCATCCACCCACAGACGAAACTCAGCAGAGGAGCCAGCATGCCCATTGCAACCCCAGAGATCTACGCCGAGATGATCGACCGCGCGAAGGCGGGCGGATTCGCCTTCCCCGCCGTCAACGTCACGTCCTCGCAGACGCTGAACGCGGCACTGCGTGGCTTCGCCGAGGCAGAGTCCGACGGCATCGTGCAGGTTTCCACCGGCGGTGCCGCCTACTGGTCAGGTGCCTCCACCAAGGACATGGTGGCCGGTTCCCTGGGCTTTGCTGCCTTCGCCCGCGAGGTGGCCAAGAACTACGGTGTCAACATCGCCCTGCACACGGACCACTGCCCCAAGGACAAGCTGGACGGCTTTGTCCTGCCGCTGCTGGAAGCGTCCGAGGCTGAAGTCAAGGCCGGCCGCAACCCGCTGTTCAACTCCCACATGTGGGACGGCTCCGCAGAGACCCTGCAGGAGAACCTGAAGATCGCCCGCGACCTGCTGGCCCGCACCGCGGCAGCCAAGATGATCCTCGAGGTGGAGATCGGCACCGTCGGCGGCGAGGAAGACGGCGTGGAGAACGCCATCAACGACAAGCTCTACACCACGGTCGAGGACGCCCTGGCCACCATCGACGCCCTCGGCGCTGGTGAAAACGGCCGCTACATCACCGCCCTGACCTTCGGCAACGTGCACGGCGTCTACAAGCCCGGCGGCGTCAAGCTGCGCCCGGAGATCCTCAAGGACATCCAGGCCCAGGTGGGTGCCAGGATCGGCAAGGACAACCCGTTCGACCTCGTGTTCCACGGCGGCTCCGGCTCCTCCGACCAGGAGATCGCCGACGCCGTTTCCTACGGCGTGATCAAGATGAACATCGACACCGACACCCAGTACGCCTACACGCGTCCGGTGGCTGACCACATGTTCAAGAACTACGACGGCGTCCTGAAGGTTGACGGCGAAGTGGGCAACAAGAAGACCTACGACCCCCGCGTCTGGGGCGCCTCCGCCGAAGCCGGCCTGGCAGCCCGCGTGGTGGAAGCCACCAAGCAGCTCGGTTCGGCCGGAAAGACCTTCTAGATGTCGGACGAGTTCCGCCGGAACCTGATGGGGCCGGAGCCCACGCTCCTGCCTGCCGAAACCGAGGTGCACGGGCAGTTGGAGGCCGGCCACGAGGCATTGGACCTGGTGGCCAAGCACCCCACGTCCTCGCTGCTCTGGGCTGTGCTCGCCGAAGAAGCATGGGCGGAGGGCCGGATCATCGATTCCTACGCCTACTCCCGCGTCGGCTACCACCGCGGCCTGGACTCGCTGCGCCGCAACGGCTGGCGCGGCGTCGGGCCCATCCCGTGGGAGCACGAGCCCAACCGCGGATTCCTGCGGGCCCTCTATTCCCTGGGCAGGGCTTCCTCCGCCATCGGCGAGGCTGACGAGCCGGAGCGGATCGAAAAGTTCCTCAACGACTCGGACCCCACGGCGAAGGCAGCGATCGAGGGCAAGTTTTAGTCCTTTGCGCTTAAACACCGACGGCGGGGGGTTCCCTTTCCTGGAAAGTTAACCACCCGCCGTCGGTCGCTTAAGGCTTGGCGATGCCGGTGCGTGCCATGGCGTCGGCGTAGGCCGCGCGCATGTCCTCGAGGTACTCCTCCTGGCGAGCGGGGGAACCGGCGAAGGCGCGGCCGCTCAGGGAGCGCACCTTGTAGGTCTTCAGGCCACGGCGCCACAGCAGCGGAACTTCGGTCTTCAGGAGTGCGTTGGCCAACCGGTTGGCTTCGGTTCCGTGCGCCACGATGACGGAGGCACGGGGCACCAGGGCCAGGAACTTCAGCAGCGGCTTCAGGCCTGCCTGGATCTGGTCGGGAGTGAACTTGCCGTTGGGCTCACCGGGAACGTGCCAGGGGTGGACGTTCCACGGCATCACGAACTCGGGGCGCAGGCCCAGCTTCCACTGCAGTCCCAGCATGCGGGTCGCGGCGTCCTGGTCCCCGGCCGTGATGAACCCGGACGGGTCCGCCTCGCCAATGTTGGAGAACAGGCTGATGATGCGGCATTCCTCCACGTCGTGCATGGGATCCACATAAGGGACCACGGTTCCGGGCTTGGTCTCCCGCAGGGAATCGCAGAGCTCGTTAACGGCAGCAACGCTGGGGTCGTAGCGGCGGCTCATGAGCTGTTCGTGGAATGTTTCGGGTGCCAGGGCTGTCATGAAGTGCTGGTTCTCCTGCGGGGATTGGCGTTGCTGCCGCCACGGAAACGGGCACGCGGGGGCGCGACACATCAGCGGCGGTTGATTGGGGTGGGCCGATTCCTGGTCGGCCTTACCCAGTTTAGCAAGCCCCGGGAAACGAAACGCCGGTCCCGTGCACCTGACTCAGCCAGGGCACGGAACCGGCGGGTTCCCGCGTCGCCTCTTGCAGCTACCAGAGGCGGCTGGTGGCCCGGCGGGCGCCCTCGCCGAGGGCCTCCAGCTTGGCGAAGGCGATCTGCGGGTGGACCCGGCCGCCCAGGCCGCAGTCGGTGGAGGCGATGACATTCTCACGGCCCACGACGTCGGCAAAGCGGACAATGCGGTCTGCCACCAAGTCCGGGTGTTCCACCACGTTGGTGGCGTGCGAGACGATGCCCGGGATGATCACCTTGCCCTCGGGGAGCTTGGTGTCCTCCCATACCCGCCATTCGTGTTCGTGGCGGACGTTGGCGGCCTCGAAGGAGTAGGCGCCGGCGTTCACCTGCAGCACCGATCCGATGATGTCGGCGAAGGGGATGTCGGTGGTGTGCGGACCGTGCCAGGAACCCCAGCAGACGTGCAGCCGGATCTGTTCCTGGGGCAGGTCGCGGAGGGCCCAGTTGGTGGCCTCGACGCGCAGCTGGATGAACTTCAGGTAGTCCTCCAGGCTGGGCTCGGGATTGATCTGGTCCCAGCTCTCGGCCAGGGACGGATCATCGAGCTGCACGGTGAGGCCGGCATCGATGATCGCCTTGTATTCCTCCCGCATGGCATCGGCGCAGGCGTAGACAAGTTCCTCATCAGACTTGTAGTACTCGTTGGCCACGCGGGCGCAGGAGCCGGGAGAGAGGGACGCTACGAAGCCGTCCGACAACCCGGCCGCTGCGAGGCCGGTCTTCAGGTTCCTGATGTCCGATGCCACCAGGTCCTGGCCCGTGTAGGTCAGGGGTCCGGCGATCTTGGGCTGGGTCACGCTCTTGCGGTGGGACAGGATGCCCGAGGAGGGGTCGTTGTAGGCCTCGTTGAACGCCTGCCGGTCGCGCCGGTCAGGGAATGAGGTCAGGACAATGTTGCCGGGCGAGGAGCGGTGCACCTGGGCATCGGCCCAGCGGTCCACGTTGGTTGGCTCCAGGCCGCCCAGCCGTGCAAAGGAGTAGTTCCACCAGGCACCGTAGTCCACGGAGCTGGACATCGTGTGCCCGTATTCGCCGTCGTTGGGGATATCGATGCCGAGGTCCTTCTGCCGCTGGACCACCTCCACCACGGAGGCCTCCAGAAGTTCCAGGAATTCAGGGGTGACGCCGTCGGTTTCCTTGGCGGCGTTGGCCGCGATGAGTTCCGGGGTGCGGGGCAAGGATCCCGCGTGGGTGACGCGGATGTGGTCGGTGTTCAGGGACATGCTGGAATCTTCCTTTCCATCGGTCCTGGCAGTAGCACCTTCGGCCGGCAGGAATCCTGCTGGACCGTGGTTGCTGCGGCGTCATCGAGCCAGGTCTCTCGGCCGCTCCGGATGGTTCACTCTCACATAAATCCAGATGCCTGCCCCGGGGCAAGTCTGCTCCGCTTTATGTCGCGACGGGCTGCCCGGCGGCTTTCCTGCCGTTTCCCAGCGGGCAGCAGCATACTTACAGCTTTTGTTCAGGTTATTGACAGGTTTCGTTAAGCTTGGTTGGCTGAGGTCACATGCCGCCGCCGCGACGAAGCTGGCTAACGGCACCCCGATGCACTCGAAAGAGGTAACGCACTGTGAAGAAACCCCTGGCAAATTTCAGGACCCTCGCCGTCTCCGGAGCCCTGGCGCTGGCCGTCGTAGCAGGACCTGCCCCGCTGGCACACGCTGTGGGCGAAGGCCCCACCTACGACGGCAACGGCCAGATCACCACGTCCAAGCTCGCCACGTACGAACAGATGGTCTCGTTCCTGAAGGACCAGGATGCCCGCCAGCCGGCAATGGAGCTGGAGGTCATCGGGCAGACGGTCAAGGGGCGCGACATCCACTTGGTCAAGTACATTTCGGACCCCGCCAAGCCCACCATCCTGTACCTGACCCAGCAGCACGGCAACGAGCAGCTCACCACCGAGGGCGCCATGGAGTTCATCAAGCACCTGGGGACCGGCAAATCCGCGGACATCCTCAAAGGCGTGAACATCCTGGTGGTGCCCATGCTCAATGCGGACGGCGCCATGGGCGACGTGAACTTCTCCCTGGACAATTACCTCGCAAAGGGGGACCGGCACCTCACCCGCTACAACGCCGAGGGTGTGGACCTGAACCGCGACCACGTGGCCAAGGTCCAGCCGGAGACCCAGGCGCTGCACAACAACGTCATGCGCAAATACCGGATCGACTACATGATCGACCTGCACCACCAGGGCACCCGGGCGGAGCGTGACGGCAAGCTGGTATCCGGCTCCATCCTGTACCCCACCACCCCCAACGCCGACCCCGCCGTCGTCGAAAAATCCAAGCAGCTCGGCGCGGTGGTCTTCAACAACGTCGACTCCACCGGCTGGGGACACCTGGGCAAGTACCAGGGCGGCAGTGCCGAAACCATCAGCCGCAACGGCATCTCCGTGGAGTACGGCATCGCCACCCTGCTCTTCGAGATGCGCGGCATGTCGGACCACTATTTGGACGGCTATGCACTCGGACAGCGCAGCAACGGCTACCTGATCAAGCAGACCGTCACCACGCTGACCTCCACGGCCGCGGCCATCGCGGACGGGTCCATTGCCGACGCCGACACCTCCTTCTGGAACACGCTCGCCGAACAGACGTCCCGGCCCGCCGGGGAGGCGGAGGACGAATAGGCGGCACCGGCCGCCGCGGCCTTTTGGCAGAAAGGACCGCGGCGGGCCACAACAGTGGACAAAGTGCCCCATCGGCTAAACTTGGGTGGTAAGAGCCCCGGAACTCTTGCTTCGCTGCGCCGTGCTGCGGCTGTGCGAAGGCCGGTATGTTCGGGGCATTCTCATGAACGGCGCTGCATGGGCCCGCCACCTGGTGGCCGGCCCGGGCAGTCCGAACGAATGGGGGAGGATCCCATGCCAGCAATTGTGATCGTAGGAGCCCAGTGGGGCGACGAAGGAAAAGGCAAGGCCACCGACCTGCTGGGCGGCCGTGTTGACTACGTCGTCAAGCCCAACGGCGGCAACAACGCCGGGCACACCGTCGTCGTAGGCGGTGAAAAGTACGAACTCAAGCTGCTGCCGGCAGGCATTCTCAGCCCCAACGCCGTTCCCATCATCGGCAACGGCTGCGTGGTGAACCTGGAGGCCCTCTTCCAGGAAATCGACGGACTCCAGGCGCGCGGCGCCGACACCTCAAAACTGCGGGTCTCCGCCAACGCCCACCTGGTGGCCCCGTACCACCAGGTGCTGGACAAGGTGACCGAACGCTTCCTCGGCAGCCGCGCCATCGGCACCACCGGCCGCGGCATCGGCCCCGCCTACATGGACAAGGTGGCCCGGCTGGGCATCCGCGTCCAGGACGTCTTCGACGAATCGATCCTGCGCCAGAAGGTGGAAGGCTCGCTGCGCCAGAAGAACGAACTCCTGGTCAAGGTCTACAACCGCCGCAGCGTTGTGGTGGACGAGATCGTGGAGTACTTCCTGTCCTTCGCCGAGCGGCTCCGCCCGCTGGTCATCGACAGCACCCTGGTCCTGAACTCGGCGCTG
This sequence comes from Arthrobacter sp. NQ4, assembly GCF_029077345.1. NCBI lineage: Bacteria > Bacillati > Actinomycetota > Actinomycetes > Micrococcales > Micrococcaceae > Arthrobacter > Arthrobacter sp. NQ4. The sequence continues at coordinate 231,352 of NZ_JARETC010000005.1, read as the reverse complement.
GACGAGGGCAAGGTAGTCCTGATGGAGGGCGGCCAGGCAACGTTCCTGGACGTGGACCACGGCACCTACCCGTTCGTGACCTCCTCCAACCCCACCGCCGGCGGCGCCTCGGTGGGTTCCGGCATCGGCCCCACCCGGATTTCGCGTTCCATCGGCATCATCAAGGCCTACACCACCCGCGTTGGTGCCGGCCCGTTCCCCACCGAACTTTTCGATGAGATGGGCATGTACCTGCAGAAGACCGGCGGCGAATTCGGCGTCAACACCGGCCGCCCGCGCCGCTGCGGCTGGTACGACGCCGTCCTGGCGCGGCACGCTTCCCGCGTGAACGGTTTCACGGACTACTTCGTCACCAAGCTGGACGTCCTGACCGGCATCGAGCAGATCCCGGTGTGCGTGGCCTACGAGGTCGACGGTGTCCGGCATGACGAGATGCCCATGACGCAGACCGAGTTCCACCACGCCAAACCGATCTTCGAGTACTTCGATGGCTGGACCGAGGACATCACGGGAGCCCGGACGCTGGCGGACCTGCCAGAGAATGCCCGCAACTATGTGCTGGCCCTGGAGAAGCTCTCCGGAACCCGGTTCTCGGCCATCGGCGTTGGCCCGGACCGCGACCAGACCATCGTGGTGAACGACCTCATCAACGACTGACGCGCCCTCCCGGAGCAGGCATGACGACGGCGGCAGGCCACCTTTCGCAGGTGGCCTGCCGCTTCTCTTTTGGTGGCGGACAGCGAATTTACACAGGCTTAACGCGCACGGTCTTGTGAGGTTTCCGGTGCCGCGGCCAGACTCGTCTGTACAACCTGGTGCCCAAGGAAGGATCGTCATGGCCGGAAGATTTGAAGCATTCGTCGACGCTGATTCGTTTTTCCGGTTCCGTCTCCTGGCTCCGGACGGGGCCGTTATCGCCGTCTCCGGCCCCTTCGAGGACAAGGCCGCTGTGGCGGCAGGGATCGCCGCGGTGCGTGAATGTGCCGGCACGGGCCTGGTCACCGACCTGTGTCCCGCCGGAACCGTAGCCCGTCCCGCGGCTGAACCCGCTGCGGCTGCTGCCGCTGTTCCGGCCGGGCTGCCCGCCGCCGTCGTGCCCGTGTGCGGAGAGGAACGCGCGCCCGCCACGCGGCACGCTTTTGCGCTGGCCAATGCGCCGCGCCGGCATGCCACGGCACGCCGGTGGACCAGGGCAGCAGCCCGCTGACAGGCGGGGAAGGAAATTCTCAGAAGTTTTTTTGAAAGCGCGTAACCCTTTGGGGTGCCCCGGCGATTACCCCTATGAAGTGCCGGTCTGGAACCTGTCCCCCATCACGTTCCAGGCCGGCTCTTTTGTCTTTCCGCAAGGGTGGCTGCACCCGCCTGGCCCGGCACCGGCCCTGTTGCCGGCGCCGTGGCGGTTCCGGCGGGGGTGGTTACCTGAGGGTAAAGTAAGGGCAGCGTTCCGGATGTACTGAGCGCCCGCCTTGCCAACACCCTTCTTTGACGGAAAGCACTACGTCAGTGACCGATGCACAGACAGACGAGGCTCCGGACCAGCCGCTTTCCGGGACTGCCGCCTTCAGCCTTGTCTACAAGACCTACGCATCACAGGTGCTGGGCTACCTCACAGCCCGGGGAGTCGAGGATCCGGAGGCCGCCATGCAGGAAGTGTTCCTTTCCGTGCTGCCCCGCCTCCACACCGTGCACGGCGGCGAATCCGGCCTGCGGACTTTTATCTTCTCCGTTGCCCACGCCCGCATGGTGGATGACCACCGGCGGCAAAGCCGGAGCCCGGTCAAGCTGCCCTTCGAGCCCGAGCTCGACCAGCGCGTGGACACCTCAGCGGAAAAGGAAGCCCTGCAGCGCATTTCGCCCCAGGAGGTCCTGACGCTGCTGGACGGTCTGCCGCAGGACCAGCGGGACGTCCTGTCGCTGCGCCTGGTGGGAGGCCTCACAGTGGAACAGACGGCTGAGACCATGGAAAAGAGCGCCGGTTCGGTGAAGCAGCTTCAGCGGCGCGCATTGTTGAAACTCCGGGAACTCGCCGCAGTGAAGGAGTACCTCGCGCCATGACACCCGCCCCGGAAAACCGCGCCGCCCTTGTTGATGACATGCTGCTGGACGCCGGCTGCCAGCTGGATGCGGACCTTCGCAACGCCCTGCTGTCGCTGGGCACCCTGGCTTCGCTGCCCGCGCCGGAACCCAGCGGTGAGCTTGCCGCACTGCTCACGGCAGGGGAACCGGGCGGGGAAGCAGCTGAACAGGCAGCTGAAGAGGTGCCGGAACAGCCCGGTGTACAGGCCACTGGACAGCCCGATGCGCTGCCTGGGGACGAACTGGCGCGCCGCCGCCGCCGGCGGCACCGCCCCACCGCGCTGGGCCTGGTGCTGGTGGCCGGGATGGGGCTGGGCGCTGGCGGGGTAGCCGCCAGCTCCAGCACTTCCGGAACCAGTCCAGTGGAGCACCTGCTGGAGGATTGGGCGCCCTGGAACGGTACAGCGGGGGAACCGTCCGCCGCCGGTTACAGCTACCGGGGCCCCCAGGTGGCTTCCGACGGGGACCTTGCCGCTGCCGGCTCACCTGCACCCGGTGAGTCCGCCGATGCCGCAAATCTTGCCTCCAGCCTCCTTCGGGATCCTGCCGGCTCCTCCCGCCACACAGGACGGGCGCACACCGGGTTCCCGCCGTGCGTCGGCCCGGTCAAACACGAGGCCGGCGCCGAAGCGTGCACGCCCGCGGCTCCCGGGACTTCTTTGCAGGGCAATGGACTTGGCAGGGGCAAGGAGAATCCCGGCGCCGCGACGGACGGGATGCCGGCAGGGCAAGGGGCTCCCGGGCCGGCGAAGGCCGGACTCCCGGCGGCCAACACCGGGCCGTCAGCCGGGGATGCAGCCGCCGAGGCACAAAAGGCGGCGGGCTCCGCGGCCAACGCGATGCCGGGGCAGGGCCAAACAAGCTCCCAGGCGGCAGGACAGGGAGCCGGGCCCAAGCCCACGTCTCCGGCGAAATAGCCGAAACACAGCAACAGCGGGCCCGTCGGACGGACCCGCTGTCGCCTCATGCAGTGCCCGGTCAGGCCATGACCTGGCGCTTGGAGGAAATCACGCCGGTATCGAAGCCGGCCAGGTGGAGTCCGCCGTGGAAGCGCGCGTGCTCGATCTTCACGCAGCGGTCCATCACCACGTTGAGCCCCGCGGCTTCCGCGCCTGCCGCGACGCCTTCGTGCCAGGAACCCAGTTGCAGCCAGAGTGTTTTGGCACCGGCGGCCACGGCCTCGTCCAGGACGCCCGGAAGGTCGTCATGCTTGCGGAACACGTCAACGATGTCCGGGCTCTCCGGCAGGTCCGCCAGGGACGCATACGTGGGCTGGCCCAGGATCTCCTTGACCACCGGGTTCACGAAGTACACCTTGTAGCGGGTGGAGGACAGCAGGTACGTGGCCACGAAGTAGCTGGCCCGCGACGGCTTGTCAGAGGCTCCAACAATGGCAATGGATTTCGCCTGCCGGAGCAGGGCCAGCCGCTCAGGTGCCGACGGGCCGGACCAGGTGCGTTCGGCGGTGCTCATGCGTTTGCTCCGATCGTGCAGGCGCCTGCGGGTTCTTGGGCGACGGCGGCGTCCCGGGCCGCGGCGTTGGAGGCTTCGGTGAGTGCCTGGTCCAGATCCCACAGGATGTCCTCGATATCCTCGAGGCCCACCGAGATGCGGACCAGGTCCTCCGGCACGCCCGCGGATTCCAGCTGGGCTGCGCTGAGCTGCTGGTGGGTGGTGGAGCCGGGGTGGATCACCAGGGTCCGGGAGTCACCCACGTTGGCCAGGTGGGAGGCCAGCTGCAGGGACTCGATGAACTTCTGCCCTGCGGCGCGCCCACCTTTGACCCCGAAGGAGAACACCGAGCCCGGGCCAAGCGGCAGGTACTTCCGGGCCCGTTCGAAGTGCGGGTGCGAAGGCAGGCCCGAGTAGTTGACGTAGGCTACCCGCTCATCGTTTTCCAGCCATTCGGCCACGGCCTGCGCGTTCTTCAGGTGCTCGTCGAGCCGCTGTGCCAGGGTCTCAACGCCCTGGAGCAGCTGGAACGCCGACTGCGGCGAAAGGGCCGGACCGATGTCCCGCAGCTGCTCGCTGCGCAGCTTGGTGAGGAACCCGTACTCACCGAAGTTGCCCCACCAGGAGACGTTGCCGTAGGAAGCCACGGGCTCAGTCATGGTGGGGAACTTGCCGTTGCCCCAGTTGAACCGGCCACTCTCCACCACTACGCCACCCAGGGTGGTGCCGTGGCCGCCCAGGAACTTGGTGGCGGAGTGGATCACGATGTCGGCACCGTGTTCGATGGGCCGCACCAGGTACGGCGTGCTCAAGGTGGCGTCGACCACCAAGGGGATGCCGGCGTCGTGCGCCACCTTTGCCAACCCCTCCAGGTCCTGGACCTCCGACGACGGGTTGGCCACCACCTCCACGAAAATGGCTTTGGTGTTGTCCCGCACCGCCGCGGCGTAGTCAGCGGGGTCGGTGCCGGGGACGAACGTGGTGTCCACGCCGAACCGGCGCAGGGTCACGTCGAGCTGGGTCACAGTTCCGCCATACAGCTGGGAAGCTGCCACGATGTGGTCGCCCGCCTGTGTCAGGGCGGCGAAGGTGATGAACTCCGCTGCCATGCCCGACGCCGTCGCGACCGCTCCGATGCCGCCCTCGAGGGACGCGATGCGCTCCTCGAACGCCGCGACGGTGGGGTTGCCGATGCGGGAGTAGATGTTGCCGTACTTCTGGAGGGCGAACAGGTTGGCGGCGTCGTTGGTGTCCTTGAAGACGAACGACGTGGTCTGGTAGATGGGAACGGCGCGGGCGCCGTGTTCGGCGTCGGGGGTGCCGCCGGCGTGCAGGGCGCGGGTGCGGAACCCGAAGGTGCGCTCAGCCATCAGACAGCCACCGCCTGGGCGGCGGGAGTGATTGAGAGGTCGAGTTCCGTGCCGTGCTTGCGGGCCAGGTCCGCCTCAAGCTCCCGGACGATCGGCAGGATGTCCCGGCCGAATGCGGCCACCTCCTCCTGGAAGTGCAGGTAGCAGGTGAGGAACAGGTTCACGCCGATCTTCTTGTATTCGACGATCCGTTCGGCGATCTGCTCCGGGGTGCCGATCAGCTGGGTCTTGAAGCCGTCGTTGTATTGGATCAGGTCCTCGAACGTGGAATCCGCCCACATGCCCTTGCCGTCCTTGGTGGCGGCACCGGCCTCCTGCACCGCGTCCCGGAACCCCTGGACGGCGGGCTTGTGCGCCTTTTCCACGATCTCGCGCAGGGTGTCCCGGGCCTCCTTCTCCGAGTCGCGCGCAATGACGAAGCCGTTCAGCCCGAAACGGGGAGCGGCCAACTGGCCGGCAGTGCCGCGGCGGGCCTCGCCGGCAGAGGCGACGACGCCGGCGATGTTGTCCTTGAAACCCTCAAGGTCCTTGCCGTTGGAGAAGTACCAGTCCGCCACGCGGCCCGCGGTGGCCTGGGCCGCCGTCGAGTTTCCACCGAAGAAGATCTCGGGGTGGGCGCGGCCGGGGACGTCCACCGGGGCGGGGTTCAGGGTGAAGTCGGTGATGTTGTAGTACTTGCCGGACTGGCTGTACTCCTTTTCGGTCCACAGGCCGCGCAGGACGTTGATGAATTCCTCGGTGCGGACGTAGCGCTCGTCGTGCTCCAGCCACTCCAGGCCGAAGTTGGTGAACTCGCTCTTCAGCCAGCCGGAGACGATGTTGACGGCGGCACGGCCGTTGGAGATGTGGTCGGCGGTGATGATGTACTTCGCCAGCACGCCCGGGTGCCACATGCCCGGGTGGACCGCGGCGATGACCTTCAGGCGCTCCGTGGCGGCCAACAGGGCCAGGCTGAACGACGTCGCCTCGTGCTGCTTGTCCGCGCCGTAGGAGGCGGCGTAGCGCGTCTGCGTCAGGGCATATTCGAAGCCGGACTCCTCGGCGATGCGCGCCAGTTTTTTGTTGTAGTCGAAGTCCCAGCCGGTGCGCTGTTCGATGGTGGATACCACCAGGCCGCCGGAGACGTTGGGCACCCAGTAGGCGAACTTGAGCGGTTCGGAGAGTCGTGCGACGTTGCTGATCTCGGTCATGAATTTTCCTTCGGTAGGGCCCGCTGGCGCAGGACGTCCTGGATACCGGCGATGGCCGGTTCGTTCTGGAGGGAGGTTGTGTCGCCCAGCGCAGTTCCCTCGAACAGCTGGGTGAGCAGCCGGCGCATGATCTTGCCGCTGCGGGTCTTGGGGACATCGGGAACCACGACGACGTCGCGTGGCTTGGCGATGGGGCCGATCTCCTTGGCCACGTGGTTGCGGAGCTCGTCGATACAGTCAGCCGGGGCCCCGGCCTTCAGCACGACGAAGGCCACCACCGCGTGGCCGGTCTTCGGATCCGCCACCGGGCAGACGCCGGCCTCCACCACGTCCGGGTGCGACACCAGGGCGGACTCGATCTCGATGGTGGAGAGCAGGTGGCCGGAGACGTTCAGGGTGTCATCCACGCGGCCCAGGATCCAGATGTCGCCGTCGGCGTCGTACTTGGCGCCGTCGCCGGCGAGGAACCAGCCCTGGTCCGCGTACTTGCTCCAGTAGGAGTCGAAGTAGCGGCGCGGGTTGCCCCAGACGGTGCGGGCGATGGCGGGTCCGGGGGAGTCAACCACGATGTTTCCCTGTACGCCCGGCGCAACGGTGTTGCCGCCGTCGTCCACGATCCTGGTGCTGACTCCCGGCAGGGGACGGGCGGCGCAGCCGGGCTTGAAGCTGCTGTCCGTCGGCGCGGGGGAGAGGATGGTGGCCCCGGTTTCGGACTGCCACCACGTGTCCACCACCGGTGCAGTGCCGGCGCCCACGTTGTTCCGCAGCCAGCGCCAGGCCTCGGGGTTGACCGCTTCCCCCACGGTCCCCAGCAGGCGGATGGAGGACAGGTCGTAGGTGTCCGGGACGCCGTCCGGGAACCAGCCCATGAGGGACCGGACCAGGGTGGGTGCCGTGTAGTACTGGGTTACGCCGTAGCGTTCGATGACCTCAAAATGCCGGCCCGGGTGCGGGGTGTTGGGAGTGCCTTCGAAGATCACCTGCGTCACGCCGTTGGACAGCGGGCCGTAGATTTCGTAGGTGTGGGCCGTGACCCAGGCGAGGTCGGCCGTGCACCAGTGCACGTCGCGGTCGCGGAGGGCCGGATCCGGGTTGCTGAACAGGTGCTCGAAGCTCCACGAAGCCTGCGTCAGGTAGCCGCCGGAGGTGTGCACCAGCCCCTTGGGCTTTCCGGTGGTGCCGGACGTGTACATGATGAACAGCGGCGTCTCGGCGTCAAACGCCTCCGGCTCGTGGACGTCCGGGGCGTTTCCGACGACGTCATGCCACCACACGTCGCGGCCTGCGGTCATGGGGACGGCGGCCAGGCCGTTGGCAGGGGTGGTGCGGTTGACCACCAGGATGTGCTCGATGGCGTTGTCCCCGGCGACGGCGGCGTCCGCGTTGTCCTTCACGGGAACGGCCACGCCGCGGCGGAACTGGCCGTCGGTGGTGACCAGGAGCTTGGCGCCGGTGTCCTCCACCCGGAACTTCAGCGCTTCGGCCGAGAAACCGCCGAACACCAGGGAGTGGATGGCGCCGATCCGGGCCACGGCGAGCGTGATGATGACTGTCTCGGGGATGACCGGGAGGTAGATGACCACGCGGTCACCCTTGGTGATGCCCAGGGCCAGGAGCGCATTGGCGGCTTTTGCCACCTCGCGCTGGAGCTCGGCGTACGTGATGGACCTGCGGTCGCCCGGCTCGCCTTCGAAGTGGAGGGCCACCTTGGCGCCGCGGCCGGCCGCGACGTGGCGGTCCACGCAGTTGGCGGCCACGTTGAGCGTGCCGCCCTCGAACCAGGTGATCTCCGGGCCGCGGGCAGCCTCCGGGTCTGCCGGAAGCCAGCGGTGCGCCGTGTGCCACGGTGTGTCCCAGTCCAGACGCAGCGCCTGCTGCTCCCAAAAGGCAACATTGTCAGGGTGGACCCCCGCGTTCAGGTCCATCGTTTCAGCGGCGCTCAAGCCCATCGTTTCACTCCATCGGTCCTGGCGGTAGCACCCGACGGAGGCAGCCTTCCGGAAAAGCCAGTTCCGGAGATCCGCGGCTGCCATCCTTGTTATCGCCGGAGCGTGGGGGAACGTCCGGCGACCAGGGTTGCTGCGGCGTCATCGATCCAGGTCTCTCGGCCGCTCGGGATGGTCAAAGACCACTACACTCCAGTGAATCCGCGAGAGCAAACTCTCGCAGCCGCCGCTTAATATTCGTTCACAGGCGCCCAACGTTGCTGTATTCGTTCTTTTATTCGGTCCTTCAGGACTTCCAGCGGGGAGCGTAGGCTGATCCCATGGGCCACACGAACGATTCTGCAGTCATTGAACGCCTCATGCGAACCAAGGGCCGCTGGGCCATCGTCGGCCTCACCACCAATGAGTGGCGCGCAGCCTACGATGTTTCGCTCTTTATCCGCGACAAGCTTGGCATGGACATCATTCCCGTCAACCTGCCCGGCGATGCTGTCCACGGCGAAACCGGGTACCGCACCCTGGCCGGCATCCCGGCCGAAAAGCAGCCCATCGACGTCGTGGATTTCTTTGTGAATTCGCAGAAGGTGGGCAGCGTGGTCGACCAGGCCATTGCCGTGGGGGCCAAAGCCGTCTGGCTGCAGCTGGGCGTCATCGATGAGGCGGCGGCGGAGCGCGCCAAGGCGGCCGGCCTCGACGTGGTGATGAACGCCTGCCCGGCGCAGCTCGCCTGGAAGTACAATCTGTAGAGCTTCAGCGGCTCCGGCAGTTAATCAGCTCCGGCCCTGCGTTAAGTGAGGATAGTGCCGCTCTGTGACGTCAGGGTGTGCGCGCATGCGGCCCTTGAGCATGTTCATTCCGAAGGAAGCCAGCAGCGGGTTGGCGGGATCGTCCGTGATGCCCCGGGCCGCCGCCTTCAGCCCGGGAGCCAGCGGAACCGGTTCGATGACCGCATCGAGCCGGGGCGACCAGAAGAACGGTACCGAGTAGCGGTCCACACCCGGCGGCGGGGCCTGGACGCGGTGGATAGTGGCTGCGAGGTATCCCTCCGTGGCTACCTCCAGCATCTCGCCGAGGTTCACCACCAGGGCTCCCGGAAGGGGCTCCACGGGCAACCACTGGCTGGTGCCGGGCGGCAGTACTTCCAGGCCACCCACGCCGTCCTGGAGCAGGAGAGTCACGAACCCGTAGTCGGCGTGCGAACCGACACCCTGGTCACCGGCGGCTTCCACCACGCCGCCCACGTAGTGCACCAGCTTGCCCATCCACGCCGGGGTGTCCCGGAACGGTTCATCGAAGTACTCCTCCGGCAGCTGCAGCGACACCGCGATGGCCCGCAGCAGCTCCATCCCTACCTCCGACATGAGCTCGGCCCACTCCATGGCGGCAGGCCTGAGCCCGGGGAACGCCTCGTCCGGCCAGAGGTTGGGCCCCTGCAGCAGCCAATAGGGCTGGTCCTCCGGGTAGTCCTTCACCGGCTCACGTTCCGGGGAGTAGTCGATCTGCTCCCTCGCGTCCGCCCGGCCCTGGGTCACTTCGGTGCCCATCCGGGTGTAGCCGCGGAAGTGCGGGGACAGCCGGTTGTCCAGCTTCATACGCTCCTCAAGCGGCAGGTTGAAGAAGCGCCCGAGGAGGTCCAGCAGCTCTTCTGCCTGGCCAGGGCGGCCCCCGTAGCCGGTGATTTGGAAGAAGCCCACATCGTGGGTGGCATGCCGCAGCTGCTCGATGAACTCCGGGCTGAAGGGCCCGTAGGGCTGCCGTGCGGTACTCAGATCCAGAACAGGTATGGCTCCCTGGTCGCGTGACATCCTCGCAGACTAGCACTGTGCAGGCCTGCTTTATAGGCTTCCTTCATGGACCCAAACGCGCTGCGGACGATCTGCCTTTCGTTTCCGGGAGCCTACGAAGATTTTCCGTTCGGACCGGAAACATCGGTCTTCAAGGTCCGGGCCCACATTGCCGGCGGCACCCGCCACGAGGCCAAGCTGTTTGCCCTGTCATCCATGGATGAGGACGACTTTTACGTGAACCTGAAGTGCGAACCGGCCCTTGCCGTGCAGCTGCGGGCGGTGCACCCGGCGATTACCGGCGCATGGCACATGAACAAGACCCATTGGAACGGTGTCCGCCTTGACGGTTCGTTGCCGGACGGGATGGTCAGGGACATGGTGGAGGACTCCTACGACCTGGTGGTGTCAGGATTGAGCCGGAAGCAGCAGGAACAACTGGGGTGGGCGCGCCTCGGGAAGGAAGGCAGCATTGACTGACAGGGCCGCGGCCAGGCTGAACTACCCGGGAGTGGGAGGCACGGAACAGGGCAGCGCTCCCGAAGGATACGGCCGTGTCCTTGAGGAGGCACGCCTGGGGACCGGACTGGACGTTTACCGTCGCGTGGCGGACGGCATCCTGGCCTGGGAGCTGCAGCGGCGGGCAGGTCTGCGCGTCCGCGCGGATTCGCCAAAGGCGGTCCCCGGCGCACGCGTGGTGAGCGGATTCGGCGTCGGGCCCTTCCGCCTGCCGGCCCCCTGCCAGGTGGTGTGGGTCCATGAGCCGACGCCGGACGGCGTGCCGCAATCGGCGGGTTTTGGCTACGGGACGCTGCCCGGACACCCTGCCCGAGGGGAGGAATCCTTTGAAGTGGAGATCAACAGCCAGGGTGAAGTATGGCTGCGGATCCGGGCGTTCAGCAGGCCTGCCAACTGGTTCTACGCGGCCGGCGGCGTGGTGACCCGTGCGGCGCAGCGCTACGTTACTTCCCGGTACATTGAAGGGGCACGCAGTCTCGCCGCGGAAGGAAAATCCCAGTGATCTTTATCGTCGTCAAGTTCAAGGTCAAGCCCGAGTGGTCCGAGCGCTGGCCGGCCCTCGTGGCGGACTTCACCGAAGCCACCCGGAAGGAACCCGGCAACCTCTGGTTCGACTGGTCCCGCAGCCTGGACGATCCCAACGAATACGTCCTCGTGGAAGCCTTCAAGGACGATGCCGCCGGCGACCACGTGAACAGCGGCCACTTCAAGAAGGCCATGACGGACATGCCGCAGGCCCTCGCCGAAACCCCCAGGATCGTCAGCCGGCAGCTCGACGGCGACGGCTGGGACCGGATGGGCGAGCTCACCATCGAGTAGGGAAGGTCCGGAGCCATGTGGATTGGCTGGATCGAGTTCGACATCCTCCTTGGCGACGTTCACAGCCTGAAGGAGAAACGGTCCGTCGTCAGGCCGCTCCTGGCCGAGCTCAAACGCCGCTTTGAGGTGTCGGTCGCCGAGGTAGGGGACCACAGCCAGTACCGGCGCACGCAGCTCGGCGTCGGCCTGGTGGCAGCGGACCGGCCACACCTTATGGAGGTGCTGGCCGCCGTCGAACGCTTTGTGGCCGGCCGGCCCGAGATCGAGCTGCTCAGCGCCCGCCAGCGCGAGCTCCACAGCGAAGACTAGCCCCACCGCCACCCTCGCCTCGCAAGCTCGGCCAGGGAACCCTGGCGGCGTGGGCCCACCCATCGATTGCTGAGAACTTGTCGTTTTCACGCGCCAAAACGACATCTGCTCAGCAATGGATGGAGGGTGTGGATAACTTCTGCGGGTGTTGTCGGGATTCTGCTCTCATGGATCGATGAAGACCCCACACCCGCTGCCGGAGGAACTCCGGGGACGCCCCTTCACTCTTGTTGACGCTTCGGTTGCCGGAGTCTCCCCGCGCCGCTGGCGGCACGGGTCGCTGACATACCGTGGCCGGGGCATCAGGGTGGAAGGCACGACGACGGAGCTCCCCTTAAGCGTTCGGGTTCGGCCCTTTATCGAGGTCAACGAGCTGTGTGCAGCCTCGCACGTGACGGCTGCGGAGCTGCATTCGCTGCCGCAGCGGCGCCAGGACGAGGCCTATGACGATTACCACCTCATCCGCCCCGAGGGTGCAGCCCACCTGGACAGGCCCCATGTCATCGTGCACCGCATGAAGCTGTTTGAGGATGAGGTCGCCACACTTAACGGAATTCCGGTGACAACGCCTGCCCGGACCTGGCTCGACATGGCCGAGTTGTTGTCCGTGGATGAAATCGTGGCCATGGGGGACGCCTGTGTCCGTGCTCCGCGCCCCGACTTCGAGGGCCGCGACTTGCCGCTGTGCAGCATATGGGACCTGCAGCGGACCATCGACAGGCACCGGGGAAAGCGGGGCCTCCGGAAGGCCAAGGAGGCCCTGGAACTCATCCGGGTCGGATCGGATTCGGCCCAGGAAACGATGCTCCGGCTCGCTATCGTCCGCGCAGGCCTGCCCGAGCCCGAGCTGAACGTTCCGATCATCACTGAGGACGGCGTCAGGCACCATGAACCGGACCTGTCTTACCGCAAATACAGGATCGGAATCGAGTACGAGGGCGAGCACCACGGAGATGAAAGCCAGATCGCCAGGGACATAACGCGCTCTGAACGGTACGCCGCCCTGGGGTGGACGGAGGTCAGGATTTCCAAACGCCACATGGTCAACGATGCGAAACCGGCCGCAGCCAAAGTTCTTGTTGCCCTGGCACAGGCCGGCTGGCGAAGGGGTTTATAAAAACGAGTGCTCCGTACTTGTCGTTCTGACGGGTCAAAACGACAAGTACGGAGCAGTCGATGGGTGGGGGGCTAGCCGAAGTACTTCGGCAGCGTCCCTTCGTGGGCTTCACGGAGGGCGTCCAGGGACAGGCCCTCCACGCCGTTGATCTCCAGCTTGCCGCTGGCCGCGTCGACCACGCCGATGCGGGTGTGCGCGAAGCCGCGGGCGGTGCACATATCCGTGAAGCGGACTTCCTCGGACCGCGGGACGCCCACAATGGCGCGACCCTGGGACTCAGAGAAGAGCGCCGTGAACAGGTCCACGCCGTCCCGGTCCATGATGTCCTGCAAGGCGATCCGGGCGCCCACGCCGTAGCGCAGCGAGGACTCAACCAGCGCAGCTGCGAGGCCGCCCTCGGAGAGGTCGTGCGCGGAGTCGATCATGCCGTCGCGCGAAGCGTTGATCAGGATCTCGCCCAGGGCGCGTTCTGCCTCAAGGTCAACCTTCGGCGGCTGCCCGCCCAAGTGGCCACGCATGTTGGCCCACTCGGAGCCGTCCAGCTCGGCGCCTGTTGTGCCCAGCATGTAGATGGCCTGGCCATCTTCACGCCAGCCGGACGGCGTGCGGCGCGCAACGTCGTCGAGCTTGCCCAGGACCGCCACCACGGGGGAGGGGTGGATGGGCGTGGTGCCCGTCTGGTTGTACAGCGAGACGTTGCCGCCTGTAACCGGGATGCCCAGCACCATGCAGGCGTCGGACAGGCCGCGGATGGCTTCTGCCAGCTGCCACATGACGTCCGGATCTTCGGGGGAACCGAAGTTCAGGCAGTCGCTGACGGCCATGGGGATGGCGCCCGCGGTGGCGACGTTGCGGTAGGCCTCGGCCAGTGCCAGCTGGGCACCGTGGTACGGATCGAGGTAGGTGTAGCGGCCGTTGGCATCAGTGGCCAGGGCCACGCCCAGGCCCGTTTCCTCGTCAACGCGGACCACGCCGGCGTCGTCGGGGAATGCCATGGAGGTGTTGCCGCCCACGTACCGGTCGTACTGGTTGGTGATCCAGGACTTGGAGCACATGTTCGGCGAGGCCACGAGTTCAGTCACGGCCGCAGCCAGCTCGGCCGGAGCGGCCGGGCGGCCGGCATCCTGCACCGAGCCGGTGAAGGTGTCGGCCTGGACGGCATCCTGCCACTCGGGGCGGGCGAACGGGCGGTCGTAGACCGGGCCGTCGTGCGCCACGGTGCGGGGATCGACGTCGACAATCACGTCGCCTTCCCACGTGATGATCAGGCGGCCGGTATCGGTCACCTCGCCCAGCCAGGAGTACTCCACGGCCCACTTGTCCATGACGGCTTCGAACGCTTCCACGTTCTCCGGGGTCACCACGGCCATCATGCGTTCCTGCGACTCGGACATCAGGATCTCGCCCGGGGTCAGCGTGGGATCGCGCAGCAGGACGGAGGTCAGCTCAACCTGCATGCCGCCGTCGCCATTGGAGGCGAGCTCCGACGTGGCGCAGGAGATGCCCGCGGCGCCGAGGTCCTGGATGCCTTCCACCAGGGAGCCCTTGAAGAGCTCCAGGCAGCACTCGATGAGGACCTTTTCCGCGAAGGGATCGCCCACCTGGACGGCGGGGCGCTTGGAGGGCTTGGTGTCGTCAAAGGATTCGGAGGCCAGCACGGAGGCGCCGCCGATGCCGTCGCCGCCGGTGCGGGCACCGAACAGGACCACCTTGTTGCCCTTGCCGGAGGCGTTGGCCAGGCGGATATCCTCGTGGCGCATGACGCCGACAGCCAGGGCGTTGACCAACGGGTTGCCCTGGTAGACGGAGTCGAAGACCATCTCTCCACCGATGTTGGGCAGGCCCAGGGAGTTGCCATAGCCGCCGATGCCCGCCACCGCGCCGTGCATGACGCGGGCAGTGTCCGGGTGGTCGATGGCGCCGAAGCGCAGCGGGTCCATGACGGCGACCGGGCGGGCGCCCATGGAGATTATGTCGCGGACAATGCCGCCGATGCCGGTCGCGGCGCCCTGGTAGGGCTCAACGAACGACGGCGAGTTGTGCGATTCGATCTTGAAGGTCACGGCCCAGCCGTCCCCCAGGTTGGTCACGCCGGCGTTTTCGCCGATGCCCACCAGCATGTCCTTCTTCATTTCCTCGGTGACCTTCTGGCCGAACTGGCGCAGGTGGTTCTTTGAGGACTTGTAGGAGCAGTGCTCGCTCCACATGACGGAGTACATGGCCAGTTCGGCGCCGGTGGGGCGGCGGCCCAGGACCTTGACGATCTCGTCGAACTCGTTCTGCTTCAGGCCGAGCTCGGCCCAGGGCAGCTCGGTGTCCGGAGTCTTGGCAGCGTTCTCGACGGTGTCGATGTTGAACTTCTTGGTGGTTTCGGTGGTCACTTGTCGCCTCCCACAATCTTGTTCAGTACGGAGGTGAAGAAGCCGAGGCCGTGGGTATCGGACCCGCCGATGCCGTCCAGCGATTCGGGGCCGAAGCCCGGTTCCACGGCGTGCTCCGGGTGCGGCATGAGGCCCACCACGTTGCCGGCGGCATTGGAGATGCCGGCGATGTCCCGGCGGGAACCGTTCGGGTTGAAGCCCACGTAACGGAAGACGACGCGGCCCTCGGCCTCAAGGGCGTCCAGGGTTTTTTCGTCGGCGATGTACTGGCCGTCCTGGTTCTTCAGCGGGATGGTGATTTCCTGGCCGGCCTGGTAGTCCAGCGTCCACGCGGTGTTGGTGTTCTCCACGCGCAGCACCTGGTCGCGGCAGAGGAACTTCAGGTGGTCGTTCTTGATCATCGAGCCGGGCAGCAGGTGCGACTCGGTGAGGATCTGGAAGCCGTTGCAAATGCCCAGGACGGGCAGCTTGGCGTCGGAGTTGGCGGCGTCGATGATCCTGGACATCAGCGGCGCGAAGCGGGCAATGGCGCCGGCACGGAGGTAGTCGCCGTAGGAGAAGCCGCCGGGAATCACGACGGCGTCCACGTCACCGAGTTCGGTGTCGCCGTGCCAGAGTTCGACGGCGGTGGCACCGGCGAGGCGCACGGCTCGGGCAGCGTCCCGGTCGTCAAGGGTTCCAGGGAAGGTGACGACGCCGATGCGGGCGCCGGCGAGGCGCGGTTCCGCCGCGACAGCGACAGCTTCGCCGATCAGGGGAAGTTCACTCATCTCAGGCCTCGACGACCTCGACGTTGACGACGTCTTCGATCACCGGGTTGGAGAGGAGGGTTTCTGCCGCGTCGCGGGCCTGGGCCAGGATTTCCTCCGTCACCTCGCCGTCGACCGTCAGTTCGAAACGCTTGCCCTGGCGGACAGAGCTGAAGCTGGTGAAGCCCAGCCGGGGGAGAGCGCCAACGATTGCCTTCCCCTGGGGGTCCAGAATCTCGGGCTTGGGCATGACGTCAACAACGATCCGGGGCATCCGGCAACTCCTGTGCGTGAGCTTGGGTAAGGGCGCAGCGGAGTGGTGCCGTCTCACGCCGTACCGGGGGTGCCGGGGACAAAGGGGGTCACCTGCGTTGGTTCACCATGAGGTCGGGCGCTCCGCGAGCTTGCTCTCCCATTCTACCGGCCCGGGCGCATCCCTTTGAATCGCGCGGTTCCCTGCAGCGGAGCCGCGCGAAACGCCGGGGCCGCACGGCCGTTCTTTGGCTGGTTCTGGAGTTGCCGGGAGGCCTTCACTAGGATTGCTGGATGGCTGAGAATTCGAAGTCCGTGCTGTTGCCGGTGGTTGCCGCTGCCGTGTTCGCCGGTCTGGGCCGGATGGTGTTCCAGAAGGTGAAAGCGGACCGGCTGGCCCGCGAGACCCGGGTGGCCGGGCCTGTGGATGAAAAGACCAGGCAATGGATCAGTGATGTGGTGCGCACTCCCCGGCAGTAGCACGGGCAGGCTTCCTCCGCTCCTTGCAGGGCGTCCTTCGGGGCGCCCTTTTTTAGTTCCGCACTCCTTCGGTGTTCCCCGTATGACAAGCGGAATTTTCTTAAATGTGCTCTATGTCATATCGCGCTATCAGTCTGTACTCTGTGAACAGTCTGGTCGCGGCAAATTACAAAACCTGTAATTCCCTCTGCAGTGCCAGTCATTGGGGCGCCCACCAAGTATGGGCCGCACATCGTGAAAGGGTTGCACGTGAAATCAACTGGAAAGAGCCCTTCGCGGGCTGGGGGACTCCGGAAGGCGGCCGCGCTGGCCGTCGGGCTGCCCCTGATCCTGAGCTCGCTGGCCGTGGCTCCCGCCTCGGCGGCGCCTGGCGTCCAAGGCCCGGGAAATGTTTCCTCCAGCGCAAAGGACAGTCAGTTCAAGGACGGCCGGTACATTGTGGTACTCGCCGGTCCGGCCGCCGCGGCCTACGAAGGGGGAGCTGCAGGACTTGGTGCGACCAAGCCCCAGCTGGGCAGGAAGCTCGACGCCGGCAGTCCCAACTACAAGGCGTACGACGCGCACCTGCGCACCCAGCAGCGGGACGTTGCAGCGGCCCAGGGCGCCACCCCCGCCAAACAGTACACCGCAGCCCTTAACGGGTTCACGGCGGAACTGACGGCAGTGCAGGCCGCAGCACTGTCAAAGGACAGCCGGGTCCTGGCCGTGGCACCGGACGTCGAGAACAAGCCCGACTACACCACCACCGACTTCCTCAAGCTCACCGGCCCCGACGGCGCCTGGGCCCAGCAGTTCGACGGCGAAGCCAACGCCGGCAAGGGCGTCGTGGTGGGTGTTATCGACTCCGGCTACGCGCCGGACAACCCCTTCCTCCAGGGCGAACCGCTGAAGCCGCTGCAGGGCGACCCGCAGGTCGGCGTTCCCTACCGCACCGGTGACGGCAGGATTGCCATGCTCAAAGCGGACGGCACAACCTTCGAGGGCGAATGCCAAAAAGGCCAGGGGACCGGGGCATCCTTTGACGGATCGCTCTGCAATTCCAAGGTCATCGGCGCCCGCTATTTCGCGGATTCCTTCCTTCAGTACGTGCCACCGGCACAGCGCGCCCCGGAAGAGCAGATCTCCCCGGTGGACGTGGGCAGCCACGGCACGCACACCGCCACCACGGCCGCCGGCAACGCCAACATCGAACAGGTGATCGACGGAGCCAGCTTCGGAAAGAGCTCCGGCATCGCCCCCGCCGCCAAGGTTTCGGTCTACAAGGTCTGCTGGGAGGACACCAACCCGGACACGGGCGGCTGCTACTCCTCGGCGTCGGTTGAGGCCGTGGATGCGGCCATCAAGGACGGCGTCGACGTCCTGAACTATTCCATTTCGGGCAACAACAACAGCACCACCGACCCCGTGGCGCTGGCATTCCTGAACGCTGCCGCCGCCGGGATCTTCGTCTCGGCCTCCGCCGGAAACTCCGGCCCGACCGCCTCCACGGTGAACCACGCGTCCCCGTGGCTGACCACGGTTGCTGCGTCCACCTTCCCCAGTGACCTGCTGGGAACGGTCAAGGTGTCCGACGGGTCGCTGTACCGCGGCGCGTCGATCATGAAGTCGGAAGTGGCGGACAAGCCCGTTGTCGTGGCTGCTGCTGCCGCGGCCCCCGGCGCGGCCAACCCCAACCTCTGCGGTCCGGGAACCCTTGACGCCGGCAAAGTGGAGGGCAAGGTAGTCGTCTGCGACCGCGGCGTGGTGGACCGGACCGCCAAGAGCCAGGAAGTCCTGGCCAAGGGCGGCGTGGGCATGATCCTGGTCAACCTCACCAGCAGCTCCGAGGACGCCGACAACCACGTCATTCCCACCGTCCACGTCAATGCCCCCAAGAGCCTGGAACTGAAATCCAAGCTGGAAGCCAACCCGGCGCTGACCGTCAGCCTGGTCAAGGGCGACCTGACCGGCCTGCCCCCGGCAGCCGCACCCCAGATCGCCGGCTTCTCATCCCGCGGACCCACCCTGGCATCCGGCGGTGACCTGCTCAAGCCGGACATCTCTGCCCCCGGTGTGAACGTCCTGGCCGGCGTCTCCACCATCGGCAACCACGGCGCCCAGTTCGGATTCATGTCCGGTACCTCCATGGCGGCCCCGCACATCGCCGGTTTCGGCGCCCTGGTGCTGGGCAAGCAGCCCAGATGGACTCCCGCCAGGGTGAAGTCCGCCATGATGACCACGGCCTATCCGCTGGTCAACGCCGACGGCACCCCCAATGCGGATCCCTTCCAGGGCGGCGCCGGCCACATCGACTCCACCCGGGTGCTTGATCCCGGGCTGGTCTACGACTCCGGCATCCAGGACTGGCTTGGTTTCCTGAACGGACAAGGGGTGCAGACCGGAGCGCCACAGGCAGGCACCATCGCCGCCCGCGACCTCAACCTGCCCTCGATCGCCCTGGGCAGCCTGGTTGGAGAGGTCCAGGTGAAGCGCAAGGTGACCGCCTTGGTGCCGGGCATGTACCGTCCCGAGGTGAACATGCCGGGCTTCAACGTCAACGTCGAACCCAAGGCCCTGAACTTCGCCAAGGCAGGCCAGACCCGTGACGTAACCCTGACCATCCGGAACGTCAGCGCACCAATGGGCAAATTCAGCACGGGAAGCCTCACCTGGAAGGGGCCCCGGACGGTGGCGTCACCAATCGCCATCCGCCCCGTTGACGCCCAGATCGCCCCGTCCTTCACCTTCAGCTCGGCCACGGGCACCGGCAGCGGCACCATGGAGCTTGTCTCCGGTTCGGACAATCCCATCGCCGTCGC
This sequence comes from Arthrobacter sp. NQ4, assembly GCF_029077345.1. Classification (NCBI taxonomy): domain Bacteria; kingdom Bacillati; phylum Actinomycetota; class Actinomycetes; order Micrococcales; family Micrococcaceae; genus Arthrobacter; species Arthrobacter sp. NQ4. The sequence goes on along the minus strand of NZ_JARETC010000005.1, from coordinate 212,110 downwards.
CGTCGAAGGACTGGCGCCGCTGAGCCAGACCGCCATCACCAAGACGCCGGGCGCGTATGCCCCGACGAACGATGCGCACAATGCCCTGGTCCAGGTAGACGTGCCGGCCGGCACGTCGTTTGCCCGGCTCGGCGTCCAGGCGCAGTCGAACGACGTCGACTGGGACATGGTGGTCTACGCCCCGAACGGAGCGGGTGGCCTCACGCCCACCCAGGTGGCAACAGCATCCGCCAGTGAGTTCCTGGACCTGGAATCACCCCGTCCCGGAACCTACTATGTGGTGGCCAACCTGTACGCCACACCTGACAACGGCCCCGCCACGGCCTCCGTCCAGGCCGTGACCTTCGCCGGGGACGCGGGCAATCTCACGGTGAACCCGAACCCCATCGTGGCGCCGAACGGAACCGCCACCTCGGCGACGCTGAACTGGACCGGCCTTGCTGACGGTTCCTACCTCTCACGGCTGAGCCTTGGCAGCAACGGCATCAAAACGTGGGTGAACGTGGAGGTGGGACCGGGCTCCGCGCCCGCCCCGGCCGGCGCTCCCCAGCTTGGCCTGGCGCAGGCGGTACCCGCCGCCTGACCGGGAAGACATGGGGGGAGGTCCCGGGTGGTCGTCAGGCCGCCCGGGACCTTTTTCGTTCCGGCCGCTGTCGTTCCTGGCTCGTTGCTGCCGCAGGAAGCTACGTGGCCGTCCCGCCGAGCAGGGGGCCCATGGCTTTCCAGCGGGCGATTTCGCAGCCGTCGGTACGGGAGAAGGCCGCGTGGACGGCGCGCCCACGGTACATACCCGTGACAACGGCAACCTGCGGGCCCCCGTACTGCTGCGTGCACAGTTTGGGCGGCCCCGGCTTGGGGAAAAAGATGTCTTCGCCGAACCGCTCCACGGCGGCAAGGGCGGCCACGGGCTCTGGCAGGGTGGTCCCGGCAGCCGGGTGCCCGTCCTTTGATACCAGCCGGAACACGTGTTCGGGAGCGTCGGGGTGGTCCCGGATGCTGATGGTCAGGTCTATCACCGTGGCGCTCCTTCCGCGATGACCCCGAGTTCCGCTGCCAGCCGTTCGCGCAGTGCACCCGCTTCCGCTGTGAAAGAGCGCTGGTGCTCAACATAGGCGGCCTTGCCATGGGGCGTCTCAATGGGGATGGCGGGGTACCCCCAGTCGGCCAGGTCGTAGGGGGATGCCTGCATATCCATGGCCCTGATCCGCCATGACAGTTCGAAGCAGTCCATCACCAGCTCGCTGGGCAGCGCCGGCAGCAGTTTATAGGCCCATTTGTAGAGGTCCATGTTGGCATGGAGGCATCCCGGCTGCTCCATGTGCCGCTGCGATTCCCGGCTGGGCGAATGCTCGTTGAGCGGGATGGCGTCCGGGGTGTAGAACCGGAACGCGTCGAAGTGGGTGCAGCGGATCCTGTTGTCCTCCACCACCTTGTCCGTACCGGCCGCACCCAGCCGCAGTTGCAGGTACTCATGCCGGAGGTCGAACTTGTCCTGCCGGTAGACCATGGCCCACTCGTGCAGTCCGAAGCAGCCAAACTGCGCCGGCCTGGCGGCGGTGCCGCGGAGGATGATGCCGGCGAAGGCCACTGCATCGCTGCGGTCGGCCAAAAAGGCGTGCCGGTCGAAGGTGACCGCGGTGCTTCCCGCAGCCAGTCCCAGGGCGGCAAGCTCGCCGTCGTCGAGCGTCCGGTAATGCTTCCAGCCGAGCCGTCCGGCTGCCTGGGCGCCGGTGAGGACTGCGCCGGCACCGGGGTGCCAGCGCTTCAGCTGGCCGGGCTTCTGGGTGTAGTAGGTGAAGAGGAAGTCTTCCACCGGGTGTTTCTGTCCCGCGGAGCGCCGGGCCAGGTATGGATCGGCATAGCGGCTGACGCGCTGCAGGTGGGCCTCTTCCCTTGCCTGCGCAGTGTCCGCCGCCAGGAGCTTAAGAGGCTCCACCGGATGCGCCCAATACGTCCTTGGCAGCGTCCCACGCGCTGATCTCGCATCCGTTGGTCCGCGAAAACTTTGAATCCACGGCGACGCCGTCCACCATGCCCGTGACGGCCGCTGTCTGGGGGCCGCCATACTGCTGGGTGCAGGGCTGTGCGGTTCCGGGCGCGGCCGGAGCGGCGATGGCCGGATTGGCTTTCAGTGCCGCGCAGGCGGCAGCGGCGTTGGGATGGCTGCTTTCCGCGGCCGGCTCACCTGAGGAGCAGACCAGGGTGTAGTTGACCTCGGGCGCGCCCGGGGATGGCACCAGGGTGATGGCGAGTTCAGCGTTCCCCTGCCCCGGGCCATTGCTTGGCCGTGACGTGGCGGGGGCAGGAGCCGGCACTGAAGTTTCGGTGTCGGGGGAGGGAGCTGCAGAGCCCGCGGGGGAGCTTACCGGAGCCGTGGAGGTTGAGGCGGAGGAAGGCGCTGTGCCCTTGGACGTGCCGCTGTCAGGGGTGCCGCTGCAACCGGAGATCAGCCCGGCGCCGACCGCCAGGAATGCCGCGAGCATCCGAAATTTCCGCATCAGGCCACCTCTCCTTCGTCCAGTAATTCTAGTCGCTTGGCGTACGGCGGCAGGTTTCCGTTTGGCCGCAATCACTCACTGGGAGGTGGCGGCGATCAGCCCCATCATGGACGCGTGCAGTTCGGTGACCTGTCCGCGGGTCAACCCCAGCCGCTCCATCATGGTCCCCGGCACCCGGAGCGCCTGCTCCCGCAGGGCGGCGCCTTTGGGTGTCAGTTCGACGGCGAGTGCGCGCTCATTGCCGTCCGCACGGCGCCGGGTGATGAGTTCCGCCGCTTCCAGACGGCGCAGGAGCGGGGAGATGGTGGCCGGTTCCTGGGCCAGGGCTTCACTGATGTTCCGGACAGTGCGGGGGCTGTCTTCCCACAGGCAGAGCATTACCAGGTACTGCGGATGGGTGAGGTTAAGCTTCTCGAGCACGGGCTTGTAGGCGCCCACCACGCTGCGGGCAGCCACGGTCAGCGCAAAGCAGAGCTGATGTTCGAGGAGCAGGTCTTCCTCGTGTGCTGCGTCAGTTTCTTTTGAGTCCGTTGCCGCTGTGGCAGTCATTGGTCCTCCGATTGTTAGTGCACTAATGATTAGTGTACATTGGTGGCAGGTTGGACAGTGAGTGGAAGGAACCTCTTCATGGGCAGGGACAGGTCCGCGGACAAGGGCAATGCCTCCCAGCGCTTCATGCGCGCCACCGGGAAGTTGCGGGCCGTTTTCGGTCCCGCTAGCCGCACCGCGCTGGCGCACGACATGACTGACGAGAACCGCCGCCTGCTGGCCCAGCGCCAGGCGGAGACCCAACAGTGGGAGACCATCACCAGGCCGGACGGCAGCACGTATGTTGTCCCGCGGAATCCTGAAGACCGCTCCCTGCGGTAGCGATTCCTCCGCTTTACGCCGGAGCCTTTTCCGCGTCCCGGGCATAAAATGGGGGCACTGGTTCCTGCCGGGGCCTGCTGCACTTTCGCCCGATGGTCGGGAAGGGGGTGGAAAACAGTGGCACATGTCCTCACCAGCTTCATGGGCCTGACTGACAGGCTGCGCTTCGTCTTTGGTCCTGCCACCCGACTGGACGCCGACGCGCCCGTGGTGCACAAACACGACGAATTCGAGCAGGCCTCGGAAGAGGACCTTTCGCATTTCGTGGTGGAGACCGACTCAACCGGCCACCACTACGCGGTACGCCGTGAAGATTTGGAACGCGAAACCTGATTCTTCCTGGATGCTTCCAGAAACAAAAAAGCCGGGCTGCCTTCTCCTTTTGAGGAAAGGGCAGCCCGGCTTTTCGTCGGCGATCAGCGGCCGGTGCCGCCGTATACCGTCGCTTCGCTTTCGGTGTCGAGCCCGAACGCCTTGTGGATGACGCGCACGGCCTCGTCCAGCAGATCGGCGTGCGTGACCACCGAGATGCGGATTTCCGAGGTGGAGATCATATTGATGTTGATGCCGGCGTCGGAGAGTGCCTTGAAGAACGTGGCCGAGACGCCGGGGTGGGACCGCATGCCGGCGCCGATGAGGGACAGCTTGCCGATCTGCTCGTTGTATTCGATGGCCTCGAAGCCGATCTGGTCCTGCGCGGCGTGCAGGGCGGCCAGGGCATCGGCGCCTTCAACGATGGGCAGGGTGAAGGAGATATCGGTCTTGCCCGTGCCGTGGGTGGACACGTTCTGCACGATCATGTCGATGTTCGAGTGCGCGTCGGCGATGACCTGGAAGATTGCGGCGGCCTTGCCGGGGATGTCGGGGACGCCGACCACGGTGACCTTCGCTTCGGAACGGTCATGCGCAACGCCGGAGATGATTGGCTGCTCCAAGGCAACTCCCTCTTGAGTGGTGATCTTGTCGTCGGCGCTGGGGATGACCCAGGTGCCTTCATGCTGGCTGAATGAGGAGCGGACGTGGAGCGGGACGCCGAACCGGCGGGCATATTCCACGCAGCGCAGGTGGAGGATCTTGGCGCCGGAGGCCGCCAGTTCCAGCATCTCCTCGCTGGAAATCGTGTCGATTTTCTGGGCTGACGGGACAACGCGCGGATCGGCGGTGAAGATGCCATCCACGTCGGTGTAGATCTCGCAGACATCCGCTTCGAGGGCTGCCGCGAGTGCCACGGCCGTGGTGTCGGAACCCCCGCGGCCCAGGGTGGTGATTTCATTGGTGGCCCGGGTCATGCCCTGGAAGCCTGCCACGATGGCGATGTTGCCCTTGTCCAGGGCGGTGCGGATGCGGTGGGGGTCGACGTCGATGATCCGCGCCTTGCCGTGGATGCCGTCGGTAATCATGCCGGCCTGGGACCCGGTGAAGGACTGGGCGGAAGCGCCGAGCTTGTTGATGGCCATGGCCAGCAGCGCCATGGAAATGCGCTCGCCGGCAGACAGGAGCATGTCCATTTCGCGGGCGGGGGCGGAGTCGGTCACCTGTGCGGCGAGGTCCAGGAGCTCGTCCGTAGTGTCGCCCATTGCCGAGACGACCACCACGACCTCGTTGCCGGCCTGCTGGGCATCCACGACGCGCTTTGCAACGCGCTTGATGCCGTCAGCGTCCGCGACGGAGGAGCCGCCGAACTTCTGCACAATGAGTTGTTTGGTCACCGCGCCGGAGGCGGGTGCCGCCAGCGGCTGTGTTGCGTTGTGCACTTCGGTGGTGGGCGTACTCATGCGCGTACCTTCATCGGATCAATTGGAGTTCTGGAGGCCAGGCAGCCTGACGCTGGACGGCGCGGCTTTCCTCCACAGTTTATCGCCGCGCCCGGAGGGACGTTGAATTGTGACCACATTCCGGCCATAGGGCGCCGTGGTACCCGCGGGCAGGGCTGCGGCACGTCCGGCCCGGCGGGAGTACGACGGCGGGAGGCCGCCGGGTGCCTCAGCCCAGGGCGTTCCGGCGTCCTTCGAAGGCGCGGCCCAACGTGACCTCATCGGCATACTCCAGGTCGCCGCCCACGGGAAGTCCGGAGGCAAGGCGGGTCACTGCGATGCCGATCGTCTTGAGCATCCGGGCCAGGTAGGTGGCCGTTGCCTCACCCTCCAGGTTGGGGTCGGTGGCGATGATGACTTCCTGGATCTCGCCGTCGTTAAGCCGGGTGAGCAGTTCGCGGATCCGCAGCTGCTCCGGTCCCACGCCCGCAATGGGATTGATGGCCCCGCCGAGCACGTGGTACCGGCCACGGAACGAACGGGTGCGCTCCACCGCCAGGACGTCCTTTGACTCCTCCACGACGCAGATCACGGCGGGGTCGCGGCGGGGATCGCGGCAGATATTGCACAGTTCCTGCTCCGTGACGTTGCCGCAGACGGTGCAGAACTTCACCCGTTCCTTGACGGTGGTGATGGCCTCAACCAGCCGTTTCATGTCCTGGGGGTCGGCTTCAAGGATGTGGAATGCCAGCCGCTGTGCGGACTTGGGCCCCACGCCCGGAAGGCGTCCAAGCTCATCGATCAGCTCCTGGACAGCACCTTCGTACACGTTTCCCTCTTTAGCTTGGTGTGAATAGCGGATGAATCAATCAATCGGCAAGGCCCGGCCGCAGGCTGGGCCTTCAGTAGCGTGGCGTGACCGGGCTTCCGTCCAGGGACCGCTCCTCGATCAGTTTCCCGCCCAGGATGCGTTCGACGGCGGCCCGGCCGAAAACGCCTGATTCCTCGATGGTTTCATCGTCGGCGCTTGGTATGTCCTGGACGTAGGCACTCGGCGCCGCGGCGGCCCTGGCCGGGGCCTTGGCCCGTCCTGCCTCAGCTTCGGGGCTGTTGGATAGCCGCTGGTACAGGCTTTGCCGCGTTTCCGTTCGTCCGGCCGCCGGTGCAGAAGTTCCTGCAGAAGCCGGCACGGCATTTCCCGGCTGCGGCCGGGAGGGTGCGGCCGGTGCCTGCGTAACGGACGCACGCGCGGCCGCCTGTGCAACCGGTGCCTGGGAAGCGGTTGGCTGTGGAACCGGTGCCTGGGCAACAGTGGCCTGGGCAGCCGAAGCATGGGTGACCGGGGCCGGTGCGGCGGCCGCCATGGCGAACTCGGGTACCGGGGAAGGATCCGGGGATTGGGCCTGGTACGGCCCCGCATCCGGCTCCGTCCGGCCGGAGCCGAAAACTGCCCCCGCAGCCCAGTCTGGCCCCGCTGCGGCAGCAGCCATGGCTGCCGGGGCCACGGGAATGGAGGGCGGCACTTGGGCGGTTGCGGGCTCGTAATGGGGGACGGTGGCGGACGCCCCAATGTTGTCATTCGCGGATGCAGGTTCCGGCTTGGCGCCGACGTTGCTCTTGTCTCCCACTACCCATACGCCGGGTGCCTGTTCCACGGCCCGGGTCCAGGGATCGTGGGCGGCACCAGCAGGCAGGGAAGCCGGTTGGCCGGCAGGTTGGGAAGCGGTGCTCGAGCCCGGGCCACCAGTCCCCTGGGGGCGCGCGGCAGCTGCAGGGTGGGCGCCGCCTGCCGCCTGGTCGGCGCCAGTGGCAGGGGAAGGTGGTGCCGTCCGGTTGCCCGGACGTGCGGAGGGCTCCCAGTCCATGGGGGGTTCCTCATCCAGCGGGGGAGCGTCCTCATCCCGCGGCGGTCCCCAATCGTCATCGGAGTAGGAATAGTCGCCTCCGGCAGGCGGGTACGCGGGGTGGGCGGAATTCGTGCCGGAGGTGTCGGCAGCGGTCCCTGCAGCCCGGGCGCTGGCACCGGCAGTGGCACTGGGGCCAGACCCCGCAGGATCCATGCCGTGGTTGCCCCTCGCGTTGGCGTCGGCCGCCGGGCGTGCCCCCGGAGAGGGGGCACCCGGAGGGGTGGCAGTAGAAGGGGCGGCAGTTGAAGGGGCGGCTGCAGGTGCGGCCGACGGGCTTGCGGTTACAGCAGAACTTCCCGAACTGCCGTAAGGGGCGGTGCTTCCCGCGGCGGGGGAGCTGCCGGCAGCGGCTGGGCTTCCGGAACTACCGCCCAGCGGCGTTCCGGTGCCCGCCGCTGCAGCGGGTACCTGCACCGCTGGGGTTGCCTGCGCAGAGGCAGAGGCAGAGGCAGAGGCAGAGGCCAGGCCCCAGGCAACGTCAGCTGAGGTGGCCGGAACCACCGGGCTGGCGGGAACTTTTGGGTTTGGCTCAGAGCTCGCCTGGCTGGCGCCGCCGGCAACCGCCTGGATCTGGCAGTCAATGCCGACGGTCTTGTGGATGGCTTGGCGCAGGTTGTCCGAATGGTCCGCCCTGCCGAAGGCGCCGGCAAGGCCGGACGTGGTGAAGGACAGGGTCAGGACACTGCCGTCGAACGCCTGGACCTGCGCATTGGGTTCAACGAGGGCCCAGGTGCTGCGCTTAATTTTGGACAGCGCCTGCAGGACATCCGGCCAGGCCCTGCGAAGAACCTCGACGTCGCCCATGGCCGTGGGGTTGGCCGGGGACGACCCGCCGGGTGCTTGGTGGTGCGCTGCGGGAGCCTGATGAACAGGGGCCTGCTGGCCTTGCACCTGCTGGCCTGGCGTTTGGGCGCCGGGGGAGTTGCTGCCGGGCCCGTGGCTGGCTGGCACCTGGTCGCTTTGGGCCAGGGGCCGGTCCGGGACGCGAGTGGCCGCGGCCTGGCCGGGCGCCGGCCGGTCTTCCTGTCCCTGCGGTGCTGCTTGGGCTTGAGCTTGGGCCTGGCCTGCTGCGGTGTCTTGGGCCTGCGGCGCTGCATGGTCTTGCGGCCCTGAAGAGGCCCGCTGGGTGGGGTTGGTGGTCCCGCCGGGGGCAGAACCTTGGGGGCCCTGTGGCGTCCGGGGCCGGGACGGTTCTGCCTCGACGGGCCAGTCGCTGGTGCTGACCCGCGGGGGTGTCAGGGGACTGCGGGCGCCGTCAGCGGCGGGAGCAACCTGTCCGTCCCCGGAACCGGGCGTGGCGGGAGCAGCCGGTCCGGCATGGGCCGACGCGGATTGGGCCTCCGCAGCCTTGGCTGCAGCAGTATTGGCAGAAGGCTCCGGGGCAACCGGCTGGTGCGCGCGCTGGGAATCCATCGGGGAACCGGCGGGAGTGGCAGCTGGGGCCATTGGCTGGACTGGCGTTGGCTGGACTGCCGCCGCCGGCACCTCCGCCGATGCCGGCGCTGCCGTGGCGGGAGCACCGACGTCGTTCCCGGCGTAGTTCAGCCGCCGCTCCACCCGGTCGATCCGGGCGGCCATGCCGCGCTCATTCTGTTCAGCGCTGGGCAGCAGGATCCGGGCGCACAACAGCTCCAGGTGCAGCCGGGGGGACGTGGCCCCGGTCATTTCGGTCAGGGCCGTGTTGGTAACATCAGCGGCCCGGGAAAGCTCCGCTGCGCCAAGGTTGTGGGCCTGGTTCTGCAGCCGGGCGATCTGGTCCGCCGGCATCCCGCGCAGGATGGCGTGGGCACTCTCGGGCATGGCCTGCACGATGATCAGGTCGCGGAAGCGCTCCAGCAGGTCCTCTACAAACCGGCGGGGATCGTGGCCCGTCTGGATGACCCGGTCCACGGCGCGGAAAACGGTGGCGGCGTCGGAAGCAGCCACGGCTTCCACGACGTCGTCCAGCAGTGAAGCGTGGGTGTAGCCGAGCAGGGCCACGGCGAGCTCATAGTCCAGCCCGTTGGGTCCGGCGCCTGCCATGAGCTGGTCCAGGACGGAGAGCGAATCGCGGACGGAGCCGCCGCCGGCGCGGATGACCAGTGACAGGACGCCAGGGGCGACGGGAACGTTTTCCTGGCGGCACAGAAGCTCCAGGTAGGCCATCAGGGGCTCCGGCGGTACCAGCCGGAACGGGTAGTGGTGGGTCCGGGAACGGATGGTTCCAATGACCTTGTCCGGCTCTGTGGTGGCGAAGATGAACTTGATGTGTTCCGGCGGCTCTTCCACGATCTTCAGCAGGGCGTTGAACCCGGCGGAGGTGACCATGTGGGCTTCGTCGATGATGAAGATCTTGTAGCGGTCCCGCACGGGGGCGTAGGTGGCGCGCTCGCGGAGGTCCCTGGCGTCGTCAACACCGCCATGGCTCGCGGCGTCAATCTCGATGACATCGAGGGAACCCGAGCCGCCACGGGCCAGCTCAACGCAACTGGGGCAGGTTCCGCAGGGAGTGTCCGTGGGGCCTTGGGCGCAGTTGAGGCAGCGGGCCAGGATACGGGCGGACGTGGTCTTGCCGCAGCCCCTGGGGCCGGAGAAAAGGTAGGCGTGGTTGACGCGGTTCTTCCGCAAAGCCGTCATCAGCGGCTCGGTGACATGCTCCTGGCCAATAACGTCAGCGAACGAGTCGGGACGGTATCTGCGGTACAGGGCGGTAGTAACTGTCACAGAGAAAACCCTACCAATCCGGGCTGACATCATGCCGCCCTGTGGGGGAATAGTAAAGACCCCCCATGCACCCGCCAGAGCCCGTCTACCCTTGCTACCTTCCGGTCCTGGGGGAGTTCAACAGGATGACGCCACATGAGGGGCCGTCAGATACTTTACCCGAACATCCGGCCCGACTCGAATCGGACCCGGCGCCGCCGCCGGAGGCCCTGGCACGCCGCCCGGCGGGTCGGCGGCAGCTGGCGGGAGGATGCCCGGGTACGGATGTGCATTGCTTATCCCCGCCCCAGCCGGGATCATGGCTATGTACACCGATTGGGGCAATCTCAAGGTTGTGAGCTGCGTGGCCTGGCTTAACGGGGTTGGACCCGGCAGCTCAACGGTGCAACAGGGAATGGGCGCATTGGGGGCGTCCATTTTCAGGTTAAGGCAACTGTCGCCGCGCCCCTTTGAGGCGGGCTGCAGCCGGCAGAAAACCGCCGCCGGATGGGCCAATTGGGCGATGCGGAAAACTTCAGGTAATCTAGTACCTGCTTTTGATTCAGAAGCAGTTGGAGAATTCGCCTAGCGGCCTATGGCGCACGCCTGGAACGCGTGTTGGGTTAACGCCCTCGGGGGTTCAAATCCCCCATTCTCCGCCGGTCAAGAACCCGGCCCCGATAACCCGGGGCCGGGTTCTTGCTTTTTTGCCTCCGTTGCAGCCTTCCGATTCATGGTCAGGCCAGATCTGCCAGCGGTTCACCAAGCCGCCTCAGGCGCTGCCTCGCTGCTGTTTCGCTGGGACCCATCCGCCTCCGGGGACCGCCCAGGGCCAGGTGGACGACGCCGAGCACCACCTTTGTGGTTAACCGCACGGGCAGGGGAAACGGGCCCAGCCGTGGAAGAGAGAGCCCCAGCATCTGGCGGTACCGGGGTTCCAGGCTGTAGACCGCAGCGGCAAACAGGATCCGGTAGCCAGGCTTCAGCAGCGGATGCAGCGGCGCATTGCGGATGAACTCCACCGTTTCTTTGACCCGGCCGTCCGCCCGCAGCGCCCCCTGCGCGTACCAGCGTTCCAGTTGGCTGCGCATCTGCGCCTCCGTCAGCGGCGGGTCTTCCACCCCCATCAGCCGCCCGGCCTGGGCCCACTCCCGCACGTAGGCGTCCGGGCCGCCGGGGATGGGCCCGCCCCAAATCCTGTGGGCTGCGAGGAAGCCGTCCGTGAAGGCCAGGTGGATCCAGTTGGCCAGCCCCGGATCGTTGGCACTGTAGGTGCGCACTTCGCCGTCGTTGTCCTCGTAGTTGCCCTGGACTGGCTCATGCAGGCGGCGTACCCGCCGCGTTGCTTCCTCCGCGGCGTCCGTGGATCCATAGGTGACCGTAAAGATCCAGCGGATTGTGTTGGCCAGCCGGCGCAGGGGATCGTCACGGAAGTTGGAGTGCTCATGCACGCCCGCGAGCGCACCAGGATGGAGCGACTGCATGAGCAGCGTGCGGATTCCACCCACGATGGGCGTCATGGAGCCGTGCACCGCCCACACCGCCGAACCGGGCAGGTGGTAGCCAGCGTTGTCGCCCTCGGCCAGCTTGAGCGTCCAGTCCGGCGGGGCGTCGGCCCTGCCCGAGAAGGTCTTTTTGATTTCGTCCTGCCAGGTACGAAGGACATTGCGCATGAGACATTGTCGCCCATTTGCGCCACGCGCGGCTGGATCCGGCAGGGAAGCCCAGCTCCACCCCCTAACGACCCACAAAAAACCCGCATTGTCCGGCTATGGGGTTTCCACGCCTGCGGTCCTGTGGTCCCATGGGACATACCGTCGAGACACCGTGCGGCAGGCCACGTCGTGGAGTCAGTCAATTGGGCAAGAATTCCGTGCCCGGCAACCGCAAGCCGGACCAGCGTACCTTTCCCCCCGTTGCCCGGGCCGTCGCTGCTGCCGGCGTGCTGGCGGCCTCCGTCTGCGCCGTCAACCTTTCCGCCGGCTCCGCTGAGCCGCCACAGTTGGCGCGATCGGTGGCCGGCACCGGGACCACTCCGGGCAGTGCCGCCCCGTACGGAACGTCCGGAACGGCGAAGCTCCGGGAAGGGCACGGCGAACCAGCCCCGACGGCAACGGACCAGCTTGGCGCCACTGCCCTTCCGCCGGCCATCTTCTCCAATCCGCAGGTGGCCCTGGCCTTCCCGCACACGTCCATTGGCGGCGCCGACCAGGGCGCTGCGGCGGCCCTCACGCTGGGCCCGGCCGGTGCCGGCAGGCCATTGCCCGGCTTCCTCATGGCACCACTGCAACTTCTGGACCCAAGCTCGCCGTTCGGGTTCCGGGTCAGCCCGATCAGCGGGGCAGCGGGAGACTTCCACCTGGGCCAGGATTACGCAGCCCCCTGCGGAACCCCGGTCTACGCCGCTGATTCCGGTGTTGTGCGGGCAGCCGGCTGGCACCCCTGGGGCGGTGGCAACCGGATTGAGATTGACCACGGCGACGGGCTCATCACCACCTACAACCACCTGGAATCCATTGGTGTGCACACCGGCGACCAGGTGCGGGTGGGCCAGGTCATCGCGCGCGTTGGCACCACCGGATGGTCCACGGGCTGCCACCTGCATTTCGAGGCAATCCTGAATGGCCGCTACACCAACCCCCTGAGATGGAACTTCCTCCAGCTCCGGGCGCTGGACCAGGCCCTTCCGGCCGGGATGGTGTCGTACGCCCCGGGTATGGGGTTGTCCGGCGGCAGGATCAGCTGGACCATCCCCCTCCAGGTTGATCCGGGTGACGGGCTCCCTGCAGCGGGGCTCCAGGTTTCACCCTTCCCGCCGCTTTTCGTACCCGGCCCGGCACCGTCGCCATCCCAGGCAACGGGCATCGTGCTGCCCGCTCCCAACGTGCAGTTGACGACGACGTCACCGCCGACTGCTGAACCGTCGGTAAGCGCCGCGCGGCCCTCGTCCGGGCCGGCACCCAGCGATCCGTCGACCGTCCCGGCAAGCCCGACGCCGTCTCCGTCACCGACGGAGCCATCGCCGTCGCCCACTTCACCCACCCTGACTTCACCAAGTCCCACGCCGTCGCCGACACCCACTTCGCCGACCCCGACTTCGCCAACTCCGACGTCACCAAGTCCCACGCCGTCGCCCACACCGTCGCCGTCGCCCACGGACCCTGCAAGCCCAACGCCGACGACTTCGCCGGTTCCCGCCCAGCCCACGCCCACTGAACCGGCTCCGGCGCCAACGCCGGTTGAGACCGCGCCCGCCCCCGACCCGGCTCCGGCGCCAACACCGGTGGAACCTGCCCCCGCTCCCGCCCCAGAACCGGCGCCAACGCCGGTGGAGACCGCGCCCGCTCCCGCCCCGGCCCCAGCACCGGTTGAGCCGGCCCCGGCACCAACCACCACCGCCCCGGCACCTGCGCCGACCCTGCCGCCCGCGGAGCCTGCCCCCACGCCGACGCCAACCCCCACACCTACCTCGACAGAACCAGTACCGACTGCACCCCCGGCCTAGGGAATTTCCACCCCGGACCCGTACGGCGCCCCGCCGGCACCGAATCCCTTCCATGAACATCTCTCCTCTGACACGCAGCCAGCGACCCCTCTATCCGATCCCGCTGATCCTGAACGATGGCACCAGGACACATTTCGGCCATTTCAAGGGAAAAGTGGTGTTGGTGGTCAACGTGGCCTCCAACTGCGGCTTCACGCGGCAGTACGCAGGCCTGGAAGCCCTCTACGGCAAGTTCCGCGACAGGGGGTTCGAGGTCCTGGGCGTTCCGTGCAACCAGTTCGCAGGGCAGGAGCCGGGAACGGACAGCGACATTGCTGACTTCTGCGAACGGAATTTCGGTGTCACGTTCACGTTGACGGCCAAGGCAGAGGTCCGCGGCAGGAACCAGCACCTGCTCTATTCGGAGCTCACCAAGTTCAAGACCGGGCTATTGCCGGGGCTGGTGAAGTGGAATTTCGAGAAGTTCCTGGTCAACCGGGAGGGGGACGTGGTGGCGAGGTTCGCCCCCACGGTCGAGCCCGACTCTGCAGAGATCATCGAGGCCATCGAGCATGCGCTCGAATAAAGGGCGGCCCGCCGAATTTGCCCTGCAAAAGCGCAGTTCTTGTAACTTTTTCCACATCAGCGGCGGAGATTTACCCCATGTTTGCCAAATGTCTGATTGGATAAATATTACTGAAGGGTACAAGGGAAGAACGGCTTCCCACCGACCATAGAGGTAGCAATGGAGCACATCGAGGCCGAACACCCCCGGCCACGCCACTTCCTACTCCACCTGAGCGATCCCCACCTGTTGGGAGGTCCAGAACCCCTCTACGGAACCGTCGACAGCGAAGCCAGGCTTATCCAGCTCTTCGATGAAGTCAAAGCGTCCGGGGCCAGGCCGGAGGCCGTGATCTTCACGGGCGACCTTGCCGACAAGGGCGATGCCGAGGCGTACGTGAAGCTTCGGGCCATCGTCGAGCCGGCCTGCAAGGAGATGGGCGCCCAGGTCATCTGGGCCATGGGAAACCATGACGACCGGGCCAACTTCCGCAGGGGACTTCTTGACCAGCCCGGCAGTGACGCGCCGGTTGACCACAGCTACTTCATCAACGGGCTGCGGGTCATCACCCTGGACACCACCGTCCCGGGATTCCACCACGGCGAACTGAGTCCATCGCAGCTGGAGTGGCTGGCCCGCCAGCTGGAAACCCCTGCCCCGGACGGCACCATCCTGGCCCTCCACCACCCGCCGGTCCCGTCAGTGCTGGACCTTTCGGTGCTGGTGGAACTGCGCGATCAGGCGTCCCTGGCCGCAGTAGTGCGTAATTCGGATGTCCGCACCATCCTGGCCGGACACCTGCACTACTCCACCACCGCGAGCTTCGCCGGCGTTCCCGTCTCGGTGGCGTCGGCTTCCTGCTACACCCAGGACCTTAATGTACCTGTGGGCGGAACCCGCGGGCAGGACGGCGGCCAGGCGTTCAACCTGGTGCACGTGTATGAACACACCATCGTGCACTCCGTGGTGCCGATGGGCAGTGCCCCCACCGTTGGCGAGTATGTGTCTCCCGAGGAGACGGCCCGGCGGCTGGAGGCCGCCGGGATTAGGATCCCGGAAACCACCAAGCAGCGCGGCAGCACCAAACTCGGGGTGCCTACCAGCCGGTAATACCGGCTCCACAGAGCACTGGGGCAGGCTCCCTGACGGAGCCTGCCCCAGTGCTTTGGAAGTGAAGGGTCAATGGGCGGCCAGCCTACTTCTCCCAGGGCGCCTTGATGGGGAAGTACCTTTCCAGGAAGTCCGTCACCACTTCGGCGCGCTCGTCCGCGCTGACCTCAGGGAAGCTGCCGTCGTTCAGGCAGAAGAAATCCATGTTCCGCTTGGCCAGCAGCTTGGGCAGGTACTTCAGGCCCGAGCGCATGGTGGTGTCCACGTAGCGCACCTTCGCCGCAGTCTGCGTCACGGCGCGGCCGGTCAGCAGGGCGTAGTAGTGGTAGAAGGAATTGGTCACGGAGATGTTGTCCGCTGCACGGAACCGGCTGGCCGCCGTCTTGCGGAACTCCTCCGGGAACTCCTCCTCCATCTGGCCCACCACGCTCCGCCGCAGGGGCGCGGCAGTGTGCTCCAGGTGGCGGGTGGTGATCCGGCCGAACCGGTTCCACAGGAGCTTGCGGTTCACCCGGGCGGCGTTTTCGAACCCGCTGCGCTCGGCATCGTTCTCGCCCAGGCCAATCCTGGTTTCCGCCTCGATGAACTTCGTGATGCCGCCGGGGGTGAAGAACATGTCCGGGCCCACCGGCCGGCCAAAGAACATGTCGTCGTTGGAGTAAAGGAAGTGCTCGGACAGCCCATCGATGTGCTGCAGCTGGCACTCCACAGCCTGTGAATTGTGCGTGGGCAGCACCGAGGGATCGGAGAAGAACTCCTCGCTCCGGACGATGGTGACGGAAGGGTGCTCCGCCAGCCAGGAAGGAGCGGGGGAGTCCGTGGCGATGAAGATCCGGCGGATCCAGGGCGCAAACATGTACACGGACCGCAGTGCGTACTTGAGTTCGTTGATCTGCCGGAACCGGGCCTCATGGTCGTCGCCTTCGCCCAGGACATGTCCCTTTTGCTGGGCCCGGCGGGCCGCGATGTATTCGGGGGAGCTGCCGTCCACCCAGGAGAACACGATGTCGATGTCGAAGCTGATGTCGCTGGCGTGGTCCGCAAACATGTTCTCGATGGTGGGCCACGTGTGACCGTAGCGCTCCACGGTGCCCCGGACCGCATCCTGGCGCAGCAGCGTCCTGCGGGTCAGGGAGTTCTCGATCGGAAGGATGAGCTGTTCTCCCTCGAAGGACCACAGCTCAATCTGGACGCCGGCAGAGGCGCCGAACTCGAAACCGCCCACCGGCTCCACCCGCGGCCGGTACAGCCGGAAGATGCGTCCCTGCCGGTTGGGGGACAGCTCGCCGTCCGCCACCAGGACGGACGTCTTCTTCTTCGCGTCCACGGTCATGGAGTAGAAGGGCTCGTCCCGGCACGCCTCCACCAGGGCAGCCCGGAGTTTCTTCCGATCCTTCCAGTCCAGGGCCAGCACGGGGCGGTCATTGTTGCCGCGGACCAGGAGGTACGACAGGCCGGCGTTCGCCAGGACGTTCCGCAGGAACAGCAGGTCTTCCACCATGGCCTGGTAGGGGGTCCTGGTGTCGTTAATCAGGGCATAGCGGCCCTTGTGCCGGACGACGTCGGCCCGGTGGCTCAGCCGCCGTTCTGCCGCCGCCGATGTGATCTCGGCGTGAAATTGTTCTTCCACTGACGCCTGGGCGCCGTAGTAGACCTCGTCCTGGACCGGTGCTTCTGTAATGGTTGTCTCCGTGCTGGTGGAAGTGGGCATTCTTACCTGCATGATAGTCCTGCCTGGGTAACACAAGGTTTCGCGGCGCTGTTGCGGCCACGCGGGGCATCCCCGCCCGGCAGGGACTCAGGCGTCCAGCGCCTCCCGCCAGGCGCGCAGGAAGGCGCCGCCGGCGTCGTCGTGGATCACCGTGGACTCCAGCCCCAGGTCCGCTGCCGTCAGCACGGGGTAGGGCTTGCTGGGCACACCGTCCGCCGGCCGCACGTCCACGTGCTTCACGGGATGGTCGTTGTGGTGCAGCCAGTCCGCCATGGCGTAATCGGTGCGGGAATCGCCCACGGTCCGCCACGCCTGCGGGGTGATGCCCTGCGCCGCGAGGAGCTCCACCGCGCGGCTGGCGCCCAGGTCCTTCCCCAGCCGCACGGACTCAATGTCCGTGGAAATAATGGTCGGATCCACGCGGTAGTCCACCTCGTCGTCGGAATTCGGCACGTGGTGGTCAAGCCGGACAACGCCCAGCCCGTGGCGTGCCATGAGTTCCATCGCCTCGGCGTCGAACAGCTTCTGCTCCGCCAGGTAGTCAGCGCTGGGCACGTCGATGTGCTGCTCCACCGAGACCATGGCGCGCTTGGTTTCGTCAAAGAACATGTGGGCGGCATAGTCCTCCGCCACCAGCCGGCGGATGTCATCCCCGTACGCTGCCGGGACGGCGAGTTCCCGGTCCACGTGGATGGGGCCGGGGCCGGCGGACGTATAGCTGAACCAGACCGCGCCCTTTTCGCAAATGGCATGGATGACGGTTCCCGCCGGAATGCCGGCCGCGATCATCGGTTCCATGACCTGCTCGCGGATAAAGGCGTCGGAACGGCCGGTGTTGAAGATGACAGGAATCCCGGCTGCTGCGAGGGCCACCAGGTCCAGGATGATGGCGGGCTTGACGTCCCGTGTCACCGGGCTGGCCACCGGCCCGTCCACGTCCAGCAGGAGCGCCAGCGGCGGTGCGGACGGCAGGCGGATTCCGGGTGCGGACACGGCAGGGGACTCGGATACTGTCATACGTCCATTCTGTCAGCAGGACCGCCGCCGTCCCGTGCGGGCGCCAGCGGAGCAGGCCTCGTGGCGGTATGGTCACTGTTTGGCTACAACCTGGCGCGGGCCAGCCCTGCTACTTTCGCTGGGGCACCGCGGTGCCTACTGTGGCATGGTGATATTCAAAGCTGTGGGCGAGGGCCGCCCTTACCCCGACCATGGTTACAGCACTCCCAAGCAGTGGGCATCGCTGCCGCCGCGGCCGGTGCGGCTGGACGAACTGGTGACCACCAAGCGCACCCTGGACCTGGAAGCGCTGCTGGCGGAAGACTCCACATTTTTCGGTGACCTGTTCCCGCACGTGGTGCAGTACCAAGGGACCCTCTACCTGGAGGACGGACTCCACCGCGCAGTGCGGACCGCCCTGCACCAGCGCACCGCGATCCACGCCCGGGTCCTGGTGCTCGATGGCTAGCAAGCGGCCAAAGGATCCCGGCATCCTGCATGGCCACCACGTTGTTTCCGGACCTGAGCTGCGCGCCGCCATGGAAGCGGCAAGGGACGCCGACGAAACCGTCCGGGTCCGCCGCCGCGTGCTGCACGGCGTGGTGCTGGTCCTGCTCATCGGAGTGATCGCCGCAGGCATCATCGTTGCCCTGGCCATTATCAACGGCCGGCTGAAGCTGCCCTCGGCCGAGCCGGCCCCGACCCCGGTGTCATCCTGTCCGGCTTCAACGTTCGACTACACGCCCACCGACAAGATCAACCTCAACGTCTACAACTCCACCAGCCGGCCCGGCCTTGCCCGCTCCGTGGCGGATGAACTGCTGGCACGCAAGTTCGCGGTGGGGAACGTGTCGAACATCAACGCCGGCTACCGGGGCGTGGCTGCGGTGGTGTCAGGCGCCGCAGGCCAGGCGGCGGCGTTCACGGTGCAGCGCCATGTGCCCGGATCGGATTACTTCCAGGACAGCAGGACAGACGCCAGCGTGGACGTCATCCTGGCGCAGGACTACAAAGCGCTGGTCCCGCCGGAACTGGTGGACCAGACACCAGGAAAGCTCAGCTGCCCGAGGGAGAACCGGCGCACTGCGGACACGGACAAGCTGCCCGTCATGCCCGCCGCCGCTCCGACGCCCTGACCGCCGGACTCAGCCGGCCACAGCCGGGAGCTGGCCGACGCGCACGGGCCGGCCGCCGTCGTCGAACCTTGCACCGGCGCCCAACTGGATGAAGCGCACGGTCCGCGCCACGCGCGCCTCCAGTTCGGCCGGCTCGTCGCTGCCCCTCGCGGCACTTGAGGACAAGGTGCCCAGAATGAGCTGGGACTGCTGGCCCACGTCCGCCACCGGCAGGTAGCCCTGCTCCATGCCGTCACGCAGGATGCCCTGCAGCAGGACGCTGAGCTCGCCCACATGGTCGGAGAGCTTGGCAAAGGACGACGGCGACAGCACCGCCCCCATGGCAGGCCCCGGCGGGAGGTGGCGGCGGCTGAGGTCAACCACCTGGGCGCGGACGTACAGTGCCAGCCGCTCCACCGGGTTCTCCAAACGGTTCAGCGATTCGCGCAGGTCGGAGAGGAACTTCTCGGTCTCGTCCAGGGCGTAGGAGATCAGCAGTTCTTCGATGTCCGCGTAGTAGTTGTACACGGCGGTGCGGCCCACACCTGCGTGCCGGGCCACATCCGTCATGGTCAGCCCCGGGAGGCCATGGGTGAAAAGGAGCTCGCCGAAAGCGGTGAGGATGCGGCGCTGGGTGTCCGCGCGTTGTTCGGCGTTGCTGGCCGCTGAAATCCTGGGCATGCAGACACTTTACCGCGATGTGTCAGTAAAAGAGCTAAACCGCGCAGCCGTCCGGGCCGCACGCGTCAGCTTCCGAGGAATTGACCAGGACCAGGGGGTTGGCGTCCTGCCATGCCTGGTCAAGGGCAGCGGTGAACGTCTCCGTGGGCTGGGCGCCGGACAATCCGAACTTCCGGTCGATCACGAAGAACGGGACGCCGCTGATCCCGAGGCCCTGGGCCTCCTGGAAGTCGAACCGGACCTCGTCCGAGTACTTGTCGGTGGTGAAGAGTTCCTCCACCTCGCTGGCCGGCAGGCCCAGGTCCGCGCCCAAGGACGTGAGGTATTCCCGGCTGCCAATGTCCTTGCCGTGCTCAAAGTGGTCGCTGAGCAGGCGCTCCTTGGCCGCATCCTGCCTGGCGTGGGCCGCCGCGAGGTGGATCAGGCGGTGGGCGGTGAAACTGTTGGCCACCACAACCTTGTCGAACCGGTAGTCCAGGCCTTCACCCTTGGCCTGCTGCGCCACGTGCTCGAACATCTGCGAGACCTGCGGCGCCGGCATGCCCTTGCGGCTGCTCAGGTACTCCAGTTCGGTGCCGTCGTAGTGCTCCGGAAGTGTTGGGTCCAGCTGGTAGCTGCGCCACACCACGTCGACGGCTTCACGGTGGGGAAACGCTGCCAGGGCAGCCTCGAACCGGCGCTTGCCAATGAAACACCACGGGCATGCAACATCCGACCAGATCTCAATCTTCATGCCCTGCATAACCGGGCCGCCCTGGCGGCCATTCCGGCGCGTGCCGTGAGATGGGGCACATTCAGCCCTTGTGGCCGGGGCGATCCTGGGCAATAGTTCTGAGGTAGGTGAAGCAGACGCCATGGAAATGTCGAACACCGCGGGACAAGCATGTCCTGCGGATTTATGTGCCTGGCGGCTGGGGAGCTCGGGCCTCGTTTTCTGGAGGCCGGATATGCGTATCGGACTTATTGCAGGACCGTGGATTCCGATTCCACCGGTCACCTACGGCGGCATTGAAAGAGTCGTGGACACCCTGGCGCGCGGGTTCGCCGCGGCCGGACATGAAGTGCTGCTGGCAGCCCCTTCGGAAAGTACCTGCCCCGTGCCGCAGGTACCCGGGATGCGGCCGGCATCCCGCGATGAACTGGGCCTCACGATGTCTGAGCTCAGCCATGTCATCCGCGCCTACAAGGGCCTCCAGGACGTGGATATCATCCATGACCACACCCTGGCAGGCCCCCTCTACGCGCATAGGCCTCCAAAGGTGCCGGTGGTGACCACCATCCACGGGCCGCTCCACCAGGACGCAGAGGACCTGTACCGGGCCATGGGCCAGGACGTCGCCATCGTGGCGATATCGCGCGACCAGGCGTCCCATGCCCCGGAAGTCCCCGTCACGCAGGTGATCCATCACGGGATGGATGTTTCCGCTGTCCCCGTCGGAAGCGGACGCGGTGGTTACTTGTGCTTCGTGGGCCGGGCGTGCGAGGACAAGGGCCTGCTGGAGGCAATCACTATTGCGCGGCAGGCGGGCGTGCACCTGAAGATCGCCGTGAAAATGCGGGAGCCCGAGGAGATCCGCTATTTCCGCGAGGTCATCGAGCCGATACTTGGCCCCAACGAGGATTTTGTGGGGGAGGTGGATGACGCCACCAAGTACCGGCTGATGGGTGAGGCGCTGGCATTCCTGAACCCCATCCAGTGGTCCGAACCTTTCGGCCTGGTCATGATCGAGGCACTGGCCACCGGCACCCCCGTCATCGGCACGCGCATCGGCTCCGCCCCTGAGATCGTGGAACATGGCCGGACGGGTTTCCTCGGGAAGACCGAGGAACTGCGGGGCTTCGTTGAGGCGGCCGCCGGGCTCAGCAGGGAACGCTGCCGGGCATCAGTAGAGGAGCGGTTCAGCGCCCAGCGGATGGTGGCGCAGCACCTCAGGCTCTTTGATGACCTGCTGGCCGGGAGATTGCCGGGAGGGGTTCCGGTTGCCCCGCCGGTGCACCAGAATCGTTAAGGGGGGACCGGCGGGCGTTGGGCTCCCCGGCAGCATCCAGCCTGAGAAGGGAGTCCTTCCATGACCGCCTGGAACGAAGACAATGAGGCCTCCGGCTCCGATGTTGGTGCCGTCACCGTACTGGAAGGCTCTTCGTTTTGCATCTCGGCCGGAACCGGCGACATCAGCGCCGACGGCAGCACGAATGGTGCGTTCTACCAGGACACCCGGATCGTCTCGGGCTGGGTTCTGCGGATCAACGGTTCGCGGCGCGAACCGCTGTCCGCCCAGAAGGCCCAGCCTTTCGAAGCAACCTTCGTTGGCCGCGCAACATGGCCGGGAGGCCGGTTCGACAGTCCGCTGGTGGTCCGGCAGGTCCGGCACATCGGACCGGGCCTACAGGACGACATCATCCTGGAGAATTACGCAGCGGAACCCGTTGAATGCGCCATAGAGCTGCTTGTGGACGCGGACCAGGCCGACCTCTTTGAAGTGAAGGGTGGCCGGACTACAGGCCCCGATGACACCACCCGCACAGTGGTGGATGGAAAGCTCATCATCGAAGCGTCACGGCACGGCCAGCAGCGGGGCTCCGCCATCGGGGCCAAGGATGCGGAGGTAGGCACGGATGGGCTCCGGTTCCGCGTCACCGTCCCGGCCCGCGGCAAGTGGAGCACCAGCGTGATTGTGGTGCCCCTGGTCAACGGGGAGGCCCCGGAAAAGCCCTTCATGGAGGGCCAGCTGCCGCACCACCGTGAGGGCGTGCGGCGCCACCTGGCCTGGGAAGAGAACGTGCCGCGGATCAGCATCGAGGACAGCAGCTTCCAGAACGTGCTCAACCGCAGCCAGAGCGACCTCGGTGCCTTGCGAATCTTCGATGCCCACCATCCCAACCGCGCGGCGGTCGCGGCCGGGGCGCCCTGGTTCATGGCGCTGTTTGGGCGGGACTCGCTGCTGACGTCCTACATGAGCATGATGGTCAACCCCAATCTCGCCTTGGGCACGCTGCAGACCCTGGCCGGGATCCAAGGGAAGAAAGTGGATGTGGATTCCGAAGAGGAACCCGGACGCATCCCGCACGAGGTCCGGCTGGGCGTGACCGCTGGCCTGTCGCTTGGCGGCACCGCGTATTACGGCACGGCGGATGCCACTCCGCTTTTCGTGGCAACCTTGGGCGAGCTGAGCCGCTGGGGACTGTCCCGGGATGCGATCCAGCCGCTGCTGTCCCACGCCGACCGGGCCCTGGAATGGATCGAAAAATACGGCGACCGCGACGGCGACGGCTTCGTGGAGTACCTCCGGCCCAACGAGCATGGACTGGTGAACCAGGGCTGGAAGGACTCCTGGGATGGCATCAACTTCGCGGACGGGACCATCGCGGAAGCCCCCATCGCACTCTGCGAGGTCCAGGCCTACGTATATGCGGCCTACCTGGGCAGGTCGCTGCTGGCCCACTGGACGGGGGATCCTGACCTCGAAAAGCACTGGGCCGACAAGGCGGCAGCCTTCAAGGAGGAGTTCAACAGGAAGTTCTGGCTGCCGGACAAGGGGTACTTTGCGGTGGCGCTGGACAAGGACAAACGGCATGTCGATGCGCTGACGTCCAACATCGGCCACTGCCTGTGGACGGGCATCGTGGACGAGGACAAAGCCGTGTCCGTCATGGAAAACCTGATGTCCCCGCAGATGTTCACCGGCTGGGGCATCCGTACGCTGGCCTCCGACATGGGCGCCTACAACCCCGTCAGCTACCACAACGGCTCGGTCTGGCCCCACGATACCGCGCTGGTGGCCACCGGGCTGATGCGCTACGGGTTCGTGGACGAGGCCAGACGGGTGGCACTGGGCATCCTCGACGCAGCCCGGCACTTTGATGGCCGGCTGCCGGAACTGTTCTGCGGGTTCGACCGCGGCGAGTTCCCGGGCCCTGTTCCGTATCCCACTGCATGCTCCCCGCAGGCGTGGGCGGCGGCGGCGCCCGTGCAGCTCGCCCGGATCCTGCTCCGGTTCGATCCCGTCTTCACCCGGGGGGTGGTGCACCTGGCCCCGATCCTGCCTGAAGTCGTGGGGACATTCCGCGCAGAGAACGTTTTGTTGGATACCAGCCGGGTTACCATCACCGCCACGGGAACCCAGGGCGGCATCGACGGACTCCCGCCGGGGCTGAAGCTCCTGACGGAGCCCCGCCCACCGCTGGCCTATCCGCCGAACGGAGCCCCGGCCAACTCGCGCGTCCCGGGCCTACAGCAGTCCAGCAGCTGAACAGTTCAGGGTAGGGCGCGCTCCAGGACGAAGTCGTGCTCCACGGTGCTGCCCAGCCGGAATGATTTGGTGCCCACCTTGTGGAAACCGGACTTTTCGTAGAAACGGATGGCCCGGGCGTTCTGGCTGTTCACACCCAGCCAGGCCCCGGCGCTGCCGGATGCTGCGGCCGCCTGGAGGCTCGCGTGCATGAGTTCTGCTGCCGCGCCCAGCCCGTGATAGTCCGGGTGGACATAGCATTTGCTGATTTCCACGGACGGCAGCAGCGTCAGCACGGAATCCACGTCCGGGTCCGCTGCGGGCCTGTCCACCAGGAGGCTGTAGCCGCAGAGCTGCCCGTCGGCGTCGATGACCAGGATGGTGATGTCCGGGTCGGCGAGGTAGCCCTTGAAGTGCTCCTCGCTGAGCGTGTTGGCCAGGTGGGCGGCAATGTCGGCAGGTGACGACGACGGCGGGCAGGCCAGCGGGAAGGTGACGGCCGCCAGCCCGGCGAGGGGGCCGGCGTCGTCCGATGTTGCGGTGCGGATGGTGTGCGTCATTCGGTTGCTCCGGTAGGGAAGGTCAGGCCGTGAGGGTTCGGATGGGGGAGCCGGCAAGCCAGGCGGTGATGTTCTCCAGGGCACCGCCGTAGAACTGCCGGTAGCTTTCCTGCGTGACGTAGCCCAGGTGGGGGGAGAGCAGGGTGTTCGGCGCTGCCAGGAGCGGGTGGCCGGCCTGCAGGGGCTCCTGGTCGAAGACGTCCAGGGCGGCGCCGCGGATCCACCCTTCGTTCAATGCCCTGACCAGGGCCTCCTGGTCAACGAGCGGCCCCCGGGCGGTGTTGACCAGGATGCCCTCGGGCCCCAGCAGCCGCAGCTCGGCCTCGCCCACAGTGTTCTCGGACCGCGGGGAGAGCCTCAGATGGAGGGTGGCGATGTCGGCGAGCGTGAAGAGCTCCTCCTTGGACACCAGCCGCGCACCGGCCTCCTTGGCTGCCTCCGCGGTTAGGTTCTGGCTCCACGCCACGACGTCCATCCCGAAAGCCTGCCCGTAGGCGGCCACCCGCCGGCCGATCTTGCCCAGCCCCACGATGCCCAGCGTCTTGCCGGCCAGCTCAAAGCCCACCGTTGACTGCCAGGTACCGGCCCGGAGCGAGCTTTCCTCGGCGGGAAGGTGCCGGGCGATGGCCAGCAGGAGGGCCCAGGTCAGTTCGGGCGCGGCCGTGGGTGAGCCGGGCGTACCGCACACCGTCACCCCGTGCTCGGACGCCGCCGCCACATCGATGGCGGCGTTTGCCATTCCGGTGGTGACCAGCAGCTCAAGCGACGGCAGTTTCTCGAACACCTCACGGGGGAACGCCGTCCGTTCCCGCATGGCGATCACAATGGTGGTGTCCGCCAAGGCCGAAACCAGCGCGTCGCGGGATGTGAAAGGTTCACGGTAGGACGTCACCGTGACCCCTTCGGCCTCCAAAGCCGTGAAGTCAGCGAAGCCGTGGGCCACGTCCTGGTAGTCATCGAGGATGGCAAGGCGGTGGGTCATCGGTGTCCTTCGCAGTGTCCTACGTCCTGGGTCACGTTCATCGTATGGCAGGGCCGTCCGGGAGGGTGCCTGAAACTCCAGCAACGCGGAGCATGATAGCAATGGGAGTGATGAATCCACGCCCATTCCCGATTTTGACCCTGTGAGCAGCCGCGTCCTGTCCCGCGTCCCGAAAAGCTGGGTCCTGCTGGCCTGCATCGGCCTGCTGGCGCTGAACCTCCGTGGCCCCTTTGTTGCCGTCGCGCCCCTGGTGGACCTCATGCAGGCGGAACTGCACTTTTCGCCGGTCATGCTGGGGCTGCTGACCAGCATCCCCGTGCTCTGCTTCTCGCTCGCGGCTCCGCTGGCGTCCCTGGCTGCGCGGAGGTTTGGTGCCGAGTTCGCCGTGACGCTGACCATCCTGGGGGTCCTGGCCGGCGTGCTGCTCCGGTCTGCGGGAGGACCGGTCCTGGTGGTGGCCGGCACGGTGGTCATCGGGGTGGCCATCACCATAGGCAACATCGCGGTGCCACTGATCATCCGCCGCGATTTCGCTCCCCGACGGCAGGGGACTGCGATGGGGATCTACACCGCAGCCCTGAACATCGGGTCCTTCCTGACCTCGGTCATCATGGCCCCGCTCGCCGCAGTGACGGGGTGGCGGCTGGCCCTGGCCGCTGTCGCCGTCCTGGCCGTCGCCGCGGTGGTGGTGTGGGTGCTGGCAGTGGGGCCCCGGACGGCTTTCCTGGCCGAGGCCGAAGACGGCGGGGACACACCCCGTGCCCCGGCAAGCCGTTCCGGCTGGATTACCGCCGGACTCACGGCCGGCTTCGGCGGCCAGGCATTCTCCTATTACGGCGTCACGGCGTGGCTGCCGAGCTACCTGCACGACGAACTGGGAATGAACGCAGCCCAGGCCGGCGCCGCGTCCTCGATCTTCCAGATCCTGGCCATCGTGGGCGGACTCGGCGTGCCTTTCGCGGCCAAATACCTGAGCACGACGGCGGTGGCGGTCACCCTGGGTACGTTGTGGCTTGCCGTTCCGGTGGGGCTGCTCTTCCTGCCGCAGCTGTGGTGGCTGTGGTCCACCTCCGGCGGGATTGCCCAGGGCGGCGGCATCACCCTGATCTTCATCGCCGTCATCAAGCTGGCCCGCGACCAGGCCTCCGCGGGGCGGATGTCCGCCACGGTCCAAGGCCTGGGCTACTGCCTCGCCGCCGTCGCCCCGCCGCTGGTGGGCTTCGTCCACGACAGCTCCGCATCCTGGACGCCGGCCCTGCTGGTCATCCTGGTGTCGGTGCTGACCTTCTTCGTCAGCACCACCCTGTCCGTGCGGCAGGTGCCGAAGGGCCGCTGAGGCGAGGCCCGCCGTCGACCGTTCTTCCCGGAACGCCCGCTCACTTAGCGCAATAAACACAACGACGCCCGATCACTTGTAGCAACGAATACGACAACGCCCGATCACTTTCCTGGGGAAAGTGATCGGGCGTTGTGGGTGGTGCTCCGTTGCCGGACCGGCGCCCCGGATTTCGGGGGGCCTGTTGCGAAGGGCGTGCCGGCCCGGCAGACGGAAGTACTGGCGGGTCAGGCCGCGGTGAGCTCCTCGACGGTGGCCTTTTCACGGGCCTCAGTCAGGTAGCGGGCGTAGGCCGGCAGGGTGAGGAAGGACGGGAACTCGCGGCTGAGCGTGACTTCCTCGAAGATGTCGCGGGCGTCCTCGAACCGGTCGCCGTCGAAGCGTTCCAGCCGGGCGAATTCCTCGTCCAGCAGTTCCTCCACCCACTCGTGGCTGATGATCTCGCCGTGGTCCGTGATGGCCCGGGCGTAGATCCACTGCCAGAGCTGGGACCGGGAGATCTCGGCTGTGGCGGCGTCCTCCATGAGGTTGTGGATGGCCACTGCGCCGTTGCCGCGGAGCCAGGATTCGATGTAGCGGATGCCTACCTCGATGTTGTTTCGGATGCCCTGTTCGGTGATGGTGCCGGTGGTGGCGGCAACGTCGATCAGGGCGCGGTCGTCCGGGGTGACGTCCTCGCGGAGCCGGTCCAGCTGGTTGGGCTTGCTGCCGAGGACGCCGTCGAACACTTCGCGGCACACGGGCACCAGGTCGGGGTGGGCCACCCAGGAGCCGTCGAAGCCGTCGTTGGCCTCGCGGGTCTTGTCCGCGCGGACCTTTTCCAAAGCGTTGGCGTTGGCTTCGGGGTCCTTGCGGTTGGGGACGGCTGCTGCCATGCCGCCGATGGCCATGGCGCCGCGCTTGTGGCAGGCACGGACCAGCTGTTCGGTGTAGGCGCGCATGAAGGGCTGGGTCATGGTTACCTGGC
The DNA here is from genome assembly GCF_029077345.1 of Arthrobacter sp. NQ4. Taxonomy (NCBI): domain Bacteria; kingdom Bacillati; phylum Actinomycetota; class Actinomycetes; order Micrococcales; family Micrococcaceae; genus Arthrobacter; species Arthrobacter sp. NQ4. The sequence goes on along the minus strand of NZ_JARETC010000005.1, from coordinate 184,663 downwards.
CACGGTCGGGGAGGACGAAGCGGGGCCCGCGGGTGCGGAAGTTCTTGATCAGGGAGAAGATGTAGTCCCAGCGGCCGGCGTTCAGGCCGGCGGCGTGGTCGCGCAGTTCGTAAAGGATCTCTTCCATTTCGAACGCTGCGGTGATGGTCTCGATCAGCACCGTGGCGCGGATGGTGCCCTGCGGGATGCCGAGCAGGTCCTGGGCCAGGATGAAGATGTCGTTCCACAGCCGGGCTTCGAGGTGGTTCTCGATCTTGGGCAGGTAGAAGTACGGGCCCTTGCCTTGGGCGAGCAGGCGGCGGGCGTTGTGGAAGAAGAACAGTCCGAAGTCCACGATGCCGCCGGCGATGGGCTGGCCGTCGATGAGCATGTGCTTTTCCGGCAGGTGCCAGCCGCGGGGCCGGACCACGATGGTGGGCAGCTCGCCGGCCGGGCGGAGTTTGTATTCCTTGCCTTCTTCGGACGTGAAGTCGATCCGGCGCTCCAGGGCGTCGGTGAGGTTCAGCTGGCCCTTGATGACGTTCCGCCACGTGGGGGTGGAGGAGTCCTCCATGTCAGCCAGCCACACCTTGGCACCCGAATTCAGGGCGTTGATGGTCATCTTCTTGTCCACCGGGCCCGTGATTTCGACCCGGCGGTCCTCCAGCCCGGGTGCCGGGGGAGCGACCCGCCAGGACGCATCATTGCGGATGTGCTCGGTTTCCCGCAGGAAACGCGGGTCCGCCCCGGCGGCGATGTCAGCCCGCCGTGTGCGCCGGGCCTGGAGCAGCTCCTGCCGCCGCTCGGCAGTTGCCCGGTGCAGCTTCGCGATGAACGTCAGTGCGTCCGGGGTTAGTACTTCGTCCTGCCGGCAAATAGGCTGTGCCGTCAGGGTGATGCCATTGATCGTGAAGCTGTCGGTGAAGCTGTTCATTTCAGTCTCCTTAAAGACGAAAGGGAAGTTCGACGGCGGGACTTGCCTGGGTGGGGCCGGGAAGGGAAATCCTCCGCGTGCTATCCCCATCCCCGGCGTAAGACCTCGCAAAGCTCGGTCGACGCCGGGGACAGGGCCCCTTTACGCACGCTTCCGGATTCCCCCTCCCGGCCCGCGACGGTCACGCTTTGGGCGAGTGCCGCCGTCGTGCCTCTTCGGTGAGCGAAGCGAACGGCTCACCTTGGGCGCCGGGGGATTAGTGGAACTGTCCCTCTTCGGTCGATCCGACCAATGCGAGGGTCGACGCGTTCGGGTTGAGCGCCGTGGAGATGGTGTCGAAGTAGCCGGTGCCGACTTCGCGCTGGTGCTTGGTTGCGGTGTAGCCGCGGGACTCGGAGGCGAATTCCTTTTCCTGCAGTTCGACGTAGGCGCTCATGCCTTCACGGGCGTAGCCGTGGGCGAGGTCGAACATCGAGTAGTTCAGGGCGTGGAAGCCGGCCAGGGTGATGAACTGGAAGGTGAAGCCCATGGCGCCGAGTTCACGCTGGAACTTGGCGATGGTGGCGTCGTCCAGGTGCTTGCGCCAGTTGAACGACGGCGAGCAGTTGTAGGAGAGCATCTGGTCCGGGAACTCGGCCTTGACGGACTCGGCGAACTTGCGGGCAAGCTCCAGGTCCGGGGTGCCGGTTTCCATCCAGATGAGGTCGGAGTAGGGGGCGTAGGCCTTGGCTCGGGCGATGCAGGGTTCGATGCCGTTGCGGACCTTGTAGAAGCCCTCGGCGGTGCGCTCGCCGGTGATGAATTCCTGGTCGCGCTCGTCGACGTCGGAGGTGATCAGGGTGGCGGCCTCGGCGTCGGTGCGGGCGATGACGACTGTGGGGGTGCCGGCGACGTCGGCTGCCAGGCGGGCGGCGTTCAGCGTGCGGACGTGCTGCTGGGTGGGGATCAGCACCTTGCCGCCGAGGTGGCCGCACTTCTTCTCCGAGGCGAGCTGGTCCTCCCAGTGAACACCTGCTGCACCGGCCTGGATCATGGATTTCATGAGTTCGTAGGCGTTCAGCGGGCCGCCGAAGCCGGCCTCGGCGTCGGCGACGATCGGGACCAGCCAGTCCTCAACGGTCCGGATGCCTTCGGAAAATTCGATCTGGTCTGCCCGGAGCAGGGCGTTGTTGATGCGGCGGACCACGGTGGGGACGGAGTTGGCCGGGTAGAGGGACTGGTCCGGGTAGGTGTGGCCGGAGTTGTTGGCGTCGGCAGCTACCTGCCAGCCGGAGAGGTAGATGGCGCGCAGGCCCGCCTTGACCTGCTGGACGGCCTGGTTGCCGGTGAGGGCGCCCAGGGCGTTGGTGTAGCCGCCGGTCTTGTGCTCCTCGGTGAGCTGCTTCCACAGCTTTTCGGAGCCGCGGCGGGCCAGGGTCTGCTCTTCGGTGACGCGGCCGCGGAGGCGGACGACGTCGGAGGCTGAGTAGTCACGGGTCACACCTTCCCAGCGGGGGTTGGCGGCCCACTCGAGCTCCAGGGCGGCGGCCTGCTCTTCGGGCGTCTGCTGGGTGGGCTCAAATGCTGCAGTCATCGTTGATCTCCTTGATTGAGCTCCGGATGGAGTAGGTGGGAACCGCGTCGTTGAGGTTCCCACCGGCTTATCCGGTGCGGTGTTTCTTTCCGTGACAACTACTTTTCAGCACTTTCAACCCCCTTTCTAGAGAAAAACTATGGAAAGAAATGCACTTCTTCACGTATTCTTCAGAAATGTCGCCTTCAAGCTGGAACCGGGACGTTTCCCAGCCACCGTCAGCCGCCGCAGCGGAACTGGACGTCATCGCGCTGGGCCGCCGCGTCCGCCATCTCCGTAAACAAGCCGGGCTTACGCTCGATGACCTGAGCGCCGCCGTCGGTACCGCTCCCAGCCAGCTCAGCCTGATTGAAAACGGCAAACGCGAGCCCAAACTGACGCTGCTGCAGCACCTCGCCGGCGCCCTGAACGTCAGCATCGACCAGTTGCTCGGGGCCGAGCCACCCAGCCGCCGCGCCGCCCTCGAAATCGAGCTGGAACGCTACCAGCGCGGGCCGCTGTACGAATCGCTGAACCTGCCCAAAATCCGCATCAGCTCGCGGCTTCCACTGGATGTGCTGGAGGCCCAGGTGGGGCTGCTGCACGAGCTGGAACGGAAGATGAACGAGCAGGTGGCCACCCCGGAAGAAGCCCGGCGCGCCAACGGCGAACTGCGGGCCATGATGCGGGAGCGCGGCAACTATTTCCCGGAGTACGAGGCCGAGGCGCAGAAGGTCCTCAAGGAGGTGGGTTACACCACCGGCCCGCTGAGCCAGCACGTCATCGCGGACATCGCCGAGCACCTCGGATTCACCCTGCACCACGTGGGGGATCTGCCGCATTCCACCCGTTCCGTGACGGATTTGAAGAACCGCAAAATTTACCTGACGCAGAGCCAGCGGCAGGACCACGACCCCCGCTCGGTGCTGCTGCAGGCCCTGGGCCACTACGTCCTGGGCCATGAAACGCCCAAGAACTACGGTGACTTCCTGGCCCAGCGGGTAGCCACCAACTATTTCGCCGCCGCCCTGCTCCTGCCCGAGCAGGCAACCGTCGAATTTCTGCAAAAAGCTAAAGCAGCCAAGGAAATCGCGGTCGAGGACATCCGGGACGCCTTCGCAGTGTCCTACGAGACGGCAGCCCACCGGTTCACCAACCTGGCCACGAAGCATCTGGGCATCACCACACATTTCCAGAAGACCCACCAGAGCGGCATCATCTACAAGGCGTACGAGAATGACGGCGTGAACTTCCCGCAGGACCACACCGGAGCCATTGAGGGCCAGCCGTCGTGCAAGGCCTGGACCTCCCGTGCCGTGTTCGATGTGCCGGACAAGTTCAGTGCCTACAGCCAGTACACCGATACGCCGTCGGGCACGTACTGGTGCACCGCCCGCACCGAGCGGTCCGCCAGCGGCGAGTTCTCGCTCAGCATTGGCGTGCCGTACCAGCATGTGAAGTGGTTCCGCGGGCGGGAAACCAGCGCCCGGGCCAGGTCCAACTGCCCGGATCCCAACTGCTGCAAGCGGCCGCCTGCCGAACTGACCAGCCAGTGGGCCGGGAACGCGTGGCCGTCCGCCCGGGCCCACTCTCACCTGCTGGCCGCGATGCCCCCCGGAGCTTTCCCCGGGGTGGACGAGACTGAGGTGTACAGCTTCCTGCAGGCGCACTCCGGCTCATAGGAACGCCCCATCACATCCTGCCGGTTTCCTCCCGACGCCCCATCACCTCCCGCCGGTTTCCTCCCGACGCCCCATCACCTCCCGCCGGTTTCCTCCCGACGCCCCATCAATTTCCTGACGAAAGTGATGGGGCGTTTGGGTTATGGCGGCAAAAGGTGATGGGGCGTGTGGGTTGAGGCGGCAAAAGGTGATGGGGCGTTGGGTCAGCCGTGCAGGGTCCGGTAAGCTGCCGCGGCGGCGGGGTGCAGCGGAATCCCGGCGGTGTTGATGAGGCTCTCCGCGCTGAGGAACTGCACGCCCAAGGTGGACTGGGGGATGAGTTCGCCGGCGTTTTGCACCAGCAGCTGGACGGTGCGCTCCACGGTGGCGGCGTCCAGGTCCCTGCGGCAGAGCAGCAGGTTGGGAGCACCCACCGTCCACACCGCCGGTATGCCGGGATAGCTGCCTTCCGGTATCAGGACCCGGTCGTACAGCCCGCCGTACCTCCGCCGCAGTTCCGGCAGCAGCGCGGACAAATCCAGCAGTCCGAGCGCCACGTCCTGCTGCGCGCTGGCGATGGCCGCAGTGGGCACGCCGCCGGACCAGAACAGGGCATCCACGGTCCCCGCCTTCAGCGCCGCGATGCCGTCATTCAGGCCAAGATGTTCGACGGCGGCAGTTCCGGCGGAGGGTGCCGCGGCATCCGCGGAGGTGCCCAGGCCCGCTGCTTCCAGCAGTCGGGGAGTGGTAAGCGAGGTCCCCGACCCCGGCTGGCCCACGGCGACCCGCCGCCCCGCCAGCCCGGAAATGTCCCGGATGCCGCTGTCCTTCCGCACCACGCAGTGGACGTAGTTTTCGTAGACCTTCCCGATGGCGGCGATCTCCGCTCCGTCCCCGCCCGCCTGGCCGGCGGCATCGGCCAGGGCCACAGCAAAGTCCGCCCGGCCCGCCCGCAGTTCCGCGATGTTGTCCAGGCTTCCGCCGGTGGCCACGGCCCGGGCATGGCCCGCTACGCCGTGGCGTTCAAGCGCCGCGGCCAGCAACGTCGAGAACTCAAGGTAGAAGCCGCCGGGTTCGCCGCCGGCCACCACCAGGTTCTCCGGCCGGTCGCCTCCGGTGCACGCACTGAGGGCAGGCGGCAGGCATGCTGCGAGTCCGACGGCGAAGGTCCACTTGAGCGCGGACCGTCGCGGCGGCAGGGAGACAGGGCGGCCCGGGGCAAGCGCTTCACGCATTGGCATCACCGCTCCTGGTGCCCGGAAGCAGCTGATCAGACGCCGGAGCGGGAAACTCGATCCGGGCCGCGAGCCCATGCGGGGCCGCTTCGGCCAGCACCAGGCGGCCACCGTTGGCCGCGGCAAGCTGGCCCACGATCGTCATGCCCAGCCCGGTCCCGGGAACCGATGAATGCTGCGGGGACCGCCAGAATCTGGTGGCAGCCGCGGCGCGCTCCGGGGCAGGAAGCCCTGGACCGTCGTCGGAAATCTCCACCACCACCGCGCCGCCCTCCATCCGGACCGTGGCCGTCACGGTGGCACCGGGGGCGTACTTGAGGGCGTTGTTGAGGAGCTCGGCCGCCATCTGGGCCAGCTCCGCCGGGTGGCAGGAAACCAGTGCCGGGGGCTGCGGCGCCGGAGCAAGGACCAGCCTGCAGCCTGCCTGTTCTGCCAGCGGTGCTGCCCGCTCGATTTCCCCCTGGAGGACCGGAAAAGGGTCCACCGGATCCGGCGCGGGGAAGCCTTCCATGCTGCCGGCAGCCCGGAGGTACCCCTCGGAGGCCCGGTGCTCCGCGGCGGCGAGTTTCAGGACGCCGTCCAGGATCTCCTCCACCCGGTCCAGTTCCGCCATGGCGCGCTCGGCGGCATCGTGTTCACGGGCCGTCTTCAGTTCCAGCTGCAGCAGGTCCAGCCGAAGCCGGAGGGCCCCCACGGGGTTGCGCAGCTGGTGCGACGTGTCCGCTATCAGCTGCCGCTGCGCTGCCATGCTGGAGCTCACGGTCCGGGCCATCACGGTGAAGGACCGGCTCAATTCCCGCAACTCCGGTGGCCCGTCCTCCGGAAGGCGGCCCGCCCGGCCGGTATTTTCCAGTTCGTGCACCGCCGAGTTGAGCCGCTGGACGGGCCGGAGGACCCATCCGGTGACCCGGGCCGCACCCAGCAGGAGCACGGCGGCAAGGGCAAGCGCAGCCACCCCCACCGCGAGCCACCGTTCCCGGAGCTTCTGCTGCGCGGTGCCGGCGTCCACGTCCAGCACCACGGCGCCCAGGACCTGGCTGGCGCTGCCGAAGGGCCGGAAGATCACCCGGGAGCCGGAGCCGAAAGGTTCCAGTGGGTCCAGGGCGGTGTTGCTGACGTTCAACCGTGCCAGGGACAGCGCGTCCTGCACGTCGGACCGGCCGGCATCAAGGTCCCCGGAATGAAGGGTGGCCTGCTGCACACGCACCACGATCCCTTCCCCGTACAGCCCGGAGTACGTGTCCATCTCCCGCTGCAGCCGCGCCGTGTCCCCGTCGGCGGAGGCGTCGAACGCCACCTGCGCCAGACGGTTCAGGGACGCCGCCCGGTTGATCTGCAGCTCCTGGGTCAGCTCGCGGGACGCGGAGGTGAGGATGGTGCCCGAGATCAGGAAGACCACCACCAGGCAGAGCACGCTGAGGACGCCCAGCACCCGCAGCCTCATCCGGAAGCCGCCTCCACCCGGTACCCCACCCCACGGACGTTGATGATGAAGCCGGGTTTTTGCAGTTTTGCCCGCAGCCCGGTGAGGTGGACGTCCAGGGACCGGGAGGAAGCCAGGAAGGCGTCGCCCCACAGCGCGTCAAGGATTTGTTCCCGGGTGACCACCGAGCCGGCGTGGCGTGCCAGCAGCGCGAGGAGCTCGAACTCCGTGGCGGTCAGGGCGAGCGGCGAACCGGCTTTGGAAGCGGTGCGGCGGTTCAGGTCGATCGACACGTCATCCAGCACGATGACGTGCTCCTGCGGGGTGCCGCCGCCACGGCCCGCCCGCCGCGTCACCGCTTCGATCCGCGCCAGCAGCTCCACCAGCTTGACGGGCTTGACCAGGTAGTCGTCCGCGCCGGAACGCAGCCCGAGCACCACGCTGCGTTCGTCGTCCCGGGCGGTCAGGATCAGGATGGGGACATCGGTGACCTGGCGCAGTTTGCGCAGCACCTCCAGCCCGTCCATGTCCGGCAGGCCGAGGTCCAGGAGGATCACCTGGAAGTTCCGGTGGGACAGCAGCGCATCAGCGCCCCGCGCCAGCCGCTGCGGGTGGTGTCCGGCGCTTTCGACGGCGGCGGTGAGGGCACCGGCCATGGCGTCGTCGTCCTCGACGATCAGCACGTCCATGGCCATCTTCCTTGCTGCGTTTCCTGTGGTGTCCGGTTCATCCCCGCCACGTGAGATTACCGCGTGGCGCCAGGATATGCCCGACGGAGGACGGGCCGGCCGAGACGGGACACGCAGGCAAAACCTAAGGAAGTGTTAGGAAATGCCCCGCCACGTTGGCTGTGCGGTGGATCACCCATACCGTGGATGAGGCCCTCCGGCGTTGGAGGACGCACGTCACCACTAGGAGGAACTCACCGATGAGCACCCAACAAACCGCGCCCCTGACGGAGGCCGCCCAGACCCGGCGGGCCGTGGGCAACATCCTGAAGGGTTCCGCCGGCAACCTTGTGGAATGGTACGACCTCTACGTCTACACCGTCTTTGCCGCCTACTTCCAGGCCCACTTCTTCAACTCCAAGGATGAGCTGCAGGCGGGCCTCGAAGCGATGGCCGTCTTCTCGACGTCGTTCCTCATGCGGCCCATCGGTGCCTGGTTCTTTGGCCGGTACGCGGACCGCAAGGGCCGCAAGGCTGCCCTGACGCTCAGCGTCACGCTGATGTCGGCGGGTTCCTTCGCCATCGCCGTGCTGCCCACCCAGGACGTCATCGGACTGTGGGCCATGATCCTGCTGGTGCTCGTCCGCGTGATTCAGGGCTTCTCCGTGGGCGGCGAGTACGGAACCAGCGCCACCTACATGTCCGAGGCAGCCACCAGCAAGCGCCGCGGCTTCTTCTCCAGCTTCCAGTACGTCACCCTGATCGGCGGCCAGATGCTGGCCCTGCTGGTCCTGGTGATCCTGCAGAACGTCATGCCCAAGGGCGACCTGGGGGAGTGGGGCTGGCGCATCCCGTTCGTCATCGGCGGCGTGGCCGCCCTGGTGGTGCTGTGGCTCCGCCGCTCCATGGAGGAGACGGTTTCCGCCGAGCAGCTCGAGGCCGCCAAGACTCCCGCGGTTGCCGGACAGGCCCAGCCGGGCACCATGAAGCTGCTGTTCACGAGCTACTGGAAGCCGCTGCTGGTCTGCATCGGCATCACCCTTGGCGGGACCGTGGCGTTCTACACCTACACCAACTTCATCCTGAAGTTCATGAACGATACCTCGGGCATCGCCAAGACCGACACCTCCGTGATCAACTTCTGGGCGCTGTTCATCTTCATGCTGCTCCAGCCCGTCTACGGCATCATCTCGGACAAGGTGGGCCGCAAGCCGCTGCTGCTCTGGTTCGGCATCACCGGCGTGCTTTTCACCTGGCCGCTGCTCTCCACCCTGGCCGGCACCAAGGACCCGTTCACCGCGTTCCTGCTCATGATGGGTGGCCTGGTGATTGTCGGCGGCTACACCTCGATCAACGCCCTGGTAAAGGCTGAACTGTTCCCCGCCTCCATCCGCGCGCTCGGCGTTGGCCTGGGCTACGCAATCGCCAACTCGCTCTTCGGCGGCACCGTGCCGCTGATCGGCGCGGCCTTCCAGAAGGCGGAGCGGGAGGACCTGTTCTTCACCTACGTGAGCATCGCCATCGCCATCTCACTGGTGGTCTACATCTTCGCCCTGAAGAACAAGAAGGCCACGCACCTGGACGACGAACAGGGCCACGCCTGGGAGCAGGCGCCGCAGGGTGGCGGCAAGGACAAGGACGCGCTCGGCGTCTAGCATTCAGGCGTCCCAACGGACGCATCGCCTAAGGAGGCGTACGACGGCGGCTGCCAGGCCGCCGTCGTACGCCTCCTTTTGCATGTGCAAAGGGAGGTATGGGACGCGGAGCCCCTTTAGCGGCGCGTCATCCGTCGGCGCACCAGGAACCCATGCGCGGCGAACAGGCGGGGCAGCACCACATACACCGCGGTAGGAACCACCACCATGGTCAGCCCCATGGCCCGGAAGACGGGGTGCCAGGTTTCCATGAGAGGTGCGGCCGCCATCATGCCGATGGCAACCAGCGGAAAAATTGCCAGCCAGGTGATGGCCGCGCGGACGTGGATGGAGGGCGGAGCCGCCGGAACCCCGGCACCGGTGGGACTGCGGGCAGCACGGGCTGGGGAGCGGAAAGGGTTGCCGGCTGGGCAACGGAGGGGGCTGCGGGCTGTGGAACCGTGTCCATGGACAACTCCAACTGATTAGTTGCTTATTGCTTGCAAAGACACTAAACGCGGACCGGTGCAATTGCAACTACCTGGTTGGAATTGCGTAGACTTATGTCATGGCATGGAACACAGCGCGGACCAGGGAAGTGCTGCTGGCCGCTGCCACGGAGGAGTTCAGCGCCAAGGGGCTCGCGGGGGCGCGGGTGGACCGCATTGCAGCTGCCGCCGGCGTGAACAAGGAGCGCATCTACCAGTACTTTGGCAAGAAGGATGAGCTGTTCGACGCCGTCCTGGCCGCCGAAATGGTCCGGGTAATGACCGAGGTGCCCATCACCGGCAGCGGGCCGGAGGCGTTCGGCGAATACGCAGGCCGCCTCTTCGACCGGCACACCACCGACGGCGTCCTGCCCAGGCTCCTGTTCTGGGAAGGCCTGGAGCGGGGCGGGGAAACTGTCAGCCGCGCCACCCGGTCCGACCACTGCGCCATCAAGGTGGGACAGGTCCTGGACGTCCTGCCCGGAATCGACAGGACCGACGCCGCGGACCTGCTGATCACCGTCATCACCCTGTGCGACGGCTGGCCGGTCCTGCCCCAGATCGACACGCTCCTGGCGGGCAGCAGTGCTGACCGGACCACCCGTCGTCGGGCGTTCATCGTGCGGACCGCAACCCTGCTCGCTGAAGCCCTCGCCGCCGAGGTGCGGGCCGCCCCCGGAGCTGCCCTGGACCAGGCCGGCTAGAAGGCCTGCCGGGGAACCGGCCGGGTGGGCGGACTATATTGGGCCATGTCAGCACACCACCACCATCGCGGGAGTCTGCACCCATGGCCAAGGAACTTGCCACCCAGCTCATCGAACAACTCCAGGCTGCCGGCGTGCAGCGGATCTACGGGATTGTGGGCGACAGCCTCAACCCGATCGTGGATGCCGTCCGCCAGACCGGCGGCTCCGCGAAGGGCGGCATTGACTGGATCCACGTCCGCCATGAGGAAGCCGCCGCCTTTGCGGCCGCAGCCGAAGCGCAGCTCACCGGAAAGCTTGCCGTGTGCGCCGGATCCTGCGGCCCCGGAAACCTGCATCTGATCAACGGCCTGTACGACGCCAACCGCTCCGGCGCTCCGGTGCTGGCCATCGCCTCCCACATTCCCAGCAAGCAGATCGGCAGCAGCTTCTTCCAGGAGACCCACCCGGACCGCCTGTTCAACGAATGCTCGGTGTACTCGGAGCTGGTCAGCACCGCAGAGCAGGCTCCCCGGGTAATGCACAGTGCCATCCAGCACGCGCTGGGGCTTGGGGGAGTGGCCGTCGTGACCCTGCCGGGTGACATTGCCGGGCTGGAGGCCGCCGGCCCCACCCCGCTGCCTGCCACCTTCCGGCCTGCCAGCCTGGTCCCGGACCCGGCCAGCGTCCAGGCACTCGCGGACGCCATCAACGATGCCGGCAAGGTGGCCATCTTCGCCGGCGCCGGCGTGGAAGGGGCACACAGCGAACTGATGGCGCTCGCCGACCTGGCCAAGGCGCCGGTGGGGCACTCGCTGCGCGGCAAGGACTTCGTCCAGTACGACAACCCGTTCGATATCGGCATGACCGGGCTGCTGGGTTACGGGGCCGCGGCGGAGGGCATCGAGGACGCCGACCTGCTGGTCCTCCTGGGCACCGACTTCCCATACGACCAGTTCCTGCCGGACACCCGCACCGCGCAGGTGGACCGGGTGGCCCACCGGCTGGGCCGCCGGACCGACGTCGACATTGCCGTCCACGGCGACGTGCTGCCCACCCTGCGCGCACTTCTCCCGCTGGTGGAGGCGAAGAAGAGCCGCAGGTTCCTGGACCAGATGCTGAAGAAGCACGACCGGCTGATGAACAAGGCCGTGGGCGCCTACACCCGGAAGGTGGAGAAGAAGCAGCCCATCCACCCGGAGTACGCGGCGTCCCTGCTGGACCAGGTGGCCGCCGAGGACGCCATCTTCACCGCGGACACGGGCATGTGCAACGTCTGGACCGCGCGGTACATCAACCCGCTGGGCACCCGCCGCCTGATCGGATCCTTCCTGCACGGCTCCATGGCCAACGCCCTGCCGCACGCCATCGGCGCACAGTTGGCCTACCCCGGCCGGCAAGTCATCTCCGTCTCCGGCGACGGTGGGCTGTCCATGCTGCTGGGTGAGCTCATCACCGCCGCCGCCTACAAGCTGCCGGTGAACGTAGTGGTGTTCAACAACTCCACCCTGGGCATGGTCAAGCTCGAGATGCTGGTGGACGGACTGCCCGATTTCGGTGTGGACGTCCCCGATGCCAACTACGCGGCCGTGGCACAGGCGCTGGGCTTCCATGCGGTGAGGGTCACGGATCCGGCGCAGATCGAATCGGCGTACCGGGAAGCGTTCGCCCACCCCGGCCCGTCGCTGGTGGAACTCATCACCGACCCCAAGGCGCTGTCCATCCCGCCGAAGATCTCCGGTTCCCAGGTGATCGGGTTCGCCACCGCCATGTCCAAGGTGGTGCTGAATCGCGGGGCGGGCGAGGCTGTGAGCATGGCGCGCAGTAATCTGCGCAACATCCCGCGGCGCTGACCGGGGTCCAAACCCGCCATCACATCCTGCCCATAATTCCGGAACGCGTCTGCATAAAGTGCAGACGCGTTCCGGAATTAAGGGCCAAAAGTGATGGGGCGTTTGGGTTTTAGGGGCCAAAAGTGATGGGGCGTTGGTCAGCGGCCGCCGCCCTGCCACAGGGCGTCGAACGGGGCGCCGGAGGCAACGCGGTTGCGAATGCCGGCGGTCACGAAGTCCTTGGCGGTACGGGCGGCCTCCAGCGGGCTGGCGCCCTTGGCCAGTTCCGCCGTTACGGCGGCGGCCAGCGAGCAGCCGGCGCCGGATACTGCCACCTCGCCCACCTTCGGGGCGCTGAGGACTTCGAGGGTCTGGCCGTCGTAGAAAACGTCGACGGCGTCCGGGCCTTCCAGCCGGACCCCGCCCTTGGCCAGGACTGCTGCGCCGCTGAGTTCGTGGATGCGCACGGCAGCGGCCTTCAGCGACTCCACATCCGTGATCTCCAGGCCGGACAGTGATTCCGCCTCGAAATGGTTGGGCGTGACGAAGGTGGCCAGCGGCAGGATCTGGGCTTTCAGGGCCTGGTCCGTGTCCAGCGCGTGCCCCGGTTCCTGGCCCTTGCATATCAGCACCGGGTCCAGGACAACGTTGGCAAAGCTGTTCTCCTGCAGGGCGCCGGCCACCGTGTTGATGGTCGCCGGGCTGCCCAGCATGCCGATCTTCACCGTGTCCAAAGCCGAAGGGGCGCCCGACGCCGGACCGTAGGCCGCCGTCGTCGCCTCCAGCTGGTCGGCAATCACCTGCTGGTCCACCGGCACGAAGCGGTGGTTCCAGCTGTCCTTGGGGTCGAAGGACACGATGCAGGTCAGGTTGGCGATGCCGAAGACGCCCAGTTCCTGGAAGGATTTCAGGTCGGCCTGCGCGCCGGCGCCACCGGTGGCTTCGGACCCGGCGATGGTGAGGACGACGGCGGGACGTGCGGCGGGCAGCGTTGCGTCAGGGGTAGCGGAAGTCATGCACCCATCCTGCCACCCGCCGTCGGACGCCCGCCAAACCGGTGCCCCGAGTCCCGGGATCGCCGGAAAGGTGCCGGATCGCCGCAACGTTCCGGCGTTCCGGCAGCTTTCCGGCGATCTCGAGCTCCGGCGGGGTGACTACCTCTGGAGCGCCGCGAGGATGCGGGCTTTGAACTCGTGTTCGCGGAAGAGGTCGGCCCACTTCACGCGCACAAACGTCCAGCCGTTCTCGGTGAGGGCATTCTCCCGCTGTCGTTCCTGGAACAGCACCTCATCCGTCGGTTTGTAGTCGAAGTACTTCGTCTTCCCGTCGAATTCGAGGGCAACCTTTTTTTCCTTCCAGGCGAAATCCAGCCGGTACCGGCCGGCACGCGTATCCACCGAGACTTGGGGCTCCGGCAGGGGAAGTTTCAGCCGCATAAGGAGTTCGCGCGTGAGTGTCTCTCCGGCGGACTCCGAGCGCGGATCTGCGTGGGCGAGCGCCAGCCGGAGGGTCCGGATCCCGCGCCGTCCCTGCAGGCCGTCAGCCATGCTTTCCATCAGGGCCCTGTCCGCGCCGAGCCGGAGGGCGTGGTCCATCAGCACCAGCGACTGCCGATAGCCCAGCATCATGGCACAATCCACTGCCGTCCGCTCCAGCGAGGTCACCTTGAGGCCTCCGAGGGTCACCACCTCCAACGCAGTCCAGGGCCGAGTATGGCCGCGGACATCCTTGCCGAGCCGCTCACTGGAAGGGTTTCCCGGCATCAAAAGGTGGACCAGGTCATCCACATCCCAGAGATACAACCCGTGCAGCCGGGCCGCGGAGGTGTGGCTGTACACGTAGCCACCGGCCGAAGTGGTCAGCGTCCCGAGTGCATGGGCGTGAATCAGCTGCATGCTGCGGACGGGACGTGACTGTTTTTCCCACAGCTCGGCGCGGATGTAGCAACCGTGGCGGAGGCGGACCAGCTTCCCGTGGAGGACCAAGGCCTTGATGGCCCGGGAATTGAGGCCGTTCCCATGCAGTTGCCCGGTCCGCCACAGGTTGCCGGTGTTTGGCAGAGCCGGGAGAGGGGTTGGTTGCTGCGGTGTCATCCCGACAGGATCCCGCCGCTGCGGCACTCACTGAAAGCGCCGTCGTCGTCATGTGGACAACGTCCTGCGTCCCCAACTCGCCGGAACCCGTCCGGTTCGCCGCGACGTTCCGGCGGGCCGGCAGCTTTCCGGCGGGTTCGACGGCGGCCGGCCGGGTCAGCCCTTCAGCATCCTGTCCAGCAGGGCGCGCAGTTCCCGGAAGTGCCGCTCCGTGGCTTCCGGGTGGAACGCCGAGGTGTCCGCCATGCTGTAGCCGTGAGGTGCCCCTTCGTAGATCTCGTTGGATGCCTCGAGTCCGGCGTCCTTGAGCGCTTCGCCCAGGCGCGCGACGGCGTCGGGGGCCATGCTCCGGTCGTGGTCCGCGTGGCCAAAGACGAAGCGCGCCCGGGCCGTGCCAAGCCCCAGGTGCGGGCTGTCCGGATCCTCCGTTGCCAGCCCGCCGCCGTGGAAGCCGCCACACGCTGCCACCAGGTCCGGGTGCGAGGTGGCGGTGCGGACCGCGAGCCGGGCACCCATGCAGTAGCCGGTGGTGCCAATGGGACCCGGCGCCACGCCGTCGAGCGCCGCCAGCGCGGAAACCCAGGCATCGATGTCCGGCAGGGCCTTGTCCGGAGTCAGACGGCCCACCCGGGGGAAGGCAGCCTTGCCGGCAGCTTCCCGGCCCTCCTGGGTGGACATGTCATCGGCCGGGGCCAACTCGGCGACTGTTCCTTCCCGGTAGAACACGTTGGGCGCCAGCACCACGTAGCCCCAGTCGGCAATGCGCTGCGCCATCTCCTGGATGCGCGGGCGCAGGCCGAACGCGTCCATGTAGAGGATGACCCCCGGGAACGGGCCGGTGCCGGTGGACGGGCGGGCGACAATGGCTTCGGCAGGGCCTGCTGCGGCCTGGATCTCGATGAGCATTTGGTCAGGATAGCGGAGCCACCCGGGAGCCACGCTCAGGAGTAGTACCGGCCCAGGGTTTCGGCCTTGAAATCGAAGAAGATGCCGGACTCGATGGCCAGCCGGGCGTCGTCCACCATCTTCACCACGAACCGCTCGTTGTGGATGGAGATGAGGGTGGCGGACACCATTTCCTTGGCCTTGAACAGGTGGTGGATGTAGGCCCGCGAGTAGTTGGCGCAGGCGTAGCAGTCGCAGCCCTCCTGCAGCGGCCCAAAATCACGCTTGTACTTGGCGCCGGAAAGATTGAACCGGCCGTACGGGGTATAGAACGCGGAGTTGCGGGCCACCCGGGTGGGGGAGACGCAGTCGAAGGTGTCCGCCCCGTTCTCGATGGCCGTGAAGATGTCATCCGGTTCGGAAATACCCAGCAGGTGCCGAGGCTTGTCCTCCGGCAGCTCCTCGTTGCACCAGCGCACGATGGTGCCCAGGTTTTCCTTCTCCAGCGCCCCGCCGATGCCGAACCCGTCGAACGGCATCGCGCCGAGGTCGCGGCAGGCTTTCCGGCGCAGGTCTTCATACTGGGCGCCCTGGATTACGCCGAACAGCGCCTGGTAGGGCTTGGCCGCCCGTTCCTCCGTCAGGCGGAAGTGTTCCTCGATGCACCGCTCCGCCCACAGCCGGGTGCGTTCCAGTGATTCCTCCTGGTACCGCCGGGAGTTCTGCAGGGTGGTCAGCTCGTCGAACGCGAACATGATGTCCGCGCCGATCTGGTGCTGGACCTGCATGGAGATCTCGGGCGAGAAGCGGTGGCGATCGCCGTTCAGGTGGGACTTGAACCAGACGCCGTCGTCGTCAATATGGGCCAGGCGTTCCTTGCCGGGGGCCACGGCATCATCCGGTCCGGAGGCGTCCACGGACTTCATGTCGATGACTTTCTTGAACCCGGAGCCGAGGCTCATCACCTGGAATCCGCCGGAGTCGGTGAAGGTGGGGCCGGGCCAGTTCATGAAGGCACCCAGGCCGCCGGCCGCATCCAGGATGTCCGGGCCCGGCTGCAAGTACAGGTGGTAGGCATTGGCCAGCAGCGCCTGGGCGCCCAGGTCCGCCATGGATTCCGGCAGCACGGCCTTGACGGTGGCCTTGGTGCCGACGGCGATGAACGCCGGCGTCTGGATCTCACCGTGCGGCGTGGTGATGGTGCCGGTGCGGCCCAGGAATTCCCCGTCGTTTTCCGCTACCTGAGCCGTCGGCGGGCAGGACTCCGCCAGGCGGGTGCCGACCGTGAAGGAGAACTGGGATCGGGTTTCAGGCAGGGCGAAGGCGGGGTTGGCTGGCACCGTACCAGTGTGCCAGCAAACCGCGCGGCCCCAGTAAACTCAGCTGGCCGGTTCGGAAGCCGGGTAGTTCTCGGACCGCCAGGAATCCCAGGATTGCCGGATGGCCTCGAAGGCGCCGGCGCCGAGGTCGTACGTGGAAGCGATGACCAGCGAGCCGTCACCCTCCGCGCGGACATCCTTGATGGCCGGGTGGTCCGCCACCACCAGCAGCCCCTCGCCGTGTTCGGCGTAGCTGTGCACCGTGAGGCCCACCTGGTGGCTGGTCCGGTACCAGACCTTGCCGCTGATGTCCTCGCCGGTGCCGAGTGTCAATTGGTATGGCTCGCCCGGCGCCGGGAGGTCGGAGAGACCCAGCTTCTCAATGGCGGAGGCTTTGCCCTCGGTCAGGTGCAGGAACAGGGTGTGCCGCTTGCCGTGCGGGTGTCGTTCCAGGGCGAAGCGGAGCTGCTGCAGGAAGGTGAGCCAGCCCTGCGTGATGTCCTCGTCCCAGGCAGCCCACTCGGAGTCATGGTCCACGGCGGCGCGGGTGACACTGACCCGGGTTCCACCGGCCTCCGGGTGGAGCTCAAACGTGTCCCCGCCGTGCACGGTGAGGCTGGTGTGGTCCGGTGCTTCCTGCACGTCACTGGAGAAGTAGATCTCCTTGATCTCGGACTCCAGGTCCTCGGCCTGCCAGCCATGCCACTGGGCCACCTTGGACGGTTCACGCAGCATGGTCCAGACCTGCGGCGCGTCGGCGTTGATCACTACGCTGAGATTGTTGGTCATAGCCCCGAATGTACGCCCCGGACATAGCCTCGGGTAGGGGCAATTTCCCATTGCGGGAAGGCACCGGGAAGACGCCCGGAAGGCCCGCGGGAGGCGCCTGCCGGACGCCCCGCGGGTCAGGAGCGGACGGCCTCCAGCTCGTTGCTGATGCGCCGTTCCAGTTCGGACGTCCCGATGGTTTCCGAGCCGCCGTGCGCCCGCAGGAACAGCAGGGATTCCAGCCGCAGCAGCCGCCATTCGCGCTCGGCGTCATGGTTGGAGTTGTCGATGGAGCGGAAGATTTCCTTGTCGTACAGGTTGGGCTCGTTGAGCGAGCGCTGCCGCACCTTGGCTGCCATGCGCGCCTTGAACGGGTCCGTTTCCTGGTTTTCCGGGGTGCGGATCAGTTTCTCGTACACTTCGGCGCGTTCGTCCTGGCCGTCCTGCCGGCAAATGTAGCTGGCCAGCGCCAGGGAGGCCTCCACCGAGGTCCACCGGCCCGGGTTTCCGTCATAGGGCAGCACGGTGATCAGGTCTGCCACGGACAGTGCGCCGTCCGCGTCCTTGAGCGTGATGAACAGTTCGTGCGCCAGGTCGCTGAGGTCCTTCAGGCAGCTTCCGGATTTGAAGTTGACGCCCTTGGACAGCCTGTCGGCCAGGAGCAGCACGCCCTCCGCATCCGGGTGCGCCTCCGCGGCGGCCTCCACTACTGATTCGGGGGTGCCGGCCGGCGCCGGGATGAGTGCCAGTTCCTCCTCGCTGGGCCCGGTCGCTGCGGGCGGCGCCGGCGGGAGGGGAGGGACGACGACGGCGGGCGCCACATTGAGGGGACCGGTCCCGGCGCCGGGCTGCTCCTGCGCACCGTTCCGCGGGGTCAGGGTTTCCGCCGGTGGTGCGGCCTCCGGAAGGTCCGCGGGCAGCGGAAGCTGGGTGACGTCGTCGTGCGCTCCGTCCACCACTGTGACCATGGTGCCGATGGCAACCCGCAGGGTTCCGCCGCCGGAGAGGCTGGCCAGTACCAGTGCGGGGGAGCCAAAATCGTCGTGCTCGAGCTCCACCTGGTCGATTTCGGCAGTGCGCCGGCCGTCGGGGAGGAGGATGTGGCTGCCGGTGGTCAGAGATCCAGCCTGCTGTTCACGGTGGTGCCTGGCGGCTGGTGATTCGGTCATGGGAGTCCTTAAGTTCTCTTGCGGTCCGCCCTACAGTCTACAAAGGCGGGCACTCAAAACCGGGGACCCCCACGTCCCGGCGGGGTGGTCAGAAGCCCACGCCTGCAAACGCCAGGGCCTGCCGGATCAGGCCGCCGCGGCCGCCGGAAAACTCCATCTGGACGCCCGGGCTGAGGACTTCCTCCGGGGTCATCCAGGTCAGCTCCAGGGCGTCCTGGCGCGGCTCGCACTCGCCCGTCACCGGGATCACGTAGGCCAGGGACACGGCGTGTTGCCGCTCGTCCGTGAAGCCGGTCTGGGACGGTGCCGGGAAGTATTCGGCCACCGTGAACGGCACGGGGCTCAACGGCAGCTGCGGGAACGCCAGGGGGCCGAGGTCCTTTTCCATGTGCCGCAGGAGGGCGGCGCGGATGGTTTCGCGGTAGATGACGCGCCCGGACACCAGGGAACGCACCATGGTCCCGTCTGCGTCCGCCTGCAGCAGCGTGCCCACTTCGTTGACGTAGCCCAGCGGGTCCAGCCGGACCGGTACTGCCTCGACGTACACCATGGGCAGCCGCCCCCGTGCCTCAAAGAGGTCTTCTTCAGAGAGCCAGCCGGGATTCGGGTCAGGTGTGCGCACGTTCATGCTTAAGTTCTACCCCATGGGGCGCCGCTGGGAGATCCACACCGTGGCGGGCGCGTTGGGGCCGCCGGCATCCGGGTTGGCTACGTGGAGGGTGCTTCCAAACGCCTCCTCGGTCAGGCTGGCGGTGAGGCCCGCGGCGGTGAGGCGCTCCTGCAACGGTTCCAGCCCGCCGTCGTATTCGAAACCCAAGCCTGACCTGGGCTGTCCGGTGGCCGGCCGAACCAGCAGGACGCCGCCGTTTTTGGCAGTGAAGTCTGCCGTCTCGTCATTGTCCGGCACGGGCCGGGGGCGGGCGCCGATGTGCAGCAGCGTGCGGACGGCCCCCTCCGGGTCCGCGGTGTACCAGACCGCCGCAACGGCCAGGGCGGGATCGGCGTCGGCGCACTGGGCGAAATGGGCGGCCTTGTCCGCCAGGAAGCTGAACCCGTCAGGCGCGCTGATCCGGCAGGCGTCACCGTGGTCAGCAGTGACGAGTTCGGCCGGTCCGGCGCCTTCCGCCGCCCCTTCCTGTGGGGACTCCTCCTGTGCCGACAGGTTGGTGCGGCGGGCGAATTCGGCCACGTCTCCCACTTCCACCGCCAGCACCGTCCGGCCGTCCTGGCCCGAATCCGCCTCCGCGGAGTGGAGCGCCACGCGGCCTGACGCCGAATCAAAGACCTGCCACCCGCCGTCGTCCTCTGTCTGCACCATCCCCAGGGTGGTGAGGAGCTGCTTCCAGGACTCGGTGCGCGAGGTGAAATGGACGGGGCGGACTCGGAGCATGGCGTTGTCCTCAGGTGGCGGATGGATCTGTAGGGCCATGATGCCACGCGAAACCGCTCTGCACACGGGGCTTGTGGCACGGGATTCCACGGGCAGAATTAGCCCATGGCCACTGAGCTTGAGGAACTGCTGCTGCCCGATGCCGCTGCCTGGCGTGCCTGGCTGGAAGTGAACCACGGCACCAGCCCGGGGGTGTGGCTGGTGCTGCACAAGAAGGGCGGGACGGTGACGGGCCTTGACTACGCGGCGGCCCTGGACGAGGCCCTGTGTTTTGGCTGGATCGACGGGCAGGGCCGGCGCCGGGACAGCGAAAGCGTGTTCCAGCGGATGACGCCGCGGCGCCCCCGGAGCGTCTGGTCGGCGCGGAACGTGGGGCACATCGCGCGGCTGGAGGAAACGGGCAAGATGACCGACGCCGGCAGGGCGGCGGTGGAGGCCGCCAAGGCCGACGGCCGCTGGGACGCCGCTTACGGCGGTCAGGCTGACGTCGAAGTTCCCGCAGACCTTGCAGCAGCCATCGCCGCCAACCCCGCCGCGCAGGCAATGTTCGATGTCCTGACGAAAACCAACCTGTTCTCCCTGGTGTACCGGACGAATTCGGCCAAGCAGGCAGCCACCCGGGAGCGCAGGATCGCTGGCTTCGTGGACATGCTGGCGCGCGGTGAGACGCCGTATCCGCAGAAGAAGCGCCCCGCCGGGCAGGGCTAGTGCCGGCTGTGTGACGCCCGGGATTCTGCTCCCGCGGGGCTGGCCGGTAAAATTGACGGTTCACTTGCGCTGGTGCCGTTCCCCGAACCCGGGGGACGGCACTTGTGCGTTCAGCGAGGGATTGACACCGCCATGCCCCCCAAAATTCCGGAAACCGTTCCCGCCGCCGTTCGGCGCCGCCCCGTCCTGTGGGCCCTGGCGGCCGTGACGGTGCTGGTGCTGGCCGGGTTGCTGGTGCTGGGCGGCAACATCCAGAGGGACGGCGGGCAAGCCGGAACCCCGCAGGCCGGTACCGGGCAGAGCGGTACCGGGCAGCCCGGTGATCCGCCGGCAGCCGCCCCCGCGGACGATCCCGGCTACCGGCCCGCGTACCACCTCACCCCTGACCAGCACTGGATGAACGATCCGCAGCGGCCCTTCTTCCTCGATGGCCGGTGGCACTATTACTACCTCTACAACGCCGACTACCCGGAAGGGAACGGCACCGAGTGGTTCCACGCCACCAGCACGGACCTGGTGCACTGGAAGAACGAAGGGGTGGCCATTCCCAAGTTCCGCAACGGCCTGGGCGACATCGAAACCGGGTCCGCGGTGGTGGACACCGAGGGGACAGCAGGATTCGGCAAGGGGGCCGTGATCGCCGTCCTCACCCAGCAGCACGACGGTGTCCAGCGCCAGTCCCTGTTCTACTCCACCGACAAGGGCTACAGCTTCCAGGCCTACGGGCAGAACCCGGTGATGGAGAACCCCGGCGCCGAGCATTGGCGGGACCCCAGGATCATCCGGGACGAGGCCACCAACCAATGGCTCATGCTGCTCGCGGAGGGCCACAAGATCGGCTTCTACACCTCCCGGGACCTCAAGCAGTGGACCTACGTTTCGGGGTTTGGCCAGGAGGGGCTGGGAATCCTCGAGTGCCCGGACTTCTTCCAGATGGACGTCGACGGCGACCCCGCCAAACGGACGTGGGTCCTGGCAGCTAGCGCCAACGGGTCCGGGGAGGGCCGCACCACCGGGCTGGCCTACTGGACCGGCAGCTTCGACGGAAAGGCCTTCGCGCCGGACGGCGGCCACCAGTGGCTGGACGGCGGGCCGGACTTCTACGCGGCCGTCACCTGGGATGACCCGCGGCTGGACGATGCGCAGCGGAAGGCGTCCCGCCACGCCATCGGCTGGATGAACAACTGGGCCTACGCCCGGCAGCTCCCCACCGGTGACTGGTACGGGTCCGCTTCCGTGGTGCGGGATATCAGGCTGGCGTCCGACGGCGGACGGCCGGCCTTG
This sequence comes from Arthrobacter sp. NQ4, assembly GCF_029077345.1. Taxonomy (NCBI): domain Bacteria; kingdom Bacillati; phylum Actinomycetota; class Actinomycetes; order Micrococcales; family Micrococcaceae; genus Arthrobacter; species Arthrobacter sp. NQ4. The sequence goes on along the minus strand of NZ_JARETC010000005.1, from coordinate 162,958 downwards.
GTGTCCGCGCCCACCGCCGCGCTCCAGTCGCTGGAAGGGGATCCGGTCCAGTTGCCCGGCGGCAGCATCGGTGGCGGGACGGCACTGCCGGTTCCGGACAGCGGCGCCTTCAAGGCCGACGTCGAGCTGGCCAAGCCCGCGGACGGGACCGGTGAGGTGCGGCTGCTGCTGCAAAGCGGCGGCACCACCTACGCCACGGTGGGCTACGATTTCGCGGCCGGCCGGGCCTTCGTGGACCGCGGCGGCGATGCGGCGGCCGGCGGGAGCGGCCTGGCGGACCGGGAGGACGCCCGCGGCGAATACCGGCAGGCGCGGTCGGTGGACGCGCGGCCCACCGGGGACGCCGTCCGACTCACCGTCTACGTGGACAGGTCATCCGTGGAGGTCTTCGTGGACGGACAGGCCCTGACGTCCCTGGTGTTTCCGCCGGCGGGCCCCAGGGAAGTGCGGCTGGCGGCCGACGGTGCCGTGTCACTCCGGCACGGCACCGTCACGCCGCTGGCCGGCATCCGCTAGGCGCCAGCCGCGCTGACGGCCGCCGCGGCCTCCAGCGTCATCCATGCCTGGAGCTGGGTGGAAAGTTCGACGGCGGCGCCCGGCGGATACGCAGCGGCCGCCGGTTGGGCGGCGTGCAGCGAAAAGATGCTCTTGCCTTCCCGCCCGGCTCCCGCTTCGCCCGGCCCCACGGGGCGCCGGCCGGACCAGAACGCTTCAGCGGTGTCGGTCACCAGCCGCGCGGCCGTGGCGCGGGTGGCGTCGGGAAGCCGGCGGTCTGCTGCGGCGAGCGCCAGGTAACGGCAGAGGATCCCGGTGAAGAGGCCGCCGTCGCCCGTTCCCTCACAGCGCAGCACTGAACCACCGGCGCCGGTACCGGGGCCGGAACTGTCCGCCGGGACGGTCAGCAGCCGCTGCACCGCGTCCACCAGGATCGCGGCCCGCGCCAGGTTCGCCTCGCCCCCGAGCTCGAGGAGCGCACCCAGCACCGGGCCCTGGTTGTAGGTGTACACCGCACGTTCCAGCACCACCTCTCCGGCGGGATTCAGGCGTGCACCGTCAAGGTAGAGGGCCTGGTCCGCGTCAAAGAGCGTGGCGTCCAGCCAGTCCAGCAGCGCCTGGGCCTTGGCGTGCTGGCCGGTGCGGGCATAGAACAGGGCCACCGGCGCCGTGGCGGGGGTGTTCTTGAAGTCCCGTTTCTTGCTCCAGAACGTCCCGCCGCCCAGGTCGTCGGTGCACGCGACGTCGAACTGCAGCGCCAGCGACGCGCGGACCACGGCGTTACGGCGGCGGCCCGGACGCCGGGTCTCCTCAGCCAGGTTGTCCAGCCGAAGGGTTGCCAGGGCAAGCCACGCCATGTCGTCGTAATAGCTGTTCACGAAGGTCAAGGCGTTGCGGAGCCTGATCCCGGTGACCAGCCGCGAGGCCAGGTGCCCTGCGCTGGGCCGGCCCGGGCCGTTGAACCGGGCCGCGGGGGTGGCTCCGCCGCCAAGTTCCCGCCGCCCGGTGTCCACCAGGCAGTCAACGTAATGCGCCTGCCACCAGTAATGCCAGGGGAGGGCCAGGGACGCGGCCGGCCGCATCCGGCGGAGCGCGGCACGCCACCGCGGCCCTGGCTGGGTGCCGGGCTCTTGCGCCGGCGTTGAGGGGGTGGGCTGACCGGCCGCATGCCGGCCCTGCCACAGCACGGCCCCCAGGTGGGTTCCGGGCAGGAACAGCAGTTTCCGGCCGAACAGGGCGGTCACGGAACGGGCCGCGTGGTTCGCCCGGTCCTGCCAGGTGGTGGGGGAGGTGCTGCTGGACGTCATGCCGTCCACCCTAACCGGGCCGCCGGAGCCGGGAGGGCAGGGAACCGGGGGTGCGTGCGGCGGCGCCGGATTTCAGTTAACATGCATTAACTGTTGCCCAAGGCCGTGCCGCGGCGTGGGGACACGCATCAAGGAGGATGTATGGACATCAATGGCAGCGTCGCACTGGTGACAGGCGGGGCGTCCGGGCTGGGCGCAGCCACCGCGCAGAGATTGTTCGACGCCGGCGCATCCGTCGTGCTCGTTGACCTGCCGTCCTCAGTCGGCCAGGCAGTGGCGGACGAACTCAACGGCCGCGCCGCGGCCGGCCAGTCCGCCGTCTTTGCCCCCGCAGACGTGACCAGCGAAACGGACGTCGGGGCCGCCGTCGGGACCGCCGCAGGGCTGGGACCGCTGCGGATCGTGGTGAACTGCGCGGGGATCGCCACCCCGGGCAAGGTCCTGGGACGGGACGGCGTGCTGCCGCTGGAAACGTTCAGCAAGGTCATCCAGGTCAACCTGATCGGGACTTTCAACGTCCTGCGCCTGGCGGCCGAGGCCATGGTGGCCACCGAGCCCGCCGCCACCCCGCTGGGCGGCCCGGAACGCGGCGTCATCATCAACACCGCCTCAGTGGCTGCCTTCGACGGGCAGATTGGCCAGCCTGCATATTCCGCTTCCAAGGGCGCCGTGGCCGCCATGACGCTGCCGATTGCCCGCGAACTGGCGCGCTCGCTGGTCCGCGTGGTCACTATCGCCCCGGGCATTTTCGAGACTCCCATGATGGCCGGCCTGCCCCAGGAAGCGCAGGACTCGCTGGGGGCGCAGGTTCCGCACCCGTCCCGGCTGGGCAAGCCCGCGGAATACGCCAACCTGGTGGCGCACATCGTGGACAACGCCATGTTGAACGGTGAAACCATCCGCCTGGACGGCGCCATCCGGATGGGACCGAAATGAGCGCGCCGGACGTATCGCAGCTGCCGGCGGCGGACTTCTTCGCCGTCGAAGCAACACTGGACCCGGCCGAACGGACCAAGCTCGCCGAACTGCGGGACTTCCTGGCCGCCGAGGTGGCACCCTACGCCGGGGACTGGTGGAACAAGGCCGAGTTTCCCGCGCACATCCTGCCCAAGCTGGCGGCCCTGGAACTGAGCACGCCCGTCCACCGCGGCTACAGCCATCTCTTCGCCGGGCTTGTCATTGCGGAGATAACCCGGGTGGACACCTCCCTGGCCACGTTTTTCCTGGTCCACCACGACCTCTTCGTCGAGTCCCTGCACACCTTCGGCACCGACGACCAGAAACAGCGGCTGCTGGCCGACGCCTCGGAACTGCGCACCACCGGCGCGTTCGCCCTCACCGAACCGCTGCACGGCTCGGACGTGGCGGGCGGCCTGGAGACCCGCGCCCGGCGGATCTCCTCCACCACGGGAGAAGCGGACGACGCCGGCGACACCTGGGTGCTGAACGGGGCCAAACGCTGGATCGGCAACGGGACGTTCTGCGACTACATGCTGGTGTGGGCGCGGGACGAGGCGGACGGCTCGGTGCGGGGCTTCATCGTGGACGCCACCCTGCCGGGGGTCAGCCGGAGCAGGATCGAGAACAAGATCGCCCTGCGCACTGTCCAGAACGCCGACATCGAGTTCCGCGACGTCAGGATTGCCGAGGCGGACCGGTTCGGCGGGATCAGCAGCTTCGAGGACACCAAGGAACTGCTCCGCAGCTCACGGATCATGGTGGCCTGGCAGGCGGTGGGCCAGCAGCTGGCGGCCTTCGACGTCGCCCGGCAGTACGCCGTGGAACGGCAGCAGTTCGGCCGTCCGCTGGCCCATTTCCAGCTGATCCAGCAGCAGCTGGTGACCATGCTGGGCAACACTGTGGCCAGCATGTCCATGATGGCCGGGATCGCCAGGCTGCAGGAGGGGGGCGCCGCCGGCATGCCGCAGGTGGCGCTCGCCAAGTCCTACCTCAGCGCCCGCATGCGTGAGACGGTGGCGCTGGGCCGGTCCATCCTGGGCGGAAACGGGATTGTCACCGATTACCGGATGGCCAAGATCTTCGCCGACGCCGAGGCCATTTACACCTATGAGGGCTCTTTCGAGGTGAACACCCTGATCGTGGGCCGGGCCATCACCGGGATTTCGGCCATTTCCTGAGCTTCCCGGGCGCTACGCGGGGTAGGGCTCTTTCTCGCCGGCCTCCACCCGGATGTCGAGGCTGTTGTTCTTCACCGGCATGGGGCAGGTGCCGTAGGGGGTGAAGGCGCTGGGGTAGTTGATGGCCCGGTTGAAGTCCAGCACCACGGAGCCGTCCGGCCGGGGCCTGGGGAGGGAGAGTTTCCGCCACTCGTCCGTGGTGTCGCCGTTGGTTTCGTCGTGGAACGTGACGGTCAGGGCGCCGAGTTTCTCCTCCTCCGCCTGCAGCCGGAACTCGTGGCTGCTGCCGGGGAGGCGGAACACCACCTCGCCAACGCTGCGGTGCACGCCGTCAACCAGCGGGTTCGCGGTCCCGATCGGCACATCCACCGGGGCCGGGTACGGTTCAAACCGGCCCGTCACCTCCCAGTTAGGGTTGTACGGAAAGGTGGGCACGCCGTCGAACTCCGTCAAGACCGGCGATGCCGCGTCCCGGGTCCGGATCGCGTACCTGCCGCCGCGCATGGCCAGCTCCACCACCACCTGGTCCCCGTCCGGGCCGCCGAACTGCACCCACATCAGCGACTCCTCGTCCGCCAGGACGGCGGACACGGTGCCGTCCACCCTTTCCCCTGTCTCCACCAGCGTGAGCCCGTCCGCCGGTACCGCGGTGAGGAACGCCGTCGTACCTTTTGTTGCACCGGCGCCGTCCGTGGACCACAGGCCCGGGGCACGGTCGACGGCGGCCGGTGCGTCTTCCAGCCACTGAAAGGACGTGAGGGTCAGCCAGCCGTGCGGCGTTGCCAGGGCCTTGTTGCGGTTGGCGCGGAAGCGCTGCCAGCGCTCCTCCCTGGCGGCTGGAGCGGTGGCTGCTGGCGTGGTGGTCATGGTTCCTTCCGGTTTCGTCTGCCCACGCTACAACCGCCGGCCAGGCATGTTCATTCCACCGCTGATTCCTTTATCCGGGGTTGAATGGAGACATGGACATCCTTGCGGGAGTGAATCGGGAGTGGCTTGCCGCGCTCACCTGGCTGGCGGCCGCCCTTGCCGCCGCGGGCGTCCTGGCGTGGCGCCGGCGGCGGCCGGACCTCGCAGCGCCCGCCGCCGTCGCCGTCTTCATGGCAGCCAACGTGGGCGCCGGCATCTACGTCCTGAACCACCTCGCGGACGGGCGCTGGGGCGGGGACGCGCAGGCGAAACTCGCCCCGCCCGAACTCTCCGGGACCCCCGTCGTGGGCCAGTTCCTGCAGCCGCTCGACGGAGCCATGGCAGGCATGGCCGGCGGCGTCAACGATTTCATCGACTTCCGGGCCGCGTTGCCGGTGGCACTGGACTTCTTCGCGGCCGCCGGCTGGGCGCTGGCCCTCCTGGTGCCGCTGCTGCTCACGGCTGCCGTGGTCCAGGCCGGGAGGGCCCGGCGCCGCACGGCGGAGGCGGCCGCCTGGCAGGACGAGGTGCAGAACCTACGGGCTGAGCTCGACGCCGTCAAACGGCATGTGGGGTACCGCGACATCTTCTGAGACGGATTCCACTGACCCACGGGTCCGGGGGTAGCATCTTTAGCTAGTAACGTGGCTCACAGTATCCAGCGCAGTGTACGAGCCAAGTCCAAATCCCTCGAAAGATTGTTTCAATGGCTCACACTGCAACACCTCCCGAAACCGATCTTGCCTCCGAACTGCGCGCGGACGTCCGGCGTGTCTCCACCCTCCTGGGTGAATCGCTGGTCCGCCAGCACGGACCGGAACTCCTGGACCTCGTGGAGCAGGTCCGGCTCCTGACCAAGGAATCCAAAGAAGCAGCGCGCGGCGGTGCCCACGCCACCGGGCCCTGGAGCGCGCACGACGTCGTTGCCCAGGTCCGCGAACTGCTCGGCTCCCTGCCCATTGAGCAGGCAACCGACCTGGTGCGCGCCTTCGCCTTCTACTTCCACCTGGCCAACGCCGCCGAACAGGTGCACCGCGTTCGCGGCCTGCGGACCCGGGCCGAAAAGGACGGCTGGCTGGCCAAGACCGTGGCGGACATCGCCGCGCAGGCCGGACCGGACGTGCTGCAGGAAGTGGTCAACGGCCTGGACGTGCGTCCCATCTTCACCGCCCACCCCACCGAGGCGTCCCGCCGCTCCGTCCTGGACAAGATCCGCAAGCTCTCCGACGTCCTGTCCCAGTCCACGGCCGAAGGGTCCACGGCACGCCGCCGGCAGGACCGGCAGCTGGCAGAGATCATCGACCAGATGTGGCAGACCGACGAGCTGCGCCAGGTCCGGCCCACCCCCGTGGATGAGGCCCGGAACGCCATCTACTACCTGGGCGGAATCCTCACGGACGCGATGCCGGAAATGCTGTCCGAGCTCTCCGAACTGCTGGGCGAGCACGGCGTCACCCTTGCTTCCAAGGACGCCCCCATCCGGTTTGGCTCCTGGATCGGCGGTGACCGCGACGGCAACCCGAACGTCACCGCGGCCGTGACCCGCGAAATCCTGCAGATCCAGAACCAAAGCGCCATCCGGATCAGCATCGGCATGATCGATGAACTGATCTCCATCCTGTCCAACTCCACGGCCCTGGCAGGCGCGGACCAGCCGCTCCTGGAGTCCATCGACGAGGACCTGAAGAAGCTGCCCGGCCTGGACAAGCGGGTCCTGGAACTGAACGCCCAGGAGCCGTACCGGCTGAAGCTCACCTGCATCAAGGCCAAGCTCATCAACACGGGCAAGCGGGTGGCCGCCAACTCCAACCACGAGCACGGCCGCGACTACAGCGGAACCGAGGAGCTCCTGGCGGACCTGAACCTGCTGGAGCTCTCGCTCCGCAACCACTCCGCGGCCCTGGCGGCGGACGGCTCCCTGGCCCGCGTCCGCCGTGCCATCGCCTCCTTCGGCCTGCACCTGGCCACCCTGGACATCCGCGAACACGCAGACCACCACCACGACGCCGTTGGCCAGCTGATGGACCGGATCGGCGGCCCCGGCCTGCGCTACGCCGAGCTGAGCCGTGAGGAACGCTTCGAGGTGCTCGGCTCCGAGCTGGCGTCCCGCCGCCCGCTGTCCGGCCACCCGATCAAGCTCGACGGCGCCGCCGACGGCACCTACGACGTCTTCCGCGAGATCCGCCGCGCCCTGCGCATGTACGGCCCGGACGTCATCGAGACCTACATCATCTCCATGACCCGCGGCGCCGACGACGTCCTGGCCGCGGCCGTCCTGGCCCGCGAAGCCGGCTTGGTGAACCTCTTCGGCGACAAGCCGTACGCAAAGCTCGGTTTTGCGCCGCTGCTGGAAACGGTGGAGGAACTGCGGGCCTCGGCCGAGATCGTCGACCAGCTGCTCTCCGACCCGTCCTACCGTGAGCTGGTGCGCCTGCGCGGGGACGTCCAGGAAGTGATGCTGGGCTACTCGGACTCCAACAAGGAATCCGGCGTGATGACCAGCCAGTGGGAAATCCACAAGACCCAGCGCAAGCTGCGGGACGTCGCCGCCAAGCACGGCGTGCGCGTCCGCCTGTTCCACGGCCGTGGCGGTTCCGTGGGCCGTGGCGGCGGGCCCACCTACGACGCCATCCTGGCCCAGCCCAACGGTGTCCTGGAAGGCGAAATCAAGTTCACCGAGCAGGGCGAAGTCATCTCGGACAAGTACTCCCTGCCGGAGCTGGCCCGCGAAAACCTGGAGCTGTCCCTGGCCGCTGTGCTGCAGGGGTCTGCCCTGCACCGGAACCCGCGGACCTCCGAGGACCAGCGAGAGCGGTACGGCCACGTCATGGAAGCCATCTCCGACGCCGCCTTTGACCGGTACCGGAAGCTGATCGACCACCCGGACCTGCCCGCCTACTTCATGGCCTCCACCCCGGTGGAGCAGCTGGGCTCCCTGAATATCGGTTCCCGCCCGTCCAAGCGTCCGGACTCCGGCGCCGGCCTGGGCGGCCTGCGCGCCATCCCCTGGGTATTCGGCTGGACCCAGTCCCGGCAGATCGTGCCCGGCTGGTTCGGTGTGGGCTCCGGGCTCAAGGCCGCCCGCGAAGCCGGGCACTCGGCCCAGCTGGTGGAGATGATCGACCACTGGAACTTCTTCAAGTCCGTGCTGTCCAACGTTGAGATGACGCTTGCAAAGACGGACATGGATATCGCCGGCTACTACGTGTCCACCCTGGTTCCGGAGGAACTTCACCACCTGTTCCGCACCATCCGGGAAGAGTACGAACTCACGGTCGCCGAGGTGCGCAAGCTCACCGGCGAGAACATCCTCCTGGATGCCCAACCCACCCTGAAACGCTCCCTGGAAATCCGCGACCAGTACCTGGACCCCATCAGCTACCTCCAGGTGGAACTCCTGCGCCGCATCCGCACTGAGGGCGGGATCAGCGGGGCCGAGATCGATGAACGCCTCCAGCGGGCCATGCTGATCACCGTCAATGGCGTGGCGGCCGGCCTCCGCAACACCGGCTGATTCTCCAGTTGCTCCATCACGTGTGGTCCCTAACAGGCGCTGTTGGGGGCCACACGTGATGGCGCATCCGGGGGTTGGATAGGGTTGGAGGCATGCCTTCCTTCCAGACCCGCCTTAAGATCACCGGGCTCCGGCCGGGGAATCCGCCCGAGTCCGTTATGGACGCGGCCGTGGAGGCGCTGGGCACCCGCCACCACGTGGAGGCGCACCAGCTGCAGATCGCCGGCGGCGTGCCGCAGCTGAACCTGCGCTTCCTCGTGGAGGCGAGCGAGTACAGCGGTGAGAACCGCCAGGCGGTGGAATCGGCAGCCATGATGCGCGACGCCGTCGAACGCGTTGCGCTGACGGGCCCGCTCAGCGTGCTGCGGCGCAGCCGCGGCAAGTGGCTGCCCGTCTAGCCTGCGTCCGGGAGGGGCTCCTCCTCCACCGGGGACCGGTCGCCGCGGCGGCGGGTGACGAGGATGCCCACGACGGCGCCGATCACCAGGCCGACGGCCACGCCAATCAGGGAGCTCGCCCAGAACGGCAGCCTGGTGGTTGACCCGGTGAAGTAGCCCAGGCCCACCAGCCAGCATGCCCACAGCACGGCGCCCAGGGCCGCGCACAGGCTGAAGCCGCGGACGGACACGTTGGCCACGCCGGATGCCGCCGAGGTGGCGAGCCGTCCGCCGGGAATGAACCTGGCGCCGATGATAGTGCCGTAGGTGGAGGAACGGCCGGCCTTGGCCAGCGCCGCGTGGATGCCGCTGTGGACCCGCCGGCCCCACTTCCATCGGTCCAGCACATGGCTCAGCCGCCGCCGGAAGAGATGGAAGACCACCATGTCGCCCAGCCAGGACGCCACGGCAGCGAGCACCAGCACCAGGAACACGTTGGCCCGGCCGTCCGCGGACAGGGCGCCCCCGGTGATCACCAGCATTTCGGAGGGGATGGGCGGAAAAATGGCATCGCCGATCACCACGGGGATAACCCAGAAGTAGAGGGCCGTCCCCCAGCTGTCAACGCTGCCGAAGTCCATTGCCACAAGGTACCGCACTTGGGAAACTGGCGGCATGCGGATCTCGGTTCTGCGGGGCGACATTACGCAACGGCGCGTGGATGTGGTGGTGAATGCTGCGAACTCCTCGTTGCTGGGCGGCGGGGGAGTGGACGGGGCGCTGCACCGGGCGGCCGGGCCGGAACTGCTCGCTGCATGCAGGGAGCTGCGTGCCACCGGACTTCCGCACGGCCTCCAGACCGGAGCCGCCGTGGCAACACCTGCCTTCCGGCTGCCGGCCCGCTGGGTGATCCACACAGTGGGGCCCAACCGGCACGCAGGACAGACCAACCGCGTCCTCCTGGGGTCCTGCTTCAGCGAAAGCCTGCGGCTGGCCGACACCCTGGGGGCGCAGGACGTGGCCTTTCCCGCGGTGGGCGGCGGAGCCTACGGGTGGAGTGCCGCGCACGTGGCGCAGGCAGCGCTTGAGGCGGTGACGGGGTTCCGGACCGCCCATCCGGCCAGCGGGCTGGAGCTGGTGGAGTTCGTGCTGCACACCGCGGAGATGGAGGCGGCGTTCAGGGACGTGCTCGGACCGCTTCGCTGAGCTCCAGGCTGCTGCGGTATTCCACGGGCTTTCCCGAGATCGGGTCAACGAACCGGATGCCCCGTGCCAGCAGCTGGAGCGGCCTGGCGTAGTCGTCCGGGGCCTTGTCCAGCAGGTCGGGATAGAAGGCATCGTTCACGATCCCCAGCCCCAGCGAGGCCATATGGACCCGCAGCTGGTGGGTCTTGCCGGTGTGGGGCTCCAGCCGGTACCTGGCCAGGCGCTGAGCTGTACCGATGGCGCCTGTACCGGTGACGCCGGTGCCGCCGGTACTTGCCGGTGCGCCGCCGTCGAACGTTTCCAGCCGCTCAATCCTGGTCTCCGCGTTCGGTTCGCCGTCCACGACCTCCGCCAGCAGGTAACTGCGGGACTTGGTCATCCGGTTGCGGACCACCACGGGAAAGTCGACGGCGGGGTGCCCCGGCGCGGGCTCGGCGGCGGACACACACTCGTACTCCTTCTGCACCTGCCGCTTCTCGAAGAGCACCTGGTACTTGCCCCGGGTCTGCGGGTTGGTGGAGAAGAGCAGCACGCCGGCCGTCATGCGGTCCAGCCGGTGCATGGGGATCAGGTCCGGCAGGTCCAGCTGGTTCCGCAGGCGCACCAGGGCGGATTCCTGGATGTATGTGCCGCCCGGCGTGGTGGGCAGGAAGTGCGGCTTGTCGACCACCAGCAGGTGGTGGTCCTGGTGCAGGATGCTCAGTTCCACCGGCAGCCGCGTTTCCGGCGGCAGGGTGCGGTAATACCAGATGAAGGTGTGCTCCTGCAGCGGCGTGGCCCGGTCCAGGGGGATGCCGCCCTCGCCCACGATCTCCCCGGCGTCGAACCTGTCCTCGATGCCCTGCGGGTCGATGTGGCCCCAGCGGTGCATCATGTAGTCCATCGCGGTCTCCCACGGGCCCTCTTCCGGAAGGCGCAGGCGCGTGGCATTGACGCCGTCGCGGACGGGGAGGGGGGATTGCATCACCGGTCCATTCTACCGGCGCTGGTTTAGCCGGTCTGGCCCGCAGCCCGCCGCCCGCGCCCTCCTCCGACCATAAAAAAGTTCTTGACAACAAAAGTTGTCGGCGGGCACACTGGAGGCATGCAGGACATTGCAGTCATCGAGGACCCGGCAGCCGCCGAAGCATCCCTGGATCCCATCCGTACCCGGATCCTGCGGGAGCTGGTCCAGCCGGCCTCGGCCACGCAGCTGGCAGTGCGGATCGGCCTGCCACGGCAGAAAGTGAACTACCACCTCAAGGCGCTGGAGCGGCACGGACTGGTGGAACTCGTGGAGGAGCGCCGCAAGGGCAACGTCACCGAACGGGTCCTGCAGGCAACCGCCGCTTCCTACCTCATCTCGCCGTCAGCGCTCGCCGCCGTGTCCCCGGACCCAGTCCGGTTCGCGGACCGCTTTTCGGCGTTCTGGCTGCTGGCGCTCGCCGGCCGGATGGTGCAGGAGGTGGGAAAGCTCATCGCCGGCGCCGCCGCGGCCCGGCAGAAGCTGGCCACGTTCGCGATCGACGGCGAGATCACCTTCCGCACGGCGGCTGACAGGGCCGCGTTCGCGGAGGAACTCGGCGTCGAGGTCACGCGGCTGGTGGACAAGTACCACGACGCCGGCGCATCATCCCGCGGGCGGCGGCACCGGCTCGTGGTGGCGCTGCACCCGGCCCTGAAAGAGACCAATGCCGTCACGGCAACCAACGAAACAGCAGGCAAGGAGCAGGACAAATGAGCAACAAACGGGACTTCGAGATCGTCCAGGACACCGAACTGCCCGGCACCCCCGAGCGGGTGTGGGAAGCCGTCACCAACGGAACGCCGGCCTGGATGTTCCCCACGGACCAATGGCCGGCAGTCAAAACCGTTGAGGAATACCCCCACCACCTGGTGTCGCGGATGGAGGGGCCGGGCGGCTGGTTCAACCAGCTGGAGCACGTGCTGGAGCCCCTGGACGGCGGCCGCGCCCGGCTCCACTACGTCCACAGCGGCATCTTCGCGGACAACTGGGACCAGCAGTACGACGGCGCCAGCCTCCATACCGAGTTCTACCTGCACACGCTGGGCCAGTACCTGCAGTACTTCGACGGCCGCCCCGTGGTGTTCACCGACATCCAGGCCCCGGTGGCATCCCAAACACCGGACGGCTTCACCCGCCTCCGTGACGCGCTGGGCGCCGGTTCCGCGGAGCAAGGCGCCACGGTTGATGTGGAGCTCGACGGCGTGGGGCGGCTTACGGGCGAGGTGGACTTCGCGAACGAGCACTTCCTGGGCATCCGCACCCAGAATGCGCTGTACCGGTTCTTCGGCCGCAACGCATGGGGTGCCCCGGTGGGCATGACGGTGCACGATTTCAGCGGCGCCGGCGGCACGGAGGCCACCGCCAAGGCCTGGGGCGGCTTCCTGGAGCGCGTGTACGGGTAGCTCCCGGTTCCCGGCGATTCCGGCAGCGGCTGGTCAGGCGATGGCGACGGCGGGCGCCTGGGTCAGTGAGCGCCGCAGCTGGGGTGCGGCGTCCAGCCGGTCCTGGGCCGCCCGCAGCGCCAGGACTGCCGTCTCGAGCTTGTCCGGCGGGAGGGTGAACGGCAGCCGCAGGTTGCGTTCAAATGCGCCGCCGATTCCGAACCGGGGCCCGGCCGCCAGCCTGATGCCGTATTCCGGGGCCAGGACGGTCAGGGCCGTGCTGATGGGGCCGGGCAGCCGGCACCACACGGAGAGGCCGCCGGCGGGCGGCGCCACCTGCCACGTGGGAAGGTGCTCCGCGAGGAGGCCGAGCAGTGTGGACCTGTTGCGGCGCAGCATCTTTAACAGGGCGGGCAGGGGCTCCTCCAGTGCCCGCACCAGGTGTGCTGCCGCGAGCTGTTCCATGACGGGCCCGCCCAGGTCCAGGGTGGTCCGGGCGGCGGCGAACCGCTGGATCATGGACTCCGAGGCGCGGATCCAGCCGGTGCGCAGCCCGCCCCAGTGGGACTTGCTCAGTGATCCGATGGACACCACGGCGCTGCCGAAACCCGCCAGGGGAGTGGTGGCAACGCCGTCGAGGTTGAGGTCACGGAGGGTTTCGTCCGCCACCAGCACGGTTCCGGCCGCGGCGGCCGCGCGGGCCAGCCGGCGGCGCTGGGCATCGGGCATGATCATGCCGGTGGGGTTGTGGAAATCCGGGACCAGGTAGGCGAGTTTTGGCTGCTGCTGGACCATGGCGGCTTCCATCGCGGGCAGGTCCCAGCCGGAATCGGCGAAGGCCACCGGCACGGGGCGGCACCGGGCGGAACGGATGGCATCCAGCGCGTGCGGGTAGCTGGGGTGCTCCACCAGGATCCGGTCCTGCCGGTCCGCCAGGGTGCGGATGATGATGGTCAGGGCGTGCTGGGCGCCGGAGGTCACCATGATCTGGCCCGGTTGTGTCGGCACGCCGGCCGCTGAGTAACGGTCCGCCACCGCCTGCCGCAGCGGCAGCAGTCCCAGGGCGTCATAGCCGAACCCGGGAAGCAATGCCGGTAGCTCCGTCAGCGCCGCGGCGAAGGCCCGGTGCACCACCTCCCCGCTGGCGGGCAGCGCCGAATAGGCCAGGTCCACCAAACCTCCGGGCGCCATGAGCCCGGGCGCGGTGAGCCCGGGTGCGGTGAGTCCGGGTGCTGCCAGCGGGCCGGTGGAAGGCGGCTGCGGACCGAAAAGTGCCGGGCCGAACGGGGTCAGTTCGGGGATGCGGGTCTTGCCGCGGCTGCCCTGGCCGCTGCTCAGGAAGCCTTGCTCCCGGAGGTTGGCGTAAGCCGCAGTGACGGTGGTCCGGCTGACCGCCAGGGTGGAGCACAGTGAACGCTCGCTGGGCAGGGCAGTATCCAGCGGGATGCGGCCATCCAGGATCAGCAGCCGCACGACATCAGCCAGTTCGCGGTACGCGGGCCCAGTGCCCGTGTTCCAGGGGCCAAGGAGGCGGGACAGGGCGAGGGCGGTAAGGGCGGCAGCCATGTAGCCAGTATTTCAGACTGGCTATGTAATTCAATGCCAGTTCGCTGCGAGCATGGTTCCATGATGACCCGCAGACTTGTCCAGCTCTTCACCGGCCTCGCCATGTACGGCATCTCCCTGGCCATATTCATCCGCGCCGGCCTGGGCCTGGACCCGTGGGACGTGTTCCACCAGGGCCTGGCCAACCGGAGCGGACTGAGCATCGGCGTGGTGGTGATCGCCGTGAGCTTCCTGGTGCTGCTGCTGTGGATCCCCCTGCGCCAGATGCCCGGCTTCGGAACTCTTTGCAACGCCATTCTGGTGGGTGTCTTCGCGGACATCGGGCTGGCCGTGATCCCGCCGGCAACCCACCTGGCCGCCCAGATCGGCCTCCTCGCAGGGGCCGTACTGGTTAACGCCGTGGCCTCGGCCCTCTACATCGGCGCCGGCTTTGGGCCAGGCGCCCGCGACGGCCTGATGACCGGGCTGGCCCGGCGCACCGGATGGACCGTCAGGTTCTCCCGCACGTTGATCGAGGTCACCGTGCTGGCCGCCGGCTGGCTGCTGGGCGGCTCGGTGGGTGTGGGTACCGTGGTCTACGCCCTGGCGATCGGTCCGCTGGTCCATATCCTGCTGCCGCGCTTCATGGTGGCGGCCAGTCAGTCCAGCACCGTCAAGGAACCCAGCGCGTCGACCTGTTGACCTCACCCCTGCAGCACGTCAGGCGGGCGGGGGCTGGCACTTCGGGCAGAAATAGATGTCCCGCTCCTCTTCGCCGTTCGGCTTCCCCAGGAGTCCACGCTGGATGGGCGTGCCGCATTTCAGGCACGGCCGCCGTTCCCCGCCGTACACCCAGTAGCCGGGCCTGCCGGCCATCCTGCCCACCGGCAGCCCGCGGGTGTTGAGGATGGTGACGCGGCGCCCCGGACCCAGGTTGACCTCCAGGAGTTGCTTGGCGTCTGTGATCATGGTCCGCACGTCCGCGACGTCCGATACGGGAGTGGCCGGATGCACACCCGACAGGAAGCACGCTTCGCAGCGGTAGATGTTTCCGATCCCTGCGAGGTTCCGCTGGTCCAGCAGCGCGACGCCGATGGGAACCTCGGGGCGTGACCTGATGCGGCGTTCGGCTTCGTCCGGGTCCCAGTCCGGGCCCAGCAGGTCCGGGCCAAGGAAGCCAACGATCGAATCCTCGTTGGCGGTGGCCACCACTTCTACGATTCCGAGGGAGAAGCCGACGGCGTCAGCGACGGCCGTGCGCAGAACGCACCGGGCGGTGTAACCCGGCTTGCGCCACCTCCCGCCGGGCGGGTAGACCTGCCAGGCGCCTTCCATCTTCAGGTGCGAGTGGATGGTCAGCCTCTTGTCCTCCGGGCTGACCACCCGCATCAGCAGGTGCTTGCCCCTGGGGATCACCTCATCGACGGTCCAGCCGGACAGGTTCAGGGTGGCGAACCGGGGCACGCGGAAGTCCGAGGCAGTCAGGGTCTGGCCCGCCAGGGCTTCATGCAGTTGGCGGGCGGCCCGCCAGACGGAATCCCCCTCAGGCACGGATCCTCAGTCCCTTCGGCGTGGAGTAGGCGCCGGCGGAGCTGAGGGCGACGGCGACCGGGGTGTCCAGGATTCCGTGCCCGTTCACCTTCTCCATGATCAGCTTGTCCACTGCCCCCCGCGTCACCACACCCACCAGCGCCGCACCGGCCGCCGCCAGGACGGCGTCGTCTTCGCTGAAGGCCAGCAGGGTCTTGCCGCCGCGCTCCACGTAGAGGACCAGCGCACCGTCCACCAGGACAACCAGGGCCCCTGCCTTCCGGCCGGGCCGGTGGCCGGTACCGGCGTCCGTCTGCAGGGCCGGCCAGGGGAGGGCCGCACCGTACGGGTTGGCGGGATCGGTGGCGGCGAGGGCCAGGGCCACGGGTTCGGCCTTGGCCAGCTGGGTGTCCTCCGAGTAGGAACGGAGCCGGTCAACGGTGGCCGGCACCGCGAACTGGGCGGCGCCGAGGTGCTCGATGAAGTAGCCGCGGCGGCAGCGGCCGGCTTCCTCCAGCCGTGCCAGCACCTTGTACATGAGTCCGAAGCCGCCGAGGATCTGCTCAGCCATGACGGAGCCCCTGGTGACCACGCCGTAGCGGTCCAGCAGCAGTTCCGCGGTGGCACGGGCGTGGATGGTGGCATCGAGTTCAGGCTCGGGCAGGGCAGACCAGCGGCCCGCCGCGGTGGGCGGGGTGGAGGCCCCCTGCGATCCGTACCGGCCCCCGGCCAGCCCGGGGGACCCCATCAGGCCGGTGCCATGGGAACGGCCCAGGCGGCTGAGCCGCGGTGCCCTGGCCCGGGGTGCGCGGGCCACCTGGCGGTGGGCTGTGTGGCCGCCGGCAATGAGTGCCCGGACAGGGGCGAACGTGTCCCCGGTGATCCTGCCGGCCCAGGCAAGGTCCCAGAGCGCAGCCACCACTTCCTGGTCGCTGAGGACGGCGTCCATGCCTCCGGCCACCTCGGTCAGCTGGCGGAAGAAGTACCCGCCGCCGTTGTTCCGCAGGTGTTCCAGGAGCCGTTGGCCGGCGTCCCCCGGTTCAAACTCGGGTGATGGGTTGAGCGTCAGCTCCACCGAGTCCGCCAGGTGAAGGCTGATCCAGCCGTCATTCCCCGGAAGTGCGCCGGCCCCGGACCACAGGACCTCGCCGGCAGCCATCAGTTCATCCAGCATGGCCGGCTGGTAGTTGGACACCCGCGTGGCCAGCACCAGGGGTTCCCAGGCCGAGGCAGGAACGGGCACGCCCGAGAGCTGGTCGATGGCGGTGATGATGCCGTCCAGTCCCCGCAGCGAGGGCTGGCCGCGGCCACCGCCCGGGGTCCTGACATGCTGCCATGCCGGCAGGAAGCGTCCGTAGGCGGCGGCGTCCACCGGTTCCACTTCCGCGCGCAGGGCGGCCAGCGAACGACGGCGGAGCTTGCGCAGCACCTCGACGTCGCACCATTCGCTGGCGATGGTGTGCGTGGTGCCGGCGGGGGAGCCGGCCGCAGGGGTGGGCAGTTCCTCTGTTGCCTGGGTACCGGCCTCAAGGCCGGATTCCTGCGCGGACTCCCGGGCCGATTCCTGCGCGGCGCCGTTCTTTGGCCCGTCCTGTGGTGGGGAGTCCGGGTGTGCGGCGCCTGGTGTGGTGACGTGCGGCCGGAATTCGCCCTCCACCACGCGGCCGTCGGCCGCAAGGCGTTTCAGCGCGGTGCCCACTACTGCCACGCCCAGGCCCAGGCGGGCCGCTGCCTCCGCCGCGGTGAAGGGGCCGTGGGTGCGGGCGTACCGGGAGACGAGGTCGCCCAGGGGATCGGCAACCGGCTCAATGAAGGCCAGCGGGACGCCCATGGGCAGCGGCACGCCGATGGCGTCGCGGAGGCGGGCTGCGTCTTCCACCGCCGCGAAACGTTCAACGCCACCGATGTTGACCTTGATGGCGCGGTTGGCACGCTGGAGGGCGGCCAGGTGGGCTGCCGCTTCCGCCACGGTGGCGGAGGGGGTTTCGGCGCGTGGAGCCTCCACGGGCTCAACCACCGGTTCGGCGGACTCATTGACCGCGGGTTCGGCGGCCTCAACCACCGGGCTTTCGGCAGGTTCCAGCCGCAAAGCGGCCTCCTCCGGATCCAGCGGGCCCAGCAGCCGCAGCAGGTCCGCCATGCCTTCCATGCCGCGGGCACGGCGGTCCGGGGCAAGGCGCTGCAGCTCGCGTTCGGTGGCGTCGATGACCTTGGCGTCCAGGAGTTCGCGCAGCTCCACCCGGCCCAGCAGCTCGTTGAGGAGCGTGGAGTCCAGCGCCAGGGCGGCGGCACGCCGCTCCGCGAGCGGGGAATCGCCCTCGTACAGGAACTGTGCCACGTAGCCAAAGAGGAGGGACTTGGCGAATGGCGAGGGCTGCTGCGTGGTGGTCTGCACGATCCGCAGTTCGCGCCGCTCCACGGACGCGGCGATGTCCTTCAATGCCGGCAGGTCGTAGACGTCCTGGAGGCATTCGCGCACGGTCTCCAGCACGATGGGGAAGGTGGGGTATTTCCTGGCCACGTCCAGCAGTTGCGCGGACCGCTGGCGCTGCTGCCACAGGGGCTGGCGTTTGCCGGGGGTCTGGCGGGGCAGCAGGAGCGCACGTGCGGCGCACTCGCGGAAGCGGGAGGCGAACAGGGCGCTGCCGCCTACCTCGGCCGTGACAATCTGTTCCAGTTCCTCGGGATCGAAGAGGAACAGCTCCGCGCCCGGCGGCTCGTCCTCCATCATGGGAACCCGCAGCACGATGCCGTCGTCGGCCGCCATGGCCGAGCCGTCCAGGCCGTAGCGCTGGTGGAGCCGCTGCCCCACGGCCAGGGCCCACGGCGCGTGCACCGGCATGCCGAACGGACTGTGCAGGATGACGCGCCAGTCGCCCAGTTCGTCGTGGAAGCGTTCCACCACCAGCGTGGTGTCGCTGGGAACCACCTCGGTGGCCTGTTTCTGCTCGGTGAGGTACTGGATGAGGTTGTTGGCGGCGAAGTCGTCCAGGCCGCTGGCCTTGCAGCGTTCGGTGGCAGGGCCGGCGTCGGACGCGGACAGTTCGCGGACAAACGCGCCCAGCGCGCGGCCCAGGTCCACCGGCCGGCCCAGGGAATCACCCTTCCAGAATGGCAGCTTGCCGGGCTGCCCGAACGCGGGGGAGACCAGGACGCGGTCGTGCGTGATGTCCTCGATCTTCCAGCTGGTGGCACCCAGGGCAAAGACGTCGCCCACCCGTGACTCGTAGACCATTTCCTCGTCCAGCTCGCCCACGCGGCGGCCGCCCTTGGGTGCGCGCGCCGGTTTGCCGTCCTCGGAGGGGGAAGCCGAGCCCTCCTGTTCAGTGCCGATGATGTAGACGCCGAACAGGCCGCGGTCCGGGATGGTGCCGCCGGACGTCACGGCCAGGCGCTGGGCTCCCGGCCGGCCCTCGATGGTACCGGCGTTGCGGTCCCAGATGATCCTTGGCCGGAGCTCGGCGAATTCGTCGGACGGGTACCGCCCCGCCAGCAGGTCCAGGGTTGCCTCGAAGGCCGACCGGGGGAGGGACGCGAAGGGCGCCGAGCGCCGGACGGTGCTGAACCATTCCTCCACGTCGATGCTGCCCAGCGCCGTGGCAGCCACGGTCTGCTGCGCCAGGATGTCCAGTGGGTTGGCAGGGATGCTGAGCCGCTCGATCTTGCCGTCCAGCATGCGCTCCACCGTGATGGCCGTGTGGACCAGGTCAGCGCGGTGCTTGGGGAAGAGGACGCCCTGGGAGATTTCGCCCACCTGGTGACCGGCGCGGCCCACCCGCTGCAGGCCGCTGGCCACCGAGGGTGGCGACTCCACCTGGACCACCAGGTCCACGGCGCCCATGTCGATGCCCAACTCCAGGGACGACGTTGCCACCACGCACCGCAGCCGTCCGGACTTGAGGTCGTCCTCGATGAGCGCGCGCTGGTCCTTCGACACGGAACCGTGGTGGGCGCGGGCCAGTACGGGGTCCGCGCCGGCGGAGCTTCCGGCCTGGGCCATCATGTGGGCCGGTGTGGCGGTTGACGCGGGAATGCCCGACGCCGGTCCATCCGCAGTGCCGGGCGCGGCCGACTGCCCTTCCGGGCCGGGTCCGTCCCAGCCGCCGCCCACGGCAACCAGCTGGCGCTCTGCGTAGATCTCGTTGAGCCGGGCGGTGAGGCGTTCGGCGAGGCGCCGGGAGTTGGCGAAGACGATGGTGGACTGGTTGGCCAGGACCAGGTCCACGATCTTTTCCTCCACGTGCGGCCAGATGGACGCCTGCGGCTGGAGCCCGGACGCGGGACCGGAATCGAAGGCACCGGCGGCGCCCTGCAGGTCCGACATGTCCTCCACCGGGACGGAGACCGTCAGGTCCCAGTTCTTCCGGGCCGGCGGCGCGACGATCTCCACGGGAGCCGAACCCGCAAGGAACTGCGCCACGAGTTCCCGGGGCTCCACCGTGGCGGAAAGCCCGATGCGCTGTGCAGGCTTGGGCAGGAGCGCGTCCAGCCGTTCCAGTGATACGGCAAGGTGTGCTCCACGCTTGGTGCCGGCCACGGCGTGGACCTCGTCGATGATGATGGTGTCCACCTCGGCCAGGGTCTCCCGGGCCTTTGACGTGAGCATGAGGAACAGCGATTCGGGGGTGGTGATGAGGATGTCCGGCGGGTTGCTCAGCAGCCCGCGGCGCTCCGCTGCGGGAGTATCCCCGGACCGGACCCCCACGGTGATCAGCGGGGCGGGAAGCCCAAGCCGCTTTGCGGTCTGCGTGATGCCGATCAGCGGGGACCGGAGGTTCCGTTCCACGTCCACACCCAACGCCTTCAGCGGCGAAATATAGAGGACTCGGGTCTTACGCTTAGGCGCCCGGGCGCGCTTGCCTTTCGCGGGCACCTCCGCAGCGGCAGGCTCAGGGGCGTGGGACGCTGAGACCAGCAGCCGGTCCAGCGCCCAGAGGAAGGCCGCGAGGGTTTTTCCAGAGCCGGTGGGAGCCACCACCAGCGCATGCGAGCCGGAGGAGATGGCGTTCCAGGCCCCGGCTTGCGCCGGCGTCGGCTCCGAAAACGCGCCGAGGAACCAGTCCCGGGTGGGCCGGCTGAACTGGCCCATGGGCGCAGCCGTACCGGAGGCGCTACCGCCGGCAGGACGCTGTTCCTGGTTCATGCCTCCATCATGCCCCAAGGCACCGACACCCAACTCCGCGTTTGGCCCCGGCTCCGCCCCCAGCAGAAACCGGCCTGATCCAACCCAGGATGCCGCTTACTGATGTCCCGCGTAATGCAGCCCCGCTCACGCCGTCCCAGCCTGCGGCAGGTCCTTGGTGGCAGGGCCCTCAAGAAGCGTGCCCTCGTTCGTGAAGCGCGAGCCGTGGAGGGGGCAGTCCCACGTCTGTTCATTGTCGTTCCAGTGCAGGATGCCGCCCAAGTGGGTGCAGACCCCGGACAACCTGCAGGTGCTTCCACCAACGGTGGACACTGCCACCGGCCGATTGCCGTCGCGGTAGACCTTGCCCTGGCCTTCGGCCGGGGCAGTGGCCGGCTCCCCGGGAGCGGGCCAGGAAGCCCGGTCCTTGCCCCGCTTCAAGCCATCGAGCCTGCGGCCCTCGGCGGCCACCTTCCCCCAGTCAGAGGCCAGCCTGGCTGCCACACCGGCGTTCAGCGCGACGGCGGAGAACGCGCCGGCCGGTGACGTGACGCGGTGGTGGATGGTGTCAGCCCACGGCACCTGGCCGCCAAGGATGTCAGCCGATATGCCCAGCGCTGCGGCGACGGCGTTGGTCATTCCCCACTTGTTGTAGCCGGTGCCGAAGTAGATCTGGCCCTTGCCCCGGGGGAGCTTGCCGAAAAACGGCATGAGGTTGGTGGGCATATAGTCCTGCGCGGACCACGTGTGGGTGGTGGCAGCGCCGGGGTAATGCTTTCCCGCCCAGTCCAGCAGCCCGGCGAGGTGCGCCTTCTCGGAGTCCGTCCTGCCCACGTGATGGCCGTGCCCGCCCACGAGCAGCAGGTTCTTCCCGCCCACCTCGTAGTCGCGGAGCGAATGGGTGGGCTGTTCGACGGAAATGTACATGCCCGGCGGCGGCGCCTGGTCCTCCTGCAGTTCCAGCGCTGCCGCGTACGAACGGGCCGGCTTCAGCTTGGCGAAATAGAGGCCGCGGTCCAGGACCGGGATACCGGTGGCGAGCACTACCTTGTCCGCCCTGACACTGCCCCGGTCGGTCCGGACGGCGGAGGGCGCGTCCCCGGTGACGTCGCGAAGCCGCACGCCGCTGACAATGCGCCCGCCCCGGCTCCGGATGTCCGCCACCAGCGCGTCGAGGACATCCATCGGGTTGATTTGGGCCTGGTCACGCAGGCGGACGGCGCCGTGGACGGGAAACGGCAGGCCGGCGTCGCGCACGTAGTCCACGTCCAGTCCCGCGGTGCCGGCGGCGCTCATCTCTTCCCGCAGCTTCTCGGTGCCCTGGGCTGACGCAGCGTAGGTGTAGGCAGTGCGGCGCTGGAAGGGCACGTTTTGTTCCGTCAGGTAGCGCAGCAGCCACGCCTGGCCCTCCCTGTTCCCGTCCACGTACGCCTGCACCTGTTTCTGCGAATACTGGCGGGCGAGCTGGGACAGGAACGTGCCCTGCAGCAGGCTTACCTTGGCGGTGGTGTTGCCGGTGGTCACGGCGCCCGGGGAGCGGGCCTCCAGTACCAGCACGCTTTGCCCGGACCTGGCCAGCAGCAGGGCGGTGACCAGCCCGGTGAGCCCTGCACCCGCCACCACGGTGTCGTACCTGGAATCCGGTTCGAACGGATCAGAGGCAAAGGGAGCCCTGCGGTCCAGCCAAATCGACGTCATGCCAGTCCAACCTGCCTTCGGTCCACAACCCTCACAAGCTTCGTGATGGGTCCGTTATGCACCCCTGCTATCCGCGGCGTATTTGCTAAGTGTACTTATGATATTGGGGTTTAAGCACGACATCGTCCCCCTGCTCCTGGGCACTGCCGACGCCGGCCCAACCGGACGCAAAGGCGGCCCGGCTTGATAGCCGGGCCGCCTTTGTGTCACGGGGCCTTCCTGCGGGGCAAAGCGGTCAGGCGGGCTGGAATGCCCCGATGCTGAGCAGGGTGATTTCGGCGTTGCTGCAGGCCGTGGTGGGCTTCGGGATGAACAGTGAGTCGGTGTCCTCCGGCGGGTAGATCCGGTAACCGGCGGCGTCCACGACCATGCAGCCCTGGTAGTTTCGGGCCTGCGTGTAGCGGAGGACGGCGGTGCCGGTCTGGCCGGGAGCCAGGAGGACGTCCACGACGCCGGCCGAATCGTCCCGCGTGGCCGGTGCGCCGATGGGGGCTCCGGCGGCGTCCGCCACCAGGGAGACGCCGGCGTATCCCCGGAGGATGCAGGGGTCGGAACCCTTGTTGGTGAGGTTGAGCTTCATGTAGACACTGCCTGCCGCGCCGCCGCCGGATGCATCGGTGGCGGCGGTGAGCCCTGCCGCCTTGCACAGGCCGGGTTCCCCTGCCGCCGTGGTGCCGGGGGCGGGGGAGGCCGGGGTGGAGCTGGCGGGCGCCGACGATGCCGGAGGCGGCGTGGACGCCGTTCCCGTGGGGGACTGGCTGGCCTGCCCGGTGGCGGCAGACGTGGTCGTCTGGGACTGCGGCTGGCTTGGACCACATGCGGTGAGCAGCAGTGCTGCCGCTGCTATCGCCGTCGTCATGGCAAACCCCTGGGAAATTTTCTGAGACCTCATGGCACCACCTTCGCGGTAGCCGTTGCCCACGTCAACGATGCCGCATGCACTGGCAGCAATTTGATGCCCGGATCGTGATGATCCGGGCATCAAATGCGTCGTAACTGGTTGCCGGTTGCCGCGTCACCGGCCGCCGGCGTCGGGAAGTGCAGGGTTGCGCGGCACTGTCCGGCAGGGGTGCGGACAGGGCAAGGGTGTCGGGGAGCTCAGGGCTCAAGGGCGCTTTGTCGGTGTACACGATCTGGCTGCTGCGCCTGGTGATGTGGAACTGTCGGGAAGCTCTCCGGGCCTGTGACGGCGTTGAGGGCGGCGTTAGACTGCCAGCGTACGTGTTGGCGATCGAAGGAGAAGTTCATGGACTACACCGGAAGCCAGTCGGAGAAGGTCGTTCACGCCGGTGAACTGGGCCGCAGCCATATTGGGCAGACAATCAGCTTCCAGCCGAACGAGTTCACCATCGTCTTCGGGAAGCTCGCAGGCATCGCACGGACGGAAGCCATGGTCTACCTGTCCCTGGCGGGAGTGGGAAACGGCACCCACCTGAAGGACGAATACGATCTGCCCGTGAACCATGAGGTTTACGTGCCGGTGGACGTCATTTCCAACGCGGAATCCACCATCAAGGACCTGTTCGGAAAGGTCCAGGAGAACCTCCGCGGGGCCGGCCACAAGGGCGGCGAGGACCGGACGGATCGGCTGTAGCCTGGGGAAAGCGACAAAGGGAAGGCCGGCACATTCGTGCCGGCCTTCCCTTTGTCTTCCAGCTGCATACCTTCCCGGCTACGCCGCGGGAACGAACCTCAGGGCAGAGTTCCACTGGAACTGCGGCAGCTGCTCATTGGCTGAGAGCAGGATGTTCAGGAAACCGGTCTGTTCCAGCTGCCGTGCGCGGCGGAGCGGTCCCACCATGATGGGGGTCAGGCCGGCGGCAGAAGCGAAGGCGGCCACGGCGGCGACAGCGTCGTCATCGTCGCCGGCAACCAGGACGTCCAGCGGCTGGCCGGCCACCTTGCCCGCACCCAATGCGGCGGCGAAGGTGGTGTTGAACGCCTTGACCACTTTGGCTCCGGTGGTCTTCTGCAGTTCTTCCGCGGCGGAGCTGCCGGCGGGAACGGAGAGGCCTTCAAAGGTGGAGAAGTCCACCGGGTTGGTGATGTCCACATACACCTTGCCGTCGAGGCTGTCGCCGTAGCGGGCCACGATGTCCTTGGCGGCGTCGAAGTATACCGCCGGAATGACGATGGAACCGGTGATGGCGTCGCCCAGCACGCCCGTGCTCACCTGGCCTGTGAATTCCGCGGCCAGGGCGTCGGCCTTGGCCTTGTCCCCGTGGGCCAGGATCTGGACACTGTTGCCTCCGGCGACGGCGCGGGCTGCAAGTCCGCGGGCCATGTTGCCGGTGCCAATGATGGTGATGTCAGTCATGATGTTCTTCTTTCCAAAGAGGCGGGATAGGAAATTCACTGCAGTCCTTCGTTGAAATGCCCTTACTTGAAGCTTCAACTACAGCAGTTGCCGTTCTATTCCGCCGACCGGCAATTAAACCCAAACGGACGACGGCGGGAGGTCCCGCCGTCGTCCGCGTCACCGGATGGAGCCTGCCGCATCAGCGGCACGTTGCCTCAGTACGCCTTGACGCGCTGCTCCACGATGAGGTGGATAAGGGCAAACACCCCGTCATCGTCGATGGCCGCCAACGCTGCATCCAGGGCGGCCGGCACGTCGCGGTCCTCCGTGACGGTGATGCCGAAGCCGCCGAAAGCCCTGGCCATCAGCGCAAAATCCGGGTTCTTCAACTGCGTTCCGGACACGCGCTGCGGGTAGTGCCGTTCCTGGTGCGTGCGGATGGTGCCGTACTCCTGGTTGTCCATGACCACCACCAGGGGCGTTGCTCCGTACTGGGCGGCGGTGGCGAGTTCCTGCCCGTTCATGAGGAACTCGCCGTCCCCCGCGATGGTCACCACCCGCCGCCCGGGCTCAGCCAGGGAAGCGGCGATCGCGGACGGTACTGAGTACCCCATGGAGCCGTTGCGGGCGCTGATCATGGACGCGTACCGGCGGGTGGGGAAATACCGGTGGGCCCAGTTGGTGTGTTCTCCGGCCCCGAACGTCACCATCGCGTCCCCGGGAAGACGGGGCACCAGGTTGGCCATCAGGGTGTCCATCCTCGCCTGGCCCGGAGCCGGCACCGCAGAAGGGAGCGCCGCGAAGCTTTCCTGCTCTCCCCGCATCCTCGCCGTCCAGTCCTTCCACTCCTCCTTGACCGGCAGGTCAATGCCCGCCAGGTCGCGGACGAACGCGTCCGGTTTGGCCAGGATCTGCCGTGACACGGGTCCGGACCGCCCCCGCAGCGACGGGTCCGCCGTCACCAGGAAGTTCTTCTTGCTCCAGTCCTGGCGGCACACGAATCCGTCAGTGATCACATCTCCCGGCACCGTGCCCACGAACACCAGGAGGTCGGTCTCCTCCAGGAGGTCATACGTGGGGCGCGGCCGGCCGTACCCGATGGGCCCCACGTAGGACGGCGAATCAAAGGACACCGTCCCCTGCGTGCGCCATTCCGCGGCGGCCGGGATGTGGTGCCGCTCCAACCAGGCGGTGAGCTGCCCGGCTGCCTCCTGCGTCCAGTCGTTGCCGCCGGTGACGAAGAGCGGCTTGCTGGACTCGGCCAGGGCCGCCTTCAGCGCCGCGGAGTCCGTACCGCTCAGGCCCCCAGCGGCTACGGGTATGGCGGGGTGGAGAACCGGGCTGACCTGCTGCCGGATCACGTCCTCCGGCAGGCCGACAACCACGGGCCCGGGCCGTCCGCTCATCGCCGCAAACATGGCCTCGGCCACGATTTCGGAGGCCCGCTCCGGATGGTCCAGGACCATGACGCGCTTGGCGCCGGTATCGAACCAGGACTTGATGTCGAATTCCTGGAACGCTTCACGGTCCCGGTGGGCAAACGGGATCAGGCCCACGAAGAGCAGCATGGGGGTGGAGTCCTGCCAGGCGGTGTGCAGGCCCACATGCGCGTTCGCGGCCCCCGGCCCCCGGGTGACCATCGCGACGCCCGGCCGTTGCTGCATCTTGCCGTCCGCCTCCGCCATGTACGCGGCCCCGCCCTCATGCCGGCAGACGATGGTTTCGACGCTGGACTGGTGCAGGCCGTCCAGCACGTCGAGGAAGCTCTCGCCGGGAACCACGTAGGTGCGTTCCACGCCGTGGGCCACCAGCGAATCGACGATGACGTGCCCGGCGGATTTGAGGGCGGGCGCCACACGGTCCTGGTGGTGGACGACGGCGGCGGGCTGGGGACGGGAGGTGGTCAGGGTGGGCTGCGGCTCTGGTGTCATGGTCTTTCTTCAGCTCGGAGGGTTGCAGGCGTTGTGGTCAGGAAATGGGCGTCCGGTTGGCGATCACGGGTGCTTTGCCGGTGAAGCCTTCGCGGGTTTCGGCGATTTGGCGGATGCGGTGGCGGCAGGCGTACCAGCCGATGACCATGAGGATGGAGGCGATGGCGGTGACGAGCATGGTCAGGGGTGAGTCGATGAAGACCATGATGAGGACGCCGACGAGGAAGAGCAGGGAGAGGTAGCCGGTGTAGGGGGCGCCGAACATCCGGAAAGAGGGGCGTTCGACCCAGCCTTTGTCGGCCCAGCGTTTGAGCTGGATCTGGCACAGCACGATGGTGGCCCAGGTCATGATGATGCCGACGGAGGCGATGTTCAGGACGATTTCGAAGGCTTCGGCCGGGACGAGGTAGTTCAGCGGGACCCCGAGGAGGGAGACGACGGCGGTGATGGCGATGCCGCCGTAGGGGACGCCTGCCTTGTTCATGCGGGAGGCGAACTTGGGGGCGGAGCCGTTGACGGACATGGAACGCAGGATCCGGCCCGTGGAGTAGAGCCCGGCGTTCAGGGAGGACAGGGCTGCGGTGAGGACCACGAGGTTCATGATGACGTCCACGCCCTGGACGCCGATGGAGCCGAAGAACGTCACGAAGGGGCTGACGCCTTTTTGGTAGGAGGTGAAGGGCAGCAGCAGGGCCAGGAGGATCACGGAGCCGACGTAGAACACGGCGATGCGGAAGACCACGGAGTTGATGGCCTTGGGCATGATTTTTTCGGGGTTCTCGGTTTCGCCGGCGGCGGTGCCGACCAGTTCGATGGAGGCGTAGGCGAACAGGACGCCCTGCATGAGGATGATCATGGGCAGCAGGCCGTTGGGGAAGATCCCGCCGTTATCGGACAGGAGGCTGATGCCGACCTGCTGGCCGTCCACGGGGGTGCCGAAGATGACGAAGTAGGTGCCGATGATGAGGAACGCGACGAGGGCGGCGACCTTGATCAGGGCGAACCAGAATTCCATTTCGCCGAAGACCTTTACGGAGACCAGGTTCAGGGCCAGGACCACGACGAGGGCGGTCAGCGCCCAGGCCCACTGCGGGACATCGGCCATCCAGGGGACGTAGTTGCCGAAGAAGTGCATGTAGAGGGCGGCGGCGGTGATGTCCACGATGGTGGTGGTGGCCCAGTTGATCCAGTAGAACCAGCCGGAGACGAACGCGGCTTTTTCACCGAAGAATTCACGGGCGTAGGAGACGAACGAGCCCGAGGAGGGCCGGTGCAGGACCAGTTCGCCCAGGGCACGCAGGATCAGGAACGCGAAGAACCCGCACACCGCGTACGCGATGACCAGGGACGGGCCCGCGGCGTTGAGACGGCCGCCGGCGCCCAGGAACAGGCCGGTACCGATCGCACCGCCAATCGCGATCATCTGGATCTGCCGCGGCTTCAGGTTCTTGTGGTAACCCTTGTCCTCCGCGTGCAGGGAGGTCTCGGACGCATGCGCGTGACCACCATCAATAACGTGGTCGAACTCAACCTCTTCATTGGGGTTGTTGGGCATGGGTATTCCTTTCGATCCGGAAAAGATCTTGCTGGATGGGGAAACTTAGAAGACTGACCAGCCGGTGCGGTCGGAGAGGTCGGCCAGGGCGGCGGTGCCGGCAAGGGAATTGCCCTTGGCGTCCAGCCGGGGACTCCAGACGCAGATGGCGCACTGCCCCGGGACGATCACCAGGATCCCGCCGCCTACTCCGCTCTTGCCGGGCAGGCCCACCCGGTATGCGAATTCGCCGGCGGCGTCATACATGCCGCAGGTCAGCATGATGGAGCCGATCCGCTTGGCCTCGCTGGGGGACAGCACCCTGCCGGTTGATCCCTGGCCGTCGTTGGCAAGGAACAGGCCGGCCCGGGCCAGCTGGACGCAGGTCATCATGATGGAGCACTGGCGGACGTAGTTCTCCACCACGACGGCGGCGGGCTGGGTGAGGTTGGCAAAATCCTTGAGGAAGTGCGCCAGGGCCAGGTTGCGGCTGCTGCCGGCCAGCTCGCCGGCAGCAGCGGCTTCATCGATGAACGGTGCGTGGGAGCCTGGCTCCGGCTCATGGCTCCCCGCTTGTTCGGTGAGGAACCGCAGGAGCTGCGTGGCGGCGTCGGGCGTCTCTTCCAGCAGGTGGTCGGTGACCACCAGGGCGCCGGCGTTGATGAACGGATTGCGGGGGATGCCCTTTTCGGCTTCCAACTGGACCAGCGAGTTGAAGGACGTTCCGGAGGGTTCGCGCAGCACCCGGGACCACAGGGCGGCGGACCTGCCGCCCTGCAGGGCCATGGCCAGGGTGAACACCTTGGAAATGCTTTGGATGGAAAAAGGAATGCCGGCGTCCCCGGAGCTGAAGACCTCGCCGGAGGTGGTGGCGACGGCGATGCCGAAGCGGTCGAACGGGACCGTGGCCAGGAAAGGGATGTTTCCGGGAACGCTGCCCGCGTTCTGCCTGGGCCGGTGGCGCCGGACGATGTCCTTAAGGAGGAGGCCCAGGGGCGGTGCGCTGAGTGTGGTGCTCATTTCCTGCCTGGATTGTCGGTGGAGGCGGCCCACTCCTGGAGATGGAGCAGGGCCACCAGTGAGTCGCGGGGGTTGCCGAAGTCCAGGCCGGTGACCCTGGCTGCCTTGGCAACGCGGTAATAGACGGTGTTCTTGTGCAGGTTCATGTGTTTGGCGCATTCGGAGACGTCGAAGCAGGCGTCGAAGTAGGCCTGCAGGGTTGCTGCGAGTTCGGCATCCTCCTGGAGCAGCGCCGCCATACTGCGGTGCCGGAAGGGTGAGCTGTGGAAGTTCCGTACGGCCTCGCGGTAGAGGATTTCCGCCTCGAAATCGTCAACGGTGGCCACCGTGCCCGGCGTGGCGTTCCGCACGCAGGCCAGCAGTGCTTCAGTGATGCCGGTGACCCCGTGGATGGACAGCAGGTCCGGCGCCAGCGGTCCGACGGCGGCGAAGGGAATGATGCCCAGGTGTTTGCGGGCATCCTTGACCACTGCTTCGGCAAGTGCCCTCAGCCCCGCCTCCGCCGTGCTGGACTGCAGGTCCGGCAGGATAATGGCCGTGTCACCGTTGAACTGGCCCACGACGGCGGATGCCTTGTACGCGGCGGCGTGGATGGAGGCCAGGTTGGCCAGTTCGCCGTGCTTGAGCGCGGCGTCGTCGGCCCGGGAGTCGGCGTCGGACATGCCGATCAGGAGCAGTGCCGCGGGACGCTCCGAGGGGATCTTTCCGCTGTGGGCGCTGGCGGCGGCCTCGGCGGGACCTGACAGGATCCGTGCCACCCGGTCCTCCCGCATGTGGACGGACTGCTGGTTGCGGTAGCGGATCAGTTCGGCGGAAACCCTGGCTGCGGATCCGGTGAGGACGTACTCCACGTCGGGGCCGAAGCCTTCTCCGGTCTCCTGGAGCCAGATGTAGCCCATGATCCGCTCCCCGGCGAAGAGTGCGATGGCCACCCGTTCACGCAGCCCGTCCTGGGGCCGGGCAGGCACGCGGACCGGCTGCCGGGTGCGGTGGAGTTCGCGGTATGCACCCAGGTCCTTGAGCAGCAGCTCGTACTTCCGCGGGCCGCGGCGGGACAGAATGGACGCTTTGCGGAGCTCGTCGATGTCGTTGGTGACCGTGGAGTACGCCAGGACCTTGTTGGCCGCGTCCTCGATCAGCACGTGGCTGGAGGTGAGCCTGGCCGTGGTCTGGGCGATGGCGAACAGGTCTTCCTCAAGCAGGGTGAGGACTTCGCTCTCGTAGCTGCGTGGCTGGATCCGGTCCTTTGCGATGGACAGCAGGCGGTCCCAGTCGGCGGCGGGATCAACCAGGAGGAGGCCCGAGCCCGCCGCCTGCAGGAGTTCTTCCGCTTCGGCGAGGTCTTCGCGGTCGCCCTTGACGGCTACCACCGGGGGCGGGTCCTTCAGGAGCCGCCGGAGCGCCGGCAGAGCGGAGCGGCCGCGGACACCGATGAGCAGGACAAACGCGCCGGCAGCCTCGACGGACTCGTCGTCGGCGTCGACAATAAGGAACCGTTCAATGGCCGGCACCGAAGGGGCTGGACGGAGGATGAGGCTGGCGAAGCCAAGGGGGAGGTCCGAGAGGATGTCATCCACCGTAACCGCGGCCATGGGTTTTCCTTTTGCGTCGATCCCGCCGGACGGCTCTGTCCGGTCACCTCATGCTATCCAGCGGCCGCCGTCCTGATTATGGGCCCGGTCCCAAACGCGGGGACGGATTTTTGGTTTGCAGCCCGAGGCGAAGGCCGGCTGCGTGGGAGGAGTCCGGCGGGCAACGGCAAAGGCGGGCCAGCGTATGCTGGCCCGCCTTGGGTGCGGTGTGGCAGATGGCTTGCCCGGGCGCTCGATCTGCAGCTAGATCCAGGCCGGGGCCGGGGGCGCGGGGGTGACCGATCCGCCGTCGTGCTGTGCCGTGGTGCCGTCCGTGCCGCGGCCGGTGGCCCACTGTGCAATGGCGGCCAGGGAGCCGGACACCAGGGTGGGGGAGGCGGCTGCCGTGTCACCGAAGACCAGCGCAGAGGGCTGGCCGGTGACCTTGACCACGAGGTCCTTGTCCGTGCCGCGGGTGTGCCAGGCGCCGGTGATGTCCGTGAGGAGCCGTTCCAGGACGGGTGCGGGGATGTCCCGGAACGTGGCCCCGTTGTCCAGGTCAACGGCGTGCACCCACACTTCCCTGGTGCGCATCCAGACGGTCTCTTCGGCGGGAACGGTCCTGCCCTGGACGGTCTTGACCTTGTGGTGCCAGTTGTCGGCGGGCAGGTCGCGCCACTCGACGTTCAGGTGCACGGCGGAGTGGTCGAACAGGTTCCGCAGCGCGATGGGACTGAGCGTGGCGCCGAAGTCGATCTCGTGGTTGCGGACCTCCACCGAGGGGTACATGGGGGTCTCCACGCCGGTGGCTGCCCATTCGACCAGCCGTGCCAAGGCCCGCGCGTTGTAGCCCACGTGGGCCACAACGTGCCGGCGGGTCCAGCCCGGCAGCAGCGAGTCCCCGTCCAGTTCCGCGTCCGTGAGCTCGTTGAGCTTGCGGGCGAAGAACGCGGTGCCGCGCCGGGCCTGCAGGAGCCCGTCGAGCAGGACGGGATCGGTGGTCTGGTCGTGCCGGGCAACCATCAGGCTTCCTTGACCACGCGGTTGGTCAGCTGGCCCAGGCCCTCGATGGTGGTGACCAGGACCTGGCCCTCCTGCAGGTAGCGCTTGGGGTCTTGGGCGTGGCCCACGCCGCCGGGGGTGCCGGTGGCGATCACGTCGCCCGGGTTCAGGGTGATGATGGTGGAGATGTAGGAGACCAGGAACTCAGGGGTGAACACCAGGTCCGAGGTGGGGGTGGACTGCTGGACTTCGCCGTCCACGGCGGAGGTCATCAGCGGGCCGGCGGTGAACTCGTCCTTGGTGACCAGGGCCGGCCCGAACGGGGTGGACTTCTCCCAGGTCTTGCCCTGCAGCCACTGGATGGTCCGGAACTGGTAGTCGCGCATGGAGACGTCGTTGAGCACGGAGTACCCGGCGATGTGCTCAGCGGCTTCGGATTCGGGGATGCGGCGGCCGGCCTTGCCGATGACGACGGCGAGTTCGGCTTCCCAGTCCACGGTGTCCGATTCCTGCGGCAGGGCCAGGTCGTCGTTGGGGCCGATCAGGGATTCGGCGTATTTGGCGAACAGGGTGGGGTGCTCGGGAACCTCCCGGCCCATTTCCTTGATGTGGTTGCGGTAGTTGTGGCCCACGCAGATGATCTTGCCGGGGGAGGGCACGACGGCGGCGAGGTCGGCGCCGTCCACTGGGTGCGTTGCGCCGTTGGCCGCCTTGGCGGTGGTTTCCCAGTTGGGGTCCTTCAGCAGGGCCCCGACGTCGGAGAAGCCTGGGATCTCGGTGAGGGTGTCGCCGTCCTGGCGGACCGCCTTGGTGCCGTCAGCGGTGCGGAGGGTGAGGAGTTTCATTACTTGGTGCGTCCTTCGATGTAGGTGCGGTTGAAGTTCAGGCGCTCAAAGATGGGTGCGTCGCTGAACCGGAACAAATCAAACTCGGATTCGGCCTGCAGGGACCAGGCGGCCCAGGACGGGACCACGAACAGGTCGCCCTTGGCCAGGACCCTGGTTTCGCCGTTGAGCGTCACGGTGCCGGTGCCGTCGAAGACCTGCCAGACGCTGGAGCCCACCTCGCGGACGGTCTCGGTCCAGGCGCCGGCCCGCAGGCGGTGGAACTCCGCGCGGATGGTGGGCATGACATCCCCGCCGGTGGTGGGGTTGGTGTACCGGATGGCTGCGTGGCCCTGGGACACGGTGGCGGGGTGGCCCTCGTCCTCCAGGAGCAGCTGCTCGCGCAGGGCGGCGTCGGTGTACTTCCACCGGTAGGCGGCGATGGGGGAGTTGGTGGTGTTCTCCAGTCCGGAGAGCGGGCGCAGGCCGGGGTGGGCCCAGAGCCGCTCGGAGCGGGAGATGTCCGGCGTGGCCTCGTCCGTGACGCGTTCGGTGCCGAATTCGAAGAACCCGGCGTCGGCGTAGTGGACGAACGGGATGTCCAGGCCGTCGATCCAGGCCATGGGCTCATCGGTGTCGTTGTGGTGGCCATGGAAGTTCCAGCCCGGGGTGAGCAGGAAGTCGCCGCGGGACATGCGTACGGGATCGCCGTTCACCACGGTCCACACGCCTTCGCCTTCGACGACGAAGCGGAAGGCGTTCTGGGAGTGGCGGTGCTCGGGGGCGGTTTCGCGGCCGCCCAGGTACTGGATGGCGGCCCAGAGGGTGGGGGTGGCGTACGGGGTCCCGGCCAGGCCGGGGTTGGCCAGGGCGATGGCCCGCCGTTCCCCGCCGCGGCCCACGGGTACCAGGTCGCCGGCGCGGGCGGCGAGCGGGTACAGGTCATCCCACCGCCAGACGTGCGGTACCGCCTTGGGGGACGGGACCATGGGCATCAGGTCCGCGATCTCCGTCCACAGGGGAATCAGGTTTTCCTTGTTGAAGTCCTTGTACAGCTGCTCGAGCTGGGCAGCCTCCTCGGGGGTGGGCTCGGGAACATGGTGTTCCTGTGCCACGGATTCGTGCGTTTGGTTTTCAGCGCTGATCGACACTGGCCTTCTCCTTGCGTGCGGACTGACTGCGACGTGGATTCGACCCTAAGGAATGAGCGCTGTGATCCCCAGCATATTCTGTACAGCAGAAAGAGCTGCCAGTCGTGGTCAGCCGCCCGCGCCGCCGTCGGCCGGATTGGCCGCGATGTCCATCTCCAGTTGGCGCCGGGTTTCCATCATCACGCCCACCAGCCCTGCGTCGAACAGTGGCCGGAACCTGGCCACCGGAGTGGCGACGCTCAAGGCGCCCACCACCATGCCCTTGCCGTTGTGCAGCGCCATCCCGAAGGCGCTGATGCCCTCCTCGGTGCCCTCGAAGTTGGCAGCGAATCCGTTGGCCCGCACCGACTCAAGTTCGCGCAGGAATGCCGGGTACTCGGCGTCGGGAATGTAGTCGCCGGCCAGCTCCGCGTTGGGGCTGCGGAACAGCTGTTCCAGCGCGGCCGGTTCCAGCTCCGCCAGGATGGCTTTGCCTCCCGATGCCTTGTGCGCCGGGAGCAATGTCCCCTGGCGGTCGCCGACACGCAGGATGTTTGAGCTTTCCACCGTGTCCAGGAACCGGACCTTGGTGCCCACCCGGATCATCAGGTTGACGGTCTCGTTGGTGCGGGCGCACAGGACTTCCATGTGTGGCCGGGAGATGTCGCGCAGTTGCCGGGTCCAGCTGAACCCGGCAGGGCCGGCGCCCATCGCCGGGCCCGGCACGTAACGGCGCGTTTCGTCCTGCACCGCGAAGCCGCGGTAGACCAGCATGGCCAGGAGCCGGTGGGCGGTGGACGGGGCCACGCCCAGCTCCGCCGCGGCGTCCTTGAGCCGCAGGCTGCCCACGTCCCGCAGGAGCTGCAGCAGCTGCAGGGCGTTGTCCACCGCCTCAATGGAGTAGGTGGGCTTCCGTCGGGCCGGAAGATTCTGCATAACAGAATCTTATGTGCGGAGCGGTATGGCTGCCAGCACAGTGGTGGGATGAATCACACAACTTCCGCTGCAGCGCCGCAGCGCACGGCCGCCCCCGCCCCGGGCGCCGGCCGTTCCGGGTTTCCCCGGCGTTCCGTGCTTGCCGTCCTGGTGTGCTGGCTGCTGGTCGTTTTCGACGGCTATGACCTGATCGTCTATGGGACGGTCCAGGGCTCGCTCATCAGCGATACCGGCTGGGGCCTGACCAAGGCCACCGCCGGCACCATCGGGTCGATGGCCTTCATCGGCATGATGATCGGAGCGGTCTTCGCAGGCCGCATGTCCGATAGCTGGGGCCGCCGGCGCACCATCATCGGCTGCGCCGTCGTGTTCTCCCTCTTCACCATCCTCTGCGCCTTTGCCCCCAACGCGCCCGTCTTCGGCGGCCTGCGTCTCCTGGCAGGCATTGGCCTGGGCGGCCTGGTGCCGTCGGCCAATGCCCTGGTGGCAGAACTCGTTCCCGAAAAGTGGCGGTCCACCATCGCCACCCTGATGATGTCCGGCGTCCCCATCGGCGGTTCCATCGCCGCCCTCGTCGGCATTCCGCTGATCCCGGCCTTCGGCTGGCCCGTCATGTTCCTGGTGGCCGTCGTCGCCCTGGTGGTGGTTATCCCGCTGGGCATCCGCTACCTGCCGGAGACCCTGGCGCCGGGCCCCAAGGGCGCAGCCCAGGGCAGCACCGCCAAGGACGCCGTGGGGTTCGGATCCCTGCTCCGTGCGCCCTACCTCGGGATCAGCCTGCTGTTCGCCATTGGCACCCTGGTGACCCTCTTCGCCTGGTACGGGCTGGGCACCTGGCTGCCCAACCTCATGCAGCTGGCAGGCTACAACCTCGGGTCCGCCCTGACGTTCGCCCTGGCCCTCAACCTTGGCGCGGTGGCGGGCTCGGTGCTCACCGCCTGGGCCGGCACCCGGTTCGGCCCCATTCCCACCGCCATCGCGGCAGCGGCCGTGGCCGCCATCGGATTGCTGGTCCTGGTGACCGGGCCGCCGGTCGCCGTCGTCTACCTCATGCTGGTGCTCGCCGGCGTGGGCACGCACGGCACCCAGTGCCTGATCATCGCCGCCGTGGCAAGCCACTACCCGGCACACCTGCGCGGCACCGCCCTTGGCTGGGCGCTCGGCGTGGGCCGGATCGGGGCTGTAGCCGCCCCGCAGGCCGGCGGGCTCCTGCTCGCGGCGGGGCTGGGCGTCAACTCGAACTTCCTGGCATTTGCCGGAGCAGCCGCAGCAGCAGCAGTCCTGCTCGCAGCCGTCGGTACCAAAATCAAGAAATCAACAGCAGTAGGAGTTTCCAATGTCTAACGTCAAAGCGTCCACCGACGTCCTGGTAGTGGGCGGCGGCATGGCCGGACTCGCCGGAGCGCTGGCGCTTCGCGAAAACGGCGCCGACGTCACCCTGGTTGAAGTGGCACCCGCCTTCGGCGAAGTAGGCGCCGGCCTGCAGATGGCCCCCAACGCCTCCCGCGTCCTCAAGCGCTGGGGCCTGCTGGAGAAGGCGCTGGAAATCGGCGTCCAGCCCAAGCACCTGGTGTTCCGCGACGCCATCACCGGCGAGGAACTCACCCGCCAGACCCTGGGCGGCGAATTCGAGGAACGCTACGGCGCCCCCTACGTGGTGATCCACCGCAGCGACCTGCACCGGATCCTGCTCGAAGCGTGCCAGGAAGCCGGCGTCACTTTGGTGAACGACGTCCTGGTGCAGAAGGTGGAGACCGACGGCGACCGGGCCCGCGCCTACACCGCCAAGGGTGAGGTGTTCGAGGCTGACGCCATCCTGGCAGCCGACGGGCTGAAGTCCACCCTCCGCGCCACCGTCGCCAACGACGGCCCCGTCAACTCCGCCTACGTGGCGTACCGCGGCACCGTGCCCATCACCGAGGAAACCCCCGCCGCGGACCTGGAGGACGTCATCGTCTACCTCGGCCCGAACTGCCACCTGGTCCAGTACCCGCTCCGCAAGGGCCAGCTGCTCAACACCGTGGCAGTGTTCAAGTCCCCGTCGTTCGAGCGCGGCGAAGAGCAGTACGGCGGCGTGGACGAACTCCAGGCGGCCTACAAGGACTGCGTCCCCGCCGTGCAGGAAGCCCTGAAGAACCTGGCCACCGGCATCCGCTGGCCCATGTACGACCGCAACCCGATCGAGACCTGGGTCTCCGGCCGCATGGCACTGATCGGCGATGCCGCCCACCCGATGCTGCAGTACCTGGCCCAGGGCGCCTGCCAGGCACTCGAGGATGCTGCTGTGCTGCAGGACGCCGCGCAGCACAAGGTCTTCACGCCCGAAGGCATCGACGCCGGTGCATGGGAGGATGCCTTCCGCGAGTTCAACGAAACCCGCGCGGCGCGCACCGCCCGCGTCCAGACCATCGCCCGGATCTGGGGCGAGTCCTGGCACGTGGACGGCGTGGCCCGCGTCCTGCGGAACATGCTGTTCAAGAGCCGCGGCGACAACAACTTCCAGTACAACGACTGGTTGTACGGCCGCGACGTGCCCGGCGCCCCGGTGGAGGTTCCTGCCGGCGCCAAGCTCGTGGGAGCCTAAGCACCACTATTCCAAGGCGGGCGTACGACGGCGGGTGGCTCCCGGCGTCGTACGCCCGCCTTTTCGGATGCAAGGGAAGGTGCAGGAATAGATCTACAAAGTTGAATGTTCAACCAATATGGACTTTGGCATTTTTACTTTTGGCGAACTGTCGCGCAACGGACAAACCGGGCTGGCCCAGTCGCCGCATCAGCGGCTGGAAGAAATCATTGGGCTGGCCAAGCTGGCCGACCAGGCGGGCATCAGCTTCCTGGGCCTGGGCGAGCACCACCGCAGCGACTTCGCCTTGTCCGCCCCCGAAATGGTGCTGGCCGCGGTTGCCCGCGAGACCACCAACCTGAGGCTGGGCACCGCCGTTACCGTCCTCTCCACCCAGGACCCGGTGCGGCTCTTCGAACAGTTCGCCACCCTGGACCTCATATCCGGCGGCCGCGCCGAGATCATCGCCGGGCGCGGCGCGTTCATCGAGTCCTACCCGCTGTTCGGCTACGACACCGCCGATTACGACGCCCTCTTCGACGAAAAGCTGCGCATGCTGCTGGAGCTTCGGGACAACGCCACCCTGACGTGGCAGGGCACATTGACCCAGACAATCCCCGGCATGGACATTGCCCCGCGGCCGCTGCAGGAAAAACTTCCCGTCTGGGTGGGGGTGGGCGGGACGCCGGCGAGTTTTGCCCGCGCCGGACGGCTGGGCCTGCCCTTGTTTGTCGCGCTGCTGTCCGGACCCGAAAGGTTCCGCCGCCTGTTGGAGCTGTACCGGCACACCGCTACCGAGGCCGGGCATGACGCCGCCGCCCTGCCGGTGGGTGCCGGCGGCCACTTCTACGTGGCGCCCACCTCCCAGCAGGCACGCGATACCTTCTATCCCTATTACCGGGCTTATTTCGAACAGAACATGCCCCGGCCCGTGGACCATTTCCCGCGCTCAACCTTCGATGACTGGTCCGAACCCGGCGGCGGCCTGCTGGTGGGGAGCCCGCAGCAGGTGGTGGAGAAGATCCTGGCCATCCACGAGGCCTTGGGCACCAGCCGGTACATGGCCCAGATCGGACTGGGCGGGCTGCCGTTCGCCGAAACGGCGCGTTCCATCGAGCTGCTCGCCACCGAGATCATGCCCGCAGTCAACCGGGAAATCGGGGCCCCGGCCCCTGCTTGACCCAAGCCCTTCCACCACCAACACCGAGGACACGATATGCACGCACCGTTCGCCGAACCCACCGTCGCCTGGCAGAGCCCCGACGATCCCAACCGCCCGCTCGTGGTGCTGCTGCACGGGCGCGGATCGGATGAATCAGGAATCATCGGGCTGGCCAACCACCTTCCCGAAGGTTTCTCCTACGCTGCCGTCCGGGCGCCGATCCCGTCGGGTGGCGGGTTCGCCTGGTTCGCGAATCGGGGGACGGGGCGGCCCGTCGCCGACTCGCTGGACCAAACTATGGCATGGTTCCGGACCTGGCTGGACCCGATTGCCGGCAAAGGACGGCCGGTGATCCTGGTCGGCTTCAGTGGCGGTGCGGCGTTCGCCGGCGGGTTGCTGCTGGCTGATCCGCAGCGTTTTGCGGGCACCGCCGTCCTTTACGGGACGCTGCCGTTCGACGCAGGCGTCCCGACGTCGCCGGACCGGCTTGCCGGCGCCCCGGTGTTCCTGGCCCACGGTGAAGCCGACACCGTCATCCCGGCTGACCTGCTGGGCCGTACCTGGGACTACCTCCTGGGGGCCTCCGGGGCAGACACCCACGCCCGCAAGGACCCGGGCGGACACGCCCTCACCGCGGAAACCGCCGCCGAACTTGGTGCGTGGATCACCGAACGGGCCTAGCTTCCCCTGCCCTGGTCAGCCTTCGTCGCAGAGCAGGTGGTACCAGCTGTCAGCCAGTACTTCCAGTGCGTGCTCGCGGTTTGGTTCCATCTTGCGGCGGGTCCACAGCGTGGCCACGTAGTCGAGTTGAGTGAAGGCCAGGGTGCCGCGGATGTGGCGGGTTTCCGCGGCAAAGCGCCCGGCGAGCTGCATGCCGCGGACCATGTCCGTGATGACTTCCTCATGCCAGCGTTCCACCATGGTGCGCACCTCGGGGTCCACTGCCGCGGCCTCGTCCAGGACATCCAGGTAGGGGCGGAAGACCGGCCACAGCGCTGCCCGGGATTCCAGCCAGGACAGGATGCCGGCCAGCTTGCCGTCCCGCACCACCTGCACCAGGTCCGGAGCGGTTGATCCGCTGTCGGGTCCGTCGGCGCGCTCCAGGACCGCGTTCACCCGGGCCATGAAATCCCGCATCAAGTCTGCGCGGGTGGGGTAGTACGCGTAAAAGGTCACACGGGTGGTTCCGGCTGACGCGGCGATTTCATCAATGGTGGTGGCGGCGTAGCCCTTTTTGGTGAAAAGTTCCAGCGCCCGTTCCACGATGGTGTCCCGGGTGAGCTGCTTCTGGGCTTCGCGCAGCGATGGCATAGCGTCAATCCTAACGTGGAGTCCGGGCGCTGGAACCGGAGGTGGTGGCCTCAGGCCGTCACGGGTTCGGCGGCCCGGGCCACCTGTGATCCCGTGTTGGCCAGCCGCCGCAGCTTGGGGATGGGGATGCGGTAGTTGATGGCCGCGGCCGTTCCGGAACCATCTGCGTGCTCCCACCGCAGCAGTGCCGAATTGTTCCCGGCGCCTTGTTCCCGGAAGTCCGGCGCTCCTTCCACGGGCGTGAATCCCACCGCCTTGAGCGTCAATCCAAAGGCTTCCGTCCAGAAATACGGCTGGAATTCCAGCGGCGGTGCGTCGTTGCCAAGGAGGAGGCCGACGGCGGCAGCCTTGGCCTGGTCGATCGCACTGGTCCACAGCGGTACCCGGCTCAGTCCCCGCTGGGTGGGAAAGTATGCCACGTCGCCGGCTGCGACAATGTTCGGGCGCA
Source organism: Arthrobacter sp. NQ4 (assembly GCF_029077345.1). Lineage (NCBI taxonomy): Bacteria > Bacillati > Actinomycetota > Actinomycetes > Micrococcales > Micrococcaceae > Arthrobacter > Arthrobacter sp. NQ4. The sequence continues at coordinate 123,001 of NZ_JARETC010000005.1, read as the reverse complement.
CGCGGCCGCGGGAATCGACCCGCAGGACGCCGTCCGTGAGCAGGCCGGAGCCTTCCAGCCATTCGATGTTCGGCACGTCGCCGATCGCGCTGACCAGCAGGTCCGCCTCCAGGACCGTTCCGTCGGCCAACGCCACCTGCCGGTTTATCCCTGACTGGATGAGCCGGGCCTTGGAGCCATTGACGATCCGGAGTCCATTCGTGCGGGCCGCCGCGGTGAAAATTCCGGACAGGTAGGTGCCCAGCTGCCGCACCAGCGGTTCGCCGTCGGTGACCAGGGTGACGTCGCAGCCGCTGTGCAGGCAGCCGGACGCCACCTCCATGCCGAGCGGGCCACCGCCCACCACGATCACCGACGGACGCCCTGCCACCAGTTCCTTCAGCCGGACGGCGTCCTCCAGGGTGCGCAGGGTCAGCTCGCCATCGTGGGCCGCCTCTGCGCTCCCGGCGAGCCGCCTGGCGCGGGAACCCGAAGCGATCACCAGTCCGTCGTATGGGAGGCTCCCGCCGCCGTCGAGCTTCACCACGCGTGCCCCGGCGTCGAGCCCTGTGGCGCTGACGCCCAGCAATTCGTCCGCGCCGTGCGTCGGCGCCGGCAGCTCGTGCGCCGCCAGCCCGTCGCCGCCGTGGAGCAGCGCCTTGGATAGGGCAGGGCGGCTGTAGGGGGAGTGGCGCTCGGCGCCCACCACGGTCAGCTCGCCGTCGAAGCCCGCTGCCCGCAGCGAGTCGCACGCGGTGAGGCCGGCGATGCCGTTTCCGACGACGACGATGCGGTGCAGCGTCATGCCGCCACCAGTTTGAGGGCTGCCACGGGGCAGACGCGGACTGCGGCCTTGGCCGCCGCGACGTCCTGCTCCCCGTCCACTTCCGGCACGTCGATAACCAGTTCGCCGTCGTCGTCCAGGTGCATCAGCGCCGGGGCTGCTTCCTCGCAAAGTCCGTGGCCCTCGCACCGCGGCCGGTCCAGTTCGATCCTCATGCTGCTTCCACCTCCAGTACCTGGAGCTGTTCGAAGCTCCTGGTGATATTGCTCGGAACCCGGTACCCCTCGCCCAGGGAGAGGGACTTCACCCGCCGGGCCAGGGCTTCAACGATGGCGTGCCCTTCCAGGCGTGCCAGTCCCTGCCCGGCGCAGCCGTGCGGACCGTAGCCGAAGGAGAGGTGGTCCACCGGGTTCCGCGTGACGTCGAAGGCATCCGGGTTGTCGTAGTGCCGGGGGTCCCGGTTGCCCGCACCCAGGAGGATGCCGAGCTGGGCGCCCGCCGGAACGATCACGCCGTCGAGCTCCACCTCGCGGGTGGTGGTACGGCCCCAGATGTGCAGGGGTGTCCAGTAGCGCAGCACCTCGGCGAAGGCCGCGGGAACCAGCTCGGGGCTGTTGCGGACCAGCTCAAGCTGCTCGGGGTGGCGGCCAAACAGGGCCACGATGTTGCCGATGGAGGCGATGGTGGTGTCGACGCCGGCACCGAGGTACTGGTGGATGATGTGGCCCGCGGAGCCCTCGGGGATGTCCCCGCGGGCCTCGGCGTCGAAGATGCCCCGGCCGATGGAGCCGGGCGCCAGGTCCTCCGCTGTGACCGACGAACACCAGCCATAGAGTTCGCCGGCGATGGGGAAGCTCTCCTGGGTCCGGTGGTTCAGCGGGCCGATCACCTGCATGGCGGCCTGGCCCCAGCGCAGCATGTTGTCCTTGACGTGGCCGCCGAACCCGATCAGGTCCGCCACGATGTCCAGCGGGAAGGCGCGGGCCAGGGAATCGATGGCGTCGAAGGAGCCGGTGGCCACCAGTTCGGCCACCAGCTTGTCCGCCTTCTCATCAATGGTCACCTTGAGGCCGCGGAGGGCCCGGGGCGTGAGGTTCGCCGACAGGGTGGCCCGCAGCTGGGTGTGCATGGGTGGGTCCGAGGCGAGCGAGGTGCCCTGCAGCGCCTCGTTCACCATCGGGTTGAAACCGAGGGTGGTGGAGGAGAATGCTTCCGGATCCGCCAGGACGTCGCGGATGACGTCGTAGCGGGTGACGGCGTAGAGGCTGTTCTTCGGCAGGTGGACCACGCCGCCCAGTTCACGCAGCGCGGCGTAGGTGGGGTAGGGGTCCACCGTGATGTCGTCATCCCAGATGTCGATATCGGATTCGATGGGGTTCACTGTTGTCTCCTTGCGGATAGTTGGGGGTTTCTGGGCCTGGACCGTTTATGCCTGGACGGCCTCGGCGCTGGCTTCCGTGGTTTCGGCGATGGCATCGGCCGTGGGGGCCGATGAACGGGAGTTGATAAAAAGGGTCAGGACGGCCGACAGGACGGCGGCGATCCCCGCCGCGAGGTAAACCGTCTGGAAGCCCTGGCCCAGGGACGTTCCCGCCACCCCCTGGATCTGGGGCTGGACGGAGGCCAGGGCCTTGGCCATTGCGTCGACCGCCTGCGCCGGGGCGCCGCCCGCAGCGGCCTGGCCGGAGAACTGGGCAACGACGCCGTCCCAGCCGGACAGGTAACCCAGTGGCGGTACGTGCGAGAGTCCTGCCACTGCCTCGGCGGGCAGGCCCGCCCCGCCCAGAATTCCGGCCAGGGGGCCGGCGAAGGCGGTTGCGCCCACACCGAACGCGATGGCCGAGCCGATCACCGGGCCCAGGGCGAAGCCCAGGTCGCGCAGCAGGTTGGTGGTGGCCGACGCCATGCCGATGTGCTGCGGCGCCACGGTGTTGATGGCCACGGCGGTGATGGAGCCCACCGTGAGCGCGAAACCGATGCCCAGCAGGAACAGGGGCGGGATGAACGCGGTCCAGGGTGTCCCGCCGAAAGCCTCCGGCGTACCCAGCGGGATGGTGGACAGCCAGAAAGCGGAGACTGCCATGAAACCGAAGCCGGCCGTCAGCACCCACCGTGGTGCCACATGGTGGATCAGCCACCCCACCACCGGAATGAACGCAAACGCCGGGCCCTGGATGAAAACGAACAACACGCCCACCTTCCAGGCCTCGGCCAGGGCAAGGCCGCCCACGGCGACGCTGGTGCTGTAGCAAACGGCCAGGAAGGCGAACATGCCGGTCACGGCCACGATTCCGGTAATCGAGTAGGCGCTGTTCCGGAACAGGGACAGGTGGACCAGGGGCTGGTGCGTCCGCGTCTCGATCACCACGAAGGCAACCAGGAGGGCAGCACCCACAACATAGCTGGCGATGACCTCCGCGCTGCCGAACCCGGCGTCGACCGCCTGCACGGTGGCAAAGAGCACCGCAATCAGTCCCAGTGCCAGGGTGGCCTGGCCGGGCACGTCGAGCTTCCGCCCTTCAGCGGCAGCGGAGTCCTTCGCCCGGGTGGCCATGACCAGGACGGCGACGGCGATCGCGGCGGCGATGTAATAGGCTACCCGCCACCCGCTGAAGGCGTTGGGGGCGCCCGCCGCGGGCCCCGGGACGGTGAACGCCTGGGACGTCAGGCCGGCCAGCATGGGCGAGATGACCGCGCCGAGCGACAGGAAGCCGGCCCAGGTGGCGATGACCCTGGCCCGCGCCCGGTGGTCCGGGGTGATGGCCGCGATCATGGAGAGCGAAATGGGAAACAGGATGCCGGCGCCGATGCCGCCCACGGCCTGGGCCGCGATCATCATTTCCGTGTTGACTGCCAGTGCAGCCAGGACGGATCCTGCGATGCTCACGGCCGCACCGGCGTACAGCAGCTTCCGGCGGCCGAACAGGTCGCCCAGCAGGCCCCAGCTGAGCTCGAACACCACGATGCCCATCATGAACATGCCGGCGATCCAGGTCAGCCCGGCGCCGGAGGTCCGGAATTCGACGGCGAAGGTTCCGTTGAGTGCGCCGGGGAGGGCATTGGTGATTTGCGCGAGGGTCACGGCGCTGTAGGCCGCGATAAAGGTGGCACGTACCGAGCCGCGGCTCGAAACGGTGGGGGTCAGGCTCATCGATGAAACTCCCTTGTTCCATTGCGAAGTTGAGTGTTGTTTCCAACAGTCTGTAGTGATCTATTACACAGTGTCAAGGAAAATTCGCAATAAAAGTTTCCTTGACACTCTGTAAAGAAATGTGTGATGCTGGCTACACCGCAACGGAGCGAGGGCTCGGCGGGACCCCTACTCAAGCACCCGGATTCAAGGGAGAACTTCGTGAGCATCCATCCGGCCGCCAATTCTTATGGCGCCCCCGTCCCCACCCAGGAACAGGGCACCGTCAACACGGTCCTGGGACCGGTTCCCGCTTCTGAACTGGGCGTGGTCGCCATTCATGAAGCGCTGCTGTCAGTCCTTCCGGGAGCCCAGTATGCCCCCGATATCTCAATGGACCGGGCGGACATCTTTGCGGCGCTCGCCGAAAAGCTCAGCGACTTCCGCCAGCACGGGGGCCAGGCGATCGTCGACAGCACCGGCATGTTCCACGGCAGGGACCTCAAGCTGTACGAGGCACTGTCCCGCTCCACCGGCGTGCACATCATCGCCTCCACCGGCCTTGGGCCCGAGGAGGAGCTCGGTGGCTACTTCCTGACGCCGCAGACCAACCCGCCCACCCCATGGCCGGCCGAAAAGTTCAGCGATCTCTTTGGCAAGGAAGTCACCGACGGGATGGTGGTCCCGAGGGTTGAACGCCGCGCGGCTGCCGGAATGATCGCCACAACTGCTGACCGGGCCGGCATGACCCCCACCGAGGAAAGCCTCTTCCGCGGATCCGCGCGGGCTGCCCGGGAAACCGGCGTGCCCGTGTCCATCCGCTTCGGCGCCGATGCCCTCCATGACCTGGACATCGTCCTGGACGAGCAGCTTCCCGCGGACCGCGTGCTGGTTGGCGGCCTTGACCGCCTCGACGCCGCCGGCGCCGCAGGCAAGGTGGCCGAGCGCGGCGCCTTCGTGGGCATCGATCACGTCGGCCTCAACGACCACCCCGGCTACCTCACGGACCACGGCCGGGCCGAACTGGTCCTGGAACTCGTCGGTGCCGGCCACGCGGACAAGATCATCCTTTCCGGCAATTCCATCGGAGTGGCCAAGGGCCTGCCGGAGTACAACCTACCCTTCAGCCACGTCCTGGCCACGTTCATGCCGTTCCTCAAGACCCGCGGCCTGGGCGATGACGACGCCCGGCGCATCCTGGTGGACAACCCGCGCACCCTACTGGCCGTCCGCTGACCACGCTTCCATCAGCTTTCCAAACCCGAGGTAGAACAATGACCAAGGTCAATACAGTGCTGGGAACCATTCCGGCCGAAGAACTTGAAATCGTGGCCGTCCACGAACACATCGGCTACGGCATGCCCGGATCCGAGCTGGACACCAAATGGTGGAAGACGCCGGAACAGGCCTACGAGGAAACCGTGCCCAAACTCCGAAAGTTCCGTGAATACGGCGGCGGCACCATGGTGGACGCCACCGGCATCTGCAACGGCCGCGACATCGACTACTACAAGTCCCTGTCCCGGAAGACCGGCGTCAACATCGTGGCCTGCACGGGCTTCGTGGGCGGCGACACCGCGCTGCCCCACTTTTCCCGCGCCACGGTTGACTACCTGGCCAAGGTCTTCATCCACGAAATCACCGTCGGTATCGGCGATACCGGCGCCAAGGCCGGCGTCATTAAGGTGGGTGTCAGCCGCGGCGGACGCATGACGGACCTGGATAAGCGGATTTACCGGGCCGCGGCCCGTGCCGCCGTCGTCACCGGAGCCCCGATCCTGACCCACCTGGCCATCGACCCGGAACCGGCCGTGGCCATCTTCAAGGAAGAAGGCCTGCCGCTGGACCGGGTGCTGTTCGGCCACGCCGACGACGGCCTGAACGCGCCCATCACGCCGCACGACTGGATCTACGAACAGGGCGGCCGGATCGGCTTCGACACCTTCGGGTACGACCTCGAACTTCCCGACCCGCCCTTCTGGGGCCGCAAACGTGCCGAGCGCATGGAGCACTTCGTCAAGCTGGTCAACAAGGGCTATGCGGACAAGCTCCTCGTCTCGGCCGACGCAAACTGCAGCCCCCTGGGCTGGCCCGGCGTGAAGGGCCACACCATCAACTACATTTTCGAAGACATGATCCCGGACATGCGCGCCGCCGGCATCGACGACGCCACCCTCAAGCTCCTGCTCCAGGACAACCCGGCCGACTTCCTGTCCCTCCACGCCTGACCCGCACAGGCCACCACTTCCTCCCACTTCCCCAGGCCCTGCCTGGCCCACGAAAGAGACTTATCCAATGAAGGCTGAAGACCTCAAGAACCTCAAGATCGCCATCATCGGCGCAGGCTTCGGCGGCGCTGCCGCGGCCAAGGCACTGAGCCTGCTTGGCGCAGATGTCAAGGTTTATGAGCAGGCTCCCCAGATGGGCGAGGTCGGCGCAGGCATCGGCCTGCGCCCGGCCACCATGGCCCGGTTCCGCCAGTGGGGCATCTTCGACGCGATCGCCAAGGTAAGTACGGCAAGCGACTACTTCGAAATCCTGTCAGCCACGGGTGATCCGATCATGAAGGATACCTGGCCGGAATTCGGCGAAGAGAAGCACACGTACCTCATCCACCGCCGCGACTTCATCGATGCCCTTCTCGGTGTCCTCCCCGAGGGCATGGTGCAGTTGGGCCACAGGCTGGAGAGCATAGAGGACAAGGGCGGCAGCTCCGTCCTGACCTTTGCCAACGGCGAGACCGCCGAGGCTGACCTGGTGGTCGGCGCGGACGGCATCAAGTCTTCGGTGCGCGAGCAGCTTTTCGGCGACTGGGGCCCGGTGTTCTCCGGCGAGCATGCCTACCGCGTGGTGATCCCGGCCGACGACGCCCACGGCATGGTGACTGACGACAACCTGCGCATGTACATCGGCAAGGGCACCAAGGTCTACCTGCTGCCGCTGCGCCACCGCAACCAGATGTCGTTCGACATCACCGCCCTCAACCCGGACGGCACCTGGGCGCCCAGCATCACCAAGGAAGACCTTCTGAAGACGGTGGAAGGCTTCGATGAGCGCATCGTCGGCATTGCCCGCGGCCTGGACATGGACAGTGTGAATATCCGCGCCGTCTACGACATCGACCCCGTGGACACCTGGCACACCGACTCGGTGGTGCTGATGGGCGACGCCGCCCATTCGATGCTCCACCACCAGGGCCAGGGCGCCAACTCAGCCATTGAAGACGCCGGAGCGCTGGCCGACGCACTGGCCCAGGCCGGCTCGGTCAAGGAGGCATTGGCCATGTTCCAAGCAACCCGCAAGCCCGTCACCGACGAGCTGCAGCGCATCTCCCGCCAGGGCTGGAGCGAAGAAGAGGTCAACGACGTCTTCCCGGGCCAGAAGCCAAAGTCCCAGCAGCCCGCCGCCGTGGCGCAGGCCTGAGCCGATGTCGCTGCATCCCGAAATTGCCAGGATCCTCGGCACCCTCCCGCCGCTGCCGCCGGGTCCGTTGAACCCTGAGGCCATGCGTGCCGGCGAAGCAGCGCAGGTTCCGCCGCTGGAGGACCGGCTCCCGCTGCACGCCGTCGAAGACGCCACTGCCGTGACTACGGCCGGCGACGTGCCCATTCGGATCTACACACCAGTCGACGCCGACGCCTACGGCCTGCTGGTCTACTTCCACGGAGGCGCCTTCTTCCTGGGCAGCCTGGACACCCACGACCACGTGGCGCGGGCCCTGGCCAAGGAAACCGGCCACAAGGTCATCTCCGTTGGCTACCGGCTTGCCCCCGAGTCCGCCTTTCCGGCGGGCCTCGAGGACTGCTACGGCGTTGTCCGCTGGGCCGCCGGGCACGGCGACACCCTGGACTGGGACGGAAAGAACCTCGCCATTGCTGGCGACAGCTCGGGCGGAACCTTCGTGGCCGCCGTCGCTGCCAAGGCCCACGACGCCGGGTTCGACTGGATCACCCACCAGGTCATGTTCTACCCGTCCCTTGACCTGGACTTTGACGAAGACCGGTACCCCTCGATGCGGGAGAACGCCGTGGGGTATGGACTCGAAACTGCGGGTTTGAAGCCTTTCAACTCCTTCTACCTCGAGAACGGCGCGGATCCGGCCGATCCCCTGGCCTCGCCCATCAAACGCGGGGACCTCACCGGGCTTCCGGCGGCGCTCATCATCACCGCCGAGCACGACCCCCTGCGGGACGAAGGCGAACTGTACGGCCGGCGGCTTGAAGAGGCCGGCGTGCCCGTCACCGTCAGCCGGTATGCCGGGGCCGGACATGGCTTCGTCCAGCACTTCTCCTGGCTCCCGGAATACCACCGGGCCTTCGAAGAGACGGGGGCGTTCCTGAACGGCTCACCAGTAAAAACGGAGGCCGGGCAATGACCACACCTGTCGCTGTCCATCCGCTGGTCTCACCGTGGGGCCGCTTCGGCCTGTACAGCTTCTTCATTGATTCTCCGGAGCCGGCCATCGTGGATACCGGAATCGCGTCGTCCCCCGCGGAAGGAATGGCGCCGGCACTGGAGGCGATCGGCCGCCGGATCGAGGACGTCCGCTGGATCCTGCTTACCCATGGGCACATCGACCACATCGGCGGCGCGCACGCGCTGTGGGAGCTCACCGGCCGGCGGGCCAAGGTGGTCATCCACGAAGCCGATGCTCCGATGCTCCGCGCACGCCAGGCGCACGTGGACGAGTATCTATCCGGCCGGGGACAGTATCTGCAGGACCCCGACGGCGAAGCGAAGCAGATTGGCGCCGCCAACGCCGTCATCTCGGGGGAGATGGAACCGTCCATGCTGGTGCGCGGCGGTGAAACCCTCTCCCTGGGCGGTGACGTCACGGTCTCGGTGCATTCAATTCCCGGCCACACCCCAGGGTCGGTGGCCTACGTCATCGACGGGCAGGATGACGTCTTCGTAGGAGACGCCGTGCAGGTCCACGGTGCGGCCAACGGATTCCCCGGGTACGTGGATCCGTCCGGCTACCGTTCCAGCCTGGAGTACCTTCGGGACGAGGTCCGCCCGCGGCACCTGTACCTGGGGCACCCGTACCGCCGCTCGGACGGCACACCTTACGGTGTGGAACTGGATCAAGACCAGGCCCGCGAGGCCCTCACGGAGAGCCTGGCCATCGAGGCGCGCGTCGGCGGGGCCGCCTGCGGCTGCCTGGCCGACGGCCTCCAGGAAACACAGTCCCCCTACTCGCCGTTCGCCCCGGTTGCCCGGGAGCTTGGTTACGACGGCGATCCCACCCTTGAGCCCTCGCCGTTCTTCACCACGATGGACGGCTACCGCAGCCAGTCCACCACCACGTCTTTCCAGAGGAGTGTTCGCAACCATGGCTGAGTACCAGACCATCGACGCCGGCGGGCAGAAAATTGCCGTCCGCAAGGACCTGCGCGTCCCCATGCGGGACGGGGTGGAACTTGCCGCCGACGCTTACCAGGGCACCGATGACAAGCCACGGCCCGCGCTGGTGGCATTGAGCCCTTACGGCAAGGAGCTGCAGGCCCTGGCCCTGACCACCCCGCCGCAGCGCCGGCCCAGCCCCATGTGGGACGGCTGCATCGAAGCCGGCGACATCGCCCGGATCGTCAAGGAAGACTACGTCCACGTCATCGGCGACCTGCGCGGTTCCGGACATTCCGGCGGCGAGCACATCGGCAACTACAACGCCGGGGGAGTGTCCCTGGGCCAGGACGCGTACGACTTCATCGAGTGGGTGGCGGACCAGCCCTGGTGCGACGGCAACGTGGGCATGGTGGGCATCTCCTACTTCGGGTCCATGCAGGTACTCGCCGCCGCCGAACGGCCGCCGCATTTGAAGGCCATCTTCGTCTCCGGCGGACACTATGACTTCTACGAGACCACCTACCATGGCGGCGTCATGTGGTTCATGCCCCGCGCTGCGCGTGAGGGCAGGGGAGGGGACTCCGGCTGGGCCTTCACGGACCGGGTGAAGTCCCGAATGGTGGAGAAGTACTCCCCGGAGGAACTCAAGGAGCTCGTGGCCAAGCGGCTGCAGGACCCGGACGTGGCCGCCTGGCCCAACCTGGTCCATGTCCTGAACTACCCCACGAACCACGAGGCGTGGTTCGACATCGTCATGAACGGGCTCGACGGCGAGTGGTACGAAGAGCGCAATCCCATCACCCTGGCCCCGAACATCGACATTCCGGTGTGGCTGCAGCTGGACCAGGGCCGCGGCTGGACGCTGGATGGCACCATCGAGCTGTTCAACGCGCTCAAGGGGCCGAAGAAACTGGACATCGGCCCGTACCCGCCCATGCAGTCCCGGCCCTTCATCGAAGAGCACGACAAGATGTTCCGCTGGTACGACTACTGGATCAAGGGCATCGACAACGGCGTGATGGACGAACCCGCCGTGTCCGTCTTCGTGGAAGGCTCCCGGGACGTGGTTACTGCCGAAGCGTGGCCGCCCAAGGACGTTGACTACCGGGCCCTCTACCTGCGCCCCCGGCACAAGCTCTCCCCGGAGCCGGAGCTGATGGGCACCGAACATGCGGCCCCAGACGGCTTTTACCAGGCGCCGCTGACGGTCACCGACACGGTGCAGATCGTGAGCTGGAGCACCGAAACGTTTGAAGAACCCACCGAGATGATTGGTACCGGGGCGGCGCACATCTTCGCGGAGATCGACCAGCCGGACACCAACTTCATCCTGCGCCTGTGGGATGCCGCGCCGAACGGGAAACGCCAGCTCATCACCACCGGTTACCTCAAGGCTTCCCACCGCGAACTCGATGACCGCACCACCGAGGGCAACCCCTACCATCCACATACCCGCGCGGTTCCGGTGGAGCCGGGGAGGATCGAGGAATACGTGGTCCGCCTCTACCCGTTCGCCAACACCTTCAACCCCGGGCACCGGCTGGTAGTGGAGCTGTCCAACGGTGAGCCGCTCGCGGACGAACACAACTCGCTGCTGCCGCCGGACGCCTTCCACCTCCCGGTGGGCAGGCCGGTCACGCACAAGATCTACCGCGACGCGCACCACCAGTCCCGCCTGGTCCTGCCGTTCACGGTGGGCTGATCAGGCCGGGGCTGGGCCTGTTGATTCCCTGACGGTCAGGTGCGTTGGCATGACGGCGAGCTGCCTGCTGGCACTTCCGGACAGCGGGTTGAGCTGCGCCAGCAGCATGGACACGGCCACCCTGCCGGCCTGCTCGATAGGGCTGGAGATCGTGGTCAACGGAGGGTTGCAGAAGTCCGCGCCGAAGATGTCGTCCGAGCCAATGATGCTCATGTCGGCAGGAACCCGGATGCCGCGGGCCTGGAGGCGCTGGAGCATGCCGATGGCCAGCAGGTCGTTGAAGACGATGCATGCCGTTGCCCCCGTCCTGACGGCCGCATCCGCCGCCGCCGCGCCGGACGTGGTCTTCGGGGCGTAGGGGCCGATCCGGTGGACTTCCATACCCCGTTTGGTCGCGTCCTCCTCGAAGACTTTCCACCGCATCTGGTTGGACCAGGAGGTGGGCGGTCCGGCCACATAGCAGACTTTGTGATGGCCCAGCGAGGCCAGGTGCTCAAGGGCCTGGATGATGGCAGAGGGAGTATCGATCATCACCGTAGGGGCACTGGTGGAGGCGCGGTTGAAGGTTACCAGGGGCTGCGACTGCGAGACCTCCGCAAGCTGGGCGTCCGTCAGGCGTGACGCGGCCAGGATAAAGCCGTCCGCGGACTTGCGCATCTTGTGCAGGGCATCGAGTTCCATCTCACTGGACTCCTCTGTGTCCACCAGGAGCTGGGTGACGCCGGCCGCCTTGAGCTGGTGCTGTGTGCCGCGGATGATGTCGAAATAGAACGGGTTGGTGATGTCGGGGACCAGGACAGCCACCGCGTTGGTCCGTCCGGAACTGAGGCCGCGGGCCTGGGAGCTGGGCACGTAATTGAGCTCCGCGGCAGCTTCCTCGATCCGGATCCGGGTCCGCGGGTTGACCCGGTCGGGCCGCGCGAGGGCCCGCGACACGGTGGAGGTGGCCACTCCGGCGAGCTCTGCCACGTCCCGGATGGTGGGTGGGCGGTCCCGCCGGGTGCCCGCGTCAAGGCCTGCCGGGACTGACGACGCCGTGGTTGCTGGGTCTGCCATCGCTGGGCCTTCCTCGCGGACCGGGATAAAACCGGCCATGTGGGGTTTCCAAGGCTACTCGTTCCCGGAATCCTGTTGAACTCAATCTGAGCATTTATGGCAACTTTTGGCAACCGCTTGCCATGCGCGTTGCCATCTTCCTAGACTGACTCTCGAGTCGCCTGCAGTGATCTCCGCCACAGGACGGATGTGGCCATGCGGGTGTCCTAGAGGAGAAAAACAATGAGGTTTAAATCGACTACTGGGCTCGCGGCAATTGTCACGGCTGCAGCACTCGCCCTGACCGGTTGTGGATCCGGAGGCTCCGGCAGCAGCGGAGGATCAACCAACGCGAACGGGAAAGTGGATGGTACGGGCAAGACCCTGAACGTCCTGGTCGGCGTCCTGAGCCAGTACCCCGAACAGCAGAAGCAGTGGCAGAGCGATATCGCCGCCAAGTTCAAGGCCGAGACCGGGGCGGACGTGAAATTCGAAACCTTCGCCTCGGCCAACGACGAGCTCACCCGCATCCAGACCTCGGTGGTATCAGGCCAGGGACCTGACATTTATGGCCTTGGCACAACGTTCACCCCCACGGCCTACGCCACCAAGGCGTTCGTGACCCTTTCCGATGACGACTGGAAAGCAGTGGGTGGCAAGGACCGCTTCAACCAGGCCGCCCTCGGGATTTCCGGGCCGGACAAGGACCATCAGGCCGGCATCCCCTTTGTGAGCCGTCCGTTCGTGATGGCCTACAACAAAGACCTGCTGGCCGCAGCCGGCATCGACAAGCCCGCCACCACGTGGGACGAGCTCGCAGCCCAGGCCAAGAAGATGACCAAGGGGGACACCTACGGCATCGCCACTGGCTACAAGGACAACTACGATCCCTGGAAGTTCATCTGGGCCATGTCCGTCCAGGCCGGCAACCCGCTGGTTGACGGCAACAAGCTGAAGATGGACGACCCCACCGTCAAGAAGGCCTACGAGACCTACTTCGGTTGGCTCACCCAGGACAAGGTTGTCGACCCTGCATCGGTCGGCTGGAGCAACAGCAACGCCGTGGCTGCCTTTGCCAGCGGCAAGGCCGGCTACCTGATGATGACAACCTCCAGCTCCATCCCCACGCTCGACAAGTCGGCGGTTGCCGGGAAGTACGAGTACACGCTGATGCCCACCGTTGCGCCCGGTGAAACGCAGTCCAAGTCCGACGGCGACGCGGCCAGCATCCTCTCGGGCGACAACCTGGTGGTGGCTGACTACTCGAAGCAGAAGGATTTGGCCTTCGCCTACATCAAGCTGATCACCTCCAAGGACGAGCAGCTGAACTACCAGAAGACCTTCGGCGACCTGCCTGCCAACGCCGAGGCCCTGGCCAGCCTGACAGACCCCAAGCTCAAGCCGCTGGCCGACGCCGCCGCCAAGTCCAAGGCCACGCCGTTCACCGGTGCCTGGGGCGACATCCAGCTGGGACTCCTCAACGTCACTGTCCAGTCCGTCCCCGATCTTGCCGCAGGCAAGGTGGACGAATCAGCCCTGGACCAAAGGATCAAGGACGCCCAGAACAAGGGCCAGGCTTCCCTGGACCGGGCCTCCAAAGGATAGGTTCTGATGTCAACCGACGCCTCCCATGAAGTCCGGCTTCCGGCGGATACCGCCGCAGGCCGGGCGCCCCGGAACACCGACGACGCCGGGCAGCAGCCCGGGCACAAGGGCGGTCCGCGCCGCAAGGGCCTGAGTGAACGGAACCGCCCGCTCTGGATGCTGATCCCGGGCGGAGCCCTGATGATCATCATCATCGTGGTCCCGCTGCTGCTGGGCATCTACATGTCCGTGCTCAACCTGGACCAGTACACCCTGCGGAAATGGATCAGCGCACCGCTCATCGGAGCCGAGAACTTCGTTGAAGCGGTCACGGATTCGCCGCTGATCCACGCCGTCTGGCTCAGCGTCAGCTACTCGCTGCTGGCCATGGTGGTGACACTGCCCCTGGGTATCGCCGCCGCAGTGGCAACGCAGAACGCGTTCAAGGGGCGGGCGGTGATCCGTTCCATCTTCCTTATCCCGTATGTCCTCCCGTCCTTCGTGGTGGCAACGGTATGGCGGACCATGCTCCAGCCCGGCGGAATCGTTGATGAAGCCCTTGCCACCGTGGGGATCCACGTGGGGCTGTGGCTCAACGGGCCGCAGACTTTCTGGACGCTGGTCCTGGTCCAGATCTGGGCGTCCTGGCCGTTCATCTACCTGCTGGCGCTGTCCGGCCTGCAGTCCGTTGACCATGAGGTGCATGAGGCCTCGGCCCTGGACGGTGCACTGTGGTGGAACAAGTTGCGGTACGTGGTTTTCCCCTACCTCAAGGGCCCGCTGTCGCTGGCCTTCCTGATCGGGATGCTGCACCACATCAACAACTTCACCCTCCCGTTCGTGCTCTTCGGCGTCCCGGCCCCCGCCGACGTCGAAGTCCTCCCCATCCTGACGTACGTCACGAGCTTCCAGAGCTTCCGGTTTGGCCTGAGCGCCGCGATGGCCTTCATCTCCCTGGTGCTCATCGCCATCCCGCTGTTCGTCTACCTGCGTGCCGTCAAGCTTGACGACGCCGAAACACCAGGAGGCAAGAAATGAGCGCCACCACAGCCACACGGCAGAGGCCGGCCACCGACCACGTCGACCGTCCCGGCTCACACCGGCAGCACGAGGTCCTGCGCCTTCTTCCCACCCCTTTGCTGATCTTCGTCCTGGTCTTCCTGGGTGCCCTGGTCCTGATTCCGGTGCTGTACATCTTCCTGGCCTCCGTGAACTCTGACATCGGGGTGGCCAACGGCGAGTTCTGGCCGTCCTCGGTCACGTTTGAGAACTACTCCAAAATCTGGACCAGCGTGGGCCTGGCCACCGGCCTCGCCAACAGCGTCCTGGTGGCCGGCGCAACCGCCGTGGTGTCCGCTGCCTTGTCCGTATCCACCGCCTTCGTCCTGGTCCGCTACACCTTCCGGGGCCGGCTGACCATCCTGCGGGGCCTGCTGGCCCTCCAGTCGGTGCCCGGAACCCTCATGGTGCTGCCGGTCTTCGTCCTGTTTTCCTCGGCTTCCACCTACCTCGGGATCCAGGTGATTGGTACCCAGTGGGGACTGTTCGTCACCTACCTGACGTTCGCCATGCCGTTCTCCACCTGGGTGATGGTCACCTACCTCCGCGGGCTTCCCAAGGAACTGGAAGAGGCAGCCCGGATCGACGGCGCCTCCAACCTGGGGGTCCTCTTCCGGATCATCCTCCCGCTGAGCTGGCCCGGCATCGTCGTCTCCGGCATCTTCGCCTTCCTGCTCGGCTGGAATGACGTCCTGTTCGCCTCGGTGATGACGCGCCCCGAAAGCCAGACCGCCGCCGTCGCACTCCAGATCTTTGGTGCCTCCCAGGAAGGCGGCGCCATTCCCTACTACGGCCAGATGATGGCGGCGGCCCTGGTGTGCGCCGCACCGGTGGTCATTCTCTACCTGATTTTCCAGCGTTACCTAGTAGGCGGGCTGACCGCCGGAGGAGTTAAATAACCATGGTTTCGACCAACCAGGTCACCTGGCAGCTGTCAGGCTTTGGCGACGAGATCGACGACGACCCCGCGGTCCAGATCGCAGTGCTGCAGGCGCTGGGCGCCAACCACATCGAAGTCCGCAGCGCGTGGGGCACCAACATCGTGGACCTCAGCGATGAGCAGCTGCAGGCACTAGCCGCACTGCTCGCCGAAAAGGACATGAAGGTTTCAGCCATCGCTTCCCCCATCGGAAAGGTGGATGTCAGCCTGCCCGTGGAGCACGAGGTGGAGCGGCTCCGCCGGGCTGTCAACGCTGCCAAGGTCCTGGACGCCAGGTACATCCGCATCTTCTCCTTCTACTACGGCGAATCGGTGCAGGTGGACAACATCCGCGACGCCGTTATGGAACGCATGCGGGCACTCGCCGACGTTGCCGAAGAAGGCGGCGTCATCCTCCTGCACGAGAACGAAAAAGACATTTTCGGGGATGTTCCGGACCGGGTCCTGGACATCATCGAGACCGTGGACTCGCCGGCCCTGAAGGTCGCCTGGGACGCCGCGAACTTTGTCCAGGTGGGCGTCAAACCCTTCGACGAGGGCTACGCCAAGCTGCGCCCGCACCTGGAGTATCTGCAGGTCAAGGACGCCCTCTTCGCCAACGGCCACGTTGTTCCTGCCGGGGAAGGGGACGGCGATGTGCTCCGCACCGTCGAAGCACTCAAGGCCGACGGCTACGAAGGCTTCGCCTCCCTGGAACCCCACCTGGCAGGTGCGCACGGCCTGGGCGGCTTCTCCGGGCCCACCGCCTTCGGCATCGCAGCACGCGCCTTCGCAAAAGTCACCGCAGAAGCAGGAGTCCAGACCGCATGAGCACCTTGAACGTAGCCATCACCGGATGCGGCGTCATTGGGCGCACCCACGCCGTAGCCCTCCAGTCCTTCCCGGAAGCCCGGATTGTTGCCCTCGTCGACGCCATTCCGGCGGCATCCGAAGCGCTCGCCGACTTTATCGAGCAGCAGGGCGGGCAGCGGCCCCAGCAGTTCACCACGCTGTCGGACGCCTTCGCGGCGGAGGACATCGACCTTGTTGCCCTGGCAACGCCCAGCGGCCTGCACATCCAGCAGGGCCTGGAAGTCCTGGCCGCCGGCAAGCACGTGGTCATTGAAAAGCCACTGGACGTGGACCTGACGCGGGCCCAGGAAATCGAAGCCGCGGCGAAGAAAGCCGCGGGCAACGGGGTCGTGGCCTCCGTTATCAGCCAGCACCGGTTCGACCAGTCCAGTGTTGCCGTTGCGGATGCCGTGGCAAAGGGCCGCTTCGGCCGGCTGACCTCTGCCATCGCATCCGTCGCGTGGTGGCGCAGCCAGGGCTATTACGACTCCGGTGACTGGCGGGGCACCTGGTCCATGGACGGCGGCGGCGCCCTCATGAATCAGGGCGTCCACACCGTGGACCTGCTGCTGTGGTTCATGGGACGCCCCGTGGAGATCCACGCCCACACCGCCAGGCTGGCCCACGAACGGATCGAGGTGGAGGACACCGCGGTAGCCACCATCACCTTCGAAAACGGGGGCCTGGCCGTGCTGCACGCCACCACTGCCGCCTACCCCGGCCTGACCGTCCGCGTGCAGCTGATGGGATCCGAAGGATCAGCCGTAGTGGATAACGACCGCCTGCAGTACTTCCACAGCAAGGACGCCGGCGGCGAATCCGCGGACATGGGCCTCCAGGGCGGGGGCAACCAGGCCGAGGAGGAACTGGCCAAGTACCCGGAGGAGGACTACAAGGCCGCGGATCCCACCACCTACCCCGCCGGACACGTCCGGCAGTACCGGGACATCCTGGCCGCCATTGCCGGCGGAAGGCAGCCCGGCGTCACGGTCAGCGACGCCGTCAACGCGCTCGCAGCGGTGCGGGCCGTGTACGTATCGGCCACCCTGGGCCAGCCCGTCCTCTTCGACGATGTGCTGGCGGGCAAGTACAACGACCTCGAAGTCCGCACCGGCACCGCGGCAGAAAGCGCCTGAGCCATGAAGTTTTCAGTATTTACCGCATCAACCCCGGAATGGGAGCCCGAAGAGGCTGTCCAGCACCTCGCGGACCAGGGCTGGGACGGCGTCGAATGGCGCATCACCGACCAGGCCGATGCGGCGGAACCAGGCTTCTGGGCCGGCAACAGGGCCACGGTCCCGCTCACGGGAATGGAGGACCACCTGGACCGGATCGCGGCCATCACCGGCAGCGCGGGACTGCAGTTCTCCGGAATCGGCGGGTACGCACGGTGCGACAACCACGCCGACGTGGACCGGATGCTGGCCGCCACAGCCAGGCTGGGCGCTGGCCAGGTCCGGGTAACAACGCTTCCATTGGGAACTGCGGCCTGGGGAAACGAACCGGCCAGTGGTACGCCCTACCCGGAGCTCTTTGCCGGAGCCCGCCGTGATTTTGAATGGATCGCCGAACGGGCTGAACACCATGGCGTGAAGGCACTCGTTGAGCTGCACCACCGGACCATCACCGCTTCCGCGTCGTCAGCGCTGCGGCTGCTGGACGGACTGGATCCGCGGCACGTGGGTGTCATCCACGACCTCGGCAACCTGCTCATCGAAGGGCAGGAGGACTACCTGCCGGCGTTCGAGCTGCTGGGCGACTACCTGGCCCATGTCCACGTGAAGAACGCGGTCTGGGTCAACAGCGGCGAAACCGATGAGTCCGGCGCGGCCGTCTTCCGGAACGAGTGGGCTCCACTCCGCTCGGGCCAGGGCAGCGTGCTGCAGTACTTCAAGGCACTCGCGGCCTTTGGTTATGACGGGTGGGTGACCGTGGAGGACTTCTCCACCGACCGTCCGTTGGCCGAGCGGACGGCTGACAACCTGGACTACCTTCGTTCCACCGCAGCTCTGGCGGGGCTCTCCGTCCCGGCAGGAAGGCGTTGAGCATGGGCCAGCCCATAGCGGACCACCCGGACCGGCTGCTGCCTGCCGATCCCGGCGTCCGGGACATCGCACGGTCCCTCTTCAAGAAGGTGGAAGGACTGCCGATCATTTCCCCGCACGGACACGTGGACGCGGCAATCGTCGAACAGAACACCCCCTTCCCTGACCCGGCGGCACTGCTGGTCACGCCGGACCACTACGTCACCCGCCTGATCCACGCGGGCGGGGTGCCCATGGACCAGCTGGGCCTGGGCAGCCAGCCTGCCGATTCACGGCAGGTGTGGCGCCGCTTCTGCGAGGCGTGGCCGGACTTCGAGGGAACCGCGTCCGGGTATTGGATCCGGCAGGAGTTTGCCCACGTGTTCGGGCTGCCGGAGGAACCGTCCGCGGACAATGCGGACCGGCTGTACGACGCGCTGCAGGCCAAACTGTCGGAGCCGGGCTTCCGGCCGCGTGAACTGTTCAAGGAATTCAACATCGAGGTGCTCGCCACCACCGATGACCCACTGGACTCGCTGGACAGCCACGCGGCCCTGCACGCCGACCCCTCATTTGCCGCAAGGGTGCTGCCCACCTTCCGGCCGGACCAGTACCTGAACATGGCGCATCCGGTGTGGCGGGACAACGTGGAACGCCTCATCGACACCGCAGGGGAGGGTGCTTCCGGCTACGCCGGCTACATCAAGGCCCTCGAAGCGCGCCGGCGCCACTTCGTGGAGCGCGGCGCGGTGTCCGCCGACCACGGCGTCTTCACGCCCGCCACGCTGAAATTGGACGACGGCGAGGCGGAGCGGCTTTTCGAGCGGGGCCGGGCCGGTCAGGCCAGTCCTGCGGACCGGGACGCCTTCGAAGCGCACATGATCTACCAGATGGCCCGGATGTCGGTGGAGGACGGCCTGGTGATGACCATACACCCGGGCTCGTTCCGCAACCATCACGCGCCCACGTTCGAGGCCTTCGGAGCCGACACCGGCCATGACATTCCGGTGGCGGTCAATTACACGGAGGCGGTGCGCCCGCTGCTGCAGGACTTCGGCACGGCCAAGGACTTCCACCTGGTGCTGTTCACCCTTGATGAGACGGTCTTCTCCCGGGAGTTGGCCCCGCTGGCGGGCTTCTACCCATCGGTGTACCTGGGCGCGCCGTGGTGGTTCCTCGATGCCCCGGATGCGATGCTGCGCTTCCGGTCGGCGGTGACGGAGACGGCCGGCTTCTCGCGGTCCTCGGGCTTCATCGACGACACCCGTGCGTTCTGCTCCATCCCGGCCCGGCATGACACCGCCCGGCGGATCGAGGCATCCTTCCTGGCCAGGCTGGTTGCTGAGCACCGGGTCAGCGAGGAACGGGCACATGAACTGATCGTGGACCTCGTGGACGCGTCTCCCCGGCGGGTGTTCAAGCTGTGAACGCCGCGCCGCCTGCACTCAACCGCAGCCTGAAGCCGCTGCCCAAACCCCCGGTGCGCATCGTGCACCTTGGGCTGGGGGCATTCCACCGCTCCCACCAGGCCTGGTACACCCAGCACGCCCCGGACGCTGCGGAGTGGGGGATCGCGGCGTTCACGGGCCGCCGCCCCGACGCCGCGGCAGCGTTGTCCCGCCAGGACTGCCTTTACACGCTGGTGGAGCGGTCGGCCGGCGGCGACAGTTTCGAAGTCATCGGCAGCATCGTGGAGGCGGTGGACGGGGCCAACATTGCACGGCTTTGCGAGCTGGTCGCGGCGAAGGAAACGGCAATCGTCACGCTGACGATCACCGAGGCTGCCTACGGGCTGGCCGCGGATGGAACGTTCGACGCCGGCGCTCCAGGTGCGGCGGATGACCTCCGGGCGCTGTCGGCAGCAGCGTCCGGGGAGGCAGGAGTGCCCGGCACGCCGCTGGGGCGCCTGGTGCTGGCCCTCGCCAGGCGCCGGGACAGCGGCGCCGGCCCACTCGCCGTCGTCAGCTGCGACAACCTGTCCGCCAACGGTGACGTTGCCCGCCGCGCAGTCCTGGGACTGGCATCCGGGTGGGGTTCCGGGTTGGCTGGGTGGATCGAAGCGAACGTCAGCTTTGTCAGCACTTCCGTGGACAGGATTACGCCGCGGACCACCGAAGCGGACATCGCAGAGGTGGCAGAGCAATGCGGTTACAGCGACAATTCGCCGGTGGTGGCTGAACCATTCCGGAACTGGGTGCTCAGCGGGGACTTCCCGGCCGGGCGTCCGCGCTGGGAGGAGGCCGGCGCCGTCGTGGTCAGTGACATCGAACCCTACGAGAACCGGAAGCTGTGGCTCCTCAACGGCTCGCACTCCATCCTGGCCTACGCGGGACAGCTCCGCGGGCACGCCACCGTGGCCGACGCCCTGGCGGATCCCCTCTGCCGGAAGGCCGTGGAAGACTTCTGGGACGAGGCAGCGCGCCACCTGCAGGGGGAAGGGCTGGACATCCCGACATACCGCCAGGCCCTGTTGGAGCGCTTCGGAAACGCACGCATCGCCCACCGGCTCGCCCAGATCGCGGCCGATGCCACCACCAAGCTGCGCATGCGCGCGGTGCCCGTGATGACGGCGGAACGGGCCGATGGCCGCAGTGGCGCAGGCAGCGCGTTGATGCTTGCCGCCTGGATTGACTACGTCACCGCGGGAAGCGACTTCCAGGATCCGCTCGCCGCCGAAATCCAGGCAGCTGTGGCGCTTGAGGGAACCGAACGGGTGCAGGGGTTGCTTCGCCTGGTCAGCGCTGCCCTCGCGGACGACCCCGACGTCGTCGCCCTTGTTGCCCGGCTGTGCGGATCCTTCGCGACGACCCCGGCCGAGACCCCTGCACGTACCTGAATCCAGCTTTTACTTCCGGAAGGAACAGTTAGTCCCATGAAAATCGTTGCCGCCGATGTGTTCGTTACCAGTCCGTCCCGGAACTTTGTGACCCTTCGGATCACGACTGAGGATGGTGTGACCGGGATTGGTGATGCCACGCTGAACGGCCGCGAGCTCGCGGTCGCCGCGTATTTGAAGGAGCACGTGGCGCAGTTGCTGATCGGGAAGGATCCGCACCGGATCGAGGATACGTGGCAGTTCCTGTACCGGTCTTCGTACTGGCGGCGGGGGCCGGTGACGATGGCGGCGATCGCCGCGGTGGATATGGCGTTGTGGGATATCAAGGGCAAGCTCGCCGGGATGCCGGTGTACCAGTTGCTCGGTGGTGCGTCGCGGAACGGGTTGCGGGCGTACGGGCACGCGTCGGGTTCGGATATTGAGTCGCTGTTCGACTCGGTGCGGGAGCATTTGGAGCTGGGGTATAAGTCGATCCGGATCCAGACCGCCGTGCCGGGCATCAAGGCTGTTTATGGTGTTGCGGCGCAGGCGCAGGCGTCGGGGGAGCGGTATGACTATGAGCCGGCCGGGCGGGGTGCGTTCCCGGTGGAGGAGGACTGGGACACCCGCGCGTACTTACGGCACCTGCCCACCGTCTTTGAAGCGGTGCGGAACGAGTTTGGTCCGGAGCTGCCGTTGCTGCATGACGGGCATCACCGGATGACGCCGATCCAGGCGGCGAAGCTGGGCAAGGCGCTGGAACCCTATGACTTGTTCTGGTTGGAGGACTGCACCCCGGCGGAGAACCAGGAGGGGTTGCGCCTGGTGCGGCAGCACACCACCACGCCGTTGGCGATCGGGGAGATCTTCAATACCGTGTGGGATTACCAGACGCTGATCAAGGAACAGCTGATCGACTACGTCCGGGCCGCGTCCACGCACTTTGGCGGGATCAGCCCGTTGAAGAAGGTGATGGATTTCGCTGCGCAGTACCAGATCAAGTCCGGGTTCCACGGACCGACGGACATTTCCCCGGTGGGGTTCGCGGCACAGCTGCACGTGGGCCTGGCGATCCATAACTACGGGATCCAGGAGTACATGCAGCACTCGGATAAGACCAACGAGGTCTTCGAGCAGTCCATGACCTTCGTGGACGGGTACCTGCACCCCGGCGACAAGCCGGGCATCGGCGTCGAATTCAACGAAGAAGCCGCCGCAGCCTACCCCTACCAGCAGGCCTACCTGCCCTACAACCGCCTCGTCGACGGCACCGTGCACGACTGGTGAGCGCGGCCACGACTGGTGAGGCACCAAGAATGACAAAGCAGCGCATCATCGTCATGGGTGTTTCCGGCTGCGGCAAGACCACCATCGGGGACCTCGTGGCCCGCGAACTGGGTGTCCCATTTCTCGACGGCGATTCCCTCCACCCCGTGGAGAACGTGGCCAAGATGGCAGCCGGCACCCCGCTGACGGACGAGGACCGCTGGCCCTGGCTCGCAACCGTAGGCGCGGAGTTGGCCAAGGCAGGCGATGGCGGACTGGTCCTGGCCTGCTCCGCGTTGCGCCGCAGCTACCGCGATGCCATCCGGGAGCAGGCTCCGGACACCGTGTTCCTGCACCTGAACGGCAGCAAGGAGGTCCTCGCGCAGCGCGTTGAAGGCAGATCGGGCCACTTCATGCCCACCACGCTGCTGGACTCACAGCTCGCCACCCTGGAACCGCTGCAGGAGGACGAGGGCGGGGTCGTAGTGGACATCGCCGCGCCCGTCCCGGAGGTGGTGGCCCAGGCACTCAAGGGGATCGCCGCCGTCGTACCTTCACCCAAGGCAGCGCAGGGCGCTGCTCCCCGGCAGTTCGACGTCGACCTTGCCGCCGCCCCGTTCAATCTCGACGCCGACGCCATCGCCTGGGTGGAAGGCACCCTGGGTGCCATGACGCTCGAGGAAAAAATCGGGCAACTGTTCATCAACCACAACAACGACTACTCACCCGCGTACCTCGACGGCGTGCTGGAAAACTACCACGTGGGCGGCATGAGGTATCGCCCGGGTCCCTCCGCCGCCGTGCAGGAACACATCCGCTACGCACAGTCCAAAACCCGGATTCCCCTGCTGATTGCATCCAACCCGGAGATGGGCGGAGCCGGCAGCTGCGACGACGGCACGTTCGTGTCCACGCACCTGCAGGCAGGCTCGCACCCGGACAAGGCCATCGCCCGGCAGATGGGGCAGGTGGCCGGAGTGGAAACCGCGGCACTGGGGTGCAACTGGGCGTTCGCGCCGATCGTGGACATCCACTACAACTGGCGGAACACCGTCATCTCCACGCGCTCCTTCGGGAACACTCCGGAAATCGTGGTGGAGCGCGCCAAGGAATACTTCGACGGCATCAGTGAATCGCCCACGGCCTGCGCCATGAAGCACTTTCCGGGCGACGGGATTGACGAGCGCGACCAGCACGTGGTGACGTCCTACAACACCCTCCCGTATGAGGAGTGGAACCGGACGTACGGCCACGTGTACAGGGAGATGATTGCGCACGGCGTGCAGTCCATCATGGTGGGCCACATCGGGGCCCCGGAGGTTTCCCGGCACTTCCGGCCGGGCCTCTCCGATGCTGAGATCCTTCCCGCCACGTTGTCCCCGGAACTGCTGCAGGACCTGCTGCGCGGCGAACTCGGCTTCAACGGATTGGTGCTGACCGATGCGTCACAGATGGTCGGCCTCACTCAGGCGAGAAAGCGCAGGGACCTGGTGCCGGCCACCATCGCTGCCGGCTGTGACATGTTCCTGTTCTTCCGGAACCCGGCCGAGGACTTCCAGTACATGCTGGACGGCTACAAGTCCGGGATCATCACGGAGCAGCGGCTCCATGATGCGCTGCGGCGAATCCTTGGGCTGAAGGCGTCGTTGGGGCTGCACCTGAAGCCCGCTGACCAGATGGTGCCGCCTGCCGAGGCGCTTGCGGTCATTGGATCCGATGAGCACCGTTCGGTGGCTGCCGAGATTGCGGACAAGACGGTGACCCTGGTCAAGGACACCGCCGGCAACCTGCCCATCACCCCGAAGACGCATCCCCGGATCCGTTTGTACGGCATTTCCGGCGGCGCCGACTTCACCCGTGCCGATCCGCTGGCTTACCTGGAGGTGGTGAAGGAGGAACTCGAAGCTGCCGGTTTCGACGTGCACCTGTTCCGCACCGCCGAGCAGCGCGAGGCAGCGGGGGAGACCGGGGTGAACTTCATGTCCATCATTTCCGAGGAAGCCACGGGGGACTACGCGGAGAAGTACGACGCTGCGTTTGTCTTCGCCAACGTCAAGGGCTTTGCGCAGGAGGCAGCCATCCGCATCAAGTGGTCATCGCCCATGGCAGCGGAAATCCCGTGGTATGTCACGGAAGTGCCCACGGTGTTCGTCTCCCTCAACCAGCCGAACCACCTGATCGACGTGCCCATGGTCAAGACGGCGATCCACGCCCATGCGGGCACCCGGGAAGCCATCCGGGCAGCCGTGGACAAGATCCAGGGCAAATCGGTGTTCCAGGGGACGTTCAACGACAACGTATTCTGCGGGTCCTTCGACACCCGGCTATAGGAACCAGCCGAAGGAGGCGCCACCGCAGTGGTGGCGCCTCCTTTATGCGTCAGGCCTGGGTCCCCCTAGGCGTCTTCCCGCTCCGGGTTCTCCAGCCGGAAGAAGTTGGACTGTCTCCCATCGGACCTCTGTTCCTGGTAGATGAAGTTGAGCCCGCGGTCGTCAAACGTCTTGAACCACTCCTCCCAGCTGACTTCGCGAAGGTTCGCGTCCTTCTCCCTGAAGTCGATGCGCAGGACGCCCAGGTGGTCCCCGTGTTCCGTGCCGTCAACAGTCGCCGGAACGCCGCCGCGTTCTTCCGCCCACTGCTTGATGACCTCATGGTGTGTGGTCGCGAGGCTGCGTCCTTCGCGCTCTGGCTCCTCCTCGGTGGACGTAATTTCCTGCGAGTACTTCAACGACTTGGACGAGTCGTCGCCATGGCGGACCCTGCCGCCGTCGGGGCCGGCTCCCAGGTCTTCCGCGTAGTCCGCCCCGGAGCGGCTGTTGCGGCCCCGGCCGTTATCCGCGTCCTCCTGCCGGGCCTGGGCCACCTCTTTCACAAGTTCTTCCTTGCGCATGCCCGAAGCGCCGGCGATGTGCTCCTGCTTGGCATCCTGGCGGAGTTCGTCCACCTTCTTGTTGCGCAGTTCGGTTTCACTCACATCAGGCGTGTTGGGGGTCTGGTTCCCCGGCTTGTCGCTCATGGCATGTCCTCCTTTTGCGGAACGGTTGTGCAGCATTGGGAAATGATAAGGCTACTTACTTTCTAGCGTGTGCCGGACGGGACCGTCAAGCATTGGGCGCATATCAGCCGTGGAGTGTGGGCGCCGGTACGGGGAGGGCTTTGGACTCTGGGTCCCCGGGGAACCCTGTCCATATGCTCCTTGCATCCGATCGCGGAGGAGAGACGCCATGACCAGCCTGATGCCGGGTTTCCTGGCTACCGTAAAGCCATCACAGCGGGGGAACCGGGCAAGTGGTGGTTTGCGCTTTGCTGGTTCGCGCTCCGCTGGTTTCCGTCCTTGGTTGCCGGCGGTTTTCGGCTTCGCTGCCGCGGCCGGTTTCATTACGCATGGTCTCCTGCCCCGCACCCTGGGCGCGTGGGGAGCGACGGAGCCGGAAAGATCGATGCCCCTTCCCGGCGACGGACTGATTCCCGCTCCGGCTGAAGTGCAGACCATGGCGGTCACCATCCCCGCCCCGCCGGAGGAAGTCTGGCCATGGCTTCTGCAGATGGGGGTGGACCGTGCGGGCCTGTATTCCTACACCTGGCTGGAGAACGGGCTGCTCCATTTGGGCGTCACGAATGCAGACCGCATCCACCCCGAGTGGCAGGACCTGCAGGTGGGAGACATCATTGCCTTCACGCCGGAAGGTTATCCGGGCGGACGCAGCGGGCCGCGTGTGGTGGACATGGAGAGCTGCCGCCATCTGGTTCTGGACTTGAGCCCTGGTGCGCCGCCTGGGACGGTCACCGGGACCTGGCAATTCGTCCTCCATGATGCCGGTGACGCGGGGACCAGGCTGCTGCTCCGCACCCGGTCCGGCCCCGGACGGCCATGGGGTCTTCGACTGATGGATTTCGTTCTTCGGCCGGGCTACCTCGTCATGGATCGTGCCATGCTGCTGGGCATCAAAAAACGCGCCGGAAGGGACGCGCAAAGGAAGCCGCCGCCGTCGGCACAGCTGTGACAGCCGCGCCCTCAGCGGTCGGTGCGGAGCGCCCCGCCTGGCGTGCCGGTCCGGTTGCCCTGCTCCGAAAGCCAGTGCAGGGCATCGGGGCCGTTGGTGAAGTATGCCGTGGGAGTCAGGGACCGCTGGGAAAACGCCGCCACAACCTTGCCCATCGGGCCATCGCCAATGAGGGCGACGGCGGAGAACCCGCGGTAGGCGTTCATCCCGGCCCTGGCCTCGGGCGTCAATGCCGCAACCCCCGCGAGGTCAACAAGAAGAGGCAGGACCCGGCCGCCACTGAGGCCTTCCAGGACCCGCGCCGCCCGGACGGCAATGTCGTAGGTTATGAGGACTTCGGGGCTCCACTGCAACCGCAGCACGCCCTTGTCGAAGGAAGCAGTAAAGAATTCGTTCATTCCCGTCCTGGATTCTCATTGAGGACTTGTATTCCAGAGCTTGGACTAATTCAGGCCCATTCTGCCTGATGGTGATGACAATTGGTGCAGCGGCAGCAGGGGCTCATCGCTGGCCGGGGGCAAAGTGCTGGCCCGGGACACGTGGTGGGCCTCGGCGGCGCGCTTTTCCGGCTGTGTAGCCTGAACCAGTGGACTTCTCCTGTGAACTCGCTGACGGCATCGTTCTCCGTCCCGTGCAGGCTGCCGACGCGGGACCGCTGGCTGGGGCGCTCCAGGCCAACCGTTCCCACCTTGCCCCGTGGGAACCGGTCAGGGCAGAGGAGTTCTATACCGTTGAAGGCCAGCGCGAGCTGATCAGGAGAAGGCGGGATGACCTTGACGCAGGCACAGCGCTTTCCATGGTGCTGGCTGGTGGAGACGGCATTCTGGGACTCCTGACGCTCAGTTCGATCGTCCGGGGCGCCTTCCAGAACGCCCACCTGGGCTACTGGATCGCCCAGTCTGTCCAGGGCCGGGGGCTCATGACGGCAGCAGTGGCCGCGGCAACCGACATCGCGAAAGATGGGCTCGGCCTCCACCGCCTCGAAGCAGCCACCCTGGTGCACAATATGGCATCGCAGAGGGTGCTCGAAAAGAACGGCTTTGAGGCCTACGGCACCGCGCGCGCCTACCTTCGGATCGCCGGCCAGTGGCAGGATCACCGCATCTACCAGCGGCTTCTCTGACCGCCGCGCCTTTTGGGGCGCGCGGTTGGGACAGGCCCGACGACGGCCCCCGGCGTCACGCCGCGGCCCGGGCGTGATCTTGGGGAGGTTTTTCAGCGCATCGGCGCCGCGTGGGAAGATGTCGGCCGGAGCCGCTCAAGGATGCGGGCGGCACAACGTCAATATGTGGAGGTCATGTGCGCGCGGTTGTCTTGGACCAGATAGCAGGGCCGCTGGCCGTCCGGGAGGTTGGAGAGCCTGAGGTGCCGGTGGGCGGCGTCGTCATCAGCGTCGTTGCGACGGGGCTCTGCCGCAGCGACTGGCATGCCTGGGCAGGACATGACGATATAGCGCTGCCGCATGTCCCGGGCCACGAATTCGCCGGTGTCGTTGCCAGTGTTGGCCCGGGAGTGACGAAGTGGACGGCCGGCGACCGGGTTACCGCACCTTTCGTCGAGGGCTGTGGCGCGTGCGAGTGGTGCCTCAGCGGCAACGCGCAGGTTTGCCCGGAGCAGCAACAGCCTGGCTTCACGCACTGGGGTTCGTTTGCCGGGCAGGTGGTGATCCACGCGGCGGACACCAATCTCGTGGCAATTCCCGAGGGCGTCAGCTTCGAGGCAGCCGCCAGCCTGGGATGCCGGTTCGCCACTGCCTACCGTGCGCTGACCGGCCGGGCCAGCCTGAAAGCCGATGAATGGGTTACCGTCATCGGGGCAGGCGGCGTGGGGCTCAGCACCGTCATGATCGCCAAGGCCCTCGGCGGCAAAGTGATTGCTGTTGACCGGAACCCGGCCGCCCTTGAGGTGGCTGCGCGCCTCGGCGCGGACCACGTCCTGGTTGCAGACGGTTCAGACATTCCGGCGCAGGTGCACGCGCTCACGGGAGGTAGCCATGTCTCGGTCGACGCCGTCGGCAGCGAGCAGACGTGCGCCGACGCGCTCCTGAGCCTGCGCCGCCGGGGCCGCCACGTCCAGATCGGGCTCCTGCCGCCGGTGGAAGGACACCCCCGTGTGCCCATGGCGCGTGTGATTGCGTGGGAACTGGACGTCTTCGGAAGCCACGGGATGGCCGCTGCGGACTACCCCGGAATGCTCGCCTTGATTGAGTCAGGAGCGCTCGAACCGCAGAAGTTGATCGAACGCGTGATTGGTCTGGAGGAGGCTGCGGAAATGCTGCCCCGGCTTGATACCGCCAACGTTGCGGGCATGACGATGATCGATCCGACCCGCTGAGGCTCTCTCCGCAGACCAAAGCGGTAGTCCACATCATGGCGTTTCTGGGGGCACCTTTTCCCCGGGATGAAGAAAGGCCCTGCTTCCCTTGTAAAGGGGAAGCAGGGCCTTTCTATCTGGCGGTGACGGTGGGATTTGAACCCACGTTGGCTTTTACACCAAACAACATTTCGAGTGTTGCACCTTCGGCCGCTCGGACACGTCACCAACCTCAATAGGGTACCGGAGCAAGGCCTGCATCCCCAAAACGTGCGTACCACCAGCCAGTGCTGCGGCGGCCGGTCTTGATTGTCGTACCCCTTTGTCATGATGGGTTTATGGGGAAGGCAGCGGTGGTGAGGGCGTTCGGGGAGATCCGTGCTGCCCTTGCGGTGCTGAATGCTGAGGTGGATGGGGCCGGTGCGGTGCCTTTTTCTGTGGCTGACCCGTTGGCTGGTTTGGCGGATGGTTGCCTGGAGATTCTGGCCGGGTCCCGTGAGGTTGAGGCCGGGATTGCTGCGGTGAAGGCCAAGGCGGCAGTTGGGTATGTGGAGAGCGCCGCTGCCGTTGCGGGGCCGGATGTTCCGGTGCGGGCGCAGGAGATGGCGGTCGCGGCGGAGATCGGGTGTGTGCTGGCCCTGGGTCCGCGGGCGGCGTCGTCGTTCCTGGTCACCTCGCACGCGGTGACGGCGACGTTGCCGCGGACGTTGGAGGCGTTGCAGGCCGGGGCGATTTCCTGGAGCCACGCGGTGGTGATGGCGGACGAGACAGCGTGCCTTGATCCTGATGGGGCTGCGGCGTTGGAAGCGCATTTCCTGGACCCGGACGCCCCGGACCGGGCGCGGGGGTGCCCTGTGGGTGGGTTGCCGGCGCACCGGTTCAAGGCCAAGGCCCGGACTTGGCGGGAACGCCACCAGGCCGGGTCCATCGAACAACGCCACGCCAAAGGGGTGGCTGACCGGCGGGTGGAGTTCCGGCCGGACCAGGACGGGATGGCCTGGCTGTCCGCCTACCTGCCGGCGGACCAGGCCCTGGCCGGGTGGAACCGGCTCACCGCGGCCGCCCGGGGCATGCAGGGACCGGACGAGCCCCGCAGCATGCCCCAACTCCGGGCCGACACCTTCACCGCAGCTCTCCTTGACGGCGGCAACAGCACCGGCAACGGCGCCGGCACCGACCAGCCGTCGTCGGGTATCCGTGCGCAGGTGCTGGTCACGGTTCCGGTGTTC
Source organism: Arthrobacter sp. NQ4 (assembly GCF_029077345.1). NCBI lineage: Bacteria > Bacillati > Actinomycetota > Actinomycetes > Micrococcales > Micrococcaceae > Arthrobacter > Arthrobacter sp. NQ4. Next base: position 92,960 of record NZ_JARETC010000005.1, on the reverse strand, counting down.
TCCCTGCTGGGCCAGACCGATGAACCGGCGATGCTGGACGGGTACGGCCCCATCCCACCGTCAATGGCCAGGGCACTCGTCGCTGAGGGTGCGGGCTCGTTCTACCGGGTCCTGGTGGACCCGCGGGACGGGGCACCACTGGAAATCGGCCGGACAAGCTACCGGGTCACCAAAGCCATGCGGGCCTGGCTGCGGATGCGCGACGGCAAATGCCCGTTCCCGGGCTGCAGCAACAACTCCCTGGACAACGACGCCGACCACATCCTCGCCTGGGCCAACGGCGGCACCACCGGAATCAGCAACCTGGGACAGCCCTGCCCGAAACACCACAAACTCCGCCACACCACCGCCTGGAAACCCACCCCCGCCACCAAGAACGAACCACCCGGCTGGACCTCACCCACCGGCCGCCACTACCAAAGCGAACACCAGGACTGGGAACCACCACGCTGGCCCTCGCGATTCCTGCAAGGTGAAAGGTACCTGCCAGGTGGGCACATCATGCCGGGCGAAGGGGCGGTGCCTGGAGAACCGAGCCTTGCCAAAGAGCACAGCCTCCTCGAAGAAGCGCTCCTCCAGCACCTTGTCTCGTGAAGCAATGAACCCTGCCACGCGGCGTCGGACTTTCCCCGTCCCTGCGCGTCCGGTTAGATTCATCAGCAAGATGACAAATTCACAGACTCCCATCCACGCAACCGCATACTGGACCACTGCCAAGGAGCACGGCGAACTCAGAACCGAGGACGTGCCGGCCCCGGGCCCCGGCGAAGCGCTGGTCCGTGCCCTCTACTCCGGTATCAGCAAGGGCACGGAAATGGTGGTCCACGCCGGGGCAGTGCCGCCACGGGTCGCAGAGGAAATGCGGGCCCCGCACCAGGAAGGCCAGTTCCCCGGCCCGGTGAAATTTGGCTACCTGTCTGTCGGCATCGTGGAGGAAGGGCCCGAGGGGTGGAAAGGCCAGCGCGTCTTTTGCCTGAACCCGCACCAGGACCTCTACGTGGTTCCGGTGGAGTCCTTGACCAGGATTCCCGACGACGTCCCCTCCCGGCGTGCGGTCCTCACCGGGACGGTGGAAACAGCAGTCAACGCCCTGTGGGAAGCCGGGCCGCGGCTCGGGGACAGGGTTGCCGTCGTCGGTGCAGGCCTGGTGGGCGGCATGGTGGCCACGCTCCTGCGCACTTTCCCGCTGCAACGCCTTCAGCTGGTGGACCTGGATCCGGGCAGGAAGCAACTCGCTGACACCCTGGGCGTGGACTTTGCACACCCCGACGACGCCCTGGACGACTGCGACATCGTGTTCCACTGCTCGGCCTCGCAGGAAGGCCTGGAACGCAGCCTGCAGCTGGTCGGCGACGAAGGCGACGTCATCGAAATGTCCTGGTACGCCAACCGGGAAGTCACTGTCCCGCTGGGGGAGGATTTCCACGCAAGGCGGTTGTCCATCAGGGCCAGCCAGGTGGGCATGGTGGCGCGTGCCCGGCGCCACCGCCGCACCAATGCGGACCGCCTGGATCTGGCAGTGTCCCTGCTGAAGGATCCCGTCTTCGACGCATTCCTGACCGGCTCTTCCAAGTTCGAGGACCTGCCCGGCGTCGTCCAAAGCCTGGCGGACGGCACCCTGGAAGCGCTGTGCCACGTCGTTGAGTACCCCGCCACCAACCAAGCACCCACTCCAGCCGCCCACGACTCCGAAAACTTGAGGTAACCCATGTTCAGCCTGACAGTCCGCCGCCACTTCATGATTGCCCACAGTCTTCCGCGTGAAGCGTTCGGCCCGGCCCAGGGACTCCACGGGGCGACCTTCGTCGCCGAGGTGACCTTCCGTCGCCGTGCCCTGAACGATGACGCGATCGTCCTGGACATCGGCGCCGCCGGAACCATCATCGAGGAAGTGCTGGCCGGCCTGAACTACCGCAACCTCGACGAGCACCCGGATTTTGACGGCAAGCTCACCACCACGGAAGCGCTGGCCCAGTACATCGCCCAGGAAGTCGCCGCCAGGATCAAGGACAGCGACGACGGCCGCGAACTCGCGGGCCTCGACGTCACGCTGCGCGAGAATCCGGACGCGTGGGCCGCTTATTCCCTGGACCTCACCGCCTGACCGTGCGCCACATCCGGCTGCTGGTCCCCGGCAACATCCGCCACAGCTCAGGCGGCAACGTCTACAACGCCCGCCTGGTGTCAGGGTTGCGGGAACTTGGCGCCGCGGTGGACGTCATCAGCGTTGAGGGGGACTGGCCGCACGCCGGCACCACCGAACGACGCCGGCTGGGCACCTTCCTCGAAGCAAGCGAACCTGGGGGAGGTCCCGGGCAGGCAGTGGCAATCGTCGACGGGCTGGTGGCCGTTGGTGCCCCGGCTGAGCTGGAAGCCGCGGCCCGGGCGGGACAGGAAACATGGGTGCTGGTGCATATGCCGGTGCCGGAAAGTTCAGGCGAATCAGCCCTGGCAGACGAGGCCAGGGCGCTCAGCGCAGCAGCCGGTGTGATCTGCACCAGCACCTGGGCCGCATCTGTCCTGACCGAAAGAGGGCTTCCGCAGGCACACGTCGCCCTGCCCGGAGTCGACCCCGCAGCCCAGGCCGGCGGTTCCACGCCTCCGCATCTGGCAGTCGTCGCCGCCTTGCTGCCCAACAAGGACCAGATGCTGGCGGTGGAAGCACTCGCCCTGGTCCGGGACCTCCCTTGGACCGCGTCCCTGGTGGGCTCGGACCAGGCAGACTCCGACTATGCGCGGGAAGTCCGGGCCACCATGATGGAGAATTCGCTGCAGGAACGGGTGCGGTTCACCGGTGAGCTCGCCGGCGAAGCACTGGAAGCTGAATGGGCGCGGACTGATCTCAGCCTCCTGGTGTCACGGCAGGAGGCGTTCGGCATGGCCGTCACCGAGTCCCTGGCCCGCGGCATCCCGGTCCTGGTCCGTGAAGGGACAGGGGCGGTGGAGGCGCTGGGGCTGGCAGGATTAACAGCGGCCGACGGCGGACCCCGGCTTCCCGGGGCAGCGCTGCCACTTCCGGAAGGTGGTCAGGAGAGCCCGCGCCTGCTGGCCGGCGTCCTGCGCCACTGGCTGCAGGACCCGGACATGAGGGAAAGCTGGCGCGCAGCAGCGCTGGAGGCGCGGACACGCCTTCCGGACTGGGGTACTACGGCAAGGGGAGTGCTGGCCCTGCTGGCGGAACCGGACTAGAGGCTGCTCCGCGGTGCCCGGCGAAAAACCCGCGCAGCAACATGGCGCACTCATCCTCGCGGACTCCCGGATACACCTCAACCCAGTGGTTGAGCCGGCGTTCGCGGAGGATGTCGAACACCGAGCCTGCGGCGCCGGCCTTCTCGTCCCACGCCCCGAACACCACCCGCGGGATCCGGGCCAGGACAATCGCTCCGGCACACATCGCGCAGGGTTCCAGCGTGACCACCAGCGTGCAGTCGGACAACCGCCACCCGTCGCCGCGGCCGCCGTCGAGCCGTGCCTGTTCCTGCAGCCGTGCCGCCGCTTCACGGATGGCTACCACCTCGGCATGGGCCGTAGGGTCGCCCAGTTCCTCCCGCTGGTTCCGGCCGGAACCCAGCACCCCGCCGTCGGGCCCTATCACCACGGCGCCGATGGGAACATCCTCCGTGGCGAGTGCCCTGCGGGCTTCCGCCAGGGCAAGGCCCATCCAGGCATCATGTTTCTTTTCGGGCAACGGCATGGCTCAATGATAGTTTCGGGGATACTCAGGTTACTTACGGATGCCGGGAGGCACCATGGACACTCTTCGGGATCGGCTAGGTCTCTGGTTCAAACCTTACGCGGCGCTCGTCCTCACCATCCTTGTGGGCGGCGTCATCATCGTGTCCCTGGCACTGCTGGGTGCCGAGGTGTACGACAACGTGGTGGATTCTGCCGGCCTGGCCAACCTGGACAAACCTGCCCTGGCCCTGGCCGAGAGCCTGCGCAGCCCCGGACTTGATGCGTTCGTGACCGGCTTCACCAACATCGGCGGCGGCATCGGCATGCCCATCCTTGCCAGTATCCTGACCGCCTGGCTGACGTTCCTCAGCCGGAACTGGCGCCCGCTCGTCCTGATCGGCGGTGCGGCGGGGGTCTCCATTATGGCCACCACCTTTGGCAAGAAACTGGTGGGCCGCACCCGCCCGGACCATGCGGACGCGGTGCCCCCCTACGAGGATTCACCCTCCTTCCCCAGCGGCCACACCCTGAATACCACCGTGGTGATCAGCCTGGTGGTGTACCTCATCTGCCTCCAGTTCAACACCATGCTGGTGCGCGTCACCGCCATCACGGCCGGCGCGCTCTTCATCATCGCCATGGGGCTCAGCCGCGTCTTCCTAGGCCACCACTGGCTGACGGACGTCATGGCAGGGTGGCTGCTGGGCCTCACCTGGGTGGGCGTGGTGATCCTGGCCCACAGGCTGTTCCACCTGGTCCGCAGGCGGGAGCACGCCGGTGCGGCTCCGTCGTTCGACCGTCCGATCGTCCGTGACGTGGTGGCAGAGGAAGTGCACCACCACGGCGGGGACGGCAACGAGCATGCCCACGGCAGCCACAACAAGGACACCGCCGGATGATAGTTTTGGGGGATGCGTACTCTCGTTGTTGACCACCCCCTGGTCGCCCACAAGCTCACCGTCCTGCGGGACAAGAACACGCCGTCGCCGGTCTTCCGCCAGCTGACGGAAGAGCTGGTGACCCTGCTGGCCTACGAAGCCACGCGGGAGGTCCGCACGGAGCCCGTCACCATCGAAACCCCCGTCAGCACCACCATTGGCACGGCGTTCACCAAGCCCACCCCGCTGGTAGTCCCCATCCTGCGCGCAGGCCTGGGCATGCTGGAGGGCATGACCAAGCTGGTCCCCACCGCCGAGGTTGGCTTCCTGGGCATGGCCCGGGACGAGGAGACGCTGGACATCATCACCTACGCGGAGCGCCTGCCGGAGGACCTGACCGGCCGCCAGGTATTCGTCCTGGACCCCATGCTGGCCACCGGCGGCACTCTGCGCGAGGCCATCAAGTTCCTCTTCAAGCGGGGCGCGTCCGACGTCACCTGCATCTGCCTGCTGGCGGCCCCGGAGGGCCTGGCCAAGCTGGAGGAGGAACTGGGCGACGCGAACGTGCACATCGTCCTGGCCTCCATCGACGAGAAGCTCAACGAGAAGTCCTACATCGTTCCCGGCCTGGGCGATGCCGGCGACCGCCTGTACGGCATCGCAGGGTAGCCTTCCCCCTTTTCCGGCAGGATCACCGCCGCTAGCCTGTGCGGATGGACTGGAAACTCGAACTTGTCTTTGTCCCCGTGTCCGACGTCGACCGCGCCAAGGATTTCTACGTCAACAGGGTGGGCTTCAACGCCGACTATGACGAGCGGCCTTCGGACGACATCCGCTTTGTGCAGCTGACGCCGCCCGGATCCGCCTGCTCCATCTGTTTGGGGGAGGGGCTGGTGGACGCAACTCCGGGCACGGGGTCAAACCTGCAGCTGGTGGTGGACGACATCCAGGCCGCACACGACCACCTGAAGAACAACGGTGTGGACGTCAGTGATATCGAAGTGCTGCCGTGGGGCCACTTCGTGTACTTCGCCGATCCGGACGGCAACAAGTGGTCCGTCCAGTACATCCCGTGGCGGAACGCCGGGCCGGACGCAACCGAAAGCACCGCAATCACAGGCTCCGCAACCCCAACCACCGCGACCCTAACGTCCGCACCATAGGGCACTGCAGCTCAACCCGGGGTTAAGACAGCCTGGGGTTAAAACACCACTGCCCGCATCCGTTTGGATGCGGGCAGTGGTGATGCTGCAATGCTCTGTTGTGCCCCTGCCCAAGGCGTACGACGGCGGAGAGCAGGGACGCGCCGTCGGCCGCGGTCAATGCAGGGCAGGCTCCGCGGAGGGTGGTCCTTCGACGCGCAGCCGCAGGGGAGCGGTGCCTAGTACCAGTTGTGCGCCAGGTGGAAGTTGAGCGCACCGCACGGGGAGGCATAGCTCTTCTTGATGTAATCCAGGCCCCAGTTGATCTGGGTGCGGTAGTTGGTGAGGTAGTCCGCGCCGGAGCTGGCCATCTTCTCGGCCGGGAGGGATTGGACGATTCCGTACGCCCCGCTGCTGGGATTGGTGGCCGTGGTGGTCCAGTCGGATTCCTTGGTCCACAGGGTCTGCAGGCACTGCATCTGGTCCGGTCCCCAGCCGAATGTGGCCAGCTGGCTGGCGGCGTAGGCCTGGGCGCCAGCGGGGTCGTTGACCGCGACGGCGGGTGCCGGCTCAGGAGCCGGGGCGGGCTCGGGTGCAGGTGCCGGTGCAGGCGCTGGCGCGGCCGGCGCGGGGGCGGCGGGTGCCGGGGCCGCGGGAGCGGGCTCCGCCGCCTGGGGCGCCACTGCGATTGCGGCGGGAGCGGGGCTCTCCACCGGGTTGGAGCGGATCTCGCTCTTCTCGATGCTCATCTGGGCATCGGACGCTGCCTGGGTTGCCTGGGTCGATGACACCGGGGCCATGCTGCTGGTGGCCTGGCCGGCTGCGCCGACCCCAACCAGCACCGCGCAGGATACTGCGAGGATTCCGGCCCTGCGGCCGAGGGTGGTTTTCTTTGCCTGCTGCGTGGCCTTATGTTTAGCCTTGGCATGCAGGCGTGCTTCTGCCGTGTTTTTGGACATGATTGATCGCCTCTCACACCTGCGGAGTTAGCTGTCGGGTTCGGATGAGGGCATCCGGCCGTACGGAAAAATCACGTACTGGCTTAACCCCAAGGGCAATCATTGCCCGGGACGGTGGGTCCCCCGCCTCTGCCGTTGCTCAATCGGAAATCCGGGGAAGCGGCAGAGCTTGGCGTCAACCCGGGATATGCGGCCCGAACGGGGACCGCACCCAATCGACGGTACAGGAAGATTAAATGAAAGTCACATTTAGGTAACGGAAGTCACGGCCGGCAGCGCGTCGGGTTGTCTGACTGCGCCGGGAGTATCCCCGTAATGGACTGCCGGGCCCCCGGGCACCATTCACCCCGGGCACTCGCGTGCCAGAGCATCATGCAGCCCAAGGCCGGGTCCCCGGGGCGTCCTCCGCTAGTGGCCGGTCAGTTCGTAGACCGTAGTGCCGCCCATGATCTGCGACGTGAAATTGGCTGCCACCCACTCCGCGATCCGGGTGGCAGCGTCCGAACCGGTGGTGGAGCGCATGGCTCCGCCACCGATAAAGTAATGGATCTCTCCCCGGGCTACCAGGTCCTGGAACTGCGCCAACGTGGGGGAGGGGTCGGTGCCGTTGAAGCCGCCCACCGCCATGACCGGCAGCTCCGTTGCCAGTTGGTAACCTGCGGCGTTGTTGGAGCCCACCACGGCCGCGGCCCACGTGTAGCTTGAGGCGCTGCTCTTGAGCGCGGCGACCAGGTCAGCCGACGGCGTGGGGGCACCCAGGAGGCCACCCACGCCACCCCCGCGGCCACCCGCGAAGCCCGCGCCGCCCTGGGCGTTTGGCTGCCGGAAGCCCTGCCCCGCACTGCCCTGGTTGGTGTTCCCCTGTCCCGCAATACTTGAACCGCCGGTGCTGTTCGGGCCGGACCCGTTCCGGCTGTTCCGGACGCCGGCGGGAGCACCGCCCGGCCCAGCGCCGAAGCCGGCCGTGGGGCCGGCACTGACGATTGCCCCGCTGTGCGCTGTGGACGCCGTGGAGATGGAGTAGGCCAGCGGTCCGGCGAGCGACGCCGTGATGGCCAGGGCCGCCGTCGCCCGCTGCACCGAACGCATGCCCAGGAACTTGCTGAAGCCCGCTCCTGCTGCCCCGGCCAGCCCGCCTGCAAGGACCACCCAGCGCAGCCACGGACCGTAGGCCGAGGTGGTGCCCAGCAGGGAGAATGCCGTCAGGGCTGCCGCGGCCACTGCGGCCCCGAGCACGATTGCGGCGGCCGCCTGCTGCCTGTGCTGCCACAGCAGGACTGCGCCCAGGCCGGTCAGCCCGGCGATGCCCGGCGCCAGCGCCACGGCGTAGTAGGGGTGGATGATGCCCGCCATGAAGCTGAACACCAGGCCGGTCACCAGCACCCAGGAGCCCCAGACCAGCACGGACGCGCGCACCGGATCCGTCCGCGGTGCCCGCCGGCCGACCCACAGCAGGCCGGCCGCAAGGATCAGGGCGGAAGGCAGCAGCCAGGCGATCTGGCCACCGAACTCGTTGTTGAACATCCGGAACAGGCCCGGAACGCCCCAGCCGTTGCCGCCGCCCACGCTGCCCGTTTCGTCGCCCGTCAGCCTGCCCAGTCCGTTGTAGCCGAGGGTCAGCTCCAGGATGGAGTTGTCCTGCGAACCGCCGATGTAGGGCCGCATGCCGGCCGGCGTCAGCTGCACGGCCACGAGCCACCAGCCCGCGGAAACCACCATCGCCGCCCCGGCCGCGGCCAGCCGCAGCAGGCGCCGGCCCAGCCTGCCCGGCCCCGCAACCGCGTAGGCCACGGCAAAACCGGGAACCACCAGCAGGACCTGCAGTTGCTTGGCCAGGAACCCAAAGCCCAGGAACACCCCGGCCAGCAGGAACCAGCGCAACCGGTCCTCCTGGACCGCGCGGAGGACCGCGTACGCGGCCGCCGTCATGAGCAGCACCAGCAAGGCATCCGGGTTGTTGAACCGGAACATCAGCGTGGCAACCGGGGTGAGGGCCAACACCGCGGCTCCCAGCAAGCCCGCCCGGTGGGCAGTGGTGGCATCTCCGGTGGCATGCACCGCGGTCCGGCGCACGGACAGGTAGAGCAGCCAGGCGGCCGCTACGCCCATCAGCGCCTGCGGAACCAGGATGCTCCACGGGTTCAGCCCAAACAGCCGGACCGACAACCCCATGACCCACAGGGAGGCCGGCGGCTTGTCCACCGTGATGGAGTTGGCGGCGTCCGAGGAACCGAAGAACCAGGCCGTCCAGTCCTGCGAACCCGCCTGGGCCGCGGCGGAGTAGAAGGCGTTGGCCCAGCCGGACGCCCCGAGATTCCATAAGTACAGCGCCGCCGTGCCCGCCAGCACCGCTGCCAGTTCGAGGTTCCGCCGGCGGCCCAGGGGATCCCGGCTCCGGCTGCCGGGCCTGGTCCCCCGGGCCGTGGTGGCCCCGCCCCCTCCCGACGCATGATGCAGGCGGGCGCGCGTGGACCCGGTTGTTGGGCTTGAAGTCATGGAGCTGAAGTAGGGGCTGGCCATGGCGGGCTACTTGGCCAGGTCGTAGACAGTGGAATTGCCCACGGTCTGGGCCTGGAAGTTGGCCTGCACCCAGGCCGCCACCTCCGGGTTGCCGCCCCGGCCGCCCATCCCGCCACCCATGCCGCCGCCCTGGATGTAATATCCGATCTCACCCTTGGACACCATGTCCTGGAACTGGGCGAGCGTGGGGTATGGATCCCCGCCGTTCCAGCCGCCGAGCGCGATGACGTTGGTGTTCGTGGCAAGTTCCAGGCTTGCTGCCTGGCTGGCGCCGGAGACGATCGCGGACCACTTCGTGGTGGTGGAGGAGAGCAGCGCGGTCACTGCGGCATCGGCAGTTCCCTCACCGGGGCCGCCGGCCCCGCCGGGACCACCGGCGCCGTCGGCTGCGCCGCCCATTCCGTTTGCGGGGTCAAACCCGTTTGCGGGGTCAAACCTGTCGGTTCCGGTGGCGGCGTCCGTACCGCCGGTGCGGTCGCCGCGGAAACCAGCTGCCCGGTTCCCAAAGCCGCCTGCCGCCGAACCTGCAGGCCCCGACGTCGGAATGGAACCCGAATGCGCGGACGCTGCGGTGGCCACGGTCCAGGCACCCGCCCCGAGTCCTCCGGCCAGGAGGGATACGACGACGACGGCGGCAGCGCCCGCGCGCCGGAACCGTCCGGCGGTGCCGAGGCCGTCAACGCGGAGCAGCAGGCCGGCGGCGGCAAGGACGCCAAGGACGATGACGACGATGCGCAGCCAGGGGAGCCAGGACGCGTCGCGGCCCAGGAGGACAGCCGACCAGATGGAGGTGCCCAGGACCGTTGCGGCGAGGACAATCCTGGCAGGCCAGGACGCCCGGCCGCGCCAGAGTTCCACGGCACCGGTTCCCACCAGTGCCGCCATCGCCGGTGCCAGCGCCACAGAGTAGTAGGGGTGGACAATGCCGCTCATGAAGCTGAACACACCCGCGGTGACCAGGAGCCAGCCGCCCCACAGGATCAGCGACGCGCGGTCCATCGAGGTGCGGGCTTCCCGCCGGGTGAACCAGAGGCCGGCAACCAGCAGGACGAGGGCGGCGGGCAGCAGCCATGACACTTCGCCGCCAAAGCTCGTCCCGAACATCCGCAGCAGGCCAGCAGCCCCGCCGAATCCACTGTTGCCGCCGCCGAAACTGCCGCCGGGCCCGCCGGCCGCTCCGCCTGCTCCGCCGCCGGGCATGCCTTCACCCGAGCCGGTGATGCGGGCCAGGCCGTTGTAGCCGAAAGTCAGCTCCAGGAAGCTGTTGGTGGTGGACCCGGCCATATACGGGCGGGCTGAAGCCGGTGTCAGCTGGAAGAGGGCGATGTAGCTGCCGGCCACCACGATGATGCCTCCCAGTGCGCCCACGAGGTGTGCCAACCGGCGGCCGATCGGGGTAGGGGCGGCCCACAGGTAGGCCAGTCCCAGCGCCGGAACGACCAGGAAGCCCTGCAGCATCTTGGTGAGGAAAGCCAGTCCGATCACGGCTCCGGCCGCAACAAGCCACTTCCAGCCAGCCCGTTCGGTGGCCCGGATGGTGAAGTATGCCGCCAGCACCAGGCACAGGGTGAGCATGGCGTCGGGGTTGTTGAACTTGAACATGAGCGCAGCCACGGGCGTCAGCGCCAGCGCGGCGCCGGCCAGCAGGCCTGCGGCCGGTCCTGAGACCCTCTTGACCGCCAGGTAGAGGACGCCGACGGCGGCCACGCCCATGAGTGCCTCGGGCACCAGCATGCTGAGGGACGAGAATCCGAACATGCGGCCCGCCAGGGCTGGAATCCACAGTGCCGCCGGGGGCTTGTCCACCGTGATGGCGTTTCCGGCGTCGAGCGATCCGAAGAGGAACGCGGTCCAGTCCTTGGTGCCCGCCTGGATGGCGGCGGCGTAGAACGAGTTCCCGTAGCCGGTCGCTGCAAGGTTCCACAGGTACAGGACCGCCGTGGCCACCAGGAGCGCGGCGGCCGAGGGGCGCACCCAGCGCGGTTGGCTGCCGAACGCGTAGCGCGTCCAGCGCGGGGTGGGTTGTGGAGCTCCTGTGGCAGTGGCCGGCCCACCGGCGTTTGCGGGCAGCGGTGCGGCAGTTGAGCCGGCGCCTGCCGGTGAGATGGTGGAGGTCATGGTGCACCCGTTTCTGTGGAGGTGGTGGCGTGGGTTGTCTTGTTGGTGCCGGCTCCCCGGAAGACCCAGAGCCGGAACAGCAGGAACCGCACTGCCGTGGCCGCCAGGTTCGCCGCGACCACGGTGAGGACTTCCATCCACCGGTCGGGCGTCGTGGTCCGGTGGACCAGGGCGAGCGCCCCGGAGGTGAGCACCAGGCCGATGCCGAACACAATCAAACCCTCAAAATGGTGCCGGACCGGGTTTCCGCCCTGGATCCCGAACGTGAAGCGCCGATTGGCCCCGGTATTGGCCACGGCCGTGACCAGCAGGGCCAGGAAGTTGGCCAGCTGCGGATCCATGAAACCCCGGCAGAACAGGAAGATCAGCAGGTAGGCCAGCGTTGAGGCCGCGCCGATGGCGGCGAACCGGACCAGTTGGCCGAAGAGGCTGCTGCCGCGGGTCTGTTCGCCAGCCCGGGACGACGCCGGGAGCGGACCCCTGGCAAGGGCGGCGCGCAGTTCCGGAACCGGGATGCGGCCGTAGACCAGGTCCCTGGTGAGCCGGGCCATTCCGCGGACGTCGGCCAGCGCCGTGCGGACCACGTCCACGCTGGAGTCGGGATCGTCGACCCAGTCCACGGGAACTTCGTGGACGCGCAGGCCGCAGCGCTCAGCCAGGACCAGCAGCTCGGTGTCGAAGAACCAGGAATTGTCAACGGTGTAGGGGAGGATCTGCTGCGCGACGTCGGCCCGGATGGCCTTGAACCCGCACTGGGCGTCACTGAACCGGGCTGCCATCAGCGAGTGGAGCATCAGGTTGTAGCTGCGCGAGATGAACTCCCGCTTGGGTCCGCGGACAACCCGGGAGTTGCGGGTCAGCCGGGTGCCGATTGCAAGGTCGGAATGGCCGGAAATCAGGGGGGCCAGCAACGGGGGCAGGGCTGCCAGGTCGGTGGAAAGGTCCACATCCATGTAGGCCAGGACCGGCGACGGGGACGCGAGCCATACCTTGCGCAGCGCGTTCCCCCGGCCCTTCTCATCGAGGTGGACCACGGCGACCTCCGGGAACTCGCGGGCCAGCCGTTCGGCGATCGTCAGGGTCCCGTCCGTGCTGGCGTTGTCCGCCACGGTGATCCGGAAGCTGTGCGGAAAGGTGTCGCGCAGGTGTCCGTGGAGCCTGCGGAGGCATTCCTCAAGGTCGCGCTCCTCGTTGAAGACGGGGATGGTGACATCAAGGACGGGGACTGCGGTGCGGGTGTCCACGGGGGCGCGCCGTACGGCACGTCCCGGGGAGGGAAGGCCCGGCGGCGCCACCGCGGCGTCCTGCAGGGTTCCTGAAGTGTGGTCGGTGAGCGTCATGCATCAAGAGTGGCGCCGCCTGATTTGAAGGCTTTAGGCACAACCTGTGACGCGGCTGTGTAAGTCAGGACGCTTCAGGGCTGCGCGGGCCCGGCCGCCGGAAGGCGGACCGCGAACTCGGTCCTGCCCGGACGTGACACCAGTTCCACGGTGCCGCCGTGGGCCATGACAATCGATTCGACAATGGACAGACCCAGCCCTGAAGAACCCTCGGAGCCGGAACGGGCGGCATCGGCCCGGGTGAAGCGCGAGAAGATGCTGCCCTGGAATTCGGCCGGGATGCCGGGCCCGTCGTCGGCGACCGTGACCACCACACTGCCGTCGGCCGAGCGCATCACGCCGGTGGTCACGGTGGTCCCGGCCGGGGTGTGCTTGCGGGCGTTGGAGAGCAGGTTGGCCAGCACCTGGTGGAGCTGAGTGGTGTCCCCGCGGACCGTGACGGGTTCGTCGGGCAATTGCAGCTGCCACGCGTGGTCCGGGGCCATGACCTTTTCGTCGCTGACGGTTTCCACCACCAGCTGGGTCAGGTCCACGTCGGTGGCCTTGGTTGCCTTGCCCTCATCCAGCCGTGCCAGCAGCAGCAGGTCCTCCACCAGCGCGGTCATGCGCTCCGACTGGCTTTGAACCCGCCCCAGCGACTTCTGGCCGTCCTCGGTCAGGGGTTCGGTCATGCGCATCAGCTCGGTGTACCCGCGGATGGCGGTCAGCGGTGTTCGAAGTTCATGGGAGGCGTCGGCAACAAACTGGCGCACCTTCGTCTCACTCCGCTGGCGTGCTTCCAGCGCACTGGAGACGTTGTCCAGCATCAGGTTCAGGGCGTGGCCCACGCTGCCCACCTCGGTTGTGGGATGCGCCGCAGAGGGCGGCACGCGGACAGCGAGCGCAACCTCACCGGCGTCCAGGGGGAGCTTGGACACTTTGGTGGCGACGTCGGACAACTGTTCCAGCGGCCGCATGGTCCGGCGGATCAGGGCAGTGCCGGCCAGCCCGATCAGGACCAGGCCGCCCAGCGAAACCAGCACCATGGTCAGGACCAGCGAGGCCTCGGTGCTTTGTTTCGTTGCCAGTGGCAGGCCGGTGATCACCACGTCGCCGTATGGGGTTTCGGTTGCCATCAGCCGGTAGTCGCCGTTGGACAGCTCACGGTCCACCGGCATGCCGTCGTGGGGGAGTGCCTGCAGGGTGGCCGCGTCCCGGGGGGTCAGGGCTGTGCGGGTGGCGTCCGAGGAGAGGAAGCCCGCTTCCCGGCTGACCTGTCCGCCCACCACCCTTGCATTGAGCGTTCCCACGCTTTGTCCGCGTGCGTCGAGGGGGTCGGGACGGCCGGAGGGGTTGCCTTCCGGCGGCCGGCCGCGGGATGCCAGCTTCAGCTGGGCGTCCAGCTGGTTGGTGAGGACCACATCCATGGAGGCATAGCTGACCACGCCGATCGCACTGGAGATTGCCACCAGGAGGGCCATGGAGAGCAGGATCAGCCGGGTGCGGAGGTGCCAGGTTGAGGGGTTGAACCAGGAGCGGCCGGCAGGCCGGGGGACACCGGAAAGAGACACGCGTTTCCCCGTCTAGTCGGCGGGCTTGATGACGTAGCCCGCGCCACGCACGGTGTGGATCATCGGCGGATGGTTCGCTTCGATCTTCTTGCGCAGGTAGGAGATGTACAGTTCCACGATGTTTGCCTGGCCACCGAAATCGTAATCCCACACGTGGTCAAGGATCTGGGCTTTGCTGACCACGCGTTTTGGGTTTTCCATCAGGTAGCGGAGGAGTTCGAACTGGGTGGCCGTCAGCTGGATGTCGTCCCCGGCACGGGTGACTTCCCGGGTGTCCACGTTGAGCACCAGGTCGCCCACCACCAGCTCGGCGGTGTCCATGGCGGCCACCCCGGAACGCTGGACCAGGCGGTGCAGGCGGAGCAGGACTTCCTCCATGCTGAAGGGCTTGGTGACATAGTCGTCCCCGCCGGCTGCCAGCCCCACGATGCGGTCCTGGACGTCGTCCTTGGCCGTCAGGAAAAGCGCGGGGACCTCCGGCGCGAAGGCGCGGATCCTGCCCAGCAGCTCCACGCCGTCGAACCCTGGCAGCATGACATCGAGCACCAGGACGTCCGGGTGGAAGTCCTTGGCGAGCTTCACGGCAGTGGGCCCGTCGCCGGCCACGGCCACCGACCAGCCTGCCATGCGCAGGCCCATGCTCATCAGTTCCGACAGGCTGGGCTCGTCATCCACCACCAGGGCGCGGATCGGGGAACCGTCCGGATGGGTGAGCTGGGGAAGGTTGTTGGTCATGGGGTGCGGGGATGCCATGGGACAACTCTCCGATCTGTCGGTTTGCCGATGCTTTGACGTTGCTGTGTTCCGGCTGTGAGCTCCAGCCTAGCCACCTGTGACCCCGGCGAGGTGGCGGCTTGGCTGGGGCCCTGTCAGGTCACAGCCAGGCTTGGTCCGCCGCACAGCCCCTGCACAGCAAAGCGGCACAGCCTGTTGGGACAACAGGACCACCACTAACACCGACGACTTTTTGGAGAAAGCCATGGAACAGCAAGACAACGCCTACCCCGGGGCAGCAGGCCACAACGGCCAGGCGGACCCGTCCGCAGAAGGCCGAAAGCAGCCGGGCCAACCGGCCCCGGTGTGGGAAGGCGCGGCAGATGGTGCCGCCCGCGACGGTGCCGCGCAGGGCTGGAACGCCCCCGTTCCCGGTTCGCCTTCTGCAGCGTGGGGTACGACGACGGAGCAGGGCCGGGTGCCCGACTCCGGCATGGGATGGGGCGCACCCCGGCAGTACGCACCCACTGATTCGACCCGGGCAGGGAAAGGGAACTGGACCGCGAAGAAGGGCCTCCTGGTGGGTGGCATTGCGGTGGTGGTGGCAGCGGCAGCCGGTGCCGGCGCCTATGCTGCCGGAAACGGGAGCGGAACGGCTTCAGCGAACAATGCCCAGGGCGGCACGGGTGCCATGGGCCAGTTCGGCCCGGGGAGCCAGGGCGGCATGACCGGTCCGGACGGCCAAAGCAGCACGGGTGGCGGCATGGCAGGTGGCATGGACGGCGGCATGGGAATGGACGGCGGGCCTGGTGGCCTGGGGATGGGCTCGGCAGGGCTCAACGCAGCCGTCCACTCCGAATACGTTGTCCTCCAGGGCTCCAGCTACGTCACCATGGCGGGGCAGGCCGGCACCGTCACCGAGATCTCCGGCACGTCCATGACCGTAAAGAGTGAGGACGGGTTTTCCCGGACCTACGCCGTCGGATCAGACGTCCAGGTGACCCAGGGGATGCGGCAGCGGGGCGGAGGTTCCACCGGCACCACGCTCAGCCTCTCCAATGTGACCGCAGGCGCCAGCGTCCGGGTCACCGCCCTGAAGAATTCGGACACCTACACTGCCGAGACCATCCAGCTGGCCGCAGCCACCACCGCCACCACCCCCAGCCAGGGCACCAGCAGTAACTGACGGCGGCCTGAAACGATGTTGGACTGTCCTGCCTCCGGCTCAGCGGCACTCGCGGGCAAAAAAATCTGCTGGGGGCAGGACGCCGGTTGGACACGCCGCAGAGGTCCGGGCTGATTCCACGTCAAACGGTTGAATTTCGGACACATTCGGTAATCTGCGATATCAGCGAAGATTCTTCTGAAAAGCATCAAATTTCGGCCGCTTGCCGATTCGAGTGTCCCAAATCATCCCCGCTGCCGAAATAGTGACATGCAGCACAATTTCCGGATCTGTCTCACAATGCGGACGATTCGGTCCATTGTTACTTGCAAGTTGGCATTGTTACGCGGCACACTTCCAATGTGAACAAGAACTCAACAGCACCTGCAGCCGCAGAATATTGGCCCAGCACATCCGCTGCTGCCGACATGCGCTGTTGTCGAATGCACGCCTGACCTTCCCCACCCACTGAAGTTCTTAGGCATTCGCCCCCAAGCCCAGCGTCGGGCGTCCCTCCCCGGTCCGCGTGACGGGGAAACCAGCATTCGAGCCGCGGAGCCGGCCATTTCACATTGAGGTAAGCATTCATGTCAGTTGCATCCGGATACGTCCACATCTCTGTCCGTAACGCCGCCAAGACCGGCCAGGCCACCGGCCTCCGTCCCGGCTTCGGCCCGCGTCCCTCGCTTGCTCCCTCCGCATCCGGTAGCAGCTTCCCGGCCCAGGGCTTCGCCCCGCAGGGTTACAACCCGAATTCCTACGGCCAGCTTCGCGCCGTGCATCCCGCCGAGTCTGCTCCCGTTACTGCCCCTACCCCTGTGGTGCCAGGTGCAAACCAGGTCCGCCCGGTAGCCAACGACAACGTTGCCCGCGGGTTCGTCCTCTACATGGGCATCGATGAGGAGACCGCGGCGGCAGCAGGCACCTCCATCGCCAAGCTTGCGCAGGAAATCCGCGCCTACGCCCAGTCGCTTGTCTCCGGTGCCGAAAGCTACGCAGCCGTGGCGGTCGCGCCGGCCGGCACTCCCGGTTCCGCGCTCGACGTCGTCCGCTCCACCTTTGGCGACCCCACGGTCAACTCCCGCCAGCGCACCGAAACCCCGCGCCCTGCCCAGCCGCAGGAACCGCGTCCCTCCGGTGTGCTCATCGACCTCGCCCGCCGCGAAGTCCACCTCGACGGCGAATCCCTGAACCTGACGTTCAAGGAGTTTGAGCTCCTGAACTACCTCGTCGAAAATGGCACCCGCACCGTGGGCCGTGACGAGCTCCTCGAGGGGCTGTGGCGCAACGCCGAAGAAGTGCCCAACGAGCGCACCATCGACGTCCACATCCGCCGCCTCCGCTCCAAGCTCGGCCGCCTCGCCAACACGGTCCGCACCGTCCGCGGCCAGGGCTACCGGTTCTACGAGCACCCGGAGGTTGTTGTCTGGGCCGCTCCGGAGTACTCGATCTAGGAACTCCCTTTCTTTCGCGCGCGAAGGCGACCTGTTCCCGTGGAACTGGTCGCCTTCGCTCGTGTCACTGTGGGCATGCTTTTGATGTCCCGTTTGTAGCTGCGCCCTGAATTCGCGGGCTTTGTCTCATTGCACGCCCATGAAAGCGTGCTCTGCGTGACGCTGCTTCTGGTGGTTCCCGCCAGCTAGGCTTGGGCCATGAGTTCGCACCACGTTCGACGCCTCGTGATCATGCGCCATGCCAAGGCTGACTGGCCAGGCGGCGTGGCTGACCACGAGCGGCCGCTTGAGGAACGCGGACACCGGGAGGCGCCGCTGGCCGGGCGCTGGCTGCTCAACCACAACATCGTCCCGGACTTCATTCTGTGCTCCAGTGCCCTGCGCACCCGGCAAACCTGCACCTGGGTGTGCTCCGAACTCGGCGACAAGGCCCCCACGCCCAAACTCGAAGACGACCTGTACGCGGCATCGGCGCTGCGGATGCTGACAGTGGTCAACCATGTGCCGGACACCGTGACCACACTGATGCTGATCGCGCATCTGCCGGGCGTACAGGACCTGGCCATGCACCTCGCCTCGCGGGATTCCGACCACGACGCCTACATGGACGCCGCCACCCGTTTCCCCACCAATGCCCTCACCGTCCTGGAGACGGAGAAACCGTGGGCGGAACTCGACGGCCAGGACGCCCGGATTACCCGGTTCGCGGTGCCCCGGGCCCACTAGCTGCAGCTCCACTGCCGGCAATCCCGCGCAGCAGCGCGGCCACGTGCCTGATGCCCGGGCTGGCCGTCATGGTCCTGCGATGGACCAGCCCCACCTGCCGGGCCTGGATGGGGTTGACTACAGGAACGGCCACCACGTCCGGAGGCAGTGCCGGCCGTCCCAGGCGGGGCACCAGCGCAACGGCCACCCCCTGCTCCACCAACGCAATGTGGGTCGCAAAATCGGGGTCGTAGATCCTGATGTCCGGGACCCGCCCAAGATCGGCGAAAATCCGCAGGAGCGCTTCATTGCAGATGGCGCCGTCGGGCGTACTGATCCAGCGTTCGTCCACCAGTTGTGCCGGCTCCACCTCCGCCTGGCGTGCGAGCGGATGACTGCTGTGCACCAGGACATCCGCCACGTCCTCGCAGAGCCATTCAAGCGTCAAGTGCTCCGGGATCACCAGCGGCACCGAGTTCCAGTTGTGCACCAGGCCCAGGTCCGCCTCGCCGTTGGCAACCCTCGCCACCGCCTCGCGCGGGTCCTCGGCGAGGACGGACAGGTCAAGCGCGGCCCCCGACTGCCCGATCCGCGCCAGCAGCGGGCCCACCAGCCCCCTGACGGCAGTGGAAAAGGAAACCACGCGGAGGCTGCCGGTGGGTTTGGCCGGATCCGCCAGGAGCGTGGACTCAAGCTCCTCGAGCTCGGCCAGGATGCGCCGGCCGTACGCCGCCAGGGCCAGCCCGCGCTCGGTCAGCAGGACGCCGCGGCCGCGGCGCTCCAGGACTGCGAAGCCGCCCTCCTTCTCCAGCTTCTTCACCTGCTGGGAAACGGCCGACGGGCTGAACCCCATCGCCTCCGCGGCGGCAATGACTGTGCCATGCTGCTCAATGGCCGCGAGGGCACGCAGCGACCCGATATCAATCATGAAGCAAAGGTACATGATTCAATGCTGAATTAGGCGCTGGTGCTTCATCCGCTGCTCTGCCACAGTAGGAGCGTGAACCTCCGTGATTCCCTCCTTGCCGTCGTCGTTGCCCTGCTGTGGGGCCTGAACTTCGTGGCCATTGACATCGGGCTCCACGCGGGCGGCCAAAATTTTCCCCCGCTGTTGTTCGTGGCCATGCGCTTTGTCCTGGTGGTTGTCCCGTGGATCTTCTTTGTGCGGAAACCCGCGGTGTCCTGGAAGGCCATCATCGGCGTGGGGCTGTTCATGAGTGCGGGCCAGTTCGGCCTCCTTTACCTGGCCATGGCGCTGGGCATGCCGGCGGGCCTCGCATCGCTGGTGCTGCAGGCACAGGTGCTGCTGACGGTCCTGCTCGCTGCGGTGTTCCTCGGTGAGCGGCCCAGCCGGCGCCAGCTGGCGGGGGTGGCGCTCGGCGTGGCCGGACTCGCCCTCGTGGCGGTGGGACGCAGCGCCGTGGCGCCGCTGCTCCCGCTGGTCATTGTCCTGGCCGCGGCCCTGTCCTGGGCCGCCGGGAACGTCATTGCCCGGAAGGCCAGGGCAGCTTCGGGCCTGGGGCTGGTGGTGTGGTCCGGCGCCGTGGTTCCGCTTCCGCTGGCAGCGCTGTCGGTGCTGGTGGACGGGCCGGGAACCTTCTGGGAGTCGCTGTCCTCTCTTCAGGCATCCACCATGCTCAGTGCCCTGTACACCGCTGTTTTCGCCTCACTGGTGGGCTACGGAATCTGGAACCGGCTGCTGGCCACCCACCCGTCGTCGGCCGTTGTTCCGTTCACCCTGCTGGTCCCGGTAGTGGGCATGAGCGCTGCGTGGCTGGTCCTCGCGGAGGTGCCGTCACCGACGGAGCTGGCGGGCGGAATGCTCCTGTTGGGCGGCGTGGCGACGGCGGTGCTCACCCGGGCCGGAGGGCGGCGTCAGCGGCGGGGGAGCGGGCCGTTGCCGGACCTGGGTGCCGGCCTGGGCGAAGGCGGGGCGGACGACGACGGCCGCCGGGCTGCGGAGGACGTCCCCCGGGCGGGGGTTCGGGGAGCCGACGTCCGCTGAGCGGCAGATCCTTGGGCGCCGGCTCCCTGGCCGCCTGTCCTGGGTGCGGCAGCGCGGGCGCCGCGCGCCGCCGTCGCGCCGGTCCGCTGTGAGGTCCCGCGCTGTGACGGGCCGCGCTGGGCCGCCTGCCGCGGCGCCTTCCTGCGCGCCGCAGCCGTCCGTCGCTGCCCCGGCCACAGGGCACCCAGGAAGAGGACCCCGAACGTGGCCACCAGGGCGCCCGCAGCGCCGATGAAGTAGTTGTCGGGATCGTCGGTAGGCAGCGGGGTGCCCAGGAAGGAGGACTGGCCGTCGAACGCCAGCTCCCACGTGCTGAGGAATGCCAGCGAAAAGCCAAGGGCGAGGGCGGTCCCGGAGCCGGCTGCAAACAGGGCAAAGCGGCGCCGCCTCGCCAGGACCTCGGCCACAGCGGCCAGGTAGGCCAGCCCCAGGACGCCCAGGAACGCGAGGAACACCGGCTCTGCGAGGGTCATGGCCGTGAGCACCAGCAGCCCTGCAGCAACGACGCCGCAGATCACCGCGAACTTTCCGCTCTTCCCCGTATGGCGCATGTGCTCCATCATCCCTGAGGAGCTGGCCCCTTCAGGACGTAGCCGCGCATGATGGCCATGATTGCTGCAACGCTTTGGTCACGGGTGCGCTCGGGGTTGTACGTCTGCCGGTCCAGGCCCACCACGAAGCACGCACCGAAGATGGCAGTTTCCAGGCTTCCCCTGGACACCGAATCGTCCACCGGGTAGGCCTCGGCCACTTTTTCCACGGCCTGGCCGATGACTTCCAGGAGCTCCCCGCGCAGGACAGAAAACGTGCCCTGCCATTCGCTGGGAATCCGCCAGTTTTCGCTGACCCACAGGCGCGCGAAGGACGGGTACTCCGCCATGAAGTCCATGGCCTGGCCGATCATCGCCTCCATGGCGAGCAGCGGGTCGCGGCCCGTTGCTCCGCCGTTGGCGGCCTCGAGCAGCCGCGCCTTGAGGATGTCCACGCCGTGCCGTAGGAGCTGCGCGATCAGCTCCGACTTGCTGCCGAAGTTGTAATAGACGGTGCCCTTGGAGACTCCGGCAGCTGCCGCGATCTCATCCACGGTGACGCTGGCGGCCCCGCGCTCGCCGATCAGCTCCATGGAGGCGTCGAAGAGCTTCTGGCGGGTGGCGTTGGTCCGGGCGGGCCGCAGCCCCTTGCCCGCGGATGTGGGTTCGGTGGTCATACCGCGATCTCCGGCTTCAGGGTCTTGAGTGTCCAGTACTTGTTCTTGCGCACCGCGAGCGTGGACATGGCCGCGCCCAGCACCGTGTAGCCCAGCAGGCCCACGAAGGTGGGGGCAATCATGGACAGGTCCCCGCCGTAGACCAGGTGCCGCATTCCGGTCACCACGTATCCCATGGGCAGGACCTGGTGCACCACATGCAGCGGCTCGGGGGTGGTCTGCCACGGGAACGTGCCCCCGGATGACACCAGCTGCAGGACCAGCAGGATGAGCACCACCAGCTTGCCGGGGGAGCCCAGCAGTGCCACGATGCCCTGGATGAGCGCGCTGAACGCCATGGCGGCGGCCAGCATCAGCAGCCACATCAGGACCGGGTGGGCGGGATTGAGCCCCAGCGCGAGGTCCGCCACCAGGGTCAACAGGGACGCCTGCACCACCGAGACCAGCAAGAAGGGCAGCCAGCCGCCCAGGGCGATCTTCCACGACGGTGCGTTGGAGGCCAGCGCCCGCTGTGTGATGGGGCGCATGGCCTGCACCAGCATGAAGATCCCGATCCACATGGCGAGGGTGAGGAAGAACGGTGCCAGTCCTGCGCCGTACGATCCGGCCTTGGCCTGCGAGACGTTGCTGACCGCCACGGGATCCGCCATCACCTGGGACAGGTTGCTCTTCTGCGCGTCGTCGGGGTTGGGAACCTGTCCGGCACCCTTGCCGATCTCATCGGAGAGGGTGCGCGAACCTGTGGCGGCCTGTCCCGCCCCGTCCGAGAGCTGGGCGGCCCCCGCATCAACCTTCCGCGCTCCGTCGGCAAGGCCGGCGGCGCCGTCGACGGCGGACTGCTCACCGGCTGCGAGCGCGGCGGCACCCGTGTGCAGCTGGTCAGCCCCTGCCGAGGCCTGTGCGATGGCACCCTTGAGTGCCGGCATCCCGGCTGCGAGCTGGGCTGCGCCGACACTCACGGCCTCGGATCCGGTGGCCAGCTGCTGGACCTGGGCAGCATCCGCCTGGATTTTGCCCTTCGCAGCAGCCATCGGGCTGGCCGCGGCGGTGGCATCGAAATCGGCCAGGACTTTGTCCGCCTGCGCCTGGGTGAGGACGCCTGACGCGACGAGCCTGCTGTTGGACTCCACCACGCGGTTGCGGAGGCCCTGGTCCACCGCCTCCAGCTGGGCCGCCACGTCCTGCACCTTGGTGTTCAGCTGTGCGTTCCCGGCGGCAACCTGGGCGGCGCCGGAAGCGAGGGTCTGGGTGTCTGTGGGCAGGGTGGCCGTCTTGTCCTTGAGGACTGCCAGGCCGCTGCTGAGCTGACCCGCGCCGTCGGTCAGCTGGTTGGCCCCGTCCCGCAGCTTCAGCTGGCCGGCGTACAACTGGTCCGCGCCGCTGCTCAGGGCTGCGGTCCCCTCGTGGAGGGTAACCGTTCCGTCCCGGAGCGTGGCTACGCCGTCGGCCAGCTGGGACGCGCCGTCCGCCGCCTGGACCATCTTGGAGTGGATGGTGCCGAACCCGGTGAGCAGCTGGTTGGCGGTTTCCTCGCCCACTTCCTTGGCCACCGTGGTGTGCACGGCAGTGGTCAGTTTGTCCACGATGGTGCTCAGGAGGTAATTGTTGGCATCGTTTGTGGTCACGTTCAGCATGGCCTGGCTGGCCGAGTCAAAGCTGCCGGGGGAGACCAGGTTGGCGGAGAAGTCCTTCGGGATCTTCAGCGCAAAAGCGTACTGGCCGCTGCTGACGCCGGCATCGGCTTCCGCTGAGCTTTCCACCGGCACCCAATGGAACACGTTGCCCTCCACCAGGCTGTCCGCCACCTTCGCCCCTGCCTCAAGGCGCGTACCATCGGCGTTGGTGGCGCCGGAGTCCTCCACCACCAGGGCAGCATCCAGGTTGTTGAGGTGGCCATAGGGATCCCAGTTGGCGTACAGGTAAACGGCGCCGTAGAGCAACGGGACCATGGTCAGCGCCAGGATGGTCAGCTTGGGCAGGAGCCCACCGGTCATGCGCTTCAGTTCGGAGCGGGCCAGCCGCAGGACAGTCACTTGGCAACCTCAGTTTCGAGTTTGGTTTCCTGGTTTTCCGCCTCACGGACGGTTTCCGCGGTCTCTGCTTCCCCGGTCTGTGCGGTGTGCTTGCCGGCGGGGGCAGGCTCGGGTGCGGCATTGCCGATCCCGGCCACCGGGCCGTTCCACGAGGCGGGGACGGCACTGACTGCCGCCACGACGGCGAGCGGCCGGCCGGCGTCGTACGCCAACTCCCGGAGGCGCGGCAGCCAGGTGAGCTCATCCGCACTGTGGCGGTCCGGCGAATCGACCACCAGCAGGTCCGTGCGGGGGTTGGCCAGCGCCAGCGCGGTCAGCAGTTCAAGCCGCCGCCCGGGTTCCAGCTGCTCGGTCCACAGGCCCGCGATGTCCTCGAAGCGGTTGACCTTGAGCCAGGGGCCGCTGAGCAACGCTCCCCGGTAGCGGCGGGGTATCAGGGCGAGGTCTTCGGTCACCAGGTCGCGGACGCTGAGGTGCTCCTCGGGTTCGTTGACACCCGGGGAATCCACCAGGGCTGCGGCCAGGCGGAGCTGCTTGGTGCGGGAACCGCCGTCCCAGCTGAGCTGCCCGGCGGCTGCCTTCATCCTGCCGCTGAGCAGCAGGGACAACGCCGTGCGCTGGTCCTGCCTGTCGCCGGTCACGAGCAGCAGTTCACCGCGCGCCACCCCCAGGGAGGTGGGGGGAAGCAGCGGGTCCCGGCGTCCTTTGGCCTGGAGCTGGTGTGCTGAGAGCAAGGATTGCCTTTCGCAGAAGAAGTCTGCATCAAGACTAACCGAACTGACTGGTCAGTTCAAATAGACCTCACAGACCGTACTTCTCCAGGAGGCGGAGCCACACCTCGCTGATGGTGGGGTAGGAGGGGACGGCATGCCACAGGCGGTCCAGGGGCACCTCGCCCACTATGGCGATGGTGGCGGCGTGCAGCAGTTCCGCCACATCCGGGCCGGTGAACGTTGCGCCGAGGAGAACCTTCCGGTCTTCGTCGACCACCAGCTGGGCCCAGCCGTCGTAGTTCTCCGAGTGGAGGGAGGAGCCGGCAACCTGGATGGGGAGCTCCACGGACGAGGCGTTGTACCCGTCCTTCCTCGCCGCCTTCAGGGTCCGTCCCACGCCGGCCAGTTCGGGGTCGGTAAAGACCACGCTGGGCACTGCATGCTGGTTGGCCGTCTGCGCGTAGCGCGTCCAGTCCTCCGGGGTCCCCTTCAGCCCGCCCCTGGCCCGGGCGGCAATGGCGTCACCCGTGGCGCGGGCCTCGTATTTGCCCTGGTGGGTGAAGAGGTTCTTGCCGGCGGCGTCGCCCACGGCGTAGAGCCAGGGATCGTCGCCGGGTATTTCGCGGACCAGGCCCGAGGCGTCCGTTGACAAGGACAGGTGGCCTGATTCGTCGGGCTCGAAACCCACGCTTTCCAGGCCCAGGCCCTCGAGTGCCGGGTGGCGGCCGGTGGAGACCAGGACCTTGTCCGAGGTGACAGTGGTTCCGTCGCCGAGGCTTACGGTGAGGGTTCCGTCGTCGTTTCCGCTGATCCGCTCGGTCGCGGTGTGCAGCCGGAGTTCGACGCCGTCCGCCCTCAGTCCCGCGGCGACCAGGGCCGCGGCCTCTTCCGGAAAAGTGCCCAGCAGTGCGCTGCGCGCCACCAGGGTAACGCTTGAACCAAGCCGCGCGAAGGCCTGGGCCAGCTCTGCTCCGGCCACACCGCCGCCCAAAACCGTCAGCCGGTCCGGGACCTCGCTGGCCGACGTTGCTTCGCGCGTTCCCCAGACCTGCACGTCCTGCAGTCCCTCAATGGGCGGCGTGTTGGGGGTGGAGCCCGTGGCAAGCACCACGGCATGCCGGGCCCGCAGGAGGTGCTGCGTGCCGTCGAGGCCGGCCACCTCGACGGCCTTCGGCCCGGTCAGCCATGCATGGCCGCGCACCAGTTCGATGCCGGTGTCCTTGACCCATGAAACCTGGCTGTCATCCTGCCAGTTGGAGGTGAAGTAGTTGCGGCGCTCCAGGACGGCGGCGGCGTCCAGGGTGCGCGTGACCGCCTCCTTGGCCCCCGGGGTGGTCTGTGCCCCGTGGAGCGCAGTGCCGGGCCGGAGGAGTGCCTTCGATGGCATGCACGCCCAGTAAGAGCATTCGCCGCCCACCAGTTCCGCTTCCACGAGGACGGCCGTCAGGCCGCCCTGGACCACGCGGTCGGCCACGTTTTCCCCTACGGCGCCTGCGCCGATAACAACAACATCAAATTCGCGCCCAGCGGCCTCGGGATTCATGACCAAAGCCTAGCCGGGGACGGCCGGCCTGACAGCACAAAAAAGGTCCGCACCGGCGAACCGGTGCGGACCTTGTTGGTGCGCCCAAAGGGATTCGAACCCCTGACCTTCTGTTCCGTAGACAGACGCTCTATCCAGCTGAGCTATGGGCGCATTCTGTGTCCCGGGAGAAGAACCGCTCTCCCCGAACCTCGAATTACTTTACGCGAGGCGGGGCCCGATGCCAAATCGAAGCGGCTGTAATCTGTGCGACTAGACCGGTCTAGGTGACCTTCGTCACTTAATGGGCGTTTTCGCGGCAACAATTCCTTGATTTCCCGCGGAATTCACTTTCGGTGACCGGATATGTCAGTCAAGCTCCCCAAAAACTCCACTGGTCCGGACCATAGCATTTAGGACACACCGATGAACCCGAGGAAGGGAACTGCAATGGGCGATCTGGCGCAGAAGCCGCTGCTTGAGAAAGCACCCACCACACATGCCGGCCTGCTGGCATGGGTCGAAGAGGTTGCTGAGCTTACGCAGCCGGACCGCATCTACTGGGTTGATGGCTCCGAAGAGGAAAACACCCGCCTCACGGACGAACTCGTTGCTGCCGGCACCCTGACCAGGCTCAACCAGGACCTGTTCCCGAATTCCTTCGCCGCGTTCTCCGACCCCGCCGATGTAGCCCGGGTTGAGGAGCAGACCTTTATTTGCTCCGAGAACAAGCGCGACGCAGGCTTCACCAATAACTGGATGGACCCGCGGGAGATGAAGGACAAGCTGCGCGGCCTGTTCGCCGGTTCCATGCGCGGCCGCACCATGTACGTCATCCCGTTCGTCATGGGACACCTCGACGCCGAGGACCCCAAGTTCGGCGTCGAAATCACGGACAGCGCCTATGTTGTTGCGTCCATGCGCATCATGGCCAACATCGGCACCGCAGTGCTGGACAAGATCACCGCGACCAACGCCTTCTTCGTTCCGGCCCTGCACTCGCTGGGTGCACCCTTGGCGCCCGGCCAGGAAGACGTGGCATGGCCCTGCAACCCGGACAAGTGGATTGTCCACTTCCCCGAGGAGCGCTCCATCTGGTCCTTCGGCTCCGGCTACGGCGGAAACGCCCTGCTCGGAAAGAAGTGCTACGCCCTGCGCATCGCCTCGGTCATGGCACGCGACGAAGGCTGGCTGGCCGAGCACATGCTCATCCTCAAGCTGACCTCTCCCGAGCGGAAGACCTACTACGTCTCCGCCGCCTTCCCCTCCGCCTGCGGCAAGACCAACCTCGCCCTGCTGGATCCCACCATCGAAGGCTGGGAAGTGGAGACGCTGGGCGATGACATCACCTGGATGCGGATCGGCAAGGAAGGCGAACTCCGCGCCACCAACCCGGAAGCAGGCCTCTTCGGCGTTGCCCCCGGCACTGGCTGGGGCACCAACCCCAACGCCATGCGCGCCATCGCCAAGGGCCACAGCATCTTCACCAACGTCGCCCTGACCGACGACGGCGGCGTGTGGTGGGAAGGAATGACGGACGAGGTTCCGGCGCACCTGACCGACTGGCAGGGCAACTCCTGGACCCCGGACTCGGACAAGCCCGCAGCACACCCGAACTCCCGCTTCTGCACGCCGATCGCACAGATCGACATGCTTGCCGAGGAGTACTACAGCCCCGAGGGCGTGGAGCTTTCGGCCATCCTCTTCGGCGGACGCCGCAAGACCACTGTTCCGCTGGTCACCCAGGCCCGCAGCTGGACCAACGGCATCTTCATGGGCTCCACCCTGTCCTCCGAGACCACGGCCGCGGCCGCCGGCCAGGTTGGCGTGCTCCGCCGCGATCCCATGGCCATGCTGCCGTTCATCGGCTACGACGCCGGCGACTACCTGAAGCACTGGATCAGCGTCTCCGGCAAGGCCAACCCGGAACGCCTGCCCCACATCTTCCTGGTGAACTGGTTCCGCCGCACGGCCGACGGCGGCTTCGCCTGGCCCGGCTTCGGCGACAATGCCCGCGTCCTCAAGTGGGCCATCGAGCGCATCGAGGGCAAGGCCGACGCCGTCGAGACCCCCATCGGATACGTCCCCGCCGGGCACGCGTTGGACCTCACCGGCCTGGACCTCACCCACGCCCACGTGGAGGACGCCGTCCGCGTCGACCGCGAGGAGTGGGACACGGAGCTCGCCTCCATCGAGGAGTGGTACGCCAGGTTCGGCGACTCGCTGCCCGAGGCCCTGCGCTCCGAGCTCGATTCCCTGAAGGCCCGGATGGCCCAGCACTAGCAGCCGCTCCACCTTCCATGCGACGACGGCCCCGCACCTTTTCGAAAAGGTGCGGGGCCGTCGTCGTTCACGAAGGCGCCGGAAATCAGCTGGCGAGCCAGATGTCCGGGCCGAAGACCTCGTAGTGGATCTTGGTGGCCGGGATGCCGGCGTTGATGGCCTCGTTGCGGATGTTCTTCATGAACGGCAGCGGGCCGCAGAGGTACAGGGAGGCGTCGGCCGGCAGGTCGACTTCACGCAGGGACATGAATCCCTGCTTGGCACCGTCCACCGGCTTCTCCAGCCAAAGCTGCAGTTCGGCACCTTCCAGGCGTTCGACGTCGTCCGTCATCTGGCTGCGCAGGGCCCAGCTGTCCAGGGTGCTCTCGGCGTGAAGCACCAGGACCTGGCGGTCGGAGCCGGACTCGGCGAGGGAACGGAGGATGGAGGCGGTGGGGGTGCAGCCGATGCCGGCGGAGGCCAGGACGACGGGTCCGTCGCCTTCCTTGAGCGTGATCTCGCCGTAGGGGTTGGAGATCTCGACGACGTCGCCCACCTGGACGGTGTTGTGCAGCACGGGGGAGACCTCGCCGCCGTCGTCCAGCTTGGTGGTGAAGGTGCGGCTGGTGCCCGCGTCGCCGGAAAGGGAGTACTGGCGCACCTGGCGCAGGCCGTCGGCAACGGCCACCTTGACGCTGATGTACTGGCCGGGAAGGGCCGGGGTGACGGGGGTGTCGTCCGCGGGCTCCAGGGTGAAGGTCATGGACCCGGTCCCTGCGGGGGTCTTGGCCGCCACGCGCCACGGCATCCACATTTTGTCATTGGCCTGGGCTGCATACAGGCCCTTCTCGAGCTTGATCAGGGCATCGGCCATCAGCCAGTACACCTCGGTCCAGGCTTCGGCGATCTCGGGCGTGATGACCTCGGCCAGGTCCTCGGCGATGGCGCCGAACAGGTGCTCGTAGACCACCTGGTACTGCGGTTCGGTGATGCCCAGGGAGGCGTGGCGGTGGGCGATGCGGGAAAGGACCGTCTCCGGCAGGGTGCCCGGGTTGTTCACCAGGTGGGTGGCGAAGGCGGCGATGCTCCCGGCCAGGGCCTGCTGCTGGTTGCCGGAGCGCTGGTTGGAGCGGCTGAACAGGCCATCCATCAGTTCGGGGTGCGCCGCGAACAGGCGGGCGTAGAAGTTGGGGGTGATGGAACCGATCCGGGAGCCGACCAGCGGCAGGGTGGCCTCAATGACGGGGCGGGACTTGTCCGAGAGCATCTGTACTCCTGAGGTTATGGCCGGGGCCTTCGTCCGGCCGGATGAAAACTCATATTTGAAATGCGAGTATTTCTGCCTCAGTTCTACACCTTGTAGAAGTTTGAAATCAAACCGGGAGCGGGCACCCGGATACGGGGCACTCAGAGGCCGGGGCGGAGGCCGATCATTTGGAAGACCGGCGCCATCTGACGGGCCTGGGGAAGGTCCCCGATCACCACCGAATCAAGCTCGGCGTAAAAAGCTTCCCGCGCACGGGCCAGGGCGCCACGCAGCCTGCACTCGTTGATCAGGGGGCAGTTGCCGGCCGGGGAGACGCAGTCCGCGGGATCCGTGCGGGTATCAAGCTGCCGCAGGATCTGGCCTACCGTGGCGATGCGGCCGGCATGGCTGAGCCGTGAACCGCCGGACCGGCCGCGCACCACTTCGATCAGGCCCATGGTCCGCAGCCTGGCCATGGCCTTGCTGACGTGGTTGTACGGTGTCCCCACCGAGTCGGCGATGCTCTGGGTGGTGAGCAGCGTGCCGTCCGGGACCGCGGCGAGCACCATGAGTGCCCGCAGGCTCACGTCAGCGAAGGCATTGATCTTCATGGCAGCAAATCCGGTCTAGTCCACCCAGATGACGGGCTCGCTGGCATCTGCACCGAGCTCGCCGAATTCCCAGGACTGGGTGGTGGCGTTGGCCGAGTAGGGGAGCACCGCGGCGAAGAGGGAACCATCCCGGTGTTCAGCCGCCACGTGGATGGCATCCGAATCCTCCTCCACCAGCAGGATGTCGCACACCACGGCAGCGGCGCGGAAGTCGTCCCGGTTCTGGCGGAGGAGCGCCTGCAGGTCGTGGATCATGGCGTCGGCGTCAAAGTCCGCGTCGCTGCCCTCTCCGGCATCCGCGGGAGAGACGGCAACCAGCCGCACTTCGCCGTCGTTCTGGACGGTCAACGCGAAGGGCAGGAAGCCGCCGTTGCGCTGGAGCTGCTCCTGGGCCGCGCTGACGCCCGTGCCCAGGAGGTTCTCCAGGTCCGTTGCCGTGGCTTCGGAGACGGAATCACGCCAGCTGTCCTGCCCGCTGTTTCCGTCCGCTGCCTGCCCGGTATGGTCAGTCATCCGGTGCTAGGCCCGCACCAGGGAAAGGACGCGGTCGCGCACGCGTTCCATGGTGGCCCGGTCCGTGGCCTCGGCGTTGAGCCGCAGGAACGGTTCGGTGTTGGACGGGCGCAGGTTGAACCAGTAGCTGCCGTCGTTGGCCGTGAACGTGCTGCCGTCCAGGTTGTCGATGGTGAGGTCCTCGTCCGCGAACGCCTGGCGCACGCGCTCCACCGCTGCCGGCTTGTCCTCCACCTCGGAGTTGATCTCGCCGGAGCTGACGTAGGGCTCGTATTCGCGGGCCAGTTCGGAAAGCGGGCCGTCCTGCTCGCCCAGCGCCGCCAGGACATGCATGGCGGCCAGCATGCCGGTGTCAGCGTTCCAGAAGTCGCGGAAGTAGAAGTGCGCGGAGTGCTCGCCGCCGAACACGGCACCTTCCTTGGCCATGACTGCCTTGATGAAGGAGTGGCCCACCCGCGTGCGGACCGCACGTCCGCCGTCGTGCTCCACCAGTTCCGCAACGGCGCGGGAGGTGAGCAGGTTGTGGATGATGCTGGGCGTTTCCTCGCCCTGGGCCTTGGCGCGGGCGATTTCGCGGCGTGCCACCATGCCGGTGATGGCCGACGGCGAGACGGGCTCGCCCTTCTCGTCAATGACGAAGCAGCGGTCGGCGTCGCCGTCGAAGGCAAGGCCGATGTCCGCTCCGTGCTCGATCACTGCGGCCTGCAGGTCGCGGAGGTTTTCCGGCTCCAGCGGGTTGGCCGGGTGGTTGGGGAAGGAGCCGTCCAGTTCGAAGTACAGCGGAACTATGTCGAAGGGCAGCTTGGGCAGCAACGTGTCGCCCAGCACCGCCGGGGTGGTCAGGCCGGCCATGCCGTTGCCGGCGTCCACCACCACTTTCAGGGGGCGGGAGGCGGAGAGGTCAACGAGCTTGCGGAGGTACTCGGAGTAGTCCTTGAGCACGTCGCGGACGCTGATCAGGCCGCGGGCGCCGGCGGCGGGGATGGAACCGGAGTTGAGGTACTGCTCCGCGAGGGCCTGGATGTCCTTGAGGCCGGTTTCGGAGGAGATGGGAACGGCGCCTGCCTTGGCCATCTTGATGCCGTTGTATTCGGCGGGGTTGTGGCTGGCGGTGAAGGTGGCTCCGGCGCGGTTGAGGAAACCGCAGGCGAAGTACAGTTCATCGGTGGAGATCAGGTCCAGCAGTTCGACACTGGCGCCCCGCGTTGCCGCGCCGTTGGCGAAGGCCTTGCTGAATTCCGGGGAGGAGGGGCGCATGTCGCCGCCCACCACGATGGTCTGGCCTTCGAGCTGCAGGACATCCACGAACGCGGCCCCCACGGCTTCGACGATTTCGGCGGTGATCGACTCGCCTACAATCCCACGGACGTCGTAGGCCTTGAAGGATGCCGAGAGATCAAATGTCGTTGTCTGTTCGCTAGTCACGGGCTTTATCTTACGTGTGCGGCGCATGTGGCCAACGGGTTTGGGGAGAACTTGCGTCACAGCGGTGGCTTTGCAGCGCGTGCCCGGCAGGTTTCCACATAGCGGCGCGATCGCTGTGCGCGGTGTCGGAGGGTGCTGGGATACTGAATCAATGGCCAATAACCAGTACGCTTCCACAGTTTCCGCTACCGCAGTTGCAGAGTCGGCAGGCCCGGACGGTCCGGGGACCGCCACGCACGCCGAGGCACTGGAGGTCCTTCGGGGCCTGGTAGGGAACCCGGGCGCCATTTTCCACGACGGCCAGTTTGAAGCCATCGAGGCATTGGCCGACGGCGGGCGGCGGGCCCTGGTGGTCCAGCGCACCGGCTGGGGCAAGTCCGCCGTGTACTTCGTGGCATCCCTGTTGCTGCGCCGCCGGGGAGCCGGGCCCACGCTGATTGTCTCGCCCCTGCTGGCCCTGATGCGGGACCAGGTGGCTGCCGCCGCCCGGGCAGGGGTCCGGGCTGTGGCCATCAACTCAGCCAACCAGCTGGAGTGGGACACGGTCCGTGAGCAGCTGGCCGCGGACGAGGTGGACGTCCTGCTGGTGTCCCCGGAGCGGCTCACAAATCCGGCGTTCCGGGAAACCCAGTTGCCGGAGCTGCTCCGCCGGACCGGCCTGCTGGTCATCGACGAGGCGCACTGTATTTCGGACTGGGGCCACGATTTCCGCCCCGACTACCGCAGGATCGCGGACCTCATCACCCGGCTGCCGGACACGGTGCCGGTCCTGGCCACCACCGCCACGGCCAACTCACGGGTGGTGCACGATATCGAAGAGCAGCTCGGCGCCGGGGTCCTGACCATCCGGGGCTCCCTGGGCCGCGACTCGCTGCGGCTGGGAGTCCTGTCGCTGCCCAATTCCAAGGAGCGGCTGGGGTGGCTGCTGACCCACCTGGCAGACCTTCCCGGCAGCGGAATTATCTATACCCTGACCGTCTCCGCGGCGGAGGACACCGCCCGGCTGCTTTCCGAAGCGGGGCACAATGTGCTCGCCTACACCGGGCGGACCGATCCGGCGGACCGGGAGCGGGCAGAGCAGCTCCTGAAGGACAACCAGGTCAAGGCGCTGGTGGCCACGTCCGCGCTTGGCATGGGGTTCGACAAGCCCGATCTTGGTTTCGTCGTCCACCTGGGCGCCCCGTCGTCGCCGGTGGCCTATTACCAGCAGGTGGGCCGCGCCGGCCGTGGGGCCGCGAACGCCGACGTCCTGCTGCTGCCCGGTTCCGAGGACCGGGAGATCTGGCAGTACTTCGCCACGGCGTCCATGCCGTCCGAGGAGAAGGCGGCCGCCGTGCTGACGGCGTTGGCAGAGGCAGGAACGGCACTGTCAACGGTGGCGCTTGAAGCCCGGGTGGACCTTCGCCGCACGCCGCTTGAGCTGCTGCTGAAGGTCCTGTCCGTGGACGGGGCGGTGGAGCGGGTCGGCGGCGGCTGGCGCTCCACGGGCCAGCCCTGGGTTTACGACGCCGAGCGCTACAGCCGCATTGCGGAGGCCCGGGTGGACGAGCAGGACTCCATGGTCATCTACCAGGACACGGCCGGTTGCCGGATGGAGTACATCACGTCGGTCCTGGACGACGAGACAGCCCGTCCCTGCGGCCGGTGCGACAACTGCGCCGGCCAGTGGTTCCCTGCGGACGTGGCCGCCGACGCCACGGCGGCGGCCAGCCAGACCCTCAGCAGGGCGGGCGGCGTCCTGGAGCCACGTCTTCAGTGGCCAAGCGGCATGGACCGTCTTGGGGTGCCGGTGAAGGGGAAACTCAAACCGGCTGAGGGCCTCTCGGAGGGGCGCGTCCTGGCCCGCCTGACGGACCTCGGCTGGGGCGGCGCCCTGCGGGAACTGTTTGCCGCCGGCGCGGAGGACCGGCCGGTGGACCCGGGCATGCTCCAGGCCTGCGTCCAGGTGTTGCGCGAGTGGGGGACCGGTGATGGCCGGAACCCGGGGTGGAGCGGGGTGGGCAGGCCGGCCGCGATCGTGGCTGTGCCGTCCCGTGGCAAGCCCCAGCTCGTGGGCTCGCTGGCCCGGGGAATCTCGGAAATCGGGCGCATCCCCTACCTTGGTGAGCTGCAGTTGGCCCACGGCGGACCCACCGGCGGCCGAGGCGGCAACAGCGCATACCGGCTGGCGGGAGTATGGGACCGGCTGGTGGTGGGTCCCGAGCTCGAGGCCGCCCTGCAGTCCGTCCAAGGCCAGCCGGTGATGCTCATCGACGACCTCACCGACAGCCGGTGGACCCTCACCGTCGCGGGGCGCGCCCTTCGGCAGGCCGGGGCGGGAGCGGTTCTGCCCCTGGTGCTGGCCCAGGCCGGCTGACTGCTGCCCCTGCGTGCCGGGGGAGCAGGATGCTGTCCACGGTGCTTGCCAGCATCAGGACGGCCATCGCCAGGAAAGCGCCGCGGAATGGGCCGGCCGGATCCTGGGCCGCGGAGGACAGGCCTTCGAAGGTCCGGATCAGCAGGGCAGCGATGGCGATGCCGGAGCCTGTGCCGAGCTGCACCAGCGTGGCGGACACGGTGTTGGCGGAGGTCAGCTGCGCCGGGGGAATGTCCGCGTACTGGACCGAGGCGTAGGCCGAAAAGCCGATGGAGCGGAAGGCGCCGCTGCACACCAGCAGTGCGGCCATCAAAGCCACCGGGGTTTCCGGTGTCAGGAAGGCACAGAGGGCGAACGTCACGGCTGATGCCAGCGAGGCGAACACCAGCATCGCCTTGAAACCGAACTTCCGGATCAACGGCGTGGTGGCCGGTTTGATCCCGATGTTCCCGACGAACACTGCTGCCACCAGGGCGCCGGCGTGCAGCGGCGACCAGCCGAACCCCGCCTGGAACATCAGCGGCAGCAGGAACGGGACGGAGCTGATGGTGACCCGGTACACGAATCCGCCCGTGGCCATGGCCCGGAACGTCCTGGTGCGGAAGACCTGCAGGTTGAACAGCGGATGGGGAGCCCGTCGCATCCACAGGACCGCCCCGGCCAGTGCCGCAATCCCGGCCGCAGCGCTGATTCCTGCCCAGGGCAGTCCCGGGTGGCTGCTGGCGAGCTCCAGGCCGGTCACCAGGGCACCGACGCCAACCGTTGTCAGGAGCATTCCCGGCCAGTCCAGCCGCCGGCCGGGATCTCCGGCCACCGCCGGAACCAGCCGCAGGGACGCCACGAAGGCGGCCACCCCCAGCGGAAGGTTGACCAGGAAGATCCAGTGCCACGACAGGTACGTCGTGAGCGCCCCGCCCACCAACGGGGCGACTACGGGTGCCAGGAGCCCGGGCCACACCAGGAACGCGGTGGCACGCAGCAGCTCGGACTTCGGGGTGCCGCGCAGCACCACCAGGGTGCCCACCGGTACCATCATGGCGCCGCCGGCACCCTGGGCAATGCGGCTCAAGGTCAAGGTGGCCAGATCCTGGCTGAGCGCACAGGCCAGGGACGACAGGGTGAACACCGCGATGGCAGTGCAGAAGATCCGCCTGGCACCAAACCGTTCCGCCAGCCAGCCGCTGAGGGGAATGCCGATGGCCACCGTCAGCAGGTAGGCGGTCATGGTGATGTTGACGTCGGCGGCGGGGATGGCAAAATCCGCCGAAATACTGGGAATGGCGGTGGTGAGGACCGTGCCGTCCAGGAATTCCATAAAGAACGCTGCCGCCACCAGGAGGGCCAGGCGCGGATTCCATGCTGTCTGGACGACGTCCGGGTGGAGTGGGTTGCTGCGTGCCGCCATGGGCCAATCCTGCCACCGCGGCTCCGGCGGCGCCCGCCGCGTCCGACTGCCGGACAGCGTTTTCCCACGGTTGCCGAGCCATGGCCCGGAGAGTCATAAGGTTGTTCGCGTTTCCGAAGCTTGAACGCCCGGATCTGCGAAGCAGCCCGGGACTGACGGGGCCCAGGCTGCAGAGGCCGTCGTGCAGCTACTCCTGGAAACGCAAAAGGCCCCGGTCCAAGGGACCGGGGCCAAACGCGGAGACGGGGGGATTTGAACCCCCGGTCGAGTTTAACCCCGACCCTTCATTAGCAGTGAAGTCCATTCGGCCGCTCTGGCACGTCTCCAGTTGCTATTACTAGCCCACCAAGGATACGCAGATCCGGCCATGCAGTGCAAAACGGTGCCCGCCACAGGCGGCGGCCCCGGTAAACGGGGTTCGGCTGCTCTGCGCTCAGCCCTGCGCCGGGCGGACCATCCGGATCTCCGGGAGGTCCTCCCACTCCGGCAGGACGTCCGCTGCGCCGTCCGGTGCAAAGCCGAAGCGGCGGTAGAAACCGATGGCCCGGCTGTTGGCGGCTGCCACCCAGAGGCTCGCCGCCCTGGAGCCGATGGCCGCGTCCAGCAAAAGGGCGCCCAAGCCAAGACCTGGTGCGAGGCCAGCAGGTACAGCCCCCACAGTTCCAGGTCTCCGGAGGCAGGCGGCGGATGCCCTTCCGTGGAACCGGGGGCAGGCAGCCGGCGGGAACCGGCAAACCCCACCACCGTCCCGCCGTCGCATGCCACCCACGCCTCGGCGGGTTCGGCCCGGTCCAGAAGGTGCTGCCAGAGCCGCAGCCGGTCGGCCGGGTCCACGGCGGCGAGGAAGGCATCGGACAGCATGCCCCGGTACGTCTCCTGCCAGCACCGGACGTGCACCTGGGCCAGCCGCTCCACGTCCGCGGCAACGGCCCGCCGTACCGCCAGCCCGGGTGCCATGGCGGTCAGCCTGCCAGCGCTTTCCACAGGAAGTGCTGGCTGCGCGCCTGCAGGGCAGCGGCCTGCCGGTTGTCGGAGGCGCCGGCGTGGCCACCCTCCAGGGCCTCGTGGAACCACACGTTCGGGATGCCCATGGCAAGCATCCGGGCGGCCATCTTCCGTGCCTGCACGGGGCCTACCCGGTCGTCCGAGGTCGCGGTCCAGATGAACGTCTCCGGGTACTCCACCGCGTCCTTGAGCAGGTGGTAGGGCGAGAAGGTCCTGATGTACTCCCACTGCTCGGGAACGTCCGGGTCCCCGTACTCGGCAATCCAGGAGTGCCCGGCGGAGAGCTTGGTGTAGCGGCGCATGTCCAGCAGGGGAACGCCGCAGGAGACGGCCCGGAACAGTTCCGGATACCGGGTGAGCATGTTCCCCACCAGGAGTCCGCCGTTGGATCCGCCCACGCAGCCCAGCCGCCGCGGCGAGGTGACCCCGCGGGAGATGAGGTCCCGTGCCACGGCTGCGAAGTCCTCGTAGGCGCGGTGCCGGTTTTCCTTCAGCGCGGCACGGTGCCAGGCCGGCCCGTATTCGCCGCCTCCGCGGATGTTCGCCACCACATACACCCCGCCGCGCGAGTGGGGGGCCTTCCCGTCGCTGCCGTCCGAGAGCGTGGTCCGCCGCTCCAGCCATGCCCTGCCCACGGTGCCGCTGTAGGCGGGCGTCCGGGACACCTCGAATCCGCCGTAGCCGGACAGCTGGGTGGGGTTCTGCCCGTCCAAAGCCAGGTCCCGCGGAGCAACCTGGAAATATGGGACCCGGGTGCCGTCGTCGGACACGGCGAAGTGCTGCTCCACCTGGTAGTCAGCGTCGGCAAAGAACGACGGCGAGGTCTTGACCACCGCATGCCGGCTCACCACGCCGGACGTCCCGGCGCTTCCGCGTTCCAGGGTGCCGCGCATCAGGGTGGTGGGGGTGGTCAAACCCGTGGCGATGAGCCAGAAGTCATTGCCCGCGCCGCCGTGCGCCGGCCCCTCGTCCTCGTCATCCACGGCGTAGGCGTTCACATCGTGCAGCGGCGGGCAGGCGTCCAGGAGCGTGGCCGCCCAGCCGCCGTCCGCGCCGCCGGACGGCCGGGACGGGTCCAGGACCCGGATCTCGGAGGAGACGTCCTTGAGCAGGTTGAGCAGGAGGAAGTTCCGGGTCCAGCTCCAGGACTGCAGGGACGTGTGCGCGTCGGGGGTGAACAGGACCGTGAGATTGCGGCTGCCGGCGAGGTAGTCCTCGAAGTTGGCGGCGAGCAGGGCCCCGGAAGGATACGTGGTGCCGTCCACAATCCAGTCCTGCTGCGGACGGAAGAGCAGCCATTCCCGGTGGGCGCTGACGTTGACGTCGGTGGGAACGTCGATCTGTACCCAGGATCCGTCCCGCAGCACAAAGTTGGAGCGGTTGAAGAAGTCGATGTAGTCCACGGCGAAAGTCCGCTCAAAGCCGGGCGTGGAGTCATGGGCCGCCACGGCCATCATGTGGTCTTCCGCTACCTCGAAGAGGCGCGGAGCCGCTGCCAGGGACTCTCCGCGCTTGAGCGTCACCGCCGTCCGCGCGTAGGAGGACGCTGTCTTGGGCAGCCCGTCCGCGGTGGAAGCAACCAGCAGCGTATCGGCATCCAGCCAGGACACGTTGCCCTTCGCTGTCGGGAGGTCAAACCCGCCGCGGGCGGGGTCCACGAAGCCGCGCGCCTCGACGTCGAACTCGCGGTAGCGGTTGGCGTCGCCGCCGTCGGGGGAGAGGGCAAGCAGCGCCAGGCGGTAGGGCTCCCCGGCTGCGGGGCGCAGGAACGTGGCGCCGTGGAACACCCACTCCTCGCCTTCGGCGCGGGACAGTTCGTCCACGTCCAGCAGCACGTCCCATTCCGGGGAGTCGGTGCAGTAGCTTTCCCAAGTGGTCCGCCGCCACAGGCCCTTGGGGTTCTGCCCGTCCTTCCAGAAGTTGTAGTACCAGTCGCCGCGCTTGCCCACCATGGCGATCCGGTCCGTGGAGTCCAGTACTTCCAGGATGCCGGTTTCCAGTTCCGCGTAGCCGCCGTCCTCCAGCAGGTCCTCGGTGCGGGAGTTTTGCTCCTTGACCCAGGCCAGCTGTTCCTCGCCGTAGATGTCCTCCAGCCACACGTTCTCGTCGACGGGTTCCGGCGCGGTTTCCCGGGAGTTGCTGCCGGAGGTGTCCCGGCCGGAGCCGGGTACGGACGCTTGATCAGCTGCTGTGGTGGTCATGCGCCCCATCCAAACAACATCCCCCATGGCTGGCAAGTCAAGCGTCCGGCGCACGCTCCGCTTCCAGCCCGTACGCTGGATGGCGTGGAAATATCGCAGAGCAACCGGGCCGTCATCATCGGTGGCGGTCCCCGCGGCACCAGCGTGCTGGAGCGGCTGCTCGCCCACACCGCCGTCGCCGGCAACCCAAAAACGGCCCTGCACATCGACGTCGTGGACCCCTGCCCGGCAGGCCCTGGACATGTGTGGCAACCGGGCCAGTCCCGGCTGTTCCTCATGAACACCCAGTCCTTCTACCCCACCCTGGTTCCCGAGGACCCTGCCCTTCCCGCTCCTGTTGCCGGCACCACGTTCGACCAGTGGCGGGCCCGGCAGCAGCGGGACCCGTTGCCGGCCCTCACCGCGGGGGACCGGGCGGAGCTGGCGGTGCTGGGATCGAATGATTTTCCCAGCCGCGCCCTCTACGGACGCTACCTGCGCTGCACAGTGGAGGAATTGCTGGGCACGGCCCCCGACGGCGTCACCATCGAATTCCACGAAACGACCGCTGTGTCGGTGCGCCCCGCCGGGGACGGAATGTTCGACGTCGGCCTGGCCACCGGGGAGGGCATCCGCGCCCATTCCGTGGTGCTGGCCCTGGGGCACATCCCCTCCCGGCTGAATCCTGAACAGCGGGAGCTCCAGGCCGCCGCCGGACAACTGGGCCTGCAGTACTTTCCCCCCGCCGTCCCGGCGGACGTGGACTGGTCCCTGATCCCCGCCGGCGAGCCGGTCCTGGTCCGCGGCATGGGCCTGAACTTCTTCGACACCATGGGCCAGCTCACCGAAGGCCGCGGCGGCAAGTTCGTGTCCAACGGCGCGGGCCTGGAGTACGAACCGTCCGGCCAGGAACCCCTGATCATCGCAGCGTCCCGGCGCGGAACCCCGTACCGTGCCAAGGCGGCACTGGACGGCTACTACGCCTCCTCCATCACGCTCCGCTACCTCACCGAGGCCGCCATCGAGCGGCTAGCGAAGGCCGGGATCCGCCCTTCGTTCGACCATGACCTGTGGCCGCTGCTGCACCGCGACGCGCTGTGGGCCTACTACTCGACGCTGGTGCGCTCGCAGCCCGGCGCAGTGCCCGACGCGCCCGCATTCCTCGCAGCGCTGGAGGAAGCCCTGCAGCCGCACGCGCACAGCGCCGCGAACTGGGAGGACGGCGTTGAGAGCGTCCTGGCCGTCCACGTGGGTCCCCGGCACCGCCTGGACCTGCCGGGGCTCGCGGCTCCACTGGCAGGCCGTTCGTTCGATTCCTGCAGGGGCCACGACGCCGCCGTGGTGGAGTTCCTGCTCGACGATGCGCGCCGGTCGGCCCTGGGCGAGGACGATCCGGTCAAGATGGCCATCGCCGCGCTGCACCACGGGCGCGCCGTCCTGAAGACGGCAGTGGCCGACGGCGGCATCACCGACGAGTCATGGGTCGCCGGCCTGCGTGGCTGGTTCGAATCGTTCGTGGAGGGCCTGGCCAGCGGACCGCCGGCGCTGCGCTCCGAACAGCTCGCCGCCCTGGCAAGGGCCGGGGTGGTCAGCTTTGTTGGGCCGGACCCGAAATTCCGGGTGGACCGGAAGGCGGCCATGTTCACCGCTGCTTCGCCGTGGGTTTCCGGGCCGCCCGCCACGGCCCGGACCATGGTGGAAGCGCTGGCCCCCGGAAACCGGGTCTCGGCCAACGATTCACCGGTACTGGAGCAGCTGCTGGCCGATGGGCTGGTGCGGCCCAAGCTCATGATGACCGCCGAAGGTGCCCCCATCGAGTCCACCGGCCTGGACGTGGAGGCCCACCCGTACCGCCCGGTTGCGGCCAACGGGTCAGTGACCGAGGGCCTGTTTGTGCTGGGGCTGCAGTTGTCGTCAGCGCAGTGGGGCACCGCCATCGCCGCCGAGGCCGTCCAGCCCGGCGGCCCCGCGTACCGCAGTGGCCAGCGCACGCTCCGCGATGCGGACGAGATCGCCGCCGCCATCCTTCGCCGGGCTTAACTCACAGGGCCTTAAACGGCGATGCGCCATCACTTGTGGTCGCTGAACCGGCGGAACAGGGACCACAAGTGATGGCGCATCCAGGGTTTTAGCCCCGCAGGCAGGCGCGGTAGGCAGCCATGGCCTGGCCGTAGTTCGCCTGCCCCCTGACGTCAGCGGGACGGGTGGGCTTGACCGGCGGAACACAGACCGGCTGCGCCGGCGTGTCAACTCCCACCAGCACGGCCACCTTCACCACGGTGCCGGACTCGACGGCGGTGAGCACCAGGGTTGCCGCGCCCTCCGCCGCCCCGGCCGGGACAGCCAGGTCCACCGAGGCCGCACCGGCGGCCACCGGTACTGTGCCCAGCGCGGTGACCTTGCCGGCAGCGTCGGTGAACGAAGCCTCCAGGGCCGTGTTCACCGGGCTGCCCAAGGAGGTCAGGTCAAGCTTCGAGACCGCCAGGGTGACGGGCCCACCGGGCTTGACCCCGTCGGCGGTGGTGTTGGTGACCGCCACCGAACGCCGCGCGAAGTCCGGAGCCACAGGGCTGCTCTTCTGGAGGTAGCCGATCCAGGCGTCCCGGTCCACCAGCCCGGAATCCCGGGTATTGGTGCCCTCGGTGAAGATCCGGAAGTTGTCGCCTCCGGTGGCCAGGAAGCTGAACGTGCCCACCCGGTAGGACCTGGCCGGGTCCAGCAGTTCACCGTTCACCCGCACCGCGGTGATCCGGTCACCCGCGGCCCGGGCGGCGTCGTAGGTGTAGTTCACGTTCTTGGACAGGCCCAGCTGCAGGTAGGCGCGGCTGGGGACCGTGCCGTCCGGGTTGGTCTGCCACTGCTGCTCCAGCAGGGTCTTGAACTGCGCACCGGTCAGCGACGTGGTCCACAGGTTGTTCACGAACGGCAGGACCGCGTTGGCCTCGGCGTAGGTGATGGTGCCGTCCGGCGCGTAGTACAGCTCGTTGCGCAGGCCGCCGGGATTCACGACGCCGATCTCCGCACCGCCGAGGCCGGCGGGCTTCAGCGAATCGAGCAGCGAGTCGGCCACCAGGTTGCCCAGGGTGGATTCGCTGCCGCGGTCATCGCGCTTGGCGGCGCCGGTGGCGTCGGTTGTGAAAGCCGTGGTGATGTCCTTGGTGACCGAACCCACGGGCTGGTTGCCCACCACAGCGGCGTCCGCCAGGGCCTTCTTGACGATGGCGTCGACGGCGGCCACGCGCGGGTAGGCAGCCACCAGGCCGGCGGCGGCGTCCGTGGTGCGCTTGACGTTCCCGGCCTTGTAGGCGGTCACCTGCTTGCTGGCGGTGTCCACGGTCAGCTGGATCTGGCCCACGTTCTCGCCGTAGTTGCCGGTCTGAACGATGGGCCGGGTCTTGCCCGCCACGCCGGGAA
This sequence comes from Arthrobacter sp. NQ4, assembly GCF_029077345.1. NCBI lineage: Bacteria > Bacillati > Actinomycetota > Actinomycetes > Micrococcales > Micrococcaceae > Arthrobacter > Arthrobacter sp. NQ4. The sequence continues at coordinate 50,843 of NZ_JARETC010000005.1, read as the reverse complement.
CGGGTGCGTCCCAGGCGTATTCCTTGTGGGTGTGGCCGGTGAAGATGGCATCAACGTCGGCGGACGTTTCGGTGACCAGCCTGGCGAACGGGCCGCCGGCTGCCACTTCCTGCTCCAGGGTGGCGCCTTCCACCACACCCGAGCCGGCGCCGTCGTGATCTTCCACGATGATGACGTCGGCAATCTTGTCTGCGGTGATCTTCGCGGCCACCCGGTTGATGGCGTCCACCGGGTCCCCGAAGTCGAGGTCGGCGATGCCGGCCGGCGTCACCAGGGACGGGACCTCCTGGGTGACGGTGCCGATGATGGCCACCTTGACGCCGTTCAGGTCCAGCACGGTGTACTCCGGAAGTGCCGGCTCGGTGGTGCCCTTCTTGTAGACGTTGGCGCCCAGGTAGGGGAACTTCGCATTCGTGCCGCCGGCGATGACGCGGTCGCGCAGGTCCGCCCAGCCGCCGTCGAACTCGTGGTTGCCCACCGCGGATGCCTTCAGTTCCAAAGCGTTCAGCACGTCGATGGTGGGCTGGTCCTTGGCGACCGCCGAGGCGAACAGGGAGGCGCCGATGTTGTCACCCGCGGACAGGAACGCCGTGGCACCGGGAGCAGCGGCAGCGCGCAACTTCTCGATGGTGCCGGCCACCTGCACCGTGTTTGCGTCGATCCTTCCGTGGAAATCGTTGATGTTCAGGAGGTTCAGATCAACGCTGGCGGGCGTGGCCGGGAGGTTCAGGCCCACCACCACGGGATCGTGGTCGCTGGCGCGGAACTGGTCCGGGGCGTAGTAGTTGGTGACGTTGTTGTTGTAGCGGCTGTACTCCAGCGCCACGGATTCCACCGAGTTGATGTTCCAAATGTCCGCGCCCGTGACCACACCGTTGGCGGCGGGGGAAGCGAGGACGTGGTCGAGTGAGCCCACCAGGCCGCCGAAAAGGTAGGAGTGCTTGGCCGAGCCGTCCGCGTTGCGTGCTTTGTCGTCCTGGTTGACATACCCCGCGCCCGTGAGGACGTTGATCGGGTCTTCTTTGCCGTAGGAGTTGAAGTCACCGATCAGGAACACCTTGTCGGTGCCCTTGGACGCCTGCAGGGAGTTGGCGAAGTCCAGCAGGGACTTGGCCTGGGCCGTGCGGGCGAGGTTGGAGGCGCCCTGGCCCTTGTCAGTATCGTCCGGGGTTGCTGCCGAGCCCTTCGATTTGAAGTGGTTGGCGATGGCGATGAATTCCGTGCCGGCGCCGCCGCCCACGGGCTTGAACACCTGGGCCAGGGGCTTGCGGGCGCTGGCGAAGGCAACGGTGTCGTTATGGATGATGGATTCGCCTACCGGTTCCGCGGCGGCCTTCTTGAAAATGAACGCGGTGCGGATCATGTCCTCGTCGGCCAGCGGGGGCGCATTGGCGGGTGAGCGGACGTAGTCCCAGATGCCCGGGGTGGGGATGTTGAGCGCCTCCACGAGTTTGGCCAGGGCATCATCGCGGTCCTTGCCGAACTGCGCGGAGTTTTCCACCTCCATCAGGGTCACCACATCGGCGCCGGACTTGGCGATGGCGGAGACGATCTTGTCCTGCTGGCGCTTGAAGTTCTCCGCGTTGGCTGCACCGCGGGCGTCGCAGCCGCCACGGACGGTGATGGGGTTGCCGTCCCGGTCCTCGTAGAACGTGCAGCCGGAGAGCATGTCACCGGTGGTGGGGAAGTAGTTCAGCACGTTGAAGGAGGCGATCTTCAGATTGCCGCCCACGGCAGCGGGGGCCGCGGTGCGGGTGGCACCAAAGCTGGCCGGCTGGACGGTGGCCTTGTTGGCCTCGGTCAGGTGGGTCAGCGGCTGGAGCTTCCAGGAATTGTTGGCGTAACCCAGCACCACGTTGGTGGTGAAGTCCACCGGCGAACCCACGCGGACGGGGTCCGCGGTGGTCAGGTACGGCAGGACCTGGGCCTTGGTGGCGGCGTCCTTCAGGAAGTTGGTGCTGGACCCGTCGTCGAGCTTGATGCCGCGGGCAACGTTGTCAGCCACCACGGCGGTGTACCCGGCGGAGCCGAACGGTGCCACAGCTGTGGGCTGGACCAGGGGAGTGGTCCCGCCCGCCAGGCCAATCTCGCCGTACTGGTTCAGGCTGTAGTTGTCGCTCACCGTCATGGGCCCCTGGGGTGCCAGCAGCATGCCTTCCAGGGATTCGCGGAAGGTTTCCGCGGCGGGAAGGGTGAAGATGGTGGGCTTGACCTCGGGGGCAGCGTCGGTGAGCTTGGTGAGGCCTGCCGCTGCCGTGACGTTGAGCTGGGTCATGCCGTAGTACTCGGCCACTGTGCCCGTCACCTGGATGTAGTCACCGGCCTGCACCGAAGCCACGGTGGCGGGGGAGTAGACGAAGATGCCGTCGGATGCGGCGTGGTTGGTGGCCGTCAGGTCACCGCCCGTGCCGGGGGTCTGCAGGTAGTAGCCGTTGAGGCCGCCCGTGGGAAAGACTGCCGTGACTTTGCCCTTGGTGGTGACGGTGGCTCCGGCCAGCGGGCTTTCCGTCCCGGTGCCCTGGATCTCCGCGATGGTCCTGGAAACGGGATCCGGCGAGGGCGAGGGCGCGGGGTCGGGAGCCGGAGCTGTGCCGCCCGAAGGTGTTGGCGTGATGGTGCCAAGGAGCGTGAAGTCAGCGGCGTTATTGTTGCTGTCCGCCCGGGCGGCCCTGTTGAGGCTCTTCACATCCGTGTTTCCGGCAGGTGCCGCAGCAGCCTGGGTCTCAAAGGTGTTGGAGGCGCCGTAGCCCAGGAGGTCTGCCACGCCGGCTGTTTCCACCACGGAACCGGTGGGAAGCGCGACGGCGGTGGGCTGCTTGGCGAGCACGATGGTTCCCGAGGCCCCGGCGAAGTTCATGGCGCCCGCCACCAGGTCAGGCTTGGGCAGGTCGGCGCCGTTGGTGCCATTGCTTCCGCCCTGCACCAGGTAGTAGCCCTTGGCCGGGATGGACCCGGACAGGGCAGCCACCCCGCTGGGCGCCGCAGCGCCGGTCCCGGAGCGGTACTGCACGGACCAGCCCTCGAGGGAGACCGGGGCGTCCGAAGTGTTATACAGCTCCACGAATTTGTTCTTGTAGGCGGCGCCGCTGCTGCCGCCGCTGAGGTAGGCCTCGTTGATGACAACGGGGGAGGTGCCGGCCGCGGCTGAGACCTCCGCGGCTGCCGGGACAGCTGCCAGCGGGGCGGCGATGAGCCCCGCGGACAACGCTGTGCCCAGCGATAACTTCCATGTTTTTTGATGCATCCGCTCTTACTTTCATTGAGGTGTCCCGGGTGGGTGGCCCGGTGGAGTGCGTCCGTGGTTGTACCGATCGGACGTGGGCCCGGACCCTGCTCCTGGTCAAGTGGTGTCCGGCACATGACAACAGCGCTGAATGAACGCAGGGTGGCTAGAGCGTGCATTCGGCGGGACGTTCCCCAGCGGAGCGGCCCGCCCTGCGGTCCGGGGCTTCCCTAGCCCGGACCGGAGGTGCTGTTGGCGGGAGTGATGCTGCCGGCAGACACGCAAATGTGCCGGCAGTCACAAACAATACCCGCGGGTAGCTTTGGGTCCCGGGTTCGGCAGGGGATTAGTCCAAAGAATTTACGTCCGCGCAACAGGGCAGGCCGGGGCTGCTTAAAGCAAAAAACCCCTGGCGGCCGGTGCCGGCTGCCAGGGGTTCCCTTGCGGAAGGTAAGAGATTCGAACTCTTGGTACGGGGTTACCGCACACTGGTTTTCAAGACCAGCTCCTTCGGCCGCTCGGACAACCTTCCTCAGCTAGTAGTGTTTCATAGGCGCTTGCCTGCAACAAAACAGGCCCGGGGAAGCGCCCGGTGCACACTGGATGCAGCCAGGATTTTAGTCAGGAACGGGAGAGGTCCATGAAAGCCGTCTACATATCGGAACCGGGCGGCCCGGAAGTGCTGGAAGTGCGGGACGTGGACGCCCCTGTGCCCGGCCAGGGCGAAGTGCTGATTGACGTGGTGGCAGCCGGCCTGAACCGGGCCGATGTCCAGCAGCGCAGGGGCTTCTACCCGCCGCCGCCGGGTGCCTCCGAGGTCCCCGGGCTGGAAGTGTCAGGACGGATCGCCGGCTTCGGACCCGGTGTCAGCAAGCCGTTCTCGCTGGGGGACAAGGTAGTGGCCCTGCTGGCAGGCGGCGGCTACGCCCAGCAGGTGGCGGTCCCGGCCGAGCAGGTGCTGCGCGTCCCCGAAGGGGTTGACCTGGTCACCGCCGCGTCGCTGCCCGAGGTGGCTGCGACGGTGTACTCAAACCTCATCATGACGGCGCAGCTGCAGCCGGGCGAGACGGTCCTCATCCACGGTGCCACCGGCGGGATCGGCACCATGGCCATCCAGCTCGCCAAGGCCTTCGGTGCCAAGGTGGCCACCACGGCCGGAAGCGATGAGAAAGTCAGCACCGCCAAAGCCTTCCTCGGGGCGGACATCGCCATCAACTACAAAGAGGAAGACTTCCCGGACAGTCTTCGGCGGCAGAACGAAGGCAAGGGGGCGGACGTCATCCTTGATGTGGTGGGGGCCAAATACCTCCCGCAGAACGTGGATGCCCTGGCCGACTACGGGCGCCTGGTGGTGATCGGCCTCCAGGGTGGCACCAAGGGCGAGTTGGACCTTGGCCTGCTGTTGAAGAAGCGGGCGGCCGTGGTGGCCACCGCGCTTCGCCCCAGGCCCGTGGCGGAAAAAGGTGCCATCATGACCGCCGTGCGCGACGCTGTGTGGCCGCTGGTGGCAGACGGCAGGATCCGTCCCCTGGTTGCCAAGACCTTCCCCCTGGACCAGGTGGGCGCGGCGCACCGGTACTTCGACAGCGGCGACCACGTGGGCAAGGTCCTCCTGGTGATGTAAGGCCCCGGATGCATACCCGGTATTGCGTTCCGAATGCTTCCGGTTTAGGCTGCCTATACGCGGTATGCACGGGTCTTGGGGGCCTGTGCATGCCGGCAATGACTAAGCCCGGGGGAGCACCATGTCGATTCGCCACAGCCTCCTCGCCCTGCTGCAGGACCAGCCACGCTATGGCTACCAGCTGCGGGTCGAGTTCGAGAACCGCACCGGAGCCACCTGGCCCCTGAATATCGGGCAGGTGTACACCACCCTGGACCGGCTGGAACGCGATTCCCTGGTGGCCAAGGAAGGCGACGACGGCGAGGGTCACGTGGTGTACAGCATCACCGCCGCCGGCAAAGCGGAGGTGCAGAGTTGGTTCGCTGCCCCCGTGGAACGGAACAATCCGCCCCGCAATGAGCTCGCCATCAAGCTGGCGCTCGCCGTCACCCTGCCCGGGGTTGATGTGCAGGCCATCATCCAGGCCCAGCGCGTGGCGTCCATCAGGGCCCTGCAGGACTACACCAAAGCCCGGCGTGACACGGCCGCGAACCAGCGGGCCACGGATACCGCCTGGCTCCTGGTACTGGACTCGCTGATCTTCCAGACCGAAGCGGAAGTCCGCTGGCTGGACCTCTGTGAGGCCAGGATGGTCCAGCAGGCGCAGGCCGCAGCCGCGGGGTCCGCCCGGAAAACGTCCAACGGGGTCACGGAAGACGCCCCGCTCAACGCGGACAGCCGCCGGTGAGCGTGCAGGGGCCGCAGCAGGTCCTGGAACTTGCCCAGGTTGGCCGGACCTTTGGGGAAGGCGCGACGGCGGTCGCCGCACTCCGCGGCGTCGACCTCACCATCTGCGCGGGGGAGTTTGTCGCAGTGATGGGTCCGTCGGGCTCGGGCAAGTCCTCACTCCTCGCCGTTGCCGGCGGACTGGACCGGCCGACGTCGGGCGCTGTCTTTGTCGAATCCACGCCCCTGGCCGGGCTGGGCCTGAACGAACTGGCCCGCCTGCGCCGCCGGGCCGTTGGCTACGTGTTCCAGGACTTCAACCTGGTCCCCACATTGACTGCCAGCGAAAACGTGGCGCTGCCGCTGGAGCTGGATGGAACATCCGCGAGGAAGGCGCACCGGCAGGCCGCGGATGCGCTGCGGCAGGTGGGCATCCCGGAGCTGGCGGACCGGTTCATGGACCAGATGTCCGGCGGCCAGCAGCAGCGCGTGGCGATGGCCAGGGCCATCGTGGGCCAGCGGCGCCTGATCCTGGCGGACGAACCCACCGGTGCACTGGATTCGACCACCGGCCACGGGGTCATGGAGGTGCTGCGGGCCCGGGCCGATGCCGGAGCCGCCGTCATGCTCGTCACCCACGAGGCCAGGCACGCCGCCTGGGCGGACCGGGTGGTCTTCCTGCGCGACGGACGCATCATTGACCAGGCGGCGGCCATGCACGACCCCACGATGCTCCTGACGCAGGCCGGACTCTGATGCCGCTTGACCTCGCTCCCGCGCCGCAGGGCCGCCGGAGCGGCCGCCGCGTTGCCTTGCGGCTGGCCCGCCGCGACATCGCCCGCCATAAGGGGCGCTCGCTCCTGATCGTCCTTCTGATCATGCTGCCGGTGGCGGGCATGACCGGCGCCGCCACCCTCTACCAGAGCTCCCAGCGCACGCCCGGGGAGATTGTCCGGTACGAACTGGGCAACACTCAGGCGAGGTTCAGCGTCCTGCCGGTACCCAGCGCTGACTCCCTGCAGGACCCACTCAACGACGGTGTCGTCGCTTCCAGCTCCGGCCGCTACGACCCGGACTTCCAGCGGACAAACCCTGCCGACGCCATTCCTGCGGGCTACGAGGTCCTTCCGCAGCGGACGCTCACGCTGACCACCGGCGTGGGCGCGGCCCTGGTTTCCTTGCCGGGCCGCGAGGTGGACGCGCTCAATCCGGCCTTTGACGGCAAGTACAGCCTGCTGGCCGGCCGCGCACCGCGCGACGGGACGGAAGTGCTCGCCTCGCCCGGGCTGATGACGCGGTTCCACCTCGCCTTCGGCCAGGAATTTACGACGTCGGCAGGAACCTTCGTCCCGGTGGGTACCATCCGTGACGCGTCCGCCGCGGACAGCAACAGCATCCTGTACCTTAAGGCCGGCCAGGCGCCCGCGGACCTGGCACCGGGCCCTTCGACCCGCCAGTCCGTGTCCTATTACCTGGTGGGCCCCGAGCCGGTCACCTGGCAACAGATCAGGGAGGCCAACAGCGAAGGCGTGGGCGTGCTCTCCCGCAGTGTGGTGCTGGACCCGCCGCCCGCCGGCCAGCGCACGGTTCCCGGTTCCCAGCTGCACGACAACACCCCTGTCCTGGTGACCGTCTATGCCACTTTCGGCCTGGTCGGTGCGCTCGCACTGCTCGAGGTAGGCCTGCTGGCCGGTGCCGCTTTCGCCGTCGGTGCCAAGCGCCAGGTACGTGAGCTGGCACTGCTGGCCTCCTCCGGAGCGGACACTGCCACCGTCGGAGCCGTCGTCACTGCCGGTGGACTGTGGCTTGGCAGCCTGGCCGTGGCCGCCGGCGCCGCAGTGGGGCTGGGGGCTGCGGCCGTCGTCGTCCACGTGGTCCGTTCCACCGGCTCCGCCCGGCTGGCCGGCCTGCACCCGGACCTCCTCCTGACAGCCGTGGCCATGGCCATGGGATTGGGCGCCTGCCTGCTGGCCGCATTGGTCCCGGCGCGCCAGGTGTCAAGGCAGGCCGTCCTGGGTGCGCTCAAATCCGGGCGGGCGCCAGCGCCCACGGGGCGCCGCACCACGGTGGCCGGCATCGTCGCGCTGGCACTTGCCTCAGGGCTGCTGATGGGCGGCTGGCTTCTCAGCAATTCCACGAACGATCCCGACCAGCGGGCGGAGCAACTGCCCGTGGTGGCCACCATGCTGATCGCCGGAGCGGTGGCCGCAGTTGCGGGCCTGGTAATGCTGACCGGATGGCTGATCGCCCGGCTGACGTCCCGGACGCGCTGGCTGTCCCTCTCCCTCCGGATGGCGGCGCGGGATTCGGCAAGGAACCGCGGCCGGAGCGTCCCCGCCGTGGCCGCCGTACTCGCCGCCGCCACCCTGGCCAGCGCTGCCCTGGTGCTGTCAGCCAGCCAGCAGGCCGGGCTGCGGGACTCGCATTACTGGGGCGCCCTGGAAAACCAGGCGTACCTGCCGCTTACGGTGGACCAGCCACTCGCTGCCGATGGCAGCATGCGGCCGCCCGTGCACATTGACGCCGGCGTGCTCTCCGCAGCGGTGGATGGTGCCCTGGGGACGGTTCAATCGACCCGGCTCATCACCGCCCCCGCAAGCCTGCGGAACTGCCCGGAGGGCCCCGCCGATCCTGGCCTGCCGGCGCTGACGGACACCTCGAATTGCCTGTTGTTTTCGCTTGCCAGGCCGCAGGCCAATACGTGCCCGACGACACCCGTGGGACGGGTAGTGGACCCGGGGGACTGGCGGTGCCGCGGGTCCATGGTCAATGAACAGCCCTCCGGCAGGGCCATCCTGGTGGGCGGCGCGGACGACATCCGGGCAGTGCTGGGCCGCGACCCCTCTGCGGAGTCCCTGGCGGTGCTGGAGGCCGGCGGGATGGTGGTGACCAACCCCGTCTTCGTCCGTGACGGATCTGTCCTGCTGCAGGCGCAGGATGTGCGGACCCAAGGGCCGGCGCCGTCAGGGCCGGGCACGGTGCCCTCAGTGGTGAGGAGCACTTCCCTGGCCGCAGCGGTTCTTGAGCCGGTGGTCCCGGTCCCATACTTCGGCGTTGTCTCGCCGGAAACCGCAGCACGCCTGGAGCTCCACGCAGAGCCTGCCGGGCTGCTGGTTCAACTGGCGGCGTATCCGTCGGAGGCCGAGGCGGATGCAGCCTCCGCTGCCGTCGCGGCCGTCTACCGGCAACCCGGCATGGCCTTCCGGGCCGAACCGGGCATTTCCCAGGGCAGCCAGTGGATGACCTGGTCCATTGTGGCCGCGGCGGCCCTCATCACGTTCAGCGCAGCGGGCATCACCACCGGCCTATCCCTGGCCGATGCCCGTACGGACCATGCCACCCTTGCCGGGGTGGGAGCCTCACCGCGGCTGCGTAAGGCCCTGGCAGGATCGCAGGCCCTTTTCACCAGTGGCGTGGGCGCCCTGCTGGGAGTGCTGGCAGGGGTGGTACCTGCGCTCCTGCTTGTCCTGTCGACGGACATGCGGACGGCAGTGGACATTCCCTGGCTGCACTTGCTGGCCCTCGTCATGGCGGTACCGGTGACGGGCGCGGTGCTTGCCTGGACCTTTACCCCGTCCGGCCTGCCCTTGTCCCGGCGCAGCCTGGCGTAAGGGCAGAGCCTCCGTCCCCTCATTCGTCGCCGCGTCGCTGCCGCTCACCGCACGGCCCGGCGCCGCGCCGCCGTCGGCCGCTAAAGCGCGGACCGGCGTTGGTAGGGTGCCCAGTAGGAAAAGTGGGAAATCTCTCAAGGAGGAGACATGGCCGGAGTGCCTGACCAACGGAAGAACGGATCCCGGGCGGAGGGCGGGCTGGCTACTGACCCGGATCTTCCCCCGCCTGCCGTGGACGGCGCCCGGCTCGACGCCGAGGACCGGAAATGGACTCCGGCAAAGATCGCACTCTGGGCCGCGATCGCCCTGCTGGGCGGCGTCGCCTGGTTCATGCTGGCCATCGTCCGCGGCGAGACCGTCAACGCCATCTGGTTCGTCTTTGCCTCCGTGTGCACCTACCTGATCGGGTACCGCTTCTACTCCAAGGTGATCGAACGCTACATCACCAAGCCTGACGACCGGCGCGCCACCCCGGCCGAGTACAAGGCCGACGGCAAGGACTATGTCCGCACGGACCGCAACGTGCTCTTCGGCCACCACTTCGCCGCCATCGCAGGGGCCGGCCCGCTGGTGGGCCCGGTCATCGCCGCCCAGATGGGCTACCTTCCCGGCACCATCTGGATCATCGTCGGCGTGGTCCTCGCCGGCGCCGTCCAGGACTACCTGGTGATGTTCTTCTCCATGCGCCGCGGCGGCCGCTCCCTGGGCCAGATGGCCCGCGAGGAACTCGGCGTCATCGGCGGCACGGCAGCCCTCGTTGCCACCTTGCTCATCATGGTGATCATCGTGGCCATCCTGGCCCTCGTCGTCGTCAACGCCCTGGGTGAAAGCCCGTGGGGCGTGTTCTCCGTGGGCATGACCATCCCCATCGCGCTCTTCATGGGCGTCTACCTCCGCTACCTGCGGCCCGGCAAGGTCATGGAAGTCTCCATCATCGGCTTCGTCCTGCTGATGGCGGCCATCATCGGCGGCGGCCTGGTGGCCCAGACCGAGTGGGGCGCAACCGTGTTCCACTTGGACAAGGTGACCATCGCCTGGGGCCTCATCATCTACGGCTTCATCGCCGCCATCCTGCCGGTGTGGCTGCTCCTGGCCCCGCGCGACTACCTCTCCACCTTCATGAAGATCGGCGTGATCGTGATGCTCGCGCTGGCCATCATCGTGGTCCGTCCCGAGGTCACCGTTCCCGCATTCAGCGAATTCGCCAGCCGGGAAAACGGACCCGTGTTCTCCGGGGCCCTGTTCCCCTTCCTGTTCGTCACCATCGCCTGCGGCGCCCTGTCCGGCTTCCACGCCCTCATCTCGTCCGGCACCACCCCCAAACTGGTGGAGAAGGAACGGCAGACCCGCTACATCGGCTACGGCGGCATGCTGATGGAATCCTTCGTGGCCATCATGGCCCTGGTGGCAGCCATCTCTATCGACCGCGGACTCTACTTCGCCATGAACGCCCCCGCAGCCCTCACCGGCGGAACCGTGGAAACGGCAGCCACCTGGGTCAACAGCCTGGGCCTGGCCGGGGTGAACATCAGCCCGGACCTGCTGTCCGAGACGGCCCGGAACGTGGGCGAGCAAAGCATCGTGTCCCGGACCGGCGGCGCCCCCACGCTGGCCGTGGGCCTGGCGCACATCATGCACCAGTTCGTCGGCGGCACCGCCCTCATGGGCTTCTGGTACCACTTCGCCATCATGTTCGAGGCGCTCTTCATCCTCACCGCTGTGGACGCCGGCACGCGCGTTGCCCGCTTCATGCTGCAGGACTCCATCGGCAACTTCGTCCCCAAATTCAAGGAAGCCTCCTGGCGGCCCGGTGCCTGGCTCTGCACCGCCATCATGGTGGCAGCCTGGGGCGCGGTGCTGCTGATGGGCGTCACCGATCCGCTGGGCGGCATCAACACCCTGTTCCCGCTGTTCGGCATCGCCAACCAGCTGCTCGCCGCCATCGCGCTGGCCGTGGTCCTGGCCATCGTCGCCAAGCGCGGCACCTTCAAGTACCTCTGGATCGTCGCCCTGCCGCTGGCGTTCGCCGCGGTGGTCACCATCACGGCGAGCTACCAGAAGATCTTCTCCTCCACCCCGGCTGTGGGGTACTTCGCCAACAACGCCGCCTTCAGCAAGGCGCTGGCCGACGGCAAGAAGGAGTTCGGCACCGCGAAATCGGTCGCTGCGATGGAAGCCGTGGTCCGCAACACGGCCATCCAGGGCTGGCTGTCCGTGATCTTCGTGGTGCTGAGCATCATCGTGATTGCGACGGCGGTGCTCGCCACGGCCAAGGCGTTCCGGGACCGGTCGGCAGGGGTGGCCACCACCGACAACGAGGACCCGGCTGTTCCGTCGCGCGTCTTTGCCCCCGCCGGGCTGGTGCCCACAACCGCCGAACGTGAGCTTGCTGCGGAGTGGGCGAAGGTGCCCGCAGAGGCCCGCCTTGAACGGGCCAGGCACTGATGAGCACGGGCATGGCCCTGGTGGCCAACGGGTTTCGCGGGTTTGCCCGCTACCTGGGCGGCGTCATGGGCGCGGACGCGTACGCCAAGTATTTGGAACATCACCGGGCGGCCGGGCATGCAGAAGCACCCCTGACCGAGCGGGAGTTCTGGCGGGACCGCACCGACCGCCAGGACAGCAATCCCCAGGGCCGGTGCTGCTGATTGAGCCCGCAGCGGACAAGCCTGCCACAGGGCTTCACCGGTGGGCCCTGTGCCGATGGGCCGTGAGAGTATGAACGCATGAGCGATCCCAATGACACTCAGGCAGCTGAGGACCTCCCTGTAGAAGGCACCCCCGTTGATGACAACGAGGCACCTGTCCAGGCCCCGTCTGACGGGGACGGCAGGCCGCGGGGCAGCAGCCTGCAGGACCTGGTGGATGAGCCCGCCAAAGTGATGCGGATCGGCACCATGATCCGGCAGCTCCTCGAAGAGGTGAAGTCCGCACCGCTGGATGACGCCGCGAGGGGCCGGCTCGCCGCCATCCACAAGCGCTCCATCAAGGAGCTTGAGGACGGCCTCGCACCCGAGCTGGTAGCGGAACTGGACCGGATCAACCTGCCCTTCTCCGACGACGCCACGCCCTCCGATGCCGAGCTCCGGATCGCCCAGGCCCAGCTGGTGGGATGGCTCGAAGGCTTGTTCCACGGTATCCAGACCGCCATCGCTGCCCAGCACGCCGCCCGGGAACACGCCGCAGCCCAGCTGCAGCTGCGCCAGCTGCCGCCCGGCACCATGATTGCCCCCGGCGTCGTGATTGGGGAAAACGGCGAGCCACAGCGGGCCCCGGCCGGCGCCCGGCCGGGGCAGGCTGCACGGCCCGGCCAGCGTGAGGACCCGGACCACGGCCCGGGCCAGTACCTGTAGGCCCCGCTTGGGCTTTTTCAGCGCCGCCAGGCAGGGGCGCAAGGATGACGCGGAACTGGGCAAGGGGTTGTGGCGCCGCGCGCACGACCGCTTCCATCGGGGACTGGACCGCTTCCACCAGGTCCTCGAGGGCGTGGAGGATGACCAGCTGTACGGCGAGCTGGTGGACATCGCCAACCAGCTCGCTGCCCTGCTTCCGCGCGTCCGGACTGTCTGCATGGAGGCGCAGCGGCGTGCCCCAAGCGACGGGCTGGACATACCGGCGGCCCTGGCGGACGTCCATAGATCCTTGTCCAAGGCAGGGAACTCGCTGGCAACGACGGCAGAAGCGGCGGCTATGCTGCGGCTCGCCGTGGGGCCGGTACCGGTGGGTGCAGCATCCGTCCACCGCCGCGCCGAGTCTGTCTTCCAGCAGGTGGAGGACGCCGAGAGGCAGCTTCACGCGGAATAGCTGCACGGGTGCCGCCGGAATATTCCCGATTTGGAAGCCTACTTTTCAGTTAAGCGTGTGGCTGACAGGGCCCGAATCAGGGGCGCCGGGGCGGGCAGCTTTGGCAGGATGAAAGCATGACTCTTTCACCTACCTTGACTTTCAACGACGGAAACACGATCCCTCAGCTCGGCTACGGTGTGTGGCAGGTTGAGGACGACGTGGCTGAAAAGGTCGTGCGCCAGGCGTTCGAGGCCGGCTTCCGGCACATCGACACCGCAAAGATCTACGGCAATGAGGCAGGCGTGGGCCGTGCCATTGCAAGCTCCGGCCTGTCTCCGGAAGAAATCTTCATCACCACCAAGCTGTGGAACGCGGACCAGGGCTACGAGTCCACCCTCGCCGCTTTCGAGGAGTCCATGGACCGGCTCGGCCTGGAAACCCTCGACCTGTACCTGATCCACTGGATGCAGCCCAAGCAGGACAAGTACGTTGACACCTGGAAGGCGCTGATTGAACTCCAGAAGCGCGGACGGGTGAAGTCCATCGGTGTCTCGAACTTCACTGCAGAGGGCCTGCAGCGGCTTATCGACGAAACGGGCGTGGTTCCGGCCATCCACCAGATCGAGCTGCACCCCTACTTCAGCCAGCGCGAACTGCGCGAGTTCGGTGCCGCCAAGGGCATCCTGACCCAGGCATGGTCCCCGCTGGGCCAGGGCGGGGAACTGCTGCAGGACCCGGCGGTCGTCTCCATCGCTGCCAAGCACCAGGCCACCCCGGCCCAGGTGGTCATCGCCTGGCACCTGGCGATCGGCAACGTGGTGATCCCCAAGTCTGTGACGGAGTCACGGATCAAGGAGAACTTCGCAGCCCTCGAGGTATCCCTCGATCCGGAAGACGTCCAAGCCATCAACAACCTGGACCGGACCGGCGGCGGCGAAGGCCGCATCGGACCCGATCCCGCGGTCTCCGACTTCGCCTAGGCCGCGACGGCGGCACCGGTCCCAGCGGCCGGTGGAAGCCCGCCAAGCCAAACTCCAGCCCGTGCTGCCGGCAACCGCCAGGCAGCACGGGCTGAGGCCTTTAATGTGGGCTGTACCGGGCCCGGAGGACGCGGCCGGTCAGGCAGCGATCTGGACGTGTTCCACGGTCACGGCGTCCACCACGGCCCAGCTGTCCTCGCCGTGGCAGTGCCGGCCGGCGAAGCGCTCGGCTTCTTCAAGCGTGTCAAAGACCTCGGACCGGGCCCGGCCGCAGTCGGCGTCGAAGTACGTCACGTGAAATTCCTGTGTTGCTTGGTTTTCCATGAATCCAGTCTGCAACCGGGGTCTGACATTTGTTGGAACCGACTCCGCGTGTTGTGGACCGGCGCCGGGCAGGGGCCGCGGGAGGGGTTGTGGCCGCCCGGTCAGCGCGCCCCTGCATCCTGGGTGGTGGCCGCGGCCGTCCGCACCTTCAGCGTAAGTGCGGCGAGTGCGAGCATTCCGAGTCCGGTCCAGACAAGGGTCCCGCTCCAGACCTCGGGAGAGAAACTCAGGGCGCCGTCGTGGAGTGCCACGCCGGCGAAATACGGGGCCCAGAACACCACCGGAGTGAGGCCTGCCGCAGCCATGAGCCGTGCGGGACGGCCAGGGGTTGGACGGACCACCGCCCACACCACTCCCACGAGGATGGAACCGACCAGGGCAACCGGGACCAGCCAGGCGTCGCGCAGCGCCACCATGACCTGCAGGGCCACGGAAGGCACCAGCGCCATGGCCGCCGGAACGGCAGGGTGCAGGCGCCAACGCAGCGACAGCAACAGGACGGGAACAAAGAGCGCGACCGTCGAGACGAGGAACGACGCCAGGGACACCATGATGCTTGAGGACGTCGGAACCGTCACCGTGGGCTGCGTCCCGGCAACGGTTGTGTACGTCTGGATGAGTCCGTGGCGGGCGAAGACCGCGAACTCCTGCAGGATGAACGCGGCAACCATGCCGGCGAGCACGGCGCTGGCGACGACCGGGAGCAGCCGTGGCCACGGCCGGGCCGGGGTGTGCCACGCGGCGGAGAAGGGTGCGCCCAGGATGAGGAAGCCGCCGGTGGCCAGGCCCAGGTGGGACGGGCTGAACAGGGCGCTGATGTTCTGCTCGATCCCGAACACCGAATGCCAGGCGAAGTCTCCTGCCCCGGATGCGAGGAAGAGTACGACGCCGGCTGCTGCGGCCCCGTAGCCGGCGGGGACGGCGTCCGTCCACCGCGTGCCCGGTGCATGCCGGCGCCAGGTCAGCGCGGCGATCCACACGGCACAGGCAGCGAAGCCCGAGTAGAGGACCGCGTGCCACGGAGTGAAGAACGTCTCGAGGTCGCGCAGGTTGTTGTGGGCCCACCCGTCAACGTAGGTCCCGGTGAGGAGCCAGGCGCCCGCTGCCAGGGTGATGCTGTCTTCCCTGGCCGTGGTGGGGCGGTGGACTGATACCGGCGGAATCGCAAAGGCATGAGTTGCTGCGGCGTCCATAGCTCCAGAGTAGGTCCCGCCCGCGCCCGGGGCGAGAGGATTTTCCCGGGCCGTTCCCGTATGCGCCTTCCCTTAGTTGCTGCCCAGGCGGAGTACGCGCTCCTGCGCCAGCATGGCGGTCCGGCTGGCTTTGTCTGCCGCCCGTGCGGCCTGTTTCGCTTCGGCCGCGGTGGTGGCCAGCCGCTTGCGGGAGCGGTCAAGGCGTTCTTCGGCGGCCTTGAGCCGGCTCCTGAGTTCAGCCGTTTCCTGCTGCAGGTCCGCGATGTCCGCACGCGCCTGCTCTTCCTGCTCCCGCAGGCCGCCGGCCAGTTGGGATGCTGCTTCTTCGGCCTCCCGGGCCTCCGCGAGGGCGGCCCTGGCCCGTTCCAGCGCGGGCGGCGAGGCCGGGCGGGGAGTCTGCCGGACTGCCTCAAGCCGGGGCTTGGCCGGAGTTGGCCCGGTGCCGTGCGGCGGCGTCGTCCGCGTCTTCGATGCCGCCACGTTCGCCGCCGGCGTTTCCCCGCCCGGCGGCTTCGCTTCTGCCGTCTTCTTACTGGCCAACCGCCGTGCAGGCGGAGGAGTACCGGCCGCCCGGTTCGGCGGTGCGGCCGGGAGCAGGCCGGGGAGGGCCACCGCACCGTCCAGGTCCACGTCGTTGACGCCGTCTGCGGAGAGGACTTTCAGCAACCGCCCGCTGGCAACGGCGTCGGCTGCACCCGTGTCCGCCGTCAGGGCCCGGAGGGTTTCCTCGACGTCGGATGCCATCGCGTCGCTGATGGGCCGGCCCTGCTCCCGGGCCACAGACCGGGCGGTGTCGACGGCGTCTGCGAGCATGGTGCGCCGCTCCCGGCCGAGTTCGCGCAGGGCAGCGGCGTCCAGCGAGTCCTGGGCGGCCCGCATCCGTGCCCCAAGGTCGCCCAGCCGGGCCGGCACGTCCGGCCGCTGCCTGGCAAGCATGTTGAGCGCCCACGCGGCGACGGACGGTTTCGGCAGTCCCCGCACCGCTGCCGCAAGGTCCTTGTCCCGGCCCGCTGCCTCCTTGGCGGCGGCGGCGCGGGCCGCAATGAAGTCCTCCAGCGCCCCTGCATACAGCCGGTTGGCAATGTCCGCCAGGGCTTCGTCTTCCATGCCGCCATCTTAGGGGCCGGGAACGCTGCCTTCCGCAGATTCACCGGCGTGGGAGACCGGCACACGCCCCCACGGCGGGTACGGGAAAAGGCACCCTGTTACTCAAACGCCGGGAGGGGTAAGTTGCACGAATGGACGATTCATATCAGGTCATCGTGGTCGGCGGCGGATTTGCCGGGAAAGCTGCGGCTGAAGAGTTGGGCCGCAAAGGTGTCCGCGTTCTGCTGCTTGACGCCAACAGTTATCAACAGTTCCAGCCACTCCTCTACCAGGTGGCTGCGTCCCAGATCGGCGTGTCCACGGTGACGCGGCCGCTGCGCGCGGAGTTCCGCGGAATCAACAGCGTCCGGGTCCTGACGGCGGAGGTGACCGCCATCGACGCGGCGAACCGGACCGTGACCACCGCGGACGGTTCCACCTACCGGGCCCAGGCCCTGGTCATTGCCACGGGGGCAGTTCCGAACTTTTTCAACACCCCTGGCGCGGATGAGCATGCCTACCCGCTGTACTCGGTGGCGGATGCAACGCGGCTCAGCGCGGCCATTACCGCCATCCTGGACGAGGCCGACCGCGAGCCCGGGGCAGGCGCCGACGTCATTGTGGTCGGCGGTGGTCCCACCGGCGTGGAGACTGCCGGCGCACTGGCCGAAAACGTCAAATACCTCGTGCCGAAGTACTTCTCGCCGGAGCTGGCGGATCGCTGCCATGTCCATCTGGTGGATATGGTTCCAAACGTCCTTGCGGCCTTTTCGGAGAAATCGCAGGCGTACGCCCGGGACCGCCTCACCAAACTCGGCGTGCAGCTGCATATGGGCCAGCCCGTGGCTGACGTCCGCCCGGACGGGGTGACCCTCAAAGACGGGACGGTGATTCCTGCCCGGGTGGTGGTGTGGGCCGGCGGGCTGCAGGCCGGGCGGATCATTACCGAGTCCGGCCTGAAGCAGGGCAGGGGCGGCCGCGTGGACGTCCAGCCCGATCTGAGCGTCCCTGACGTCGAGGGCGTCTATGTGCTGGGCGACTCTGCCAACATCACCGACGCAGCCGGGAACAAGCTGCCGCAGCTCGGGTCGGTGGCCCAGCAATCGGGTAAGTGGGCGGCCCGCAACATCTACGCGGACCTTACCGGCGGTGTGCGCGAGCCCTTCCGCTACTGGGACAAGGGGTACATGGCCATGGTGGGACGCGGCGCGGCGGTCGCGGAACTGGGCCGCCGGCGCCTGCAGCTGCAGGGGCCCTTGGCATTCGTGTCATGGTTGGCGGTCCACCTGGCCCTGCTCCCCGGATTCCAGCAGAAAGTCAGGGCGCTGTTTTCCTGGGCCAACGGCTACGTCACCCACAGCCCCTCCCAGGTGGTGGTGGGCAGGCCGGATTAGGGCCCTTCACCCGGCGGATGGGGCTGGCTGCCGGGCGCCAGCCCCGGTGGGCTGGCGCCAACCCGGTGGGCTGGGCCGCCGTCGTCAGTTCCTTTCGAAACTCACCAGACGGCCCGCAACGGCCCACCCGGATGCCTCGTAGGAGGCGGCAGCGTCCGGATTGACCACCATATGCAGGTACTCGGCGCCATGGAGGAATGCCTCCTCCGCCATCGCAGCGAACAGGCCCCGTTCGAAGGCCTCTTTCCCGGGCCCCTGCGGGAGTTCCGTGATGGCCACCGCCGCGAAGGCATCCCGCACCTGGATGCGTCCCTTGGCGACAGGGTGGTCGAAAACGGTGATTTCGACGGCGTCATAGGTCTCCATCGGTGCCAGGGCCACCTGGGAGTTTTCAGGGAGCTCCACAGCCGCGTCGAGCCCGGCTGTCGGGGCCATGAGCAGGACCTGCTCAGCCACGGGAGCGAGGCCGCCCGGTGCCAGGCCCTCTGCGGCGCCGGCGTCAGCGCAAAGCAGGGTAAGGCGCACCCCGGGCTCGCCAGCGGCCTGCCCTGCAAGTTTCTCAGCGTCAGGTCCCGGCCAGCCTGCCACGTATTCCTTGCCTGCGGGGTCCTGCCCCATGCCGGCCTCGACGACGAAGCCCGCGCCGATGGGGTCTGCGCCGCGTTCCTGGAGGTCCGCCCAGGCGGGAACCCAGCCGATTGCGGGAAGGCCGTGTTGTTCCGGCATGGGCAGTTCCTCACGTTCGGCAGCGTCAGGACAGGTCCTTCCGATGCGGCTTGGCAGGTTCCCTGTCAACGTATCGGATCGGCACGTGGGCCGCCAGCGGACCGGCACGGCGGAGCCAGGGCTGACGCTTCGGTGCAGTGGGTCAGGGCAGGTGGGCGAAGGACATGCCTGCCGCGAGCAGTTTGTCCACTGCCTGTTTCAGGCCTTCCGCTGTTCCGCCGTTGGGGTGGTTCCCGTGGCAGATGACCACGTCCCCCGCCCGGGCCTTGCCCACCTCCCTGGCAACGACGGCGGCGGGATAAGTTGCGCCGCCGTCGCCATTGATGCTGAAGCCCACCGGCTTGACGCCCAAAGCACCCAGGATGTCCGTGGCGACGTCGTCCATGTAGGCGGTGCCTGGGCGGAAGTACCGGGGACGCTTACCCGTAATGCCTGCCAGGGCGTCATCGTTCGGCATGACCTCGTCATAGACTTCCCCGGCGTTCCGGGTGCCCGGGATGCCATACGCCGTATTGCCGGTGGTGGACAGCGGCTTGTGGGAAGTCCCGTGGTTGGCCACCTCGAAGAGGGGGTCCGCCGCAAGCTGCCGCGTGGCAGCGGGGTTGGCATTGATCCAGCGGGAGTTCAGGAAGAGCGTGGCCGGGATGTGGCGTTGGCGCAGCGTGTCGAGCAGCGCCTGGTCATAGCCGCTGCCGCCGGGGCCGCCGCAAAAGTCAAAAGTAAGGGCGATTCCCTGTGATGGGGGCGGCAGTCGCGTCAGGACTCCGGGTGCCTCCAGGCCCCAGTACCGGGCCGGGTGCTTCCCGTAGGTGTCAACAATCCGGGCGCGTGACGGTACGGGCGCTGCTGGCGTGTTGGGGGCGGGCGCGTCGCCGTCGGGGCCGGAGTGCAGGACGGTCGAGCTGGTACCCGCTGCATCGTCGGGCGCCGGCGTATCCGATCCCCTCACTTGGTGCTTGGGGTGCGGCTGCAGGTCGGGCACGGCGGAGGACATCGTCAGCACTGCTGCCAGCAAAACCGCCCTGCGGCCGGGGCCCTTCCCGTCCTGGCTCATATGCCGGGGGACCTGTGGTTCCACCGCTAGTTCCCCTTCCGAAACTGTTCTGCGGCCCGTGCCCGGCTTGCCCTGTCCGGGCCGGCAGACGGGGAAGGCGCGGGCAGGCTGCAGCCTGCGGGAAATGCAGCGTCGAAGGCAGCAGCGCGCGCAACAGCAGCCTGGAAGCGGGGGGTCATACCGGGAGGATACCTTGGCTGCCTTGCCGTTTCCTGAACCTTGGCCGGCGCCGGGGCGGCGGCCGTAATAAAGCGCCCGCCGCAGGGACTTTGGTCCCTGTGCCCTCCGCCCGGGCCGGCGTTTACTTGTGGTTTGGGGTGGGCGCAGCAGCCCGCTTCAGAGTCAGTTTTGTCACCTGAGCACGGAGGCTACATCCAGCAATGAACCTCAAAGACCGGTGGGGCCGCCTTGACCCGGCAACCCAGAAGTGGCTGATCGACAACCCGGGATGCCAGATACTGCCACGAACAATCACGGCGGTGATCTCCAAAGAGAGCGGGGAGAGCCTTCCCACGGGACAGCACGGCGAGGCGGCCGTTTCCCGCGAAGACCAGGACTTCATCCGATCGAAGCTGAACGAGTTTCCAAAGGCCTGAGGCCTCGCCCGACCACGGCGTGGCCCGCGAAAATTCGGCGCACCCGCAGGTAGTAGACTCAGCGCAACATTGGCACTTGGGGGAGTGGGACATGACAGCAGCAACCTCACCGGCGGCGGCCGGGTTCACCGGCCCGGTGGTCCGTCGGACAGCCCGCGGTGCCGTTACTTTCCCGTCGTGCATCAAACCGTGAAGCCCATCATCCTGCTCGACATCGATGGCGTCCTGAATCCCGCCGTGCGCCCGGGCGGCGGGAGTGACGGGCCGCTGCTTCGGCTCTCCAACGAGAAGCGCGCCCTGGTCCGGCGCCTGGCCCGCAGCGGACGCATCGCGTGGGCGTCCACCTGGCCGGCGGACACGGTAGCCGGGCTGGAAGCCCAGCTGGAGCTCGACGTCAAACCGCTGCGGGTCACCATGGTGTTCCGGCAGTCCGACGCGGGCGTGCCGACGCCAAAACTGACATCGATTGCCCGGTGGCTGTCCAGGATGGACGCCGGCGACAACGCTGACTGGGACTCAGTCGTATGGATCGATGACGTCCTTGGCCCGGACGCCAGGGAATGGGCCAGCGGTCATGGCCAGCCGGTGCACCTCGAACAGCCTGATCCTGACCACGGCCTGGCGGAAGTCCACGTGGCCCGGATCGAGGCCTTCATCGCCGGCAAGTGACGAGTTGGTTGCCAAGGAGAACAGCCCGTTGGGGACGGGTTCGGACGCCGCGCGGCGGTGGGCCGGAACCACTGCCTGGATCCTGCTCGTCTTCAGCTCGCTGGTCCTGGTCGGCTACGGGATCGCTCGTGCCGATTGGTTTCTCTGGCTGCCCACGCCGGCTGAAATGGAGCAGTCGTGGACCGGCAACCTGTTTGTCTACGCCGGGTGTGCCGTGTCCGTTGCAGCTTCCGTATGGTCACATGCCCGGGGCAACCCGGTGTGGGTGACCGTCTGTGTCGGGCTGCCAGGCGTCCTCGTGGGCTGGGCGGCGCTGGCGGACCCCTACAGCCTGCTGCGTCACCTGGCCGCCGTCGTCGCATTTCCCATGGCCCTCAGCGCCGTGGCTGAGGTCATCTGGGCCCGCGGCTACCGGCAGCGGGGGCTGGGCCGGTAACGGAGGCCATGTCCCGGGCGTTCCATGGAAGCCGGAAAAGCCGGTTAACCAGCGAAAAACCCCGGAAACCCCTAAAAGAAGGGGCTGTCCGGGGTTTATCCCGAGCTTCCTATCAGAATCGAACTGATGACCTTTTCATTACGAGTGAAACGCTCTACCGACTGAGCTAAGGAAGCACCGCACGAAATCCCCGGCGGAACCGGGCGCTTCATGCAAGAGTCAACTGTAATAGAGTCCCCGCGCCCCGGTCAAAATGGGGTGGGCCCGGGCTGCCGGGGCGGTCAGCAGACAGTGTTGTCGGCCGGAACCTTTCCACTCACCAGGTATTTGTCCACGGAGTCCTCGAGGCAGCTGTTGGCCCGGCCGTACGCGGTGTGCCCCTCGCCTTTCCAGGTCAGCAGCGCTGCGTTCCCCAGCTGCTTGCGCAGTGATGCAGCCCAGTCGACGGGGGTTGCGGGATCGCCGGTGGTGCCGATGACAACGATGGGGGAGTCCCCGCTGTATTCCACCGGCGCCGGTGTGCGGACGTTCTTGTACGGCCAGTCCGCGCAGGTGGTCCCGCCGTAGGCAAAGAAGTAGCCAAGGGTGGGGGAGTCCTGTTCCAGCCGCTTCTCTTCGGCCCGCATGCCCGCGGCGTCCGAAACCATGGGGTAGTCAAGGCAGTTGATGGCGTTGAACGCGAAGGTCGAATTGGAGGTGTACGAACCGTCGGACGCTCGGTCGGCTCCGAGGTCGGCGAGCCGGAGCATGAGGCTCACATCTCCGGACATGGCGGCCTCAAGTGCCTGGGTGAGGGCGGGCCAGCTTTGGTCGTTGTAGAGCGGGGTGATCAGGCCGCTGACAAACGTGGTTGCGTTGACCAGCCGGCCGTCCTTGGCGGTGCGGGGCGTCTCCCGGATGGAGTTGATCAGGTCACGGATCTGCTGCACGCCGGAGTCGGCGTCGCCGCTGAGCGGGCACTTGCCCTGTTTCTGGCAGCTGGCCACGTAGGTGTGGAGCGCTTTTTCGAAGGCCCGGGCCTGGCCGCTGGTCAGCTCTTCATTGGTGATGGAGGGGTCCAGGGCGCCATCAAGGACCATGCGGCCCACGTTGTCCGGGAACAGCGAGGCGTAGGTGGACCCAAGGAACGTGCCGTAGGAGTATCCGAGGTAGTTCAGCTTGGTGTCGTTCACCACGGCCCGGAGCACGTCCAGGTCCCTGGCGGCGCTGACGGTGTCGATGTGGGCCAGGACCGGGCCGGTTTGGGCCGCGCACTGGCCGGCGATGGCCTTGTTGTCCGCCAGCGCCTCCTGCAGCCCGGCATCGGTGTCGAGGGCGTAGATCTTGGCCCGGGATGCGTCACGTTCCGCGTCCGTCATGCAGGCAACGGGGGCGGAGCGCTTGACGCCCCGCGGATCGAAACCGACAAGGTCATAAGCGTTGCGGACAGCAGCTGAAAAATGGGTTCCGGCGGCATCCTTGACGAAGTCATAGCCGGAGGCACCCGGGCCGCCGGGGTTGACCAGGAGGCTGCCCGTCTTCTTGCCCGTGCTCGGCGCCCGCAGCGCAGCAAGCTGGATGGTGTCGCCGCCCGGATTGGCGTAGTCCATGGGGACAGTCACTTTGGCGCACTGGAACTCCCCCTCGCAGGGCTGCCACACCACTTCCTGCGAGTAGAACTTTTCCAGCCCGGCAGGAGCGGACGCAACGATCGAAGGATCGGCTTTGGCGGTGGCCGTCTCCGGCGGGTTCTTGCCGCCGCCGTTGAGGAGGCTGCACGAGGCCAGGACCATGGCCAGGACCAAGGCACCCGCGGCGCGGACGGCGACCGTCAGGGACCTGTGGCGTGCGGGCAGGGGGCGGGCAGTCATCGGGTCTCCTTGGAGGGCTGGATCAGGCTGGCCGCCATGGACTCGATGGTCAGCAGCGGGGCAACATTGGTGGTGGTGATGCGGTCACGGGCTTTGTTGATGGCGTCCATCCGGGCCAGCGTGGATTCCGGAGTGCTGCGGGAGGCGAACTCCTCCAGCTCACTCCTCAACTCAACGTTGACCAGTTCCACGGCGTTCCCCAGCTGGATGACCAGTACATCCCGGTAGAACGACAGCAAATCGGTGAGCGTCCGGTCCAGAGAGTCCGTGATGGATCGCTTGGCGCGGCGTTTCTGGTCGTCTTCGAGCTGTTTCAGCTGGCTGCGCATGGCCGGGGGCAGGGTTCCGGATTCCGGCGCCCCCAAAGTGGCAAGGAGGGCGGCTTTCTCCGCGGCGTCCCGCTCCTCGTTGGAGCTGTTAGCCTCTGCGGTGGCGATTTTGACCAGCTTGTCCGCCATCATGACGGCGGCCGTTACGCCCCGCAGTCCCAGCGGAAAACGGACCGTCTCCAGGCGCCGTTCCCTTGCCGCTGGATCCCTGGCCAGCCGGCGGGCAATGCCCACATGGCTCTGCGCTGTGCGGGCTGCCTGTTCCGCCAGGGCCGGGTCCACGCCGTCGCGCCTGACGAGCAGGGCGGCGACATCCGAGGCCGGCGGCAACCTCAAGGCAACGCTGCGGCAGCGCGAGCGGATAGTGACCAGGACGTCGGCAGGCGATGGCGCACACAGCATCCACACGGTGCGCGGCGTAGGTTCCTCGATGGCCTTGAGCAGCACGTTGGTGGTCCGCTCCGCCATGCGGTCAGCGTCCTCCACCACGATGATCCGCCAGCGCCCCGACGACGGCCGGTTGCCCGCCGTCGCTACGAGTTCGCGGGCCTCGTCAATGGTGATGGTGACCTTTTCGGTGCGCACGAACGTCACGTCAGAATGGGTTTCGCCCAGAATCGTGTGGCACGCCTGGCATTGTCCGCAGCCGCGCAGGCCCACGTCCTCCTGGTCGCAGTTCAACGCGGCGGCGAACGCCTTGGCCGCATTGGAGCGGCCGGACCCTGGCGGCCCGGTAAAAAGCCACGCATGCGTCAGGCCTTCACCGCTGGCAGCCTGGCGCAGTTGTTCGACGACGGCGGGCTGGCCCTGCAGGTCATCCCAGACGGTCACGAGCCACCGCCGTCGCTCGCGGCACCCGGGACGGCCGGCTGCGGAACAGCATCCTGCACGCCTGCATCCTGCACGGCTGCGAAGGGAGCATCAAGCAGGGTGTCGACCTTAGCGAGGATCCGTGCGGCCAGGTCATCGACCGGCAAGTGGGCCGGCAGGACCAAATAGGAGGCGGGGCGGCGCGCCGCGAGCTCAAGGAAGGCGTCACGGATCCGGGTGTGGAACTCGTCAGCTTCGGATTCCAGGCGGTCCTCGGCTGCGTGGCCCGCGGTCCTGCGGGTACGCCCCAGCTGCGGGTCAACGTCCAGGAGGACAGTCAGGTGCGGCTGGAGGCCCGATGTGGCCCACTCATTGAGGGAACGCACAGCGTCCTGGCCCAGGTCGCGGCCGGCCCCCTGGTAGGCCACGGAAGAGTCGATGTACCGGTCAGTCAGCACAATCTCGCCACGGCCAAGCGCGGGGCGGATGACCTGGGCGGCGTGGGCAGCGCGGGAAGCCGCAAAGATCAGGGCCTCCGTGTGGGCGTCGATCTCGCCGTTGCCGTGATCCAGGACCAGGGAGCGAAGTTTTTCGCCGACGGGGGTGCCGCCGGGTTCACGGGTCCGCAGCACGGTGTAGCCGCGGGATTCCAGTGCCGCAGCAAGCCGGGCCGCCTGGGTGGACTTGCCGGCACCATCGCCACCTTCGAATGCGATGAATACGCCGGCCCTCTGTTTGTTCACTTCTCAAGCCTACCGAGGCGCGGCGACATTCCGGGCCTCCGAATATCCCCTGTGCAGGACGGGTGGATGGACCGGCGTCCACAAAGCGACATTGCTTTTCCGCCCGATTGGACCGAACAGTACGCTTTTGACCATGAGTCTTTCCGAGCACCAGGCCGCGTCCCTTTCACCCGAGACGGTGGTGGTGGCAGCGGGACGTCCGCCACGGGAAAGGGACCAGCCGGTCAATCCTCCCATCACCCTTTCCTCCACCTATTTCGGCACCGGCCCGCTCGGTGACGGGGACCGGGGCTACGGCCGCTACTCCAACCCCACCTGGGACCCCTTTGAGGAAGCTCTTGGCCAGCTTGAGGCGGCCGCGCTTCCGGGCCTGCTCTACGCATCGGGCCTGGCGGCGGTCAGCTCGGCACTGTCCCTGATTCCCGCCGGCGGCGTGCTGGTCATGCCCAACCACAGCTACTCCGGCTCGCTGGTGATGGCCTCGGAACTCGCGCAGAAAGGCTTCATCGAACTGCGGACCGTGGACATTGCCGATTCCGATGCGGTCAAGGACGCCCTCGCTTCAAAAGGCCCGGAGGGGAACGCCGCCGCAATGTTGTGGCTGGAGAGCCCCACCAACCCCATGCTGGGCATCGCTGACATGACCGCCGTCGCGGAGGCCGCGCATGAGGCCGGCGCAATCGTCGTCACGGACAACACGTTCTCCACGCCCCTGGTCCAGCAGCCCCTGCTGCTGGGATCCGACGTCGTCCTGCATTCGGTGACGAAGTACCTGGCCGGGCACTCCGACGTCGTCCTCGGTGCGCTGGTCACCTCCGACCCGGAAATCCGCTCCGCACTGCTGCACCACCGCATCATCCACGGCGCCATCGCCGGGCCGTTTGAGGCGTGGCTGGCCCTGCGCGGGCTGCGGACCCTCGCGCTGCGCGTGGAGCGGTCCCAGGAATCGGCCATGATCCTGGCGGAACGCCTTGCCGCGCACCCCGCCATTGAGTCCATCCGGTTCCCGGGCCTCGATACCGATCCGGGCCATGCCCGCGCCAAAGCGCAGATGAAGGGATTCGGTTCCATCATCTGCGTGCAGGTGGCGCCCGCAGCAGGGCTCAGCGGTGCCGACGCTGCGGACAAGCTGGTGGAGGCACTGGATCTTTGGCTGCCCGCCACGTCCCTGGGCGGTGTCGAGTCCCTCATCGAACGCCGGCGCCGCCACACAGCCGAACCCGCCAGCGTCCCCGAGAACCTGGTGCGGCTGAGCGTCGGGGTGGAGAGTGTCGAAGACCTTTGGGCTGACCTGAAGCAGGCGCTGGACACGCTGGACGGCTAGGCTGGGCTTGTGGACGGTCGAATAATAATCAGTTACACAGAGCAGGCAGTGTTCTTCATCCTCGGCCTGGTGGCCCTGGGGCTTGAGCTCTGGGCGTTCGTGGACTGTGCCCGGCACCGGCCCAACGCCTTCGAAGCCACCGGCAAGCGGACCAAGACGTTCTGGCTCGCCCTTACCGGCGGGTCGGCCCTGATTGGCGTAATTTCGCTGTTCGGCGCCGGCGGAGGCCTCTTCAGCACTCTTGGCCTGTTCGGACTGGCCGCGGTTGTCGCAGCCTCCGTCTACCTGGCCGATGTCCGTCCCGCCGTGAAGGACGCAGGCCGCGGCGGCAGCCGCAACATGGGCCCTTACGGTCCCTGGTGATCCGCCCCGGCAGGGCCTAAACCTGGGGGGGCCACTGCCTCCCAGTCCACCGTCAGCTCCCCAAGGCGCCACCGGGCGGGGCCGTCCTGGACCGGCCACCCGGCCGCGCGCAGGCTGCG
This sequence comes from Arthrobacter sp. NQ4, assembly GCF_029077345.1. Taxonomy (NCBI): domain Bacteria; kingdom Bacillati; phylum Actinomycetota; class Actinomycetes; order Micrococcales; family Micrococcaceae; genus Arthrobacter; species Arthrobacter sp. NQ4. Next base: position 23,898 of record NZ_JARETC010000005.1, on the reverse strand, counting down.
GCACATGCCAACCCAGCGCTGCCTGTTGCCGAATGAGGCCAGCGGTGCGCTCTCAAGCCATGCCCGGTCCATCGCCTGCATGAAGGCATGAACCGGTTCTCCGGGGATGTTCCGGTGGATGAGGGCCTTGGGAAGCCGTTCGGCCACTTCCGACGGCAGTTCGAAGCTGCGGAAACGGACCGAAATACTCAGGGACAGCGGCCGGTCCCGGTCCAGCGCCACCCAGGTGACGCGCCGTCCGATTTCGTCGCAGGTGCCGTCCACGAACAAACCGCCGGGGGACAGCCGGTCCTGCACCAGCCGCCAGATACCCTGTACGTCGGCTTCCTCATATTGCCGCAGGACATTGAACGCACGGACCAGGACGGGGCGCCCGGGAACGGGCAGTTCAAAGCCACCCACCTGGAAGGTCAGTCCGGGACGCTGCAGCGGAAGGGCCGCCCGCACTCGCGCGGGGTCAATTTCAATCCCGCAGACCCGCACGTCCGGCCGGATGGCGGCGAGCCTTTCATAAAGTTCGACGGCGGTGGCCGGCGTCGCGCCATAGCCCAGGTCAACCACCAGGGGGTCCGCCGCGGACCGGAGCCGCCAGGCCTGCGGTCCCGTCAGCCAGCGGTCCACCCGGCGCATCCTGTTGGGGTTGGTGGTGCCGCGGGTCACGTTGCCAACCGGCCGGCCCTGCCTGGCGGGGGACGTCCTCCCGGAAAGTTGCTGGGCGTTCACCCGTTCAGCCTTTTGAACCACTGCCCAACCCTATCCCTTGCCTCCGGGCCGGTGTCCTGCGGGTACCCCCGGGGCTTCCGGCAGGAGCCATGTAACGCTGGGCGGGCGGCAACACTGCTCGGCTAGGATGAAAATCATGACTTACAAGCTGATTCTGCTGCGCCACGGCCACAGCGAATGGAACGCCAAGAACCTGTTCACCGGCTGGGTGGACGTTGACCTGAACGACCAGGGCCGCGCGGAAGCAGCGCGTGGCGGCGAGCTGCTGGTGGAAAACAATATCCTCCCGGATGTGCTCTACACGTCCCTGCTGAAGCGGGCCATCAATACCGCAAACATTGCCCTGGACAAGGCCGACCGCGGCTGGATTCCGGTCAAGCGCGACTGGCGCCTGAACGAACGCCACTACGGTGCGCTGCAGGGCAAGGACAAGGCCCAGACCCTGGCCGAATACGGTGAAGAGCAGTTCATGGAGTGGCGCCGTTCCTACGACACCCCGCCGCCGCCCCTGGACGACAACAGCGAATTCAGCCAGGCCCACGACCCCCGCTACGCGGACCTGGGCGACGCCCTTCCGCGCACCGAGTGCCTGAAGGACGTCCTGGTGCGGCTCCTGCCCTACTGGGAATCGGACATCAAGGAAGACCTCAAGGCCGGCAAGACCGTCCTGGTCACCGCGCACGGCAACTCGCTCCGCGCGCTGGTCAAGCACCTGGACGGCATCAGCGATGAGGCTATCGCCGGCCTGAACATCCCGACGGGCATCCCGCTGGTGTACGACCTCGACGAAAACTTCCAGCCGATCAAGCCCGGCGGCACCTACCTCGATCCCGAGGCCGCCGAGCAGGCCATCCTGGCAGTCGCCAACCAGGGCAAGAAATAAGACTTCGCGGTTCTTCGCCGGGTGCTCGGTCGTTCCTCCCTTAGACGCACTCCGGCCGAAGAACGCGCTGCGTCAAAAGTGAAACGACGACGGCGGGCTGGTCACCTCAGGTGACCAGCCCGCCGTCGTACTCCGCGGTTTTTGTTTAGCTGTGTTCGGTGGCGTTCGGCTGCCACGCGCCGGTCACCAGGTAGGTCACCTTCTGCGCGACGGAAACACCGTGGTCTGCGAAGCGCTCGAAGTAGCGGCTGGCCAGGGCAACATCCACCGTGGTGGCGGGGGACTCCGACCACTCGGGGGCAGCGATGGCCTTGAAGACGCTCAAGTGCAGATCGTTGATGGCCGTGTTCGCCTTGAGGATGTCCCGGGCCACCTCGAGGTCGCGGCTTTCCAGCAGGACCGTCAGCTTGTCGGCGATCTCCTGGTCCAGCTCCGCCATCCGGTTGAAGGTCTCCGTCATGGACGCCGGAATCACCGTGGAGGGGTACCGGAGGCGGGCCAGCTGTGCGATGTGGCGCGCCAGGTCACCCATCCGCTCCAGGGATGCGCTCATCCGGAGGGAACCCACGATCATGCGCAGGTCGCTGGCGACAGGACCCTGCAGCGCAAGGATGTCGATAGCCCGCTCATCGAGGCTGTTCTGCAGGAAGTCAATGCGCGCATCCGCAGCGATGACATCCTGGGCGAGGTCCACGTCCGCCACCTGGAATGAGGTGGTGGCTTTGTCCATCGCTTCGCTGACCAGCCGGGAGATCTCCACCAGCTGGTCACCAACCTGGGTGAGTTCTTCCTGAAAAACCTTACGCACTTAGGGCGTCCTTTCCTTGGAACTCCCGCCGGCCGCTCCAGGGCAGCAGGAATCGTGTCGCCGTTGGGCGCTCTGACCTCTAACTTTGTCATCGCCCGGTAAACGATTATGCCCACACAGGTGAACGTTAGTTGAACCGTTCGCGGTTAGTGCCTTGAGTCGGCTGGAGGCGCCGGGCAAGAGCATAAAGTGGAGCTGTGGATCCTATGCTCATTGGTCTGGTTGCCGGCCTTATCGGCCTGGCGCTTGGCACGTTCGGCGTGCTTGCCTACCGGGTCAGCGAGAAGCAGCGCGAACTGCTGGACGTCGATGCCGAAGAGATTGCCCTGCCGGCGGGAGCCGCGGAGGTGCTCGCCGTCGTCGGACGGGCCTTCGTGGTGCTGGACGACGTCGACGGCGTGGTCCGCGCCAGCCCCGCGGCCTACGCGTACGGCCTGGTCCGCGGGCACACCGTCGTGCACAAGGAACTCCTGGACATGACCGCGGGGGTCCGGCGGGACGGCGTCATCCTGGAAAAACAGCTCGAGCTTCCGCGTGGACCGCTGGGACAAGGGACCATCATCGTCCAGGTCCGGGCCGCCATGCTGGGTGAGGAATACATCCTCCTCCTGGCCGATGACCGGACCGAGATCACCCGGACAGAAGAGATCCGCAACGACTTCGTGGCCAACGTGTCGCACGAACTGAAGACCCCGGTGGGTGCCATCTCCCTGCTGGCGGAGGCCCTGGAGTCCTCCGCCGACGACGAAGAAGCTGTGCGCCGCTTCGCCAAGCGCATGCACAAGGAATCCGCACGACTGGCCGCCCTGGTCCAGGACATCATTGAACTTTCCCGCCTGCAGGGCGCCAGCGTGACGCAGCAGGGCGGCCCCGTGGACATCAACGCCGTCATCGCCGAAGCCGTGGACCGGTCCCAGCTGCCCGCCGAAAGCAAGAACATCAGCATCGTGGTGGGCGGCCGCACCGAAGGCAAGGTGTTCGGGGACCAGGACCTCCTGGTCACCGCACTGCGGAACCTCATCGACAATGCCATTCGCTACTCGCCCCCGAACACCCGCGTTGGCATCGGCGTCCGGTCCCGGGACGGCCTGGTCTCCATCTCCGTGACCGACCAGGGGGACGGGCTCTCGCCGGAGGACCAGGAACGCGTCTTCGAGCGCTTCTACCGGGTGGATGCCGCCCGCTCCCGCCAGACGGGCGGCACGGGCCTTGGCCTGAGCATCGTCAAGCACGTGGCATCGAACCATGGCGGCGAGGTGACGCTGTGGTCCCAGCCCGGGCAGGGATCCACCTTCACCCTCCGGCTGCCCGAGATGGAAGGGCAGGACGGCGACGCCGGGCTGTCCCTTTCCGCCGCAACGGCACCTGCACCGGCTCCGGGGCCGGCGCACGGGGCGCCCGAACAGGCCACTCTGACCCAAGTACCCCGCGCCGCCGGCGCAACAGAACGAGGAGCTAGCGCTTGAGCAGGATTTTGATTGTTGAGGACGAGGAGTCGTTCAGCGATCCCTTGTCCTATTTGCTGGGCAAAGAAGGGTTCGAGGTTGAGGTGGTGGACAACGGGCTGGACGCCATTACCGAATTCGACCGCAACGGCGCCGACCTGGTGCTGCTGGACCTGCAGCTCCCCGGGCTTTCCGGCACGGAGGTGTGCCGCCAGCTCCGGCAGCGCTCCAGCGTCCCCGTGATCATGCTGACCGCCAAGGACTCGGAAATCGACAAAGTGGTGGGCCTGGAACTCGGCGCCGACGACTACGTCACCAAGCCCTACTCATCCCGTGAACTGGTGGCCCGCGTCCGGGCTGTCCTGCGGCGCCAGGGAGAACCTGAGGAACTGATCTCCGCCACGGTCCAGGCCGGGCCCGTCCGCATGGACATTGAACGGCACGTGGTGAGCGTGGACGGCGAGCAGGTCCTCCTTCCCCTGAAGGAGTTCGAGCTTCTGGAGATGCTCCTGCGCAACTCGGGCCGGGTGCTCACGCGCGGGCAGCTGATCGACCGTGTGTGGGGCTCGGACTACGTTGGCGACACCAAGACCCTGGACGTCCATGTGAAGCGCCTCCGCGGCAAGATCGAGCCGGACCCCTCGGCCCCCCGTTACCTGGTGACTGTCCGCGGCCTCGGCTACAAGTTCGAGCCGTAAGGCAGCATCGCCAAATACCGCAAAAAGGGAGGAGCCGCATGGCTCCTCCCTTTTGGTGTCCGCTGCTTGCAGCGCCCGCTTTAGCGGGTGGTGGCGGTTGCCGTTGCCGTGGCGCCGGAGGTTGCGCCGGCGGAGGACGTTGCGCCCGCACCTGCGGAAGAAGAGGACGACGGCGTGGGCGTCGCCGAGGGGCTCGGGGTGGGGACGTAGTCCTTGTACTCCTGCAGGGTGGCGTCCAGGACGGGAACCTTGACCGTGCTGCTGACGTTGGTGCCGTTCTCGCTGATCTTGACGTCCACCAGGGAGCCCGGCTTGCCGCCGGTGGTGCTCAGGATGGCCGCGTCGGTCTTCTCGGTCAGCATGGTGGAGGAGTTGGCCTTCACCGAGACCTCGGTCTGTGAGCCCTTCGCACCGTTGACGGTCAGCTTCACGTCCTTGGAGGAGGAGTTGTAGACGGCACCGATCAGGCGGCCGGGCTCGTTCTCGCCGGTGGAGACGATGAGGATGTTCCGCAGCTGCAGCGGACCGAGGTCTGCGCGGATGCCGTCCGAGGCGGAGTACTGATGGCTGGTCTGCTGGGGCGTGATGTAACCGCAGCCCGCGGTCAGCAGGCTGGCGCCAAGGGCAGCAGCCGTCAGTGCCAGTTTGCCGCGCTGGGCCCGGTTCATCGCAGTGGAACGCACGTCACGTACTCCTCGAGAAATTTGAAGTCTTTTTCAGCCATAGCCTATCGGCAAAGAGGGGCAAACGAGGATTCGGCGGTGTCACATCCCCCGTGGGAGCGCTCACCTGATGCACTAATCAGCGCATCCGTCAAGGGGGTGGAGGGGGTTGATTGGGCCGTTTTCCCGCGTATTTTCGCGGTTGGGAGCCCTTTCTCCGGCCGGTCATATGCCTGAATCGTGATAAACTGGTCTGCGGGAAAGGGGAAATGTCCACATGGTATTTGAGGTCGGCGAGACAGTAGTTTACCCTCACCACGGTGCTGCGAAGATTGAAGAAATCAAGATGCGCACCATCAAGGGCGAAGAGAAGATGTATCTCAAGCTCAAGGTGGCTCAGGGTGATCTGACCATTGAAGTTCCAGCAGAGAACGTTGACCTTGTTGGGGTCCGGGACGTAGTGGGCAAGGAAGGCCTGGAGCACGTGTTCGATGTGCTCCGCGCCGAGTTCACCGAGGAGCCCACCAACTGGTCACGCAGGTACAAGGCAAATCTGGAGAAGCTTGCTTCCGGTGACGTCATCAAGGTGGCAGAGGTTGTTCGCGACCTGTGGCGCCGGGATCACGACCGGGGCCTTTCCGCAGGCGAGAAGCGAATGCTGGCCAAGGCCCGCCAGATTCTGATTTCAGAACTGGCGCTGGCTGAAAAGACCGACGAGGAGAAGGCTGCAAGCGTTCTCGACGAGGTCCTGGCTTCCTAAGAATTTAGCCCCGGCTGCACGCAAGTGCCGCCGGGGCTTCTTTTTTTGGGCCCACCGCGGCGGTGCCTAAATCGCCCATCGGAAGTGGCGGCGTCGTAGGCTAGTCCGCATGAGTGAATCACCCACGCGCCTGGTCACAGCGGTCATCGTGGTTGCCGCAGGTTCCGGGCAGCGCCTCGGCTACGGCATGCCCAAGGCAGCCGTTCCGCTGGGCGGAGAACCAATCCTGATGCATGCCCTGCGCGGCATTGTCGCGTCCGGTGTGGCCACTCAGGTGTGCGTCGCGCTGCCCGCCGGCGACCAGGACCTGCGCCGGCTGTGCGACGACTTCCGGGAGGAACTTGCCGACGGCGGCCCCCTCCTGACTGTTGTCGACGGCGGATCCACCAGGGCCGGGTCCGTGCGCGCCGGGATTGCCGCACTCATGGAGGGCATCGAGGCCGTCCTGGTCCATGATGCCGCACGGGCCCTCACCCCCGAATCCGTCTTCCACCGCGTCAGCGACTCCCTCGTTGCCGGCGCCGCCGCGGTCATTCCCGTGCTCCCGGTGGTGGACACGGTCAAAACCGTGGCGGCCACGGCCGGCGATGACACGGCGCTTGCCCCCGAGGTCGTCACGGGGACCGCCCGGCGCGAGGAACTGCGGGCAGTGCAGACTCCGCAGGGCTTCACGATCGGCACCCTGCTGAAGGCGCACGAGGCGGCGCAGGGCCTGGACGGCCAGCAGGCCGCAGCGGTCACCGATGACGCGATGCTCGTGGAGATGCTGGGTACCCCGGTCCATGCAGTCCGCGGGTCCACACAATCCCTGAAGATCACCACCCCCCTGGACCTCATCTTCGCCGAAGGGCTCCTTGAGGGTCCGCTTGGTGCCCGCTGGGTGGAAGGATGAGCCCGGACGTGGTCCTTCCGCGCACGGGCGTGGGAATCGATGTCCATGCGTACGCCCCGGAGGATTCCCCCCGTCCGCTGTGGCTCGGCGGCCTCCTCTGGCCCGGCGAACGCGGCCTCGCCGGACACTCCGACGGCGACGCCGTGGCCCATGCCGCCGCTGACGCCTTGTTTTCGGCCGCCGGCATCGGCGACCTCGGCACCCACTTCGGTACGGACCGTCCGGAATTCGCCGGAGCGTCCGGTGCCACCCTCCTCGCCGAGGCCGCACGGATCGTCAGGGCGGCCGGGTTCGAGATCGGCAACGTGGCCGTGCAGTTCGTGGCCAACCGGCCCAAGTTCGGGCCCCGCCGGGAAGAGTCGCAAAAGGTCCTGAGCGAGGCGGCAGGCGCCCACGTCGGCGTCACCGCAACCACCAGTGACGGCCTGGGATTCACCGGGCGCGGGGAGGGCATCTCCGCCGTAGCCACCGCCCTGGTGTATCCGCAGCCCCCACGCCCGTGAGGTGGCCGGGCCCATCAGTTAGTCTGGAGCGGTGACCCTGCGCTTCTATGACACTGCCTCCGCCGAAGTCCGGAACTTCGTCCCCCTCGTCGAGGGCAAGGTCAGCCTCTACTACTGCGGAGCCACGGTCCAGGGGATGCCGCACGTCGGCCACATCCGCTCAGCCATCGCGTTCGACCAGCTCACCCGCTGGCTGCAGTACCGGGGCCTGCGCGTCACGGTTGTCCGCAACGTGACGGACATTGACGACAAGATCCTGGCCAAGTCCGAGGCCTCCTTCGCCCCCGGTTTCAGCCCGGAACCCGGAGAAGTAGCCGGCGAAGAATGGTGGGCCCTGGCGTACCGCTACGAGCAGGAGTTCCTGAAGGCCTACGACACCCTCGGTGTTTCGCGCCCCACCTACGAACCCAGGGCCACCGGCCACATTCCGGAGATGCACGCCCTGATCCAGCAGCTGATCGACCGCGGCCACGCCTACCCGGCCCTGGATGACTCGGGCGACGTGTACTTCGACGTCCGCTCCTGGAACAAGTACGGCGCGTTGACCCGGCAGAACATCGACGACATGCAGGCAGCGCCCGACGCCGATCCCCGAGGCAAGAAGGACCCCCGCGACTTTGCGCTGTGGAAGGGTTCCAAAGAAGGAGAGCCGGCCACCGCCAGCTGGTCCTCGCCCTGGGGTAACGGACGGCCCGGCTGGCACCTTGAGTGCTCCGCCATGGTCACCAAGTACCTCGGCACCGCCTTCGACATCCATGGGGGCGGACTGGACCTGCGGTTCCCGCACCACGAAAACGAGATGGCGCAGTCGCAGGCGGCCGGACACCCGTTCGCCAACTTCTGGATGCACAACGGCATGGTGACCTACCAGGGCGAAAAGATGTCCAAGTCCATTGGCAACACCATCAGCCCGGCGGAAATGCTGGAACTCGCCCCGCCCCGCGTGGTCCGCTACTACCTGGGGCAGGCGCACTACCGGTCCATCCTGGACTACCGCCCGACGTCCCTGCAGGAGGCCGCCGCCGCCGTCGAACGCATTGACGGATTCCTGGCCAAGGCTGCGGCGCGCTTCGACGGCGACACGGGCCTCGCGGACGGCCCCCACGGTTCATCGTCCGCAGCCGTGGATGCCTTCTGCGAAGCAATGGACGACGACCTCAACGTCCCGCGCGCCCTGGCCGCCCTGCACGAAACCGTCAGGGCGGGCAACACAGCCCTCGCCGAGGGTGACGACGACGCTGCCCGGAACGCGATGCACGCCGTCATCCTCATGACCGGGGTCCTGGGCCTGAACGCCGTGGCAGGCTCCGCGGCGGTGAGCACGCGTGAAGCCGAGGCGCTGGGCGTTCTGGTGGAGGCGCAGCTGTCCGCCCGGGCGGCTGCCCGCGCCGACAAGGACTGGGCAAGGTCCGATGCCATCCGGGACACCCTCAACCAAGCCGGGGTCGTCGTGGAGGACGGTCCGGACGGCGCCACCTGGAGCCTCAAGCGGGACTGAACAGGCCGCTGCCCCCGATTTTTTTCGGGTCAGTAGACTGGTATGCAGATTCAGTCAGCACAATCAAGGGTGGAACATCATGGCCAACAATGGTCGCCGATCGGTTAAAGCGAAGAAGGGCCCAACCGTCGGAACCGGTGGCCATGGCCGCAAGGCCCTCGAGGGCAAGGGCCCCACGCCCAAAGCCGAGGACCGCGTGTACCACAAGGCGCACAAGGCACGGCAGCTTTCCGAGCGGTCCGCTGCGAAGCGCGGGACCGGTGCCCGCAGCGCCGGCGCCGCCAAGTCCGGCCCCAAGGGCCGCGCCACCGAGGAAGTAGTCACCGGGCGCAACTCCGTGGTCGAGGCGCTCCGCGCCGGCATCCCCGCGAAGGCCCTCCACGTTGCCATCCGCATCGAAATGGACGACCGGGTCAAGGAATCCCTGAAGCTCGCCGCCGAACGCGGCATTCCGCTGCTGGAGACGGGCAAGCCTGAACTGGACCGGATGACGGATGACGCCGTCCACCAGGGCCTGGTGCTGCAGATCCCGCCCTACGAGTACCTGGACGCCTACGAGCTGGCCGAGGAAACCGTGGACAAGTGGAAGAAGGGGCACATCGCCAACGCGCCGCTCTTCGTGGCCCTGGACGGCATCACCGACCCCCGGAACCTGGGTGCGATCATCCGCTCCGTCTCCGCCTTCAGCGGCCACGGCGTCATCGTGCCCGAGCGCCGTTCCGTGGGCGTTACCGCCTCGGCCTGGAAAACCAGCGCCGGCGCGGCCGTCCGCGTGCCCGTGGCCCGCGCCTCCAACCTGAACAACGCCCTCAAGCAGTTCAAGACCATGGGCATCTATGTCCTGGGGCTCGACGGCGACGGCGACGTTTCACTGCCCGATCTCACCCTGGCCACCGAACCGGTGTGCATCGTGGTGGGCTCGGAAGGGAAGGGCCTGAGCCGCCTGGTGCGGGAAAACTGCGACCAGATCGTCTCCATCCCCATCGATTCCGCCATGGAATCCCTGAACGCTTCGATGGCTGTGGGAATCTCGCTGTACGAGGTTTCCCGCCAGCGCGCGGCCGGATAGTTTCACGGGTCCGTAATCCGCGGGTGGGTTCCCGGCGCCGCAGGCGCGTATGGGCAGGTCAAGTGCCGCTGACCGCTACTATTTAGGTGATGGTCATGCCGCTTTTCGACACCGCTTCCACCATGGACGCCTCCACGGCCGTTCCCCTCGGTGTCAGCGTCCCGCGCGCTGATTCCGGCGGTACCCGCCACCACGCCGGCGGACGCGCCAACGTTGCCTGCTTCGCCCCCGGCGTCGCCAGCCTGGACATCGCCTACTGCCCTCCCGGCGGCCAATGGCGGACCCAGACCCTGCCCAACATCACCAAGGGGGTCCACCACGGCATCGTGGAGGACCTGCCCTACGGATCGCGCTACGGCTTCCGCCCGACGTCGGACAGCCAGCCGTTGCCGCCGGAGCTTCCGGCAGGCAACGGCTCCGCCCGCCAGCCCCTATTGCTGGACCCATACGGCAGGGGAGTGGACCAGCAGGATGGCTTCCTTACCAGCGTCCGCACCGCCGTCGATTTCGACTGGGAAACAGACGAACGGCTGCGCCTGCCGTGGCGCAACACGATCGTCTATGAAGCGCATGTCCGCGGCCAGAGCATGCTCCATCCCGACGTGCCGGAGGAGCTCAGGGGCACCTATGCCGGCCTGGCCCACCCCGCCGTCGTCGAGCACCTCACCGGCCTGGGCATTACGTCAGTCCAGCTCCTGCCCGTCCACTTCCACATCGACGAGCCACACCTGCAGGACCTGGGCCTCAGCAACTACTGGGGGTACAACACCGCCGCCTTCTTCGCCCCGCACCCCGGCTACGCCACCCGCGCAGCCCAGGAAGCGGGCCCGCAGGCGGTCCAGGACGAGTTCAAGGCCATGGTGAAGGCACTGCACGCCGCCGGGCTGGAAGTCATTCTCGATGTCGTGTACAACCACACGGCCGAGGGCACGGCGGACGGCCCTGTCCTGAGCTTCCGCGGCCTCGGCGAAGGCACTTACTACCGGGTGGACGGCCACGGCAAGTACCTCGACACCACCGGCTGCGGCAACTCCCTCAACTTCGGGGACCAGCATGTGGTCCAGCTGGTGACCGACTCCCTCCGGTACTGGGTGGACGAGTTCCACATCGACGGTTTCCGGTTCGACCTGGCAGTCACGCTGTGCCGCAACGCCGCGAACGAGTTCGACCCCCATCACCCCTTCCTCACCGCCGTCGCCGCCGATCCCGTCCTGTCCGGGGTCAAGCTGATTGCCGAACCCTGGGACATTGGCTACGGAGGCTGGCAGACGGGCCGGTTCCCCCGGGGGTGGGTCGACTGGAACGACCACTTCCGCGATGCTGTCCGGACCTTCTGGCTGGCAGACCGCGCGGCCATCGATTCCGGCGGGCACGGCGGGACGATGGCGAAACTCGCCGACGCCCTGTCCGGTTCCGCAGGCCTCTTCCAGGTGTCCGGCCGCTCGCGCCTGGCCTCGGTCAACTTCGTCACCGCCCATGACGGCTTCACCATGAACGATCTCGTGTCCTTCGACCGCAAGCACAACGAGGCCAACGGCGAAGAGAACCGGGACGGGCACGGAGACAACCGCAGCTACAACCACGGCGTGGAGGGTCCCACCGAGAACAGCGCCATCCTGGCACAGCGTGCGCAGTCGCGGCGCAACCTGATGGCCTCGCTGATGGTTTCGCTCGGCGTTCCCATGATCACTGCCGGGGACGAGCTGGCCAGGACCCAGCACGGGAACAACAACGCCTACTGCCAGGACAATGCCATCACCTGGCTGGACTGGACGCTGACACCGGAGGCGCACGAGATGCTGCGCAGTACCAAGCGGTACATCCGGCTGCGCAAGGAGTTCCTGGCCGCCCAGCCGCATGATTTCCCGGTCCGGGATGAACAGTCCTACCTCTACTGGTTCGACCAGCACGGCCAGCCCATGTCCGCCGAGCGCTGGAACGATCCGCACCACCGCGTCCTGCAGCTCCTGCTCCGCGACGACGGCGGCGACCTTGCCGGGCTGGTGGTGGTCAACGGAGGCGCCCATGACGTCCAGGTCACCCTGCCCGACGCCGGACGGCCGGCTCCGAGCCTGTTCGAGCTCCGGCTGACCACCTCACCCCGCCACAAGCAGCGGCAGGGCATCCAGGTGGCTGCCGGGGACGTCGACCTGGCCGAGGCCAACTCCATCAGCATTTACCGCACGTAGCTACAGCATCACCAGACGCCAGTCCACCCATCCGGCAGGTAATCCCGAATGCGCAACCGCTCCATCCTCCCGCTGCTCCTCACCACCCTGGTGGTCCTGGCCATGGTGGCCTTCGGCGGTGCCGGGCTGCTGGGCGGGCAGACGGACGGCACGACGCCGGACGCTGGTTCCAGCCGCACGTCCACTCCGGCTGGAACGGCCACGTCCCCGGCAGCGAAGCAGTCAGCGCCCCACCGGGGAGCCAACCCGTCCAGCCTCCCGGAGATCAGGGAATCCGCGCTGCCGGTGGAGGGCCGCCGGGTGCTGGCGCTGATCCGGGCGGGCGGCCCGTTCCAGTACGGGCAGGATGACCAGGTGTTCGGAAACTTCGAGCGGGTCCTCCCAGCCAGGGACCGCGGCTACTACCGCGAGTACACCGTCCCCACCCCCGGTGAACCGGACCGGGGTGCACGGCGCATCGTGGCGGGCAATGGCGGGGAGAAGTATTACACCGGCGATCACTACGCAACGTTCAAGTACATAGCGGAAGGCAGCTAGCACAACCATGAAAATCTTCTCCGGCGACACCTGGACCCTTGAAGAACTGCAGGAACAGGTGGCCGACGCCGGGCGCCGCAGCGTGGTGGTTCCCCCGGCGGACAGCAAGCGCGCCGTCCTGGAAACCTTCGGCGAGGTTTTGGATTTTCCCGAGCACTACGGCGTGAACCTGGATGCGTTGAACGACTCGCTCCACGACTTTGCGGACAGCATCAGCGAAAACGGTACCCCGCCTGTCACGGTCCTGTGGCAGGTGGCGGCGCCGTTCCGCGCCGACAGATCGTTCGGCATCCTGTGCGAGATCCTGCAGGACGCGGAACGGTATGCGGGCAAGGACCTGGCCGTCACCGCAGTGCTTCTTTAAGTGACCGCGGTGCTTCCTTAAACGGAACGGCAGGCCTGCCAGGAAGCAGGCCTGCCGGTCCTTATCCGCAATGGGCTAAGCGTTGACGATCAACCCGAGCTCCGCCTTGGAGGCCAGGGCATCATGCCGGGGCAGGACGCGGACCGTGTAACCGAACGGCCCGGAGCGGTCGATGACCAGGGAGCCGCTGAACAGGTGCCGCCCGCTGCCCAGGTCTTCCTTCACCTGGAGCTCCATCATGGTGATGTCGGCAAGGGCGTCGTTCTCCTCGGCCCGGCCGTAGGCCACCTCGACGCAGACGTCCTCCGGGGTGAGGACGTTCAGCGCCACGTAGGCGTTGACCTGGAGCGTGTCACCGATCTGCGGATCCTCGGATACCCCCACCGAATCAACGTGCTCAACGTGGACCTGTGGCCAGGCGCCGCGTACCTTGGCGGACCAGGATGCCAGCGCACGGGCCTGGGCGTAGGAGTTGGCAGTGGCGCTGCGTCCCGCTTCCGCGGCGGGGCGGTACAGGATGTTCACGTAGTCGCGGAGCATGCGCTCAGCGGACACGGCCGGGCCGAGGTGCGAGAGGGTGTGCTTGATCATGGACACCCAGTGCGTGGGCACCTTCTCGCTCCGCGTGGTCGAGGGCCCCGCAGCACCAGCGCCTTCGGACACCGTTCCGCCGTAGAAGCGCGGCGCCACCTGTGTTTCCAGCAGCTCGTACAGCGCCGCCGCCTCGATGTCGTCCCGCTCCTCGGGGGAAGCGTCGTTGTTGGCCGTGGGAATCGCCCAGCCGTTCTCGCCGTCGTACATCTCATCCCACCAGCCGTCCAGGACGGAAAGGTTCAGCGAGCCGTTCAGGGCTGCCTTCATGCCCGACGTGCCGCAGGCCTCCAGCGGACGCAGCGGATTGTTCAGCCAGACGTCGCAGCCCGGGAACAGGGTCCTGGCCATGGCGATGTCATAGTTGGGCAGGAACGCGATGCGGTGCCGGACCTCCGGATCATCCGTGAACCGCACCAGGTCCTGGATCATTTTCTTCCCGGCGTCATCGGCAGGATGCGACTTGCCGGCGATAACCAGCTGGATGGGGTGGTCCTTGTGCAGGAGCAGCGCCTTCAACCGCGCCGGTTCCCGCAGCATCAGGGTCAGCCGCTTGTAGGTGGGCACGCGGCGGGCAAAGCCAATGGTGAGGATGTCCGGGTCCAGGACGTTGTCTGTCCAACCCAGCTCTGCGTCCGCCGCGCCGCGCTTCTTCCAGGCCGCCCGCAGCCTGCGGCGGACGTCCTCCACCAGGGCAGCGCGCATCTCGCGGCGCAGCGCCCAAACGTCGGCGTCGCTGACGTTGTAGGCCAGGTCCCATTTGCCCAGCGCTTCGGCCTCGCTGCCAAACTGGTCGCGGGCGAGCTTGGAGATGCGGCTGTCCACCCAGGTGGGCACGTGCACGCCGTTGGTGACCGAGGTGATGGGCACCTCGGAGTGGTCGAAGCCCGGCCAGAGGGCGGAGAACATGCCGCGCGACACCTCGCCGTGGAGCTTGGCCACGCCGTTGGCGCGCTGGGCCAGGCGCAGGCCCATGACCGCCATGTTGAACACGGCCGGGTTACCGTCCGCGTAGTTCTCCCGTCCCAATTCCAGGACACGGTCCACGGGCACGTCCGGAGCCAGTCCGGCCTGGAAGAAATGGCTGATCTGGTTAATCTCGAACCTGTCGATGCCGGCCGGCACCGGCGTGTGCGTGGTGAACACGGTGGAGGCCCGCCCGGCGGCGAGTGCTTCGTCGAATGTCAGGGCCTGTTCGCCGGACATCAGTTCCTGGATGCGCTCGATGCCAAGGAACCCCGCGTGGCCTTCGTTGGTGTGGAACACCTCCGGCGCGGCGCTGCCCGTCAGCTTCTGGAAGGCGCGCAGGGCCTTGACCCCGCCCATCCCCAGCAGCAGCTCCTGCTGCAGCCGGTGGTCGCCGCCTCCGCCGTACAAACGGTCGGTGATGCTGCGGGCGGCGTCGTCATTGCCCGGCACGTTGGAGTCCAGGAGAAGCAGGGGAACGCGTCCGACGTCGGCCCGCCAGATGTGTGCCAGCAGCCGGCGCCCGTTGGGCAGGGGAAGGGAGACCTCCAGGGCCTTGCCGTTGCCGTCGGGGGAGGGTTCCCGGAGCAGGGTCAGCGGCAGGCCGTCCGGATCCAGGACGGGGTAGGTCTCCTGCTGCCACGCGTCGCGGGACAGTGACTGCTTGAAGTAGCCCGCCTGGTACAGCAGGCCCACCCCGATCAGGGGGACGCCGAGGTCCGAGGCAGCCTTCAAGTGGTCGCCGGCGAGGATTCCCAGGCCGCCCGAGTACTGGGGGAGGACCTCGGTGATGCCGAACTCGGGGGAGAAGTAGGCGATGGAGGCGGGTGCATCCGGGCCCAGGCCCTGGTACCAGCGCGGTTCCTGGAGGTACCGGTCAAGGTCCTGTTCTGCGGCGCGCACCCGGTCCACCACCGACTGGTCCGCGGCGAGCTGCTGGAATTCCTCCCGGCTGACCATGCCCAGGAAACCGATGGGGTCCTGCCCGCTTTCCTCCCACAGCCGCGGGTTCAGCCCGGCGAAAAGCTCCCGGGTGGGGCGGTGCCAGGACCACCGCAAATTGCTGGCCAGCCTGGCCAAAGGCCGAATGGGTTCGGGGAGGACTGTACGGACCGTAAACCTGCGGATTGCCTTCACCTGCGTCACACTAACCGACAACATGCGCGGCCGGAACCAGCTTTCGGTTTCTTTTGGGTAAATGACAGGGGCATGAAGAAATTAGGCCGCGGCACGGCGATTTTAGGGAGCAGGCTTAGCAATCCGGGTCATTTCTCGCTAACGTCGAGCCTGTGACGACTAACTCAGGAACCAGTGCCGCATCCACCAAAATGCCCCAGCGCAGTATCACCGAGGACTTGCGGTTTGGGCGTTTTCCCATCACTGCCGTGCAGCCCGTCGTCGAGGGCGGCAAATTCCCGGCCAAGGCCCTGCCCGGCGAAGCCATTGTCGTGGGCGCCACCGCCTTCCGCGAGGGGCATGACCAGCTCGGCGTCAGCGCCGTGCTCCTTGACCCCTCCGGCGCCGAGCGCCAGCGCGTCCGGCTTGCGCCACCGCGCGGGGAACGTGGCATGGGCACGGACCGCTGGGAAGGCGTGCTCACGCCGTCGGAAACGGGGAACTGGTCTTTTGTCATCGAAGCCTGGCACGACCGCTACGGCACCTGGCACCACAACGCCGAAGTGAAGATCGACGCCGGAGTCGACGTCGAACTCATGCTCGCCGAAGGTGCCAAACTGCTGGGCGAAGCGTCCGCAGAGGACTTCCGGGACGAGGTGGACCGGGCAGCCCTGCGGCATGCCTCGGAGGTCCTGGGCGACCAGTCCCGCAGCACGGAGGAACGGCTTGGGGCCGGGTTCAGCCAGGAAGTCGCGGACATCGTGTCCCGCCAGCCCATCCGGGGACTCGTCACCCTTTCTGAAAAATACCCCCTCCTGGTGGAGCGGGACCGGGCCGGGCGGGGCGCCTGGTACGAGTTCTTCCCCCGGTCCGAAGGCGCCGTAAAGGACCACAACACCGGCGCCTGGACGTCAGGTAACTTCCGTACCGCCGCCAAACGGCTGGACGCCGTGGCAGCCATGGGCTTCGACGTCCTCTACATGCCGCCCATCCACCCCATCGGCGTGCAGTTCCGCAAGGGACCCAACAACACCCTGGTGGCCGGCCCCAATGATCCCGGCTCACCCTGGGCCATCGGAGCCAAGGAAGGTGGCCACGACGCCATCCACCCCGACCTCGGATCCTTCGAGGACTTCGACGCCTTCGTGGCGCGTGCCAACGAACTGGGCCTGGAGGTAGCCCTGGACCTCGCACTCCAGGCCGCCCCGGACCACCCGTGGGTGCAGTCCCATCCGGAATGGTTCACCACCAGGGTGGACGGCAGCATTGCCTACGCCGAAAACCCGCCAAAGAAGTACCAGGACATCTTTCCGCTCAATTTCGATAATGATCCGGAAGGACTTTCCCGGGAAATTCTGCGGATCGTGCTGCTGTGGGTCAGCCACGGCGTAAAGATTTTCCGCGTGGATAATCCGCACACCAAACCCGTGTGGTTCTGGGAATGGCTCATTGCGGAAGTGGAAAAAGCCGAACCAGGTGTTGTGTTCCTGGCCGAAGCCTTTACCCGCCCGGCCATGATGCACGCCCTGGGCAGGGCCGGCTTCCAGCAGTCCTACACGTACTTCACGTGGCGCAACACCAAGAAGGAAATCGAGACCTACTTCGAGGAAGTCAGCCACGAATCACCGGCGTTCTTCCGGCCCAACTTCTTCGTCAACACCCCGGATATCCTCACGGAATACCTGCAGTACGGCGGACCGGCAGCGTTCCGGATCAGGGCTGTCCTGGCCGCCACCGGAAGCCCGCTCTGGGGCGTCTACGCCGGCTATGAACTGTACGAACACGTTGCCCGGCCCGGTGCGGAAGAGTACATCGACAACGAGAAGTTCGAGTACAAGGCCCGCGACTGGGACGCCGCCGCCGAGTCCGGACGCACGCTGGCCCCGTACATCACCCGGCTGAACCACATCCGGCGGGACCACCCCGCGCTGCTGGACCTGCAGAACCTCACGGTCCACCAGAGCACCGACGACTCCACTGTTGTCTACTCGAAGCACAAGACCCTTCCCGACGGCTCCAAGGACACCATCATCGTGGTGGTCAACGTGGACCCGCACGTCACCAAGGAGTGCAGCGTCTCCCTGGACCTGGCGGCCCTCGAACTGGACCCGCAGGACATCACCCCGGGCGGCGGCTTCTATGTGGATGACCTCATCTCCGGCCAAAGCTGGGAGTGGGGCGAGTTCAACTACGTGCGGCTTGATCCGCACGTGGAGCCCGCCCACATCCTGAGCGTGAGGAGAATGCATCAGTGAGTTTCAACCCGCAGAGTTCCGGCCACTTCACTCCCAAGAGCACGTTCGAGCTAAATGCGCCTGGCCTTCAGCATGACCCTCTGTGGTACCGCAAGGCAGTGTTCTATGAAGTACTGGTCCGGGCCTTTGCGGATGCCAACGGCGATGGGTCCGGGGATTTCTCCGGACTCATCGACCGGCTGGACTACCTCCAGTGGCTGGGCGTGGATTGCCTCTGGCTGCCCCCGTTCTTCCAGTCACCGCTGCGGGACGGCGGCTACGACATCTCCGACTACAACTCGGTCCTGGATGAATTCGGCACCATCAGCGACTTCAAGCGGCTCGTGGCAGAAGCGCATGCCCGCGGCGTCCGGGTAATCATCGACCTCCCGCTGAACCACACCTCCGACCAGCACCCCTGGTTCCAGGAATCCCGGAAGGACCCGGACGGTCCCTTCGGCGACTTCTACGTCTGGAGCGACACGGACGAGAAATACCAGGACGCACGCATCATCTTCGTTGACACGGAGGAATCGAACTGGACGTTCGATCCCATCCGCCGGCAGTTCTTCTGGCACCGGTTCTTCAGCCACCAGCCGGACCTGAACTTCGAAAATCCCAAGGTGATCGAGGCCGTCTTCGACGTTGTCCGGTTCTGGCTGGACCAGGGGATTGACGGTTTCCGCGCGGACGCCATTCCCTACCTCTTCGAGGAGGAGGGCACCAACTGCGAAAACCTTCCGGCCACCCACGAGTTCCTCCGCCGGCTGCGGGAAATGGTGGATGAACGCTATCCCGGCCGCGTGATCATCGCCGAAGCAAACCAGCCGCCCAACGAGGTGGTGGAATACTTCGGCACCGTCGATGAACCCGAGTGCCACATGGCGTTCCACTTCCCCATCATGCCCCGCCTCTACTACGCGCTGCGGGACCAAAAGGCGGCGCCCATCATCGAAACGATGCGCGACACCCCGGACATCCCCGAGGGCGCGCAATGGGGCACGTTCCTCCGCAACCACGACGAGCTGACCCTGGAAATGGTCACCGCCGATGAGCGTGCGGCAATGCTGGGCTGGTACGCCCCGGACCCGCGCATGCGGGCCAACATCGGCATCCGCCGCCGGCTGGCACCCCTGCTCGACAACTCGCGGGCCGAGATCGAACTGATCAACGCCCTCCTGCTCTCGCTTCCGGGCAGCCCGTTCCTGTACTACGGCGACGAGATCGGCATGGGGGACAACATCTGGCTGGAGGACCGCGATGCCGTCCGCACCCCCATGCAGTGGAACCCGGACCGGAACGCCGGCTTTTCCCATGCCGATCCCGGCAAGCTGTACCTGCCGCCCATCCAGTCCCTGGTGTACAACTACGCCATGGCCAACGTCGAAGCTGAGGCTGCCCACTCCGGGTCCCTGCTGCGCTGGACCCGGCAGATCCTCAGCGTCCGCAAGAACCACCCGGCGTTCGGACTGGGCGGCTTCAAGCATGTGGAAGCAGACCACGACGCCGTCCTGGCGTACCTGCGCGAACTGTCGGACACCAACCCTGCCGGGGCAGACGGCGAGACCATCCTGTGTGCCTTCAACCTCTCCCAGCATCCGGTCGCTGCCACGCTGCGGATCCCCGAATATGCAGGCCGGGGGCTCCGCGATGTGTTCGGCGGACAGATCTTCCCCGGCATCGGCGACGACGGCACCCTTACCCTGACCATCGGAAGCCACGATTTCTTCTGGCTTCGGATGCGCTCGGCGGGGTCGAACCCGTCCTCGCCGTACACCCAGGCCATGCCCATCCTGTCGATAGAGAACTGAGATGAACCAGCCAATCCTCACTCCCGCCCTCACCGCGCTGCTCAAGGAATGGCTGCCGCAGCAGCGTTGGTTCCCGGTCAAAACCCCCGATTTCGCCATCTCCCAGGCCGGCAGCCTGGGACTGGCGGACCCCAGCGGACACGCGGCGCTGGCCGTATTCCTCCTCAACGTCACCACCCAGGGGCCCGACGGCGGTCAGCGCACCGCCGTCGTCCAGGTTCCCTTGAGCTTCCGGCCGGCGCCGGCAGGGGGCATGGAGCGTGCGCTGGTGGGTGAAGCGGCAGGAATGGATCCCACCCGCCCCTGGGTGTACGACGCCGTCCACGACCCCGACTTCGTGGGCGCGTGGCTGGAGCTCATTCGGCAGGAAGGAAAGGCGGACAGCGGCACCGCGACGGGATTCCGCGTGGAAGGACCGTACCGCCTGCCCACGGCGAAGGGCGTCGTGAAGGTGCTCTCCGGTGAGCAGTCCAACAGTTCCGTCATTGTGGACGACGGCGAATCGGCCGCCATGGTGAAATTCTTCCGGGTCCTGTCGGACGGAACCAACCCGGAGATCGAGGTGGGAGCGGCCCTGACCAAGGCAGGGACGTCGGAAGTCCCCGCCACCCTCGGCTGGGTCCGGGGCGAGTGGCTGGGGCACGGCAACCACACCCCAACCGGCACCGGCCAAGCTACCCGGTACGTCCAGGGTGAGCTTGCGGTGGCCCACGAATTCCTCGCCGGTGGACGCGATGCCTGGCGGCTGGCGGTGGACGCAGCCCGCTCGGGCACGGACTTCACGGCGGAAGCAAGGGCCCTTGGCGCCGCCACCGCCACGGTGCACAAGCGCCTTGCGGAGGCCCTGGGGCAGTCGAGCGGGCCTGAACCCGGCAAGGGTGCAGGACCCGCCGTTGCCCAGCGCGTCCGGGCCGCCTGGGCGGAGGCGCGTGCCGCCGTCGGACCTTACGACGATGCCCTGGACGCCCTGCTGGCAAACCTGGACAAGGCACCCGAGGGGCCCCTCCAGCGCATCCACGGCGACCTGCACCTGGGCCAGATCCTCCAGGTCACCGGCCAGTCGGGCGACGGGTCCCGCTGGGCCATCCTCGACTTCGAGGGCGAGCCCCTGCGGCCCATCGCCGAACGGAACGTGCCGGACGTGCCCCTGCGCGACGTCGTCGGCATGCTGCGCTCCTTCGACTACGCCGCCGGCGCAGCCCAGCGCGAGCAGGAGGGTGCCCAGGTGCCGGACAGCTGGGTGGATGACTGCGCCGACGCCTTCCTGGCAGGGTACGCCGGGGTCATTCCTGGAACGGTGGACCAAACCTCGCCGCTGTTTGTGGCATTGTGGCTGGACAAGGCGCTGTACGAAGTTGTTTATGAAATGCGTAACAGGCCCGACTGGGTGGCGATTCCAGTAAACGCCGCCAGGCGGCTCCTGGGCAGTAACGGTGCCGGCGACTCCGCCGGTGCAGCATCGGAAGGTAACGAAATGACTGGCTCAGCACGAACTGACCGCCCGGGGGTGCCCCTGCACGTGGATGAAGGCACCCTGGGCAGGATCGCGAACGGTGAACACCACGCCCCCCACTCCGTCCTGGGCGCGCACCTGGACGACTATGGGCACGTCACCATCCGGACCGTGAAGCACCTCGCCGAAGCAGTCACCGTGGTCACCCGTGCCGGTGAAGTTCCCATGGAACACGAGGCCCACGGCGTGTGGGTTGCCGTCCTGGAACCGCTGGAGCAAGGGCACGTTCCCGACTACCGCCTCACGGTCGCCTACCCGGGCAAGGACCCGGTGACCGTTGACGAGCCCTACCGCTACCTGCCCACCGTGGGTGAAGTTGACCTCCACCTCATCGGTGAAGGCCGGCACGAGAAACTGTGGCAGGTGCTCGGCGCCCATGTCCGGCATTACAAGTCGGCGCTGGGAGACGTCAACGGTGTGTCCTTTGCCGTCTGGGCCCCCAACGCGCAGGCCGTCCGCGTCAAGGGTGACTTCAACGCCTGGGACGGACGGGAACACTCCATGCGCTCCCTGGGTTCCTCCGGCGTGTGGGAGGTCTTCATCCCCGGCGTCGCCGCGGGGGCCTGCTACAAGTACGAAATCCTGACCCGGGGCGGCTACTGGGTTGAAAAGGCCGACCCGCTGGCGTTCGGCACCGAAGTTCCCCCCTTGACCGCGTCCAGGGTGGTGGAACCCTCCTACGCGTTCAAGGACGAGGAATGGATGGAAGCGCGGGCCAAACGCGATCCCCACAACTCCGCCATGAGCGTGTACGAGGTGCACCTCGGATCCTGGCGCCTGGGCCTCGGCTACCGCGAGCTCGCCAAGGAACTGGTGGAGTACGTCAAGTGGCTGGGATTCACGCACGTGGAATTCATGCCCGTCGCAGAGCACCCGTTCGGGGGTTCCTGGGGTTACCAGGTCACCTCCTACTTCGCGCCCACATCCCGGTTCGGACACCCGGACGAGTTCCGCTACCTGGTGGACGCCCTCCACCAGGCAGGAATCGGCGTCCTGCTGGACTGGGTGCCCGCACACTTCCCGAAGGACGCCTGGGCCCTGGCCCGGTTTGACGGCGAGCCCCTGTACGAACACTCGGACCCGGCACTTGGCGAACACCCCGACTGGGGCACCCTGATCTTCGACTTCGGGCGCACCGAGGTCCGGAACTTCCTGGTGGCCAACGCCCTCTACTGGCTGGAGGAATTCCACATCGACGGCCTGCGCGTGGACGCGGTGGCCTCCATGCTCTACCTCGACTACTCACGCCAGGAAGGACAATGGCGGCCCAACCGCTTCGGCGGCAGGGAGAACCTCGAGGCCATCTCCTTCCTGCAGGAAGTCAACGCCACCGTCTACAAGACCCACCCCGGCGCCGTCATGATCGCGGAAGAATCCACGGCGTTCCCGGGCGTTACTGCGCCCACCAGCCACGGCGGCCTGGGCTTCGGCCTGAAGTGGAACATGGGCTGGATGCACGATTCCCTCAAGTACATCTCCGAGGACCCCTACAACCGCAGGTGGCACCACGGGACGGTGACGTTCTCCCTGGTCTACGCCTTCACGGAGAACTTCCTGCTGCCCATCAGCCACGACGAGGTTGTCCACGGCAAGGGCTCCATGCTCCGCAAGATGCCCGGTGACCGTTGGCAGCAGCTGGCGAACCTCCGGGCCTTCTTCGCCTACCAGTGGGCCCACCCCGGCAAGCAGCTCATCTTCATGGGCACCGAGTTCGGCCAGGAAGCCGAGTGGTCTGAACAGCACGGCCTGGACTGGTGGCTCGCCGACATCCCCGCACACAGGGGACTGCAGTTGCTCACCAAGGACCTCAACGAGCTGTACGCGTCCACCCCGGCGCTGTACACGCAGGACAATGTTCCGGCTGGTTTCCAGTGGATCAACGGTGGCGACGCGGACCGCAACGTCCTGTCCTTCATCAGGTGGGACGCCGACGGCAACCCGGTTGTCTGTGCCATCAACTTCTCCGGCGCCCCGCATGTCGGCTACACCCTGGGTGTCCCCACTGCCGGGGCCTGGACCGAGGTCCTGAACACCGACCACACCACCTACGGCGGATCCGGTGTACTGAACGACGGCGAGCTGAAGGCAGTGGACGAAGGACAGGATGGCCAGCCGGCGACGCTGACTGTCACGCTGCCTCCGCTCGGGGCGTCCTACTTCAAGCCGGGAGCATCAACGGCTGGCTGACCCCCACGGCGGTCATCCACGAAAGGCCCGGAATCCGCGTGATTCCGGGCCTTTCGGCTGCCTGCGGGACACCACGCGAGGGCCGACTGGCGATCCGGGAGGAGTGGTGGTAGAGTTTGTTTCCGCGCTGCTCCACGGAGTCAGACGGAAAACCGATCCCCAAAGCATATGCTGAGGATGGTCGCGGACGCCGGTTTGACACGCAGGAAGCCAGCCGGTAAGTTTGAAAAGTTGCTCCGGAGCGATCCTGAACGTTGGTTTGGGTGGTGCCGGGTGTGTCTGTTGTTTGAGAACTCAATAGTGTGCCAAGTTTGTTGATACCGATTATGTATGTAATTGGTTGAATTTGCCGAATCGTGCCGCCCCTGTGGTGTGGTTTGGTGTTTTTAGCTGGTTTCAAATTTTGTGCAGCCATTATGACCGTTATTTCCGGTGGTTTTGGTTGTGTC